>JAFWII010000005.1 GCA_017533785.1 Erysipelotrichaceae bacterium | reverse complement strand
TGAAAAAACATTTACTATTAGCTGTATTACTGATTCTTGCTCTCTCTTTATCCGCCTGTAATCCCAATGTACCGAAAGAAAACGATGTGCCGGATGCTTCTTCTTCTCCGGAAACCACAAAAGAACCTGTCAAACCGGCAGATGTCAGTACAGAAGAAAAGAATGACCCCGGTTCAGAAGTTGAATATCTCTGGAACGGAATGGAGAAAGAATATACAGGTGACTATTCCTATCTCGATATTCCCTTTTTCAGAGACTACGATGTCCCGACATTGCGCTCTGCCTGTAAAGTAGTGAAAGCAGACTCTGTAGAAGGCATGGCCGGAGAATGGGTATATTGCGAAGAGCTCAATGAACAGCAGATGTATTATGATCTGAAGGAAGTGGCAGCTGTCTTGCCTGGAGACAGCTCGATGCATCTTACAGAGAATGGGTATATCAGCGATGAGACTATCCTTTTTAAAGACAGTCTCTTCTATCAGCTGTTGAATGAATCTTCTGAATATACTCCGATCCCCGGGATCTATGACTATTCCACCGGGATCAGGGGAGGCGACGCATTCTCTGAAGGAGAAGCGAAGCATGAACAGGGTCTTGTGTATTTCGTTAACGGAAACGATGTTGACCGTATGTCCTTTGCCGTTGTCAGCTTACCGGACGGTCACTATATTCTGAGTATCGAATACAGAGTCAGAGAATCCGCCAATACAATGGCGACCGGAGAACCAAAGGTCAAATTCAGCTATTACCGCAGTGCTGCGATCGTTAAGTGATATTTTTCGCTGCACGCCTCATAGCCCATTTAATCGATTCTTGGGGATTAATGACTATTCATCGTTCCAATACTCTTGCGAAACAGTTTCCGCTGTGTTCCTGATGGATTCGGTTATTTGGCTGTTATGCTTCATGAGTGACTGATTCTAGGGCAAGAGACCAATTTACGCAAAAATGAAAACCACAGATTTTCAATCGTGACTGATTCTGTGGTTTTTTGATTAATACTCGAAGCCGCTGTTCTCGCCGATCGGTTTTTCAAGTACTTCCGGATTCGCGAAGATATGCTTCATCAGGCGCAGACTCTTTGCGAAATAGAAACCGTCCGCGATACGCTCATCCAGAGTCGCGCCGATATCGATGACATCGCGCACTTCCTTATGACCGTCCTCCATGATCATTTCTTCCTTATGCAAAGTACCGATCGTGATCATGATGCTGTTGGTACCGTAGTTATTCAGATGATGGTAGACGGCAGGACACTTGATCGAACCGAGGTTGCTGGTGAGGATCGTCGTGTAGTTCGGGTCGCCTTCCGTCAGCACTTTCGGGTTGATGCCCCAGAAGTCCAGCCAGCGGATGATCCGGATTACGATGACCAGTATGATCCGCGGCAGGGCGGCAAATTTATCCAGCAGTTCGTCGATACCGCCGGTCGAATGCTCGCTCTTTCTTGTTTCCTTGACATCGCCGACGATCTTTCTGGAGATCGTGTCCAGTGTATCTTCGTCTTTCGGCACGAGGACCATCAGGGATTCTTCCGCGTTATCTGCAAAGCGGCGCTTTACGACGAAACTCAGGCTGATCTCATCGCGTTCATAGAGGACGTAGCCCTGGAAGTAGCGGTTGAGAAGGGGGCGTTCTTTGACCATTCTTGCCATTGCGGCGATCGCACAATGGAATATGGTCGTCCTGTAGTCCGGATGTTCTGCGTTTTTTCTGTCGAGATATTTGATCAGTTCGGTCGCATCGATCTGATCGTTCAGATAGACCTCACAGTCCGTTCTTTTCGGAAGCAGATAACCCATGACGGTCTGCAGTCCCGGTGCTTTTACTCTGTGCTTACCAGCTTTTCCCATTTTCAAATCTCCTTACGTGGTCAGGCTTTCTGTTCTTCAGCTTCCGCTTCTTCTTCCAGTTTGCGGTAGGCGACTTTTCCGACGAGCGTCTTAGGCAGCTCTTTCCGGAAGATGATCTCTTTCGGAAGGGCATAGCCGGCAACGCTGCGTTTTACTTTTTCCATGATCTTGGCTTCGGTCTCTTTGGAAGGTTCGTAACCGTCCTTAAGAACGATGTAGGCTCTGACGCGCTTCATTCGGCGCGGATCTTTGACACCGATGACACAGCTGTAGGATACTTCGTCGCAGCTGTCGATCGCGTTTTCGACCTGGCCGGGATAGATGTTGTATCCGTTTGAGATGATCATGCGTTTGATACGCTGCCGGAAGTAGACATATCCGTCTTTGTCGATCTTGCCCAGATCGCCGGTATAGAGCCAGGTATTGCCGTCCGGCAGTTTTCTGAGCGTATTGGCGGCCTCTTCCTCGTTGTCAAGGTAACGCGTCATAACGGACGGGCCGCGCAGGATGATCTCGCCTTCTTCGCCGTAAGGCAGTTCCTCATCGGTGCCCGGCTGCACGATGCAGTAATAGGTATCCGGGAAAGGGATGCCGATACTGCCGGGCTTATAGGTGTCTTTCGGCGTCAGACAACTTGCGGTGACACATTCCGTAAGGCCGTAGCCTTCACGGACCTGGATCGTGGCGTTATGTTCTTTCAGGAACGTATCGATCTTTTTCTTGAGCTCGACAGACAGCGAATCACCGCCGCAGAACATACCTTTCATGAAACCGAGGTCGACTCCGTTCAGCTGGGGCATATGCAGCAGAGCTTCAAAGATCGTCGGAACGCCGGCGATGAAGTTCGGCTTTTTCTTTTTGATCATATCCGCATAGGTCTTCGGATTGAACGTCGGCATCAGGATGCAGCAGGCGCCATGGACCAGCACGGTATGGATGTTGATGCCCAGTCCGAAGCCGTGGAACATCGGCATACAGCTCAGCATTTTCAGTCCGACACCGAGTTCTTCCTCGATCGCGGCTTTTGCCTGAAGCGCGAGCGCGTTGAAATTCATATCCGTCAGACAGATGCCTTTCGGGACACCGGTCGTGCCGCCGCTGTAAAGAATGACGGCGGTGCGGTCTTTTTTGTAGGTGATCTCCGGCAATGTCTGATTCTGCCCGGTCTTGACGAAATCCGTCCACAGGACGCCCTGACCCTTCAAAGGATATTTCATGTACTGTTTTCCGGCTTTTACGGTATAGATCAGTTTCAGGTGCAGCGGGAGCTCATCCTGAATCCTGGCGACGATCACCTTGACTTCGTGATCGACTCTCTTCAGTGCTTCGGTGATCTTCTCATAGAACATGTCCGGTACGAGGATCGCCTTGCTTTTGGAGAAATTCAGATAGAAAATGACTTCTTCAAGCGCAGACTGCGGATGGATCATATTGGCTACGGCGCCAATACGGTTCAACGCATAAAAGCAGTCCAGGGACTGCGGGATGTTCGGCATGCAGATCGTAACTGCGTCACCTCTCTGAATTCCGATATTTAGCAGGGCTCTGCCTGCGGCTTCGATCTTTTTTACAAATTCCGCATATGTCGTTTTGTTTCCGTAGAGTTCATATGCAGGTGCATTCGGGTAGTCTTTGGAATTACGTTCGACCATTTGGAACATCGTCTTTTCCGGATAGTCGAGATGGATCTGAGATGTGTTCATTTGAGTTTTCCTTGATAAACTGATTTGATTTTCTGTTTTTCATTATAGCGGAAAAGCAAATGTTTGTGAATTTTGAAACGAAAAATGGAAAAACGTGCAAGAATTGTATTTACTATATTGCAATACATAATAGTATGTGATAAATTATAGCCGGGAGGAAGTATGAATACACAGTTTAAAAAAGGTGTTCTGGACCTCTGCGTCCTGAATCAGCTCGTAAGAGAAGATCGCTACGGATACGAACTGACCGAACTGATCTCAAAAGAACTGGAAGTCACCGCCGGAACTCTCTATCTGATCCTGAAGAGGATCAAAGATGACGGATATGTGACGACTTATCTGCAGGAATCGGACAGCGGTCCGGCCAGAAAGTATTATCATCTGACAGAGAAAGGCAGGGACTATCTGCAGAAACAAAAAGCCGAATGGCTTGAATTCTTGGAAAAGGCAGGGAAATTATTAGCATGACAAAACAGGAATATTTTGATGAATTAAGAAGAAAACTGCGGGATTATCCGGAAGAGTATACGGAACTCAGGGAAGCGTTCGAAGAACACTTCGAAGAAGGCCGTAAAAACGGACAGAGCGAAGAAGAGATCATTGAGGAGCTCGGTACCGTCGATGAGATGATCGAGAACCTGGGTCTGCCGAAACACCGCGCCGACATTCGCAACGATTTTGAAGATCTCGGCAACGCGTTCGGTTCTTTCCTGAACACTCTCGGAGATACGATCGAAGAGGGTGTGCGGAGTCTCGATCTGGAGACAAGACTGAAAGATTTCTCGGAACGGATCGCCGACGTCACAGAAACAGCAGTCAACGAAGCGACCCGTCCACAGAGCGGATATGTTGGCGGACCGGTCCGCAGGATCGAGGTCTGGGGAAATGCAATGGACCTGAATCTCTCGGCATCAAAAGACAGCGATGTGCATTATGAGTATTCTCCGGGGCTTACGGTCTTTGCCAAAAGCATCAATGAACTGAAGATCGCCAATGAACTCGACAATGTCGTGTTCCATGAGAGTTCTCCCTCCGGAGGACTTGTCAGATCGAGCAGTACGCTGGATCTGAGAATTCCTGAAGGCGTCACAGTTGAATTTCACTCCAAATCCGGCGATCTCCGTGCTGAAAACATAACACTTGAAAAGCTGGAGGCGAAGACGCTGAGTGGAGATCATAAGCTTACAGATATCAGTTGCGGCAGCATACGCATCGACAGTGTATCCGGCGATATGGAACTGAAACGGGTCTCCTACAGAGATCTCCATATAAAGACGGTCAGCGGCGATTATGATTTGGATGGATGCAGCGGCAGTACTTCGATCGAGACTGTTTCCGGCGACATCGAGATCGATTCCCTGCAGGGAGAAAACGTTTTTCTGAAGTCGACATCCGGCGATATCGATATATCTTGTATCTGCAACCGTTTTCAGTCTTCCACTTTGTCAGGAGACCAGAAGATCCGCTTTATCGATCTCGTAAACAACGCTGAGATCAGCGCGAAGACTGGCGATATCGATCTTGAGACCGAGCTTGACAACTGCCGCGTCGACGCAAAAACTTCCACCGGCGATATTCGTTTCCCGCGCGTTGCCGAAGCAGTCAGGTACGACGACCATCATTTCCTGGTCGGCATCGGAAGCGGCGAGATCTTTGCAAAATCGTTCTCCGGCGATATCCATATCCGCTGAGATAGATCCGTCATCCATGTCAAAGAAAAAAAAGAACAGTGCTGCTGTTCTTTTTTCAATGGCCAGGCAGTCTTCGCTGTTCATAAAACAGGGAGAACCTGCGTTCTCCCTGTTCTGAATATGTGGTGTTTATCAATGGACTTTTAGTCTTCAGCCCAGTTCTTGGCATATTCCACAGCTTTATGCCATTTGCGGATACGCTCGCTGCGTTCCTTTTCCTTGATCTTCGGAACGAAGGCGCTGTCGATCTTCCAGATCTGCCGGACTTCATCAAGGTCTTTGAAGACGCCGACTGCAAGACCGGCAAGATAAGCTGCGCCCATCGCCGTTGTTTCAACGAGTTTCGGACGGATGACTTCTGTTTCAAGCAGGTCTGCCTGCGTCTGCAGCAGAAGTTTGTTGACGGAAGCGCCGCCGTCGACTTTCAGGGAACTCAGGCTGATGCCGGAGTCGTTCTTCATCGCTTCGAAGACGTCATAGACCTGATAGGCGATCGATTCGAGCGTTGCCCGGATGATGTGGTATTTGTTGACGCCGCGGGTGATACCGACGATCGTGCCGCGCGCATACTGATCCCAGTACGGAGCGCCCAGACCGGTAAAGGCAGGCACAACATAGCAGCCGTTGGTATCTTTGACTTTGTTTGCCATGTATTCACTGTCGGCAGCGGAGTCGATCAGCTTCATCTCGTCTCTGAGCCACTGGATCGCCGCTCCCGCAACGAAGATCGAACCTTCAAGAGCGTAGTAGACTTTATCGTTGATCCCCCAGGCGATCGTCGTTACCAGACCGTTGTTTGAATAGACCGGTTTCTCACCCGTATTCATCAGCAGGAAGCCGCCGGTGCCGTAGGTATTCTTGGCATCGCCCTTGCGGAAACAGGTCTGCCCGAACAGAGCGGCCTGCTGGTCGCCGGCTGCGCCGCCGATCGCGACCGGAGATCCGAAATAGATCACGTCACTGTATCCGTATACGCAGCTGGAAGGTTTGACTTCCGGTAGCATGCTTCGCGGGATATTGAAGAGATCGAGAAGTTCCTGATCCCAGTCCAGCGTATGGATATTGAAGATCATCGTACGGCTGGCGTTGGAATAATCCGTTACATGGACCTTGCCTCTTGTCAGTTTATAGATCAGCCAGGTGTCGACCGTACCGAAAAGCAGGTCGCCTCTCTCGGCTTTCTCTCTCGCGCCGTCAACGTTGTCGAGCAGCCATTTGATCTTGGTCGCGGAGAAATAGGCATCCAGGACGAGGCCGGTCTTTTCGCGGATCATATCCACGTAGCCTTCATTCTTCAGTTTGTCACAGTATGCGGATGTGCGGCGGCACTGCCAGACGATCGCGTTGGCGATTGGTTCGCCTGTGTTCTTGTCCCAGACGATCGTGGTCTCACGCTGGTTGGTGATACCGATAGCCGCGATGTCTTCGCCGCTGATGCCGATCTTGGAAGCCGCTTCGATCGCGACACCGAGCTGGGTCGACCAGATCTCATTGGCGTCGTGTTCGACATACCCCGGTTTCGGATAGATCTGGCGGAATTCCTTCTGCGCTACTGAACAGATCTCGCCTTTTTCATTGAAGATGATGCAGCGGTTGCTGGTGGTGCCGGCATCCAGAGCCATGATGTAAGACATAGTTTCAAGTCCTCCTCGTCAGTATGGAAAGTTAAAGTATAGATTGACATCGACCGGCCATTCGATGCCGTCGATCTCGGCTTTGTCGCTGTACTGCCAGATCTCGAAGTCGTACTCAAGACCGGGCAGGCTGCTGTAGTGGGCGAACCACAGCGGATAGTTCATGATCCTGTAAAGATCGAAATAATCCTGTGACCAGCTCAGATTGGTGTAGATCATTGCCCGGTAACCGTTCTCTTCGATCTTCTGACAGAAGGCAAGCGCGTTGTTGGTGCGCTGTTCCGCCGAGATCTCTTCGATCCGGCTGGTATCGTAATCGATCTCCTCCAGATCGTAAACGACAGGCAGGGTGATCTCTTTGTTTCGGATGTGTTCAAGCACGTAGAACGCTTCGTCCATGGCTTCTTTCTCATCGATCGCCTGCGAGAAGAAGTATACGCCGACCGGAAGTCCGACGCTGCGTGCTCCGTTATAGTATTCCTCGAAGGCGCTGTCGGGATTCAGCAGACCCTGTTCATAGCCGCGGTAGCCGACCCGCAGGAAAACGAATTCCACGCCGCTGTCCTTGACCTTCTGCCAGTCGACTTCTCCCTGATGGGAAGAGATGTCGATGCCGTAGGCGGCTCCCGGATACGTCAAATGTCCGTTTTCTTCGCCGAGTTTCTCGAAGTCGTAAGTATGGGTCTCCAGCTCTTCCATCGGTTCTACCGGATCGAAATCGTAATTATGCCGGATCCCTCCGAGCGCACAGCGAACGATCCCGAAAAGGATCAGAATGGCAAGCAGGATACCGGCGATCTTTATCGCATCACTTCGCTTTTGTCTGGTTCGGCGGGTTCTGGAGACAGGACGTCTTTTTCTGCTCATGCCTCTTTGATCTCTTCGGAATTCAGGATGCCATCCAGAATGCTGAGGCGGATCATCCGGTTGTCAAAGGAGAACAGATCGAAGATCACGTCCGCATCTCCGTGATAG
Organism: Erysipelotrichaceae bacterium; assembly: GCA_017533785.1. Classification (GTDB taxonomy): domain Bacteria; phylum Bacillota_I; class Bacilli_A; order Erysipelotrichales; family Erysipelotrichaceae; genus RGIG5669. Next base: position 26,235 of record JAFWII010000005.1, on the reverse strand, counting down.
CCCTGCAGGATCTCCAGCGCGTCTTCCGCTGTCAGCTGCAGCTGCTCCTTGCTGTAGAGCTCGAAGATGGTGATGAATTTATGGGAATTCTTGACTTCCCTGGCGTCGAAATCATAAAAAACCGTCTTTCCCGGATCCTTGAAGACTTCGCCGACCAGATCGTGCGTAAAAAGATGGCGGATGAATCCGACATTGTCTTCTCTTTCCTTGGAAATGATGGTTGCTTTTATATAAACGGTGACATCAAGAGGCAGTAAAGCCATGTCTTCGTCACCCGGTTTGAAGTCGATCATCTGTCTCAGGGTCATATTACTAACCAGCATTATTGTTCCTCTTTTCCTGCTCTTATTGTACAATATTAAAATGAGGTGAGAAAATGAAAAAACTGTTAATACTCCTTTTGGCCGTTTTGCTTCTGACCGGCTGTCAGGGCAAGGCAAAGAATACTGAGGATCCTGCGGAAGGGGAGACCTATCTGACAGCGATCAAAGAATGGACACCGCGTGACAAGAATCCGGAGAATACCGCAAACGATCCGGCATTTGAAGCGTTCCTGGATGAGCATTTCAAAACGATGGCGGAAAAGGATTATCTGTCCATGCATTTCAATGTCACTGACTATAAGGCTCTCGGGCTCACCAAGCCGGAAGTGACGCTGGGCAAGATCGAATACGGTCCGGAAGCCGAGGAATACAAGAAGAACTACCAGGAATGTCTGGATACGCTTGAAAAGCTGAAAGAATTCGATTTCAGCAAGCTTTCCTACCGTCAGCAGTACGACTATGAAGTCATCGAATACAGTATGTACGAAGGACTGATCGACCTGATCTACGGCAAGTACAACCTTCTTTTCCCGGAGAGCGAGCTCCCGAGCAACCTGGTGACGAACTTTACCGAATACTATTTCTATGATCAGGAATCGCTGGATGACTATCTCGTTCTGCTGGAAGATGTCGGCCGCTACATGGATGAGGCGATCGCCTACACCCAGGCACAGGCAAAAGAGGGTATCGCCATGTCTGATACGCAGCTTGCCGATTCCCTGGAATACATCGAGCGCTTTACATCCAAGGTCGATGACAACGAACTGATCAGCGTCTTCAACAACCGGATGGACAATGAAGTTACTTTCCTGACGGATGCGCAGAAGACCGAATACAAGGAAAAGAATGCGCAGATCGTCAAGAACACGGTCATTCCGGCATACCAGAAAGCCGCGAAAGAAGTTGAGAAGCTGAAGGGCAAAGCCCGTGTCAGCGGCGATCAGCGCGGTATGGTCCACTATTCCAAGGGCTACGCGGAGGCGAAGTTCATCCTGCGCAACAGCGATAACCGTTCCCTTGACGATGTCATGAAAGTTCTTGAGGATGCGCTCTACTACGTTCTTAGCGAAGACTACATGATGTCCATCTATTCTGATCCGAACGGGATCAAAGAAGCACAGACAGTCTACAACGATCCTTCCGCGATCGAAGCTCTGGGTCTTGATACAGACAGCAAGCTGAACTATCTGCAGGAGCATCTGACAGCTATGTATCCGGAAAGCGAAAAGATGAGCTTTATCGCTTCTCCGCTCGATCCTTCGGTCGCTTCCGACTCGATCCTGGCGTATTATCTGACTGCTCCGATCGATAATCTTGACCGGAACGTTGTCCGCACCAATCCCAATACGCTTGGTGATGATCTGCTCGGCAGTTATACGACGCTGGCCCATGAAGCATTCCCGGGACATCTGTACCAGAACGTTTACTACTGGCGCACCAATCCGCACGCATTCCGCAGCTGCTACGGCTTCACCGGATATACGGAAGGATGGGCAATGCAGGCGGAAATGGATGCCTGGAATTGGGCTGGACTCGAGACGCAGGCAGCAGCGAATTATTTTGGCGGCGATGCTGTCTATGGTTATATCCTGCAGACTCTGATCGATATCGGGGTTAACTACAAAGGCTGGAACTGCAAGGAACTGAAAGAATACGTCAACGCACTTGATGTCGGTATTCAGTTCGATGACAGCACAGCTAAGAGCCTGTATGACGCAGTAGCGGATATGCCGGCTACGATCTCTTCCTACGGATACGGTCTCTGTGCCTTTATGGAACTCCGCCAGCAGACACAGCAGCGTCTGGGCGACAGTTTCGACATCATCCGCTACAATGAGAAGGCGATGCAGAACGGTCCGGTCTGTTTCCCGATCCTGCGCAAGGCAATGGAAGAGTACAAATAACAGAAATCACAGTAATGACCAAAAGACCAGCCGGAAAGATCCGGCGGTCTTTTTTCATTGAAAAAGCAGAAATAATAATTTGGTACCGAAATATATTGACAACTGTTTTTCTTTTTCGTATATTAACTTCGGTACCAAAATAAATATGCAAAGGAGGTAAGATGCATGGAAAAGACTTTAGATGAACTTTTATTCGACAAATTGATCCAGACAGTCCGCCCGCATCACCGCGGATTCCATATGTTCAGAAAGATGCACCGTGCTGAAGGTTTCCGTCCTGAAGGCCCGGGCAGACACTGCCGGGGACCGGTTGAGGGAATGCAGGGAAGACCGGAAGGCATGAAAGCACGCCATCCTCACCACTTTCAGCGTGAACGGATCCTGGGGATCATTCTGGAGAACAGCGAAAACGGCATGAGCCAGAAAGAGATCCTGGAGCAGATCCACGTAAATCCTTCTTCTTTATCAGAACTGATCGATAAGCTGGAAGCGGATCGCTATGTTGAACGTATCGTCAATCCGGAAGATAAACGTTCGACTCTGATCGTTCTGACAGAGAAAGGAAAGGCAAGAGCCTACGAAGTCAAAGATGAACACCGCCAGCGCTGTGTGAAGATCTTTGCCGCTCTTGATGAGGAAGAAAAGAAACAGCTGCTTCAGCTTCTGAGCAAACTGGACCTCAGCGAAAAACCGGAAAACGAGTAATCACTTTTATCGTATTGAATGAGTTTCCACCCGGAAAAGAGATCGGCAGATCTCTTTTTCTTTTTGCAGTGTGGTTTTTGGTCTTGCTGATATCAGCTGGTTCGTATAGAATACATATCTGTGGGTAATCCCGCCGTCAGTGGCAGCAACCTGACGTTAAACAAAATAAGGAGGAAAACACTATGAACACCAAGACTCTGACAAGAGTCGCTCTCATCGCGGCGGTCTATACCGTTATCTCGCTCGTGCTTGCGCCGCTCTCATTCGGCAACATTCAGGTAAGATTTGCGGAAGCGCTGACGCTTCTTCCGCTGATCTACCAGCCGGCGATCGCAGGCGTTACCCTGGGGTGCTTCCTGACGAACCTGATCGGTGCGCTGATGGGATTCAATCCGACCGGTCTGCTTGATGCGGTGATCGGCACCGCAGCGACGCTTATCGCGGCAATTATCACCTGGCGCTGCCGCAACAAAAAAGTCGCCGGTCTGCCGCTGATCTCGATCCTGGCTCCGGTCGTCCTGAACTTCTTTTTCGTCGGTGCGGAACTTGCCTTTCTGCTGATGCCGGAAAACGTCGTTTGGGGAACACTGATCTTCGGTGCGGAAGTCGCAATCGGCGAACTGGTTGCAGTCGCGGTCGGGTATCTGCTGATCGGACTGCTTTCCAAAACAAAGCTGTTCACAGAATAAAAAGATCGTTGACGATCTTTTTTTCTTGTCTGAAACAGTTCAGCGGATCTGCCAGTCGATCGGCGACAGGCCGTTTTCGGTCAGATACTGATTTGTTTTTGAAAAATGATGATTGCCGAAGAAACCGTAATGTGCTGAGAGAGGACTTGGATGCGGACTCTCCAGGATCAGATGCTTCCCGTTACTGAGAAGCTTTTTCTTTTCTCTTGCCGGACGGCCCCAGAGCAGGAAAACGAGCGGTGCATCCTTTTTGTCCAATTGTTCGATGATGTGATCGGTCAGCGTTTCCCAGCCGTGTTTGGCGTGGGAAAAAGCCTGTCCTTCCCGGACGGTCAGAACCGTATTCAGGAGCAGTACGCCCTGGTCAGCCCAGTAGGTAAGGTCCCCATGATCCGGGATCCGGCAGCCGCAGTCGGAAGCAAGTTCTTTATAGATGTTGATCAGCGAGGGCGGCACAGACACACCTTTGGGAACGGAGAAGGAGAGACCCATCGCCTGTCCTTTTTCATGGTAGGGATCCTGGCCGAGGATCACGACCTTGGTCGCGGAATAGGAAGTTCGGCGCAGCGCGTTATAAAGATATCTTGCCGGAGGGAAGACCGTTCTGGTACGGTATTCCTCATCAAGAAAGGCTCTTAGCTGCTGATAATACGGGGCGTTGAATTCCGATTGCAGGACATCATCCCAGTCATTTCCAATGATACGCATATACCCCAATTATAGGGGATTTTGCGATATCATAAAAGCAAGAAGGAGACGTCTGAATATGAAGATCTGTTTTGAAGACGGTTTCAACGGTCTGGTCAATATCGGCGACCAGAATATCCGCATCGGCGTCAACGGCGCCAAGCCATATGATTTTACCTTTACCGCGGCGGCATCCTGTTTTTATTCCACTTTGCTGACGAATGCCCCGAAATTCGGTGTTGAGATCGAAGCAGCGGAACTGGAAGTAAGCGGTGAAAAACGCACAGTGATCCCGACCACTCTGGAACATTTCGCGATCCACGCAAAGATCGTTTCGGATGCTTCGGAAGATGAACTGAAAACGGTCGTCCGGGTCGCGGAAAAAGCCTGCAGCATGCTGGAGACACTGCGCCAGGTCGCAAAGGTCGAAGTCACGTTTGAAAAAGTCGAAAGACTCAGCAAAGATCCGATCATTTACACTGACGATATTGCCTGCGATCTAAAGGGAGGCTCCTGTTAAAGACAGCCCCTTTTAGCGGGTTTTGCGCTATACTAAAAATATGAGCAGCAAGCATATCCTCTGCATTGGTGAAGCATCTGTCGATTTTCTCTCCCAGCAAAAAGGATTGCCTTTAAGCGAGGTCAGAGAGTATAAGAAGCGCCTTGCCGGAGAAGCGGAACTGGCTGTTAAGATCGCCAGACGCACCGGTAACTGCGCTCTTTTAAGCAAGGTCGGCAACGACCGTTTCGGAAAACTGATCCGCAGTTATCTGCAGAAGGAGAACGTCGATACCCATTTCCTGTATATCGACAACGATAAAGACACGACGGTTTCTTTTACTGCGCTCGATGAAGAGGGGAATGTTGCGGAGAAACAGTACCTGACCAGAGGTGCTGACCTGAATCTGCAGAGCCGTGAGATCGGGCTGCGGGTTCTGGAAAACGTATCGCTGCTGCACTTTGATTCCTACAGTGTTCTTTCGGACAATTACCGCGCTTTATCTTCGATCCTGAGCTGGTCATACAAGATGGACGCCTTCCGTGCATTCTCGCTCGCCAATGATCTCGTCCTGAAAAACAAGAAGGACCGGGATCTGATCCGTTCGGTATTGAATGTGACTGACCTTTTCTTCCTCAACGAGAATCAGCTGAAGTATCTTACCGGGCTCTGGGCGCCGGATTTCGCCTGCGATATGCTGTTCCGTGAAAATAATGAGCTCAGAGAGATCCTGGTGGAAGAAGACGGTTACATACATCTTTACTGCCGTGACGACCTTCATGAACGCGTTCCGCTCATGAAAGGCAGGGAAAACGACTTTTTGGCGGCATATCTGTCGCTCATTGCAGACGATCGCAAGGCAAACCGTTTCGGTTTCCTGAAAGCGGCGGCAGTTTTGATCAATTTCTGACCAGTTTCATCATTTCTTGGGAAATAAAACAGCGGAATAATCGCTGTTTTTTTCGTTTTCGGCACCGGCAAAGAAGGATTTTTGGTCAAAAAAAGAAACGCCGATAGCCGTTGTTCATTTGATATTTAAAAAAGTGGCTAAAAAAGCGTATTTTCTTGCATTTTTAACTTGAAATTCAACACCGATTTGCATATAATAATCAAGCGCTCGCGAAGATATGGGAGGTTGCCGGCACGCCGATACCTGTGTGACTGCGTGATAACCGGGGAATTCACATGGAGCGAGTTATCGAAGCGATTCGATAGATGAAATGAAGGAGGAAGATTTCATGGCAAAGAATAACGTAAGAATCAAATTAAAAGCTTACGAACATCGTTCTCTTGATGTTGCGACTGAAAAAATCGTCAGAGCAGCGGAAGACGGCGGCGTCAAAAAGGTCATCGGACCGATCCCGCTCCCGACTGAAAAGCAGATCGTTACCATCTTACGTTCACCGCACAAATACAAAGATTCGCGTGAACAGTTCGAAATTCGTACGCACAAGCGTCTGATCGAGATCATCGGCCCGAGCGCCAAGACAGTAGATGCCTTAACCCGTCTTGAGCTCCCGAGCGGCGTTGATATCGAAATCAAATTGTAAGAGTTAGAAAGGTGACATCATGAAAGGAATACTTGGTAGAAAACTCGGTATGACTCAGGTGTTCGCTAACAACGGTACCTTAATCCCGGTCACTGTTATCGAATGCGAACCGAACGTCGTACTGCAGAAGAAAGAAGTAAAGACTGATGGCTATGATGCGATCCAGCTCGGCTTTGAAGACATCAAAGAAAACCGTCTGAGCAAGCCGGTCCTTGGCCACATCAAAAAAGCAGGTGTCAGTCCGAAACGTTTCATCAGAGAAATCAGAGCTGATGAAATGATGAATCTCGAAGTTGGCCAGGAAGTTAAAGTTGATCTCTTTTCCGCTGGTGACATCGTCGATGTAACAGGCATCAGCAAAGGCCATGGCTACACCGGTACGATCGCCCGCTACAACGCGCATCGCGGACCGGTCTCCCACGGTGGATCTAAGAACATCCGTCACATCGGTTCTCTGGCTTCGACCGGACGTAACAACGGCCGTATCGAAAAGAACACACCGATGCCGGGCCATGATGGTGTATACACAACCACCAATCAGAACCTGGAGGTCATCAAGGTCGATGCAGATCAGAACTACATCCTCGTAAAGGGAAACGTTCCCGGACCGAAGAAGGGTATGGTCATGATCAAGACAACTGCTAAACCTGTTAAACACGTCGCAGCCAAGGAACTGCTCGACAGAGCCCCGGCTGAAGAGAAGGAGGCTTAATTCATGGCAAAATATGATGTATTTGATCTCACAGCCAAAAAGGTTGGAGAAGTTGAATTAGCCGACAGCGTATTCGGAATCGAACCGAATGATCAGGCGATCTTCGACGCAGTCCTGTTACAGCAGGCTTCCTGGCGTCAGGGTACGCATGACACGAAGAGCAGAGGCGAAGTTTCCGGCGGCGGCAAGAAACCGTATCGTCAGAAAGGCACAGGCCGCGCTCGTCAGGGTTCAACCAGAGCTACTCAGTGGAGACACGGCGGCATCCCGTTCGGTCCGACACCGCGCAGCTACACATTCAAGCTCAACCGTAAGGTTCGCAGACTCGCGTTAAAGAGCGGTTTAAGTCTGAAAGCCAAGGAAGAGAACATCACCGTCCTGAACGGATTGACATTCGAGAACGCAAAGACAAAGGAATTCGTCAAGCTGCTCGATACCTTCAATCTTGATCAGAAAGTCCTGTTCGTCATCGATGCTGAAGAAGATTTCGAGAATGCATATCTTGCTTCCCGCAACCTGCCGAAAGTTGAGATGGTTACCGTTGAAGGCTTAAACATCTTCGATCTGATGAACGCAAAGAAACTGGTTGTCACAGAAGCAGCCGGTAAGAAATTAGGGGAGGTACTGGCCTAATGAGTAACGCAAAAGAACTGATCATTAAGCCTGTCGTTACCGAAAAGAGCTTAAAGATCCAGGAAGAAAACAACACTGTCGTCTTCGAAGTCGAAAAGAGCATGAACAAGATCCATGTCAAGCAGGCGATCGAAGAGATCTACAACGTCAAGGTCGAGAGCGTTAACATCGTTAACACAAAGTCCAAGACAAAGAGAGTCGGACGTTATACCGGTAAGACTCATGCCTTCAAGAAGGCCTACATTAAATTAGCTCCGGGTTCCAGCATCACGATCCTGGGCGACAAATAATCCTTATATATAAATAAGGAAAACTATCGGAAGAAAATGCGAATTCCGGATAATTGCATTAGGAGGAAAAACAATGGCGATTAAAAAGTATAAGCCAACGACTCCGGGCAGAAGAGGCATGACCGGTTTAACTTTCGAGGAGATCACAAAATCCACTCCTGAAAAAAGCTTAACAGTCAAGTTCTCCAAGACCGGCGGTCGTAACAATGCTGGTAAGATCACAGTCCGTCATCACGGCGGCGGTCATAAGCAGCGCTATCGTATCGTTGATTTCAAACGTAACAAAGATAACATCCCGGCGAAGGTCGCTTCCATCGAATACGATCCGAACCGTAACGCCAACATCGCTCTGCTGAACTATGTTGACGGTGAAAAACGCTATATCCTGGCTCCTCAGGGACTGACAGTCGGCATGACAGTCGTATCCGGCGAAAAGACCGATATCAAAGTCGGCAACGCCTGCGAACTGCGCAATATGCCTGAAGGTACTATCATCCACAACGTCGAGCTGAAGCCGGGCAAGGGCGGACAGCTTGCAAGAGCTGCAGGCGTCAGCGCTCAGATCCTCGGTATCGAAGACAAGTACGTCACACTGCGTCTGGCCAGCGGCGAAGTCCGTAAGGTCCTCGCAAACTGCCGTGCTTCCATCGGTACAGTCGGCAACGGCGACTACAACCTGATCAACCTTGGTAAGGCTGGTCGTACAAGATGGTTAGGCATCCGTCCGACAGTCAGAGGTTCCGTCATGAACCCGGTCGACCATCCGCATGGTGGTGGTGAAGGCCGCGCTCCGGTAGGACGTAAATCACCTATGACACCTTGGGGCAAGAAAGCTATGGGTGTTAAGACACGTAAATCCAAGAACGCTTCTGATGCGTTAATCGTCAGAAGAAGAAATGGTAAGTAACGGGAAGGAGAAAGAAAGATGAGTCGTAGTTTAAAGAAAGGCCCGTTTGTAGATGAGCATCTGATGAAGAAAGTCGAAGAGCTCAACAAGGCCAATAAAAAAGAAGTAATCAAAACATGGTCACGTCGTTCAACTATTTTCCCGGCTTTCGTTGAACACACCTTCGCTGTCTACAACGGCAAGGAACATGTACCGGTATATGTAACCGAGGATATGGTCGGCCATAAGCTCGGTGAATTCGTTCCGACACGTCGTTTCGGCGGTCACGGAGCAGATAAGAAGGCATAAGGAGGAAATAACATGGAAGTAAAAGCAACCGCAAAAACGGTCCGCATCTCTCCTCGCAGAACCCGCCTTGTGCTGGACCTGATCAGAGGCAAAGATGCCAAGGAAGCATTAGCTATCCTGAAATTCACACCAAACCGCGCTGCAGAGATCATCACCAAGGTCGTGAAGTCCGCTGTTGCAAACGCAACTCACAACTTCCAGCTTGATGAAGAAAAACTCTACATCAAAGCGTGCTATGCAAACGAAGGAGTTACCTTAAAGAGATTCCTTCCGCGCGCAAAAGGTTCTGCATCCGCACTCAACAAACGCACCAGCCACATCACTGTTGTGGTTGAAGAAAGATAAGGAGGGAAACCATGGGTCAGAAAGTTAGTCCGGTAGGATTCAGAGTAGGCGTCATCCGCGACTGGGAAAGCCGTTGGTATGCTGAAAAAGAATACGGCGATCTGCTTCAGGAAGATATCAAAGTCCGTAAGCTGATCGAAAAGGAATGCAACACAAAAGAATATATGGTCTCCCGCGTTGAGATCGAGCGCAGCAAGAACCGCCTTAATCTCGTCATCCGCACAGCTCGTCCCGGCATGTTCGTCGGTGCAGACGGTGCGAAACTGGATGATCTGAAAAAGAAGATCGCGAAGATCGCTGGCGAAAAACAGGTTGAAATCAGCGTTGTTGAAGTAGCCAACCCGGATCTCGATGCAACTCTGGTTGCAAACAAGATCGCAAAGATGCTCGAAGAACGTCAGTCCTTCCGTACTGCACAGAAGAAGACGATCCAGCAGACTATGCGCAGCGGCGCAAAAGGTATCAAAACCAAAGTCAGCGGTCGTTTAGGCGGTGCTGATATCGCCCGTGCCGAAGGCTACTCCGAGGGTGTCGTTCCGCTTCATACCCTTCGTTCCGATATCGACTATGCATTAGCAGAAGCGATGACAACATACGGTATCCTGGGCGTTAAAGTCTGGATCTGCCGTGGTGAAGTCTTACCGGGCGAAATGGCGAAAGAACCGGAAAAACCGAAAAACACTCGCGATAACGGCCGCCGTTTCAACCGTCGTCCGCGTCGTGACGCTGCTCCGGCCGCTGCTCCGGCTGCTGCAGCAGAATCCAAGAAGGAGGGTGAATAATTATGTTAATGCCAAAGCGTGTTAAGTATCGCCGTCCTCATCGTTTAAGCTATGAAGGTCTGTCCAAGGGCGGTACCGAGGTCGCATTCGGCGAATTCGGCCTGAAAGCAATGAGCGGTGCGTATATCTCAAACAACCAGATCGAGGCTGCCCGTGTTGCCATGACACGTTACATGAGCAGAACCGGTAAAGTCTGGATCAAGATCTTCCCGCATCACGCAATCACCAAGAAACCTCTGGAAGTTCGTATGGGTTCCGGTAAAGGTGCTCCTGAAGGATGGGTTGCTGTTGTTCAGAAGGGTAGAGTAATGTTCGAAATCGGTGGTGTCAGCGAAGAGATCGCTCGTGAAGCTTTCCGTCTCGCCAGCCATAAGCTGCCGGTTAAGTGCAAATTTGTCAAGAAAGGAGAGTCGCTGTGAATATAAGAGAAATCCGTGCAACTTCAGAAGCAGATCTGCTGAAGAAGGTTGAAGAAATGAAAGCGGAATTATTCGATCTTCGTTTTGCAAGAGCGACTGGTTCCATTGACAACCCAATGCGTATGCGTGAGCTGAAGAAGTCGATCGCACGCATCAAGACTGTCTTAAAAGAAAGAGAAATGACAGCGAAGGAGGACTAATCGATGGAAAGAGAAACAAGCAGACGCGTATTACGCGGTAAAGTCGTATCCGATAAGATGGACAAATCCATCGTTGTCGAAGTAAGTACTTCAAAGAGTCATCCTCTCTATAAGAAAAAAGTTAAGGTCTCTCACCGTTACAAGGCTCATGACGAAAACAATGAAGCCAAGGTCGGTGATATCGTCGTCATCATGGAGACGAGACCGTTAAGTGCTGACAAGCACTTCCGCCTTGTAGAGATTGTTGAAAAAGCCGTTATTCTTTAGTGGAGGGATAAATCATGATTATCAATGAAACAAGATTGAATGTTGCTGATAATACCGGCGCTAAAGAATTACTGGTCATTCGCTGCTTAGGCGGATCTCACAGAAGAAGCTCCAATATCGGCGACATCGTCGTCTGCGCAGTTAAAGAAGCTGCTCCAGGCGGAAGCGTAAAGAAAAGCCAGGTTGTCAAGGCTGTTATCGTACGTTCCAAGTACGGTATCACCCGTGGAAACGGTTCCCATATCCGTTTCGATGACAACGCTGCTGTCATCATCAAAGAAGATCTGACACCTGTCGGAACCCGTATTTTCGGACCTGTTGCAAGAGAACTTCGTGATAAAGGCTTCATGAAGATCGTCTCCCTGGCTCCGGAAGTACTTTAAGGAGGACAAACCATGAAAATCAAAAAAGGCGATAAAGTAAAAGTTATTGCAGGTAATGATAAGGGTACAGTTGCTGAAGTAACTGCTGTCTTCCCGTCAAAGAACAAAGTCATCGTTGAAGGCGTTAACATCGCCAAGAAAGCCTTAAAGCCCACTCAGGAAAATCCGGATGGCGGTATCGTCAATAAGGAAATGCCGATCGATGCCAGCAACGTCATGGTATACGACAGCAAGGCTAAGAAGGTCTCCAGAGTCGGTTACAAGGTCGAAAAGGGCAACAAGGTCCGCATCTACAAGAAGACTGGTGCTGAGATCAAGGGAGGTAAGAAGTAATGAACCGCTTACAGGAAAGATACAACACTGAGATCAAGGAAAACCTGATCAAACAGTTCAATTACACCACCCCGATGCAGTGCCCGAGACTCGAGAAGATCGTCATCAACCTCGGCGTCGGCGATGCAATCGCTAACCCGAAAGCCCTGGAAGATGCAGTTGCCGAGTTAACTGCTTTATCCGGTCAGAAGCCGGTCATCACAAAGGCTAAGAAGTCCGTTGCGAACTTCAAGCTTCGTGAAGGCATGGAGATCGGCTGCAAAGTCACTCTCCGCAAAGAAAGAATGTATGAATTCTTCGATAAGCTGGTTTCGATCGCTCTCCCGCGTGTACGTGACTTCCGTGGCGTTTCCACAACAGCTTTTGACGGAAGAGGCAACTACACATTAGGCGTTAAGGAACAGATCATCTTCCCTGAGATCCAGTATGACAAAGTCAACAAGGTCAGAGGCATGGATATCGTTATCGTTACAAGCGCCAACACAAACGAAGAAGCATTTGCCTTATTAAAGGAAATGGGCATGCCGTTCGCTAAACAGTAAGGAGGACTCAAAGACTATGGCAAAAACAGCAATGAAGATTAAAGCACATCGTCCGCAGAAGTTCTCCGCGCGTGAATACACACGTTGTGAGCGTTGCGGCCGTCCGCATTCCGTTTTAAGAAAGTATAAGCTCTGCCGTATCTGCTTCCGTGAACTGGCTTACAAGGGCCAGATCCCGGGTGTCAAGAAGGCAAGCTGGTAAGAAGAAGGAGGAAAGCAAAAATGATGAATATGACAGATCCGATTGCGGATATGCTGACAAGAGTCCGCAACGCCTTACATGCTGACCTTCCGACAGTTGAAGTACCAGCCAGCAAGGTTAAATGCGAAATCGCACGTATCTTAAAGGAAGAGAATTACATTTCCGGTTATACCGTTGAAGGCGAGACCGCCAAAGACAAGAAGATCGTTATCACATTAAAGTATGCTGAAAACAATCAGAAGGTCATTTCCGGAATCAAGCGTATCTCCAAGCCGGGCTTACGCGTCTATGCTAAGGCTGACGCTGTACCGCGTGTCTTAAACGGTCTGGGAATCGCTATCATTTCCACCTCGCACGGTCTTATGACTGACCGCGATGCCCGTAAGAAGCAATTAGGCGGCGAAGTAGTCGCATACGTCTGGTAATTAAAGGAGAAATCAATGTCACGTATCGGAAATAAAACGATTACCGTTCCTGCCGGAGTTGAATTAACCATCTCCGACAGAAATGAGGTGACGGTAAAAGGTCCTAAGGGAACCTTATCGCGTCAGTTTAGTCCTCTGGTTGAAATCAAGCTTGAGGACGGCACGATCCAGTGCGTCCGTGCCAACGAAGAAAAGCACACAAAGCAGCTGCATGGTACGACACGTGCTTTGCTGCACAACATGATCGTCGGTGTAACCGAAGGTTACTCCAAGGATCTGATCGTTGAGGGTATCGGTTTCAACGTTCAGATGCAGGGCAACAAGCTCGTTATGCGTCTGGGTTACTCTCATCAGATCGAATACACAGTCGAAGACGGCATCAAGGTTGAATGCCCGAAACCGACTGCAATCAAGGTCTCTGGCATCGATAAACAGAGAGTCGGTGAAGTAGCAGCCAATATCCGTGCATTCCGCAAGCCGGAACCGTACAAGGGTAAGGGTATCCGCTATGCTGATGAGATCGTTCGTCGTAAGGAAGGCAAGACTGCCGGTAAATAGTGGGAAAGGAGTTAAAACATGTTAAAAAAGATTTCTAAGAATGCAGAAAGACAAAGAAGACATGCACGTATCCGTAAAAAGATCAGTGGAACAGCATCCTGCCCGCGCCTGAATGTCTTCCGTTCCAATAAGCACATTGCATGCCAGGTCATCGATGATGTCGCCGGAAACACACTGGTCGCATGCTCTTCCAAAGAGCTGAACCTCGAAAACGGCAGCAACATCAACGCTGCGATCGAAGTTGGCAAGAAGATTGCTGAACGCGCTTTAGCAGCAAACATCGATACCGTCGTATTTGACCGTGGCGGTTACATCTATCACGGCAGAGTCAAGGCTCTGGCTGATGCGGCAAGAGAAGCCGGCTTGAAGTTCTAGGAGGAAACAATGGACGAGAATAAAGTTGAAGCAGTTGAAGAAAAAACTGTAACTCCGGAAGCTGCAGCCGCTCCGGAAACTGCCGATCAGGCTCCCCGCGGAAACCGTCGCGATAACCGCAACCGCGGACCGCGCCGTAACAACCCGCGTTTCGCTCGCGAACAGAAGGAATATGAAGAGAGAGTCGTCAAGATCTCCCGTGTATCCAAGACTGTCAAGGGCGGACGTAAGATGCGTTTCTCCGCACTGGTCGTTATCGGTGACCGCAAGGGCAGAGTAGGCTATGGCCTCGGAAAAGCAAACGAAGTACCGGATGCTATCCGTAAAGCTCTGGATGATGCCAGAAAGAATGTTGTAAGAGTTCCGCTCGTAAACGGAAACCGTACTATCCCGCATACAGTTATCGGCACATATGGTGCAGGCGAAGTCATCCTTCGCCCGGCAGCAGAAGGTACCGGTGTCGTTGCCGGCGGTACTGTCCGTGCAGTCATGGAACTCGCTGGTGTTACTGACGTCTTAGGCAAGTGCCTGGGCAGCCGTACACCGATCAATGCAGTCCGCGCAACTATGGAAGCGATCAAACAGTTAAAGACCGTTAACAGCGTTGCTAAACTGCGTGAAAAGAAAGTTGAAGAGATTCGTTAAGGGAGGTGCGGATAATGAACTTAGAAGAATTAAAAGCTAATCCGGGCGCACGTAGAAACGTGAAACGAATCGGCCGTGGTCAGGGTTCCGGTAACGGAAAGACTGCCGGCAAGGGCCAGAAAGGTCAGCTCTCCCGTTCCGGCGGCGGTAAAGGTCCGGGATTTGAAGGCGGCCAGACTCCTATCTACAAGAGCATCCCGAAGCGCGGTTTCACAAACATCAGCCGCAAAGAATATGCTATCGTTAATCTTTCCGACCTCAACCGTTTCGAGGACGGCGTAACTGTTACACCGGAACTCTTAAAGGAATGCGGTCTGATCAAGAAGGAATTAGCAGGCATCAAGGTCTTAGGCAACGGTACTCTGGAAAAGAAAGTATCCGTCGTTTGCCACAAGATCTCTTCCTCTGCCAAAGAGGCAATCGAAAAGGCGGGCGGAAAAGTAGAGGTGCTGTAAGATGGTATCGATCTTCGCCGATTTTATTAAAAACAGGGACATCCGCAGACGCGTCCTGTTTACCCTGGCGATGCTGTTCATCTTCCGTCTCGGAGCTGCTATCCCGGCTCCCGGAATCAACGACACAGTCATCAAGCTTGGTGCAAACAGCCTGATCTACATGATGAACCTGCTGGGAGGTGGCGCCATCGAACAGATGTCGATCTTCTCTCTTGGCGTCGGCCCCTACATCAATGCCAGCATCATCATCCAGCTTCTGAGCATGGATATCATTCCGGCTCTGGCTGAGATGTCCAAAAACGGCAAGAAAGGCAGAGAACAGATCGATCGTATCACCCGTTACCTCGCTGTCGTCATGGCGCTGGTACAGGGCTACTTCATCGTTCAGCTGCTTTCGAACCAGTACGGAGTCGTTGATAATCCCAGCCCGATCAACTATCTCTGTATCTCCGTGATCTTTACAGCCGGAACTATGTTCCTGCTGTGGATCGGTGATCAGATCACCTCCAAGGGTATCGGTAACGGTGTGTCCATCATCATCTTCGCCGGTATCGTTGCGAACATGCCGCGTAACTTCCGTGTCGTATATCAGACACTGATCACGGAAGGTGCAGGTGCGAAAGGATGGGCATCCTTCATCGCATATCTGATCATGTACATTGCGATCATCGTTCTGGTCGTCATTATGGATACTTCTGAAAGAAGAATCCCGATCCAGTACAGCACCGGCAAGACGATCAACCGGACAAAGGGTGACCTTAACCATTTACCGTTAAAGATCAACTCCGCATCCGTTCTCCCGGTCATCTTCACCGGCGCCCTGATCCAGGGTCCGCAGATCATTGCGTCCTGGGTCAACCAGTCTGCCTACGCATGGCTGTCTGATTTCTTCGATTTCTCGAAGCCGTATGTCCTCGTGATCTATGCGCTCCTCGTCATTCTGTTCACCTTCTTCTATACCAACGTTACCGTTGATCCGGAGAAGATCGCAGAAAACCTCGGCAAGGACAACACATACATCCCCGGCGTAAGACCCGGCAAGGAGACAGTCGAATATATCAGCAAAGTACTGAATCGTATCACCGTCTTAGGCTCACTGCTGCTCGCGTTCATCGCTGTCCTGCCTTACATCGTTTCCATGGCTACCGGCCTCCCGGTCAGCGCAGCTCTGGGCGGAACCGGTATCATCATCGTTGTCGGTGTCGCTCTTGAAACGATCAAGACTCTGAAAGGTCAGCTCACAACAAAGCAGTATCACAGTTTTGTAGGAAGATAGAGGAAGCAGAAATGAATATACTCATTATCGGTGCTCCCGGAACCGGCAAGGGCACGATGTCCGAAAAGCTCATTGAGAAATACGGCATCGTGCACGTTTCCACCGGCGATATGCTTCGGGAGAGCGTGAAAAACGGTACAGAAGTTGGTAAGAAGGCTCATGGCTATATGGAACGCGGCGAACTCGTTCCGGATGAAGTCATCCATGACATCATTCTTGAGCGTTTTGCTCAGAAGGATATGGAGAACGGCATCCTGATGGACGGCTATCCGCGCACACTGGCACAGGCTGAGGATCTTGATACGATCCTCGCTTCCCTGGGCAAAAAGGTCGACTGTGTCCTGAATCTCGAACTCGATGAGCAGGTCCTGATCGGCCGTATTACCGGCAGACGTACATGTCCGAACTGCAAGGCGATCTATCATATCCAGAACATGCCTCCGAAAGTGGAAGGTATCTGTGATATCTGCGGCAGCCAGCTGGTAACCAGAAAGGACGATACCGTTGAGAGCTTACGGGTCCGTCTGGATGCCTATCACGAATCGACCAAGGATGTAATCGGCTACTACGAAAAGCAGGGAATCGTCAAAAACATCAATGCGGATCAAAGCGTTGAAAAAGTCTTTGAGGATATTACTGAAGCTTTAGGGGAATGTAATGATTAGTCTGCGTTCTCCGCGCGAAGTAGCATTAATGAAAAAGGCCGGCGCGACCGTCGGCTATGTCCTAAATCACATTGGTGAGTATATCAAACCCGGAGTCAGCACGTGGGAAGTAGATAAGATCTGTGAAGAGATGATCTACTCCCGCGGCTGTAAACCGAACTTCAAGGGTTACGAAGGCTTCCCCAATGCAAGCTGCATCTCCGTCAACGAGGTGCTGGTGCACGGGATCCCTTCAAAAGATATCATTCTCAGGAATGGGGACATAGTAACGGTAGACGTCGGAGCTGACTATAAAGGTTATCAGGGCGATGGTGCCTGGACCTTCACGGTCGGTGAAGTCACAGATCCGAAAGTTCTCGAACTGATGGAAGTGACGAAAGAAGCTCTGTATTTGGGAATTGAGCAAGTAAAGCCGGGAAACAGAGTCGGAGACATCTCGCATGCGATCCAGACTTATGTCGAGGCACACGGTTTTTCCCTGCCGGTAGAATATACCGGACACGGGATCGGAACCGATATGCACGAAGATCCGGCTATTCCGAACGTCGGAAGACCGCATACACTTGAACTTCTGCGGAAGGACATGTGTATCTGTATCGAACCGATGGTCTTCATGGGAAAACCGCATTGCCGCACATTGAGCGACGGCTGGACAGTTGTTTCCCGTGACAGATCATGGGCCGCCCATTATGAACACGAACTTCATATCACAGCGGAAGGCTGCGAGATTCTGACGAAAGAGGAGGAAGAATAGTTGGCAAAACAGGATGTCATCGAAATCGGCGGAGAGATCATCGACGCTCTGCCGAATGCTCAATTTAAAGTGAAACTCGAAAACGGCGCAGAAATTTTAGCCCACGTTTCCGGTAAAATCCGTATGCATTACATTCGCATTTTACCGGGTGACCATGTGACCGTTGAGCTTTCACCCTACGATCTAACACGTGGACGAATCACTTATCGTTTCAAGTAATCGAGGAGGAAAAACGATGAAAGTAAGACCAAGCGTCAAACCGATCTGCGACAAATGTCGCGTTATCAAGCGCAAAGGCCGTGTCATGGTCATTTGCGAAAATCCGAAACACAAACAGAGACAGGGATAGGGAGGAGACAAAATGGCTCGTATTGCAGGAGTAGATATTCCAAATAATAAACGTGTTGTTGTGGCACTGACCTATATCTATGGTGTCGGTCCGACGACAGCGGCAAAAGTTCTTGCTGAAAACAACATCAGCGAAGACATCCGCGTTAAGGATCTGACCGATGATCAGGTCAACGCAATCCGTAAAACACTGGATCAGTATAAATTAGAGGGTGACCTCAAACGTGACGTTCAGTTAAACATCAAGCGTCTGATGGAAATCGGCTGCTACCGTGGCATGCGCCATCGTAAAGGCCTGCCGGTAAGAGGTCAGCGCACTAAGACAAACGCAAGAACCCGCAAAGGACCGCGTCGTACCGTTGCGAACAAGAAGAAGTAAGGATAGGAGGTAAACCATGGCTAAAGCAAAAGTTAAAGTATCACGTAAAAAGCGTGTAAAGAAGAATATTCTTAAAGGCGTTGCCCATATCCATTCCACCTTCAACAACACGATCGTATCCATCACGGACGAAGCAGGAAACGTTATTTCCTGGAGTTCCGCAGGTGCGTTAGGTTACAAAGGTTCCCGTAAATCCACACCTTACGCTGCTCAGATGGTTTCTGAAGCAGCTGGTAAAACAGCGATGGATCACGGCATGAAGACCGTTGAGGTCAATGTCAAGGGTCCGGGTCCGGGAAGAGAAGCAGCTATCCGTGCTCTTCAGGTCGCCGGTCTTGAGATCACTGCCATCAACGACGTAACGCCGATCCCGCACAACGGCTGCCGTCCACCGAAGAAACCTAGAGGTTAAGGAGGGTCCTATGCAGAAATTCGAACGCCCGAAATATAGAATTGAACAGCTCGAGGAACAAAACAACTACGGTAAGTTTATCGTTTCTCCGCTTGAACGCGGTTTCGGCACAACAGTTGGTAATGCTCTGCGCAGAGTCATGTTGTCCTCTTTACCGGGTGGTGCGGTCTATTCTGTGAAGATCGATGGCGTTTTCCATGAATTCACATCCATCAAGGGTGTGAAGGAAGATGTCACCTTAATCATCTTGAACATTAAAAACCTGATCCTTAAGATCAGCGGTGAAGAATCCTACAGTTTACGTATCAATGCGAACGGTCCGTGCACCGTCACCGCCGCCGACATTTTCTGCCCGGCAGGCGTTGAGGTTCTCAATCCGGAACTCGAGATCGCTCACCTGGACAAGGGCGGCGTCCTCGATATCGAGATGAAGGCCAAGAATGGCAGAGGCTATGTCTCCGCTGATGAAAACAAGCGCCTTTATCAGAACTCTTCGCAGGGTATCGGAACCATCTTCACTGATTCGATCTATACGCCGGTCGTCAGAATGAACTACGAAGTCGAAGCGACACGTGTTGGCCAGAGCGCCAAGTACGATGAGCTGACACTCGAAGTCTGGACGAACGGTTCGATCAAACCTGAAGAAGGTATCAGTATGGCATCCAAGATCCTGGCTGACCATTTCTCCCTGCTGACTGTCCTCGACGAGGAAGTCGTCAGCACAGAATCCGTCATGAAGGATTACGTTCACGAAAAGAATGCCAAGACAATCAATATGTCAATTGAAGACCTCGACCTGACTGTCCGCAGTTACAACTGCCTCAAGAGAGCAGGTATCAGCACAGTCGAAGAGTTAACTTCGAAGACAGAAGAAGAGATGAGCAGAGTTCGCAATCTCGGAAAGAAATCGTTGAAGGAAGTCAAGGAAAAACTGAATGATCTCGGCTTGAACTTCCGTCAGTTTGAATAAGGAGGAAAGACAATGCAGAATCGTAAATTAGGACGTACATCCGATCATCGTAAAGCATTACTCCGCAATCAGGCCACTTCACTCATCCTGAACGGCAAGATTGAAACGACTGAAATGAAAGCCCTGGAGCTTCGCTCGGTTGTTGACGGATTGATCACGATCGCAAAGGCGGATGATCTTAACGCAAGACGCAGAGCAGCTGCTTACCTGTTCGATTCCAAGAACAAAGAAGGCAAGACTGCTTTACAGGTACTCTTCGAGGAAGTTGCTCCGAAGTATAAAGACCGCAAAGGCGGCTACACCCGTGTTGTAAAACTCGGCCAGCGCCGCGGCGACAGTGCTGAAGTAGCAAGAATCGAATTAGTCTAAAAAGTCGAAAGACAAAAGAAAACGCTCAGTTTACTGAGCGTTTTTTGTTTGCTGTTTATCCCGTTCAGGAAAGATACGTTTACTTCTTGATGAACTGTTCGACATTCAGGACGAAGATCGTCGCACCGCCGACCGTGACCTCGATCGGGAATGCGTCAAATCTGCCCATGTCATAGGAAACAGTCGAAGGAACGACCTCGGTCCTTCTGGATGATTCCAGCCCGATGATCTCGACCGCGCGATCGACTTTTTCGTCTTCCGTACCAATGATCAGTGTCGTATTGCCAGCCTGCAGAAAACCGCCTGTCGTAGCCAGACGGGTCACCTGATACCGCTCGGCATTTAAAGAAGAGATTACGGATGAGGCATCATCGTTTGATACAATCGCCATTATCAGTTTCATGGTTTGCCCTCCTTAAAGACATTTTACCATAAATGACCGGTCTTATATCTTCCTTGTCATAGCAGAAACGGGTATAATATATTGGCATGAAAGAAAACCTCAAGACTCTTCTGGCTCTGCTCGCAGGCAATCTGCTGCTTGCGTTCTCCGTATCGGCCTTCGTTCTGCCCTATGATATCCTTTCCGGCGGTGTTGCCGGTATCGCAGTCCTGGTCAAACCATTCACGACGATCAGTGAACAGACCATCATTATTGCTCTGGTCATTTTGCTGTTTCTGGTCGGATGGGTTTTTCTGGGAAAGAAATTTGCGATCACGACGATCATGTCCTCCGTCCTTTACCCGGCATATCTTCTGCTGCTGCAGAATCATATGAAGCCGGTGGAGGTCGATCCGCTGCTGGCTTCCGTCTTCGGCGGCCTGATCGCAGGTGCCGGGATCGGTCTGGTCATGAAAGTCGGTTCGAGTACAGGCGGCATGGATATCCCGCCGCTGATCATGCAGAAGTATCTGGGATTTGACCTCGGCAAAAGCGTCATGGCGATCGATGCCCTGACGGTCATCTTTGGCCTCTGGATCTACGACCTCCAGCACGTGCTGATCGGCCTGATCTATGTCTATGCCAGCGGGATCATGATCACAAAAGCGCTGACTCTCGGTCTTGTTGAATCGATGTCGGTTCAGATCATATCCGATAAATACGAAGAATTAAGCGCCCTGATCCAGGAAAGAGTCGACCGCGGCGTTACGCTCTTTCATGCGGAGGGCGGTTATCTGCGCCAGCAGAAGAACGTCATTCTGGTCGTGATCTCCAAACATCAGTATCAGTCTCTGCTGAATCTGATCCGCGAAACCGATCCGGCTGCATTCGTGATCATCTCGGATGTCAAGGAAGTGCAGGGAAACGGTTTCTCCTACGGGGCGCGGATATGATATGATTAATTAATGGTGATAGTATGATAAAAATTGAAAATGTATCCAAAACCTATAAAAACGGAACACATGCGCTGAGCAACATCTCCCTCGAGATCAAAGACGGGGAGTTCGTTTATATCATCGGACCGACCGGTTCCGGAAAGTCCACTCTGATCAAGCTCCTGAACGGGGAAGAGGTTCCGAACTCCGGCACAGTGCTGGTAAATGATATCAATGTCGGCAAGCTGCGTCATTCAAAAGTCCCGGTCTACCGCCGCAATATCGGCGTCGTTTTCCAGGACTACCGGCTGCTTCCGCGTAAAACAGTTTTCGAGAACGTCGCATACGCGATGGAAGTCGTTGACGCTCCGCGCGATACTCTGCGCAAGCGTGTAAGAGAAGTCCTGAAACTCGTTGACGTTGCAGATAAATCCAACGTATTCCCGGCAGAGCTCTCCGGCGGCCAGCAGCAGCGTGTCGCTATCGCCAGAGCGATCGCCAACAAGCCGTCGATCCTGATTGCCGATGAACCGACCGGCAACCTTGACCCGAAGAAGAGCGATGAGATCATCCGCCTGCTTGAAAAGATCAATCAGGAAGAGAAGACCACGATCCTGATCGTTACTCACGATATCGAGATCGTCCGTCATCATCCGAAGCGCACGATCGCGATCGACAGCGGACATATTACGGCAGATCTGGCCGGTGGAGGTAGTATCTGATGTTTCGCCGCTTAGGACGCCATATCAAAGAAGGTTTTCTTGGAGTCGGCCGCCACTTCGGCATGGCTCTTTCCAGTTCCACAGCTGTTGCCATTACCCTGACGCTGATCGGGGTCTTTATGGTATTGACCTATAACCTCGTTCTGACGACCAATACGATCGAGAGCTCGATCTCGCTTTCCGCACTGATCGACTACGATTCCGAAGATCAGGTCAACCTGCAGCGTATCGAAGGCAAGATCAAGGAAGTCAACGGCGTTTCCTCCGTTACCTATCACAGCAAGGAAGATGAATTCGATTTCTATGTAAACTCAAATACAGACCCGGAACTGCAGGAATTCTACGAAGCCTACCGTGATGAGAATCCTTTCCGTGATGCCTACATCATCACGATCAGCGACGGCACCATGCTGCAGGAAGTTACGAGACAGGTCGAAGCGATCCCCGGTGTCTATCAGGTATACGACGGCGGCGCCAACACCTACAAACTTGTCGATGTCCTGGAAAACATCCGTCTTTTCGGCGGTATCCTGGTCGTCGCGCTGGCGGCGCTCGCCATCTATCTTGTCTATAACACGATCCACATCACCATCGATAACCGTAAGGATGAGATCTGGATCATGCGAAATGTCGGCGCGAAGAACGGCTATGTTCGCGCGCCGTTCCTGGTCGAAGGCATCATCATCGGTCTGTTCGGTTCGATCGTTCCGATCCTGATCATTGGCGGTCTGTATTATTATCTTTACAATGCCCTGCAGGGAACACTGTTCGGGACTTTCGCGCTGGCTGCGCCGTTCCCGTTCCTGTATTATCTCGCGGCAGTTTTGGCCGGAACCGGCATTCTTGTCGGTTTTATCGGTTCCTACATCTCCGTCTGCAAGTATCTGAGGATCCGCCGATGAAGAAGATCAGCCTTTTCCTGTGCATGCTGTTCGTCATTCTGTGTCTCTCTCCCAAAGAGATCATTTTGGCTGACGATGATTACGATGACTCGGGCTACTGGCTGAATCACTGCAGCTACGACAGCGATTACCATGATTCCGAAGAGTGCGACGCTTACCGTCAGTACCTTGAGGATAAGAAAAAGAATACGAACAGTACGATCAGCGATCTGAAAGCCAGAAAAGAGAATATCGGTGCAGATCTTGATGAAGCGCTCGAATACGCGAAAGATTATGCCAATCTTGCGGCACAGTATGAGAGCGAGATCCAGACCCTGCGCATCCAGATCAAGGAACTGAATGAACAGATCGATCAGCTGACGCTGGAGATCGAGACCAATAAAGCGCTTGTCGAAGCTCTGAACGAAAGAGTTCTTTCCCGCATGCGCAATGCCCAGGGCACGATGCATTTCAACCCGCAGCTCGACTTCATCCTCGGTTCTAAGAGCTTTGACGATCTGAACCGCCGTTCCTACGGCGTTCAGGCGATCATGCAGAAGGACAAGGAAGACCGCGAGGAGCTGCTCGGGGTCATCAAAAAACTTGAAGAGGACGAGAAGAAACTGCAGGAATCGAAAGAAAAACTCGATGCCGATATGCTGGTCCTTGAAGACAAGCAGGCTGAACTCTATGCCTGGGAAGAATACTACCGCGCAGTCGCGGCGGAATTCCAGTCGCAGTATGACGAGATCATGTCTCAGATCGAAGAGATGCAGGCAAGCTATGCCGAACTCGCCAGCATGATCAACCTGACCGGCATGGGAACTTCCGGATATCTCGCTTCCCCGGTCCCCGGT
Source organism: Erysipelotrichaceae bacterium (assembly GCA_017533785.1). Classification (GTDB taxonomy): domain Bacteria; phylum Bacillota_I; class Bacilli_A; order Erysipelotrichales; family Erysipelotrichaceae; genus RGIG5669. The sequence goes on along the minus strand of JAFWII010000005.1, from coordinate 2,167 downwards.
GCGGGCATCAGTGCCGGCACCTGGTATTATCCGTCCAGCTTCGGCGGCGGCGTTCACCTCGGTGTCGACTATGCGGTCGGCAGAGGGACCAATATCTATTCTCCGGCTAACGGCGTCATCCTCGTATCCTCGGACGGATGCGGTGACGGCTGGCTGGGCAACTCCTGTTCCGGCGGCGGAGGCGGCGTCGCTTACGGCGGCAACCAGGTCACGATGATGGTCGCGGCCAACGGCTCCGTTTACGGCGTCATCTTCTTCCACATGCTGTACGGCTCTCCGGCGGCGGTCGGCCCGATCGAACAAGGCCAGTACGTCGGCCGTGTCGGCAGCAGCGGCAACTCGACAGGTGCACACTGTCATATCGAACTGTTCTATCTGGGTCCGGGAGACATCACCGATCTCCAGGAAGATTATATGTACCGTTCCTACTCCCAGTCCTTTAACTGCGGATGGGGCTCGTACGCACTCAACCGGCTTTGTGAGAACGGCGTCGGCGCACCGTGCCGTCTGAAACCGGAAAACTACTTTGGCTGATCATGGAAGAAGAAAAGAAGATCGTATATAAACTTGAAAAGCACGAGCTCGCAAGTGAGCGAAAAGAAAGAAGGGAACGCAATTTAAGGCGTCTCCTTTTTGCTGCTGTCTGCCTGCTCTGCATTTGGATCGGCTTTTCACTCGGTTATCTTTTCGACCGCCATTATTCCAATACCCCGCAGACCGTGACGGCAGATCAGAAAATGGAGTCGATCAAAGGCTACATGAGATCGCTCTGGTTTTACGCCAGCGATTACGAGGACCTCGACGCGACATTGTCCGATAAGGCGTGTTACGGAATGACGGATTTTGATTTCGACCCCTATACGACCTACATGAGCGCGGAGGAACTCGATGAATTCTCCAGCGGGATCAATCTCAACATCGTCGGCATCGGCATCAGCTACTCCAAGTATGCCGGCGTGCCGACCGTTCTGCGCGTATACAAAGACGCTCCGGCCGATAAAGCGGGGATCCAGGAAGGAGACCAGCTGATCAAAGTCGACGGGATCGACGTGACCGAAATGGATACTGACGAGATACGCGAGCTCGTTCTCGGCGAGGAAGGCACGATCGTGACGATCACGATCCGCCGGGAAGGCGAGGAAATGGATCTGGCCATCACCCGCGGGGAAGTTGACATTACCGTTTACGCCGAGACAGTCGGCGATGTGGTCGTCTTAAGCATTTTCAGTTTCGGAGATCACAGCTATGACGAAGTCAAACACTATCTCGACGGATACCGTGATTACGAAAAACTGATCATCGATCTTCGCGACAATGGCGGCGGTTACCAGACGGCTGTCGAGGATATCGCCTCGCTCTTCCTGAAAGAGGGTTCTGTCGTTATGCGTCTGGTCTACGGAGACGGAAGCGAGAACGTGTCAAAAACCTCCGGGAAGACCTATTACGATAACTTCAAGAAGATCATCATCCTGACCAACGAAAGCACCGCCAGCGCGTCGGAAGTCCTCGTCATGGCGCTCCGGGAGCAGCATCCCAACGCGATCGTCATGGGAAGGACGACGTATGGCAAAGGCGTCGTGCAGACAACCGTCCCGATGCGTGACGGTTCGGCTCTGAAGGTCACCACCAGCAAGTGGCTGAGCTCCAAGGGCGTCTGGATCAACGGAGAAGGCATCAAGCCAGATATTGAGGTCCCGCAGGACGATATTCTGTATATGAATTACGGAATATTCCCTGAAGACGAGGAATACGATGTCGATCAGGTCAGTGATCTCATCTGTGTCGCGGAGACCGGTCTGAGATTCCTCGATTACGAAGTCGAGCGCACAGACGGGTATTTCCCGGAATCGCTGAAGGAAACGCTCGCGCAGTATCAGCAGGAACATGAACTGGAAGTGACTTCCACGCTGAACGCCGAGACCTACGAGGCGATCCTGTCCAGTGTCGTCCGCGAGTGGAATTTCGACAAAAACAAAGACTATCAGATGAATGCCGCGCTCAAGGCATTTGAGGAACAGCCCGATTATGTAGTGCACCCCTAAAGTTGGACTTAACTATTTAACTGTATTTGAGATGAGGATTGCTGTCTGAATTGTAAAGGCGACAGTCCTTTTCTTTTGATATTGATCCTTTCTGTGTTGTAGTAGAGGATATACTCCTCCATGGC
>JAFWII010000046.1 GCA_017533785.1 Erysipelotrichaceae bacterium | reverse complement strand
TAGTCAAAGCTACAAATTCAGTAGTTGTTTTACTGTACTCTATTCACGATTTCAAAGAACTGTTTTCTGAGATCTGCTGGATTTCGAATGAATCTCAGATTTTAGTCAAAATCACTTGACTTCCTTATAGTTAAATCCTCCTCTTTTTCAGTCACAGGATCCGTCATGAAGAAGGATAGCGGCGTCTGCCGTTTCCAAATCCATCAATCCATCGGATAACTCTTCATCCCGTATCCCTCCCTGCATCTATATAGTAGGAGAAGGAAGGGGCTGACTTAAGCGGGCAGAGTTTGAACATTTCGAATTAATTCAAGTGATACTTGAGAAATCATGCTCAATTGTCAGTAGTTTCCTCTACAACCGGTTTTATATAGAAAACCACCGTGACGACGCCTATATTGAAACGCTTCTGAACGGGAAAAGGGCGGAGAAAACAGCTGAGCATAAAGAATAAACAAAAGACTTCCCGCGTAGAACGGGAAGTCTTTTCATTGATCGTTCAGTTAAAAGTTACTGCAGCGGCAGGTTTTCAACCGCGACGCCTCTGAAACGCATACCGGTGATCTCGCAGTCGATCAGGCTCTCAAAGTCGTGATCATCTTCAAAGTCGAAGCCTTCCGGCATAACGATATCCACTTCATATTCAAATCCGTCTTTCGCGAAGACTGCATTGCCGCCCTCTTCACCGTAGATGCTCCATCCGCTGTTCTCGAATCCGGCGGCGACAACATCCGCACACTTCTTTCCGACAAAGGCATCGAGCTCTTCCTGCGGAATGAGCGCGTCAGTGTAATCGATACAGTCGGTGACTGTCTGCTTGCGGATGATCTCAAGCGATTTTTCCTGATAGTCGTCAGCGAAGAAATCCAGATCCTGGTATTCCGCGTAATCCGCATCGGAGATCGGTGCGGTCAGCTGCAGCTGGCGGCCGTCCGCCTCGACAAAAGCGAGGATCTGATCACCATAGATCACATAGTACATTTCGGCTTCGTCTTCAAAAGTCTTGAGAGCGTCATCGAGCGTTTCAAACGGGCTGTCGACATGGTGATAGTACTGGGACATATCCCTGATCTCGTGTTCCGGAAGTGTGACTTTAACATCATAATCGTATTCAAAGAGATAGTCGTACTTCGTTCCGGCGGCGTCCCACTGGACAGCAACTTTCGTGACTTTGCCGTTCTCTTTCGTTCCTGTAGTCGTCATCACGATCTCTTCACCGGTCTCAAGCTTGCCCTTGATGGTGGACACGAGTTCGGAAGCGGTCCCGTCCGCCTTATCTGTACGGGTGGATGCGAATTCCAGCCCATCCGCGTCTTCGACTTCGTAATATCCCGTGACGAACAGGGTGAGATTCATGTTGACCATGTTGGCATACATGTCATACATGACGTCTTCATTCATCGGCTTTCCTTCATCGGTCATGTAGTAATTCTTGCCGTTCTCCTTGAACAGATAGAACTTCTGGGTGGTGTCTTCGATCTGGATCGCATCGCCGTCTTTGGTGATGGTCTGGACGACTTCTCCGTTCATGGACGTGGTCATCTTGATCGGATCCGCTTTGATCAGATCAGCATAGAATTCTTCAGACATCGCTTTGCAGTCTGCCTGGCCTTCCGCTTTGGTGACTTTATCCTTTGACGCGCCGGAGCAGCCGACCAGCAGCATTACGGCAATCAATAAGAATAGCCATTTGCATCTTTTCATTTTATTTCTCCTTTTTTGATTCGCCTGTCAGGACGAATGATACCTTTTATATTATATTCGTTTCGATAAAAAAAGCCTATATATAGGCTTTTTCGAACAGTTAATTTATGGCAGGGTCATTTGATGCGGGAGGCATAGATCAGAAGACCGGCCACCGTGATCAACGCTATCGGGATGACGACTGCAAAACCCATGAATAAAGGAAAGGCAAGCACCAGAGCCAGTACGATGATCGTCGTGATACCGTCAAATGCATCATCGGATTTCATATTGATCCACCTCTTCAGTATGATGTTCGATACAGTTTACAGAACATATTGCGAGATCAGATTGCTCAGCTTCTTGATGTCGACGTGTGACTTGAAGTCAAACTGCAGATTCGCGCCATTGTTGAAAGCGAGGATCAGTTCGCTGTCGATATCCAGAAGTCCGGCGGTCTCGATCCCGTAATACTGTACCTTTGAATACGGGTAAGAAAGATAGGAAACTTTCTTTCCGGTCAGTCCCTGAACATTCACGACGAATATCCTTTTGTTGGTGAAGATGACCTGGTCCCGGACCGTCATAAAGGCACACTCGACCTCTTCGCCTTCTACCAACAGCGAAAAGACATCTTCCTTTACAGCTGATAACTGGATCTCCTTCAGGTTAAACGTGTTCGCACCAAAAACGATTCCGCTTGAAACTGTTGGCATTTATTCTCCTCCTATACTGCCTTGCTGACAGTTATTATTTCGCAATACTCCTGTCCGGACTCTTGAACTCATGACCGCAGGTGTTGCAGTGATAATCCGGGTTACCCGCCCAGAGACAGCATCCGCCCAGCTTGATCTTTCCTTCTTTCAGATCTTTTTCCATTTTTTCATCAAGCAAAGGATACCCGTAAACGATCCTGGCAATGGCTTTGCTGCCGCATTTCGGACAGGCGATCGATTCTTTGTGGTGCACCGTGAAAAACAGAACGTACGGCATGCCGGTCACTGTATCATCCCATTTCGAGAAATCCAGTTCGATACCGTTTTTCTCAGCGGCATCATAGAGTTCATTATGGTATTTCAGCAGTGCCATCAGATCATACCTGTTCTCTTCATCATCGGGATACAGCTCCGTCAGCAGCCGGTAGGTGGAGTCGATCTCCGAACCCTCCGGACACTCTTTGAGATATTCCACTATTCTGTCGATCATCTTCTTCGTGATTCTTTTGTTTGTTTTTCTGTTTGTCATTTTTTCTTTCCTCCTCAATACCATCAAACATCTTTTTCCTGTAAAGGAGGTCGTTTATAAACCGACATTTTCTTCTGTCAGAACTGTCTGTTCTCCAGAAAGGACTTTAGATATTCCGCATAATAGGATCCTTCCTGCTGGAGGATCTCGCTGTCCGGATCGAGCTCATGATAGACATCTGCAGCAACGCCGAGATCTTTCTTCAGCTGAACGTACATGTCTTTCACTTCCGGGCAATTCGATCCCGCAGCGATCACCTTTAGCTCTTCGCTGAGATCGATCAGACGGATCGCGATCCCGGCAAGCCGGTTAGCTTCCATTTCACGCGCATCACGGTCTTCCTCGCTGCTGTGATAACCGAACGGATACAGGGGCGTATCATACAATTCTTTTCTGACTAGGCGGATCTCGATATACAGCCGGATCCTCCAGTCGGAGACTGCGGAACTGCGTCTGCACCATCCCCGCAGCATTCTCTGAAAAGCCCGGATCGACCTTACCGAATCGAATTCCGTGCCGGATCCGTCTCCCAGCAGATCACTGATCAGCAGCAGCGCAAGAGGATCTTCATTCAGGCTTACGGCATTCTGAAAATGGAAGATCGCCTTTTCCCTGTCTGCTTTGGTTCCGAAACCTTTCATATAGCAGTATCCCAGCGCCGTTTGGATATCCGCCTGACGTTCATCCGCTTCCGGGCACAGATCCAAAGCGCTTTTGAAATACCGGAACGCTTCTTCCGCTTCTTTTTCAAAATACAGTCCGTCTGTGCAGAGCACTCCCATCCGGCAGGCGGCTTTCCAGTTTCTTTCCACTCTCCCGGAGATCGTGCTCAGCACTCTATCAGCCAGTTCAGGGTCACTGATAAAAGCGGCGGTGTCTTTTCGGATCGCATCATCCAGCACCATTTTTCGCGAATGATCCGTTTGTTGCAGTTCAGAACTCTGAAGTTCGTTCATGGCGTCTCCTCTCTGTCTGTATCAGGTAAACGTTTCGTGTATAGAAACCTGTAAGTCTTTGCGAAGCATTCAGGCAAGAAAAGCGAAGATGATCATTACGATTGCACCGATTATGACGATCGGGATGATGTACTGGTACAGCCAGAGCGTCAGCAAGAACCAGATCATCGCGTACATTGAGATATCCTTCATCCGATACACCTCCAGACGATCTCTGAACACCGAACAGGACCGTTTATGCGGTCTTTTCGTGTTTTTTCTCTCTGCAATTCCGATGATACTGCACAGGCAGTTCAAAAAAACTGCCTGCCTCTGCATTCAGGACGGTATCCGGCGGTCGTCCGTTATAGAATAAAGACAGAGATCTGCCGGTCACGAACAAAAAAAAGAAGACAAAAAACGGGACACGCTCTGTCTCATTCGCTGAATGCTCACTTTGTGTCCTTCTCCCTGTCAAGCCAGGAAGATAAACTGAAGCCGTAAAGGAGGTCGACATTATGGATCAGATCAAAATCGGAAGGTATCTGCAGGAACTGCGGAAAGAAAAGGGACTTACCCAGGAACAGCTCGCCGACAAAGTGTGCGTCGCCAGAAGAACGGTTTCCCGCTGGGAAACAGGAAGCAACCTGCCTGACCTGGATATTCTCATCGAACTGTCTGATCTTTACGGTGTCGGTCTCCGCGAACTGCTTGACGGAGAAAGGAAGAGTGAAGACATGAATAAGGAAATGGAAGAAACAGTATTGAAGGTAGCGGAGTACAGCAACGAGGAGAAATCAAGATTCCTACGGAGACTGCACTACATGTTTATCGCCGGGTTTATCGGATTTGTCCTATTTGCGGTGATCTCGATCATGGGGCTGGAGAACACATCGCCCTATGAAGCGATCGGAAGCTTCGGACTGGGCGTCGCCTTCGGCATGGTGATCATCGGTATGATCTTTACCAGCCGCTATGCCGGCAAGATCCGCGAATTCAAGATGCGTCTGCTTCACAGACAGTAGCAGCATTCTCAAATACGATTCTAGATGAGATGGAGAACGGTCAGCTCCATCTTTTCTTTATACGGGCGGTATCCGGACAGTCCCTGCGTTCTCTTTATGTTAAGATTTCCTTATAGAAACCTGGAGGTAAGCTTATGTCCTACACAATCGATATGCACTGCGACAGCCTGATGGCTGCGGAATTCCGCGAAGGTCCGACTGCGGATGTCTTCGACTGTCCGGATCAGGCGCTGGATATCAAACGCCTTATTGAAGGAAAGGCAATGGCGCAGTTCTTTGCCATCTTCGTACCGCCGGAAGAAGCATTCAGTCATATGAAATATCCTGTCGGCGCAGCACAGTATATCGAAGAATGCGCCCAGGTCTTCGAGAACACGGTCAGCCGTCACAGCGACGTCGTCGCCAAAGCCTGCAATGCGCAGGATGTCGAACGCAACTGGAAGGACGGGAAACTCTCCGCGATTTTAACAATGGAAGACGGCGTGGAAGTCCACGGCGACATGGCGAAGCTCGACCATTTCTACGATCTCGGCGTCCGGGCGCTTACCCTCACCTGGAACTTCGAGAACTGTTTCGGCGCTCCCAATTCCAAAGATCCGCTCATCATGAACAAAGGTCTCACAGAGTTCGGCAAGGAAGCCGTAAAGCATATGCAGGAGATCGGCATGCTGGTGGATGTGAGCCACGTCTCGGACGGTGTCTTCTGGGATGTCTGCAAGATCGCCAAAGTCCCCTTCATCGCTTCTCACAGCAACGCCCGCAGTGTTGCTTATCATACCCGCAACATGACCGATGACATGATCAAAGAGCTCCATAAACACGGCGGCTGCATGGGAATCAATTTCCTGCCGGCATTCCTCAACGATACGCCCGGTTTCACCGAGAGCCGGATCGAGGACATGGTCGAGATGGCACTGCATGAAAAAGAGATCGCCGGCGTCGATGTGATCGCGATTGGCACTGACTTTGACGGCATGGGCGGCGATCTTGAGATCCCCGGTCCGCAGAAGATGAACCTTCTTTACGATGCTTTGATACGTACCGGATTCAGCGTGGAGGAAGTCGACAAGATCGCCTACGGCAATGTCCTTCGGGTCATGAAGGAAGCGATGCGCTGAGCGAAACACAGACCGCAGGTCCTGTTCGATATATAATGAAGTCAGTAAAAAGAAGAGTTCAGCTTTATGAAAAATCTCTGGTTCGATATGGACGGCGTCATGACCGTCTATGACATCGCGTTATATACCACGGAGAAAGCCGGCGGCACTCCGCCCTTTCTCGTGCCCCGTTCCCATGTTTTTGCGACGCTCGCGGAGAATCCGAATCTGATGAAGGCTTTCAACGAGCTCTATCAGGAATACAGGGATGATCCGAAGGTCTCAGTCAACGTCCTCACCAGTATCCCGGTCGGACTGCTGCAGGCGGAACATACCCTGGACAAATTCGAATGGTGCAGGAAGCATATCGAAAACTTCTCGCCCGAAGACTTCTACTGCGTCTCCGTTCCCAAGCACGACGCGGTCATCGATTTTCTGTGGCCTCTGACCAAAAACGACATCCTGGTCGACGACTATCCGAAGAATCTGACCAACTGGGTACGGCGCGGCGGAACTGCAGTCAAATGCGTCAACGGGATCAACTCCTATAACGATCTCTATACCTGCATCGATACCCGCTGGGATCCGGAGGAGATCGTTAAAACACTGAAAGAAGTGATCGGACAGTAGTCCCGGACAGAAAAAAACAGGCAATCAGAATGCCTGTTTTTTGTATGTTTCAGATCAGCTGTAAGCTCTATATCTCTTCCGTCTTTCCGAGTTCCATTGCGCTTACTGTCCCTTTGTATTTCTCCAGTATCGGAGAAAGATCGAGCGGCATGGTAAAAGGCGGAAAGGTATCGTCGTAATGATCCAGCAGGATGCGCTTCGGTTTCAGTCTTTCTACTGTGCGAACAGCCGGCGGGAAATTGTCTTCCCAGCCATTGTATGGCAGGATCAGAAGATCTGCTTCAGTCGGGTATTCCGTATCTTCCCGCAGATTCAGACTCCCCATGACACATGCCCGTTTTCCGTCGCATTCGACTTCATAGAAGACTGTTTCCCCGTTCTCTTTGCAGATATGATGCTGCCGGAGAAAGAACAGCACGTTGCCGATCGCCGGTGAACGCAAGATATAGGATACCCTGGAGACGCTCGCCTTCGGCAGTACTGCATGCTTCCCGTGAATGGCTCTAATGGTAAAACTTCCGATCCGGATCGTGTCGCCATGACGGATAAGGATCAGGTTCTCTTTGGGAACGCCTTTTTTCAGAAGTGTTTTATACGGTGTTTCTGTGCAGCGGATCCTGACCCCAGGATTCCGGCGTACGATCTCCGGCAGAGAGATGATGTGGTCAAAGTGGCCATGGGTGACCAGGATCTCATCGAAACCGTCAAAATCCTCGATCTTAACCGGAACATCTGAACCTTTCAGGGGAACGAACGGATCGAACAGGATACGGTCTCCCTTCGAGGAGATCATTTCGACCGAAGCAGTACCGTGCCAGATCACTTTCATTTCCTGTCACCTGTCTTTCGCAGTTGTTCCAGAAGCGATACGATCCTTGTCAGCAGCGTGCCGGCAAAGGCGGATGCAAAAGCGACCGCAAAGACCCAGAGAGTTCCGCTGTCCGGCGTCAGCTTGATGGTCATCATGGAATTGCACATGTAGTTCACGACACTGCAGAGACCCGCCAGGATGGGAAACCAGCACCAGGCGCTTCCGACTCCCAGGCGTAGTCCGGTAAAGAAGTTGATCACCGGCACTAGAAAAAAGAATACCAGGAGCAGTCCGATCGGGTCATCCCCGAAGATCCAGTACAGACGGCTGAAAATGATCACTCCCAGCATGATCAGCAGATAGATAATGATCGTCGTTTTTTCTTTTTGTGTCAGAGATCTAAACATATGCGCAGAGATCCGCAAGACAGGCGGGTCATAGTCAACAGAATTATAGCACGGCGTATTCAGCGGTTCTTATTCCGCTTTCGCGCGTTTGGCAGTAAGCACATCGTAGAACAGGATCCCGACGATGACGACCGCTGCGCCGATCAGTGAGAATCTGCCAAGCACTTCCTTATAGAAGATTGCGACCAGCACTGGATTCAGGATCGGTTCGATGGCGTTGATGATCGAGGCGGTCACCGGTTCGGTATACTTCGTACCGGTCGTGAAGAAGATATAGGCAATACCAACCTGCACGCTTCCCAGCACGAATACCGCTGTCAGCACGCCAGGTGTGAACACCGTCTCCTTCAGCACCAGGGGCGAGAGAAAGATCCCGCAGAAAAGCTGTCCGAAGAAAACGGAGGACAGAGCGTCTCCCTTTTCGAAGCGGTTCAGTAGGAATACCAGCGCGTAAGTGATGCCGGATAACAGCGCGAGCACATCTCCGAGCCATCTGCCGGTCGACATGCTGTCAAGGAAGAAACAGACGATCCCGATCAGTACGATAAAGACCGTGATGAGCGCGGTCCTGTCCGGTTTCTGACCGAAAAGGAAATACATGAAAACGATGATCCAGATCGGAGCGGTATACTGAAGAACGATCGTGTTGCCGGCGGTCGTGAGCTTGTTGGCAACGGCATAAAGCGTCGTTGTTGCCGCTAACGCAGCAGCACCGAACAGAACCGTTCCGTTGCATTTGAGAGGATGTTTGATGAAGCGGATATACAGGCCGATCACGCAGCAGGCGATCAGATTCCTTGCGCCGTTGATCGCCAAAGGATTCCAGGGGATGATCTTCATGAGCAGTCCACCTAAGGAGAAACACAAAGACGCCGCCAGCATGGCCGCAATTCCAAATCTTCTTTTCTCGGCAGATACTCCGTTCATGAAAACCCTCCTGTTTCTGTTGTCCATTATACTCGCATCTGCCTTTTATACCGATAATTCGCTTTCAGCAGAATGTTTTTCCGCAACGCTGAAGCGGCTGTCCTGACACTCTGCTATACTGAATGCAGAGGTAGTTGTTATGAATAATCTTAAAGTATTGCTGACTGTGCTGGTCTTTATCGGATTTGTGCTGCAGATCCTTTTCATCAAGGTCGAACACGAGGAAAAATACGTCCTGGCAGATATCCTGAAAGGCAGCGCTTCGCTGATGTTCGTGATCATCGGTTATCTGGCATATACCCGCGTCAACAATCCCTTCAACAAGCCTTTCTTCTATGGACTCATCTTCGGAATGATCGGTGATATCCTGCTCAATCTGCGTTTCGTCTTCAAGAAGAACGGGCAGAAGATCTTCCTTGTCGGTATTCTGGCCTTCCTGATCGGGCATATCCTGTATCTGCTTGCCCTGCTGCCGCAGGCAAGAGCGCCCTGGCTCTACTATTTTGCTGCAGCAGGCGCTTTAGCAGCTGCAGGTCTTTTGATCTATATCTTCAAGACGATGGACGTGAAGCCTGCATTCAAGATCTTCGGCGTCTTCTATCTCGGCGCGGTCTTCATCATGAGCGCGATCGCGATCGGCATCGCCATCTTCATCCCCAACACCAGATCGCTGGTCTATGCCATCGGTGCTGTCCTTTTCACGGCATCAGACGTCGTGCTGATCTTCAACACTTTCTCCGGCGTTACGAAATTCTCGATGCGCATCACCAATCTTTTGTTGTATTATATGGGCCAGATCCTGATCGCGGTCTCTCTGTTCTACTGATCAGAACCGAAATATTCAATGTTTTCAGAAAGTGAGCAGCACGATGTGCTGTTTTCTTTATCTTTATTCCGAATCGAAACGGGAAATGAAACGCAGATGCTATAATGAAAAACAGGAGAATATACCTATGTCCAATAAGAAACCTCATGAAGACCGCAACATCGCCCGTCTGCGCAATTATCTTAGCGAATGCGCAGTTCTGCTGAAAAAGAACGGTGCTTTTCCGTTAAGTGAAGCCGGAAGTATCGCTGCCTACGGCAACGGTGTCCGTCATACTATCAAAGGCGGTACCGGTTCCGGCGAAGTCAATTCCCGTTATTTCGTCACTGTTGAAGAAGGTCTGAAACAGGCCGGGTTCAAGATCGTAACAAATGACTGGCTCAACGCCTATGACGCGATCCGTGAAAAGGGCAGGAAGGATTTCTATGCCGGCATCAAAAAAAAGGCAAAAGAGACCAAGACAAGTGTGATCGCCGCCAGCATGGGCGCGATCATGCTGGAACCGGAATATGATCTTCCAGTTGATAAAGAAGCGGATTCCGCGATCTATGTCCTCTCCCGGATCTCCGGCGAAGGAAACGACCGTCTGGATGTCAAGGGCGATTACCGTCTGACTGATACGGAAGTGCGCGATATCCTGGCGCTGGACAAAAAGTTTGAGAAATTCATGCTGGTGATCAATACCGGCGGACCGGTCGACCTGACAGAAGTCAACAGTGTCGGCAATATCCTGGTCTTATCTCAGCTTGGAACGGAGACCGGCTGCGCAGTAGCGGATCTTTTACTGGGGAAGACCTCCCCTTCCGGAAAACTTTCCACCAGCTGGGCTGCCTATAAGGATTACGAGATCGAAAGTTTCGGCGAAAAAGACGATACCTTCTATACCGAAGGGATCCATGTCGGCTACCGTCATTTTGACGCAGTAGAGATGAAACCTTTATACCCCTTCGGCTTTGGCCTAGGTTACAGTGAATTCACCGCGGATCATAAAAGAACTTATGCAAACGGCACTGTCATCACCGTTGCGGCAGAAGTCGAAAACTGCGGTTCCTATAAAGGAAAGGAAGTCGTACAGGTCTATGTTTCCGCCCCGGAAGGAAAACTTGAAAAAGAAGTCAAATCTCTTGCAGGCTATGCAAAGACAAACGAACTTGCCCCCGGAGAAAAAGACGGGCTGAGCGTATACTTCGATCTGCGCGACTTTGCAAGCTACGATGAGAAAAGAAGTGTCTATGTCCTGGAAGCAGGCGACTATATCCTTTCGCTGGGAACGAGCAGCGATAACACAAAGCCGGTCTCTGTTCTCCGCCTTGCAGAGGAATATATCGTTCGCAAAGTCGCCAATAAGCTTACAGGCAGCGTCAACGAAAAACAGTATCCCAAACGTGCACTGCCTTCTGCAGAAGGACTTCCGGTCATCAAGGTCGATCTCGGCAAATGCGTTACTGAAGTGATCGACTACAGCGAGACAGAATATACCGATCCGGAACTGAACGGACTGAGCAACGAAGAGCTTGCTTATCTGAATATCGGTTCCTTCGATCCGAAAGGCGGCGCATTAAGCATTATCGGCAATGCTTCGATGTCTGTAGCCGGAGCAGCGGGCGAAAGCACATCTCAGCTTAAAAACAAAGGGATCGGCGTGCTGGTAGGTGCAGACGGTCCTGCCGGACTGCGTCTTTCCCGCCATTATTACGTGGACAAAAAAGGCATCCATCCGATCGGTTCCACGATGCCGGAAACGATCGTTGAGCTTCTTCCCAAACCGGTCAAATGGCTGATCGCCTTCAATTCCCGTCCGAAGAGGAACGCAACGATCTTTGAACAGTATACGACTGCCCTGCCGATCGGCACAGCGATCGCCCAGAGCTTTAATGATGAACTCGCAAGAGAATGCGGCGATATCGTCGGCGAAGAGATGGAGATCTTCAACGTCGACCTCTGGCTGGCGCCGGCGCTGAACATCCACCGTTCGGTATTGTGCGGACGCAACTTCGAATATTTCTCCGAAGATCCGCTTCTTTCCGGCAAGATGGCAGCCGCCATCACCAAGGGCGTACAGTCTCATAAGGGAAAAGGCGTTACGATCAAGCACTATGCCTGCAACAACCAGGAGACCAACCGCTACGGCAATAACTCCAACGTGAATGAACGCGCACTACGCGAGATCTATCTGAAAGGATTCGGGATCTGCATCCGCGAGGCAAAGCCGCTGGCGGTCATGTCTTCCTACAACCTGATCAACGGGATCCATACATCGGAAAGCCGCGAACTGGGAACCGATATCCTGCGTAAAGAATTCGGTTTCGAAGGTTTGCTGATGACAGACTGGATCGTAGGCGGCGGATTCCTGACTCAGGGTTCCAAGTATCCGGAACCGAACGCCGCGAAGGTCGCCGCTTCCGGAAACACCCTGTTCATGCCCGGCAGTAAAAAGGATTACGACGAGATGCTTGTGGGCCTGAAAGACAAGACAGTAAGTGCAAAGACGCTCAAAGCAAACGCGCACTGGCTGCTGCGCGTGCTGAAAGAAAGAAACTGAGTTCTTTCTGTCAAACAGAACATTTCAATTCCCTAATAAAAAGAAGCCCGTATAAACTGATATGTACCCCCTAAACTGGACAATCCAGTAAAGGGGGTATTTTTATGAAATATGACTGGAGATTCAAACTGAAGTGTGTGGAAGACTACAAGGAAGGCAGATGGACGAAAAAGCCGGAGACTGCTTCCTGCTCTGATG
>JAFWII010000045.1 GCA_017533785.1 Erysipelotrichaceae bacterium | reverse complement strand
TAAAGCTACAAACAGATCAGATACAGGTACGCATTCACGATCTCAATTCTACTCGGTTTCCGGGCCGATACTAAGCCGGAAGAGAAAGGAGATGTATACAGATTTCGCTTAGCTGGATGAGCCTAATTTGTATATACCAAAGAAAGATGAAAGACTGCAAATTCGATATCTACGATGAACGTTATGTACACCTATTCGGCGAATTCAAAAACGGCTGCATGCAGCTGACTTCACTGATCTTCGGTGAGGACCGCGATTCCGAAATGATCTATGATTTTTCCAAAGCAGATACAGAGAAGCTGTTTTCCCTTGTCTCCCTCGAGGACTTCAAAAAAATCTGCCGCACAGGGCATCTGCTGGGAATGGAGAAGTTCCTGAAAGATAACGGGATCCGCTGGAGTTCTTTCGTCTATTAGCCGTACTGACCGGAAGGTCAAAGAAGGATGGCGCAGGCCATCCTTTTGAATACAGATCTTTCAGCCCTTCAAAAAGGAAAATGCATATAGACAAAGCGTGCTTTTTTCTGCACCATTAAGGAAGAAGAATACCACTTGACCATAATTGACAGATTGGAGAACGACCTATGAAATATGCATTCGTGAACGGGATCCTTCTTGACGGCACGAAAGACATGGCGCCGGCAGCAGGCAAAACAGTACTTGTCGAAAACGGAAAGATCAAAGACATCCTTGACGGCAGCGAGGCCCCTGCGGGGTATGAGACCGTCGATCTGAGCGGAGCGTATCTGCTGCCCGGACTGATCGACCTGCATGTCCATATCGCCATCGACGGGAAACCGCCGAAGGCCGACAAAAAGCCCCCGAACTATAAACTGCTGTTCCAGGTCCTTTCCAAAAGCAGGATCGTTTTATCTGTGGTAAAGCGCAGATCGGCGGAATATGCCAGGACCGAACTGATGAGCGGTGTCACCACGATCCGCACAGTCGGCGGGATCCTTGATATCGACGGGAAAATACGGGACGAGATCAATGCCGGAAAACTGGTCGGTCCGCGTATCCTGGCTGCCAATACCGGCGTCTCGGTGCCGGGAGGCCATTTTGCCGGATCGATCGCGACCGAAGCGGCAACTCCTGAAGAAGCGAGACAACATGTCCGTCAGATCATCCGCACCAATCCCGATCTGATCAAACTGATGATCACCGGCGGCGTCATGGATTCCTCGGAAGAAGGGGAACCGGGCGTTCTGCGCATGTCTCCGGAGATCGTCAAAGCCGCCTGCGAGGAAGCACATACCTTCGGTTATAAAGTTGCTGCCCATGTGGAGAGCCCGGAAGGCGTCCGGGTCGCTCTGGAAAACGGCGTCGATACGGTCGAACACGGGGCAAAACTCGATGAGGAGATGATCCGTCTGTTTAAGGAACGCGGCGCTTCGCCGGTCTGCACGATCTCGCCGGCTCTGCCGTATGCGGAATTCGAATTGTCCGAAAGCCATGCGCTGCCGGTCGCCAAGAAGAACGGAAAGATCGTCATGGACGGGATCATCGAATGCGCGAAAGCGTGTATCGAAAATGATATTCCGGTCGGACTGGGCAACGACGTCGGCTGCCCGTTCATCCTCCACTACAATTACTGGAGAGAGCTCTGCTACTTCCACAAGTATGTCGGTGTTTCCAATAAGGATACGCTGTATACCGCAACTTTAGGCAACGCGAAGATCGCCGGGATCGACAGTGAGACCGGCAGCATCGAGAAGGGAAAATCCGCTGACATGATCGTTGTCAAAGGAAACCCGCTGGAAGACCTGTCGGTGCTGCGGAACGTTTCCGCTGTCATGATCAAAGGCAGACTGATCCGCGATCCGCAGTTCCGCAGGATGCAGGAAGTCGATGACCTGCTGGACAAATACATGTAAACTGCGAAGAGTTAAAAACATCGTATATCGCAGAAAGAGAGACTGAGTTCAATGAGTTTAAAAGATGCTTATGAGGATCTTCTGAATAAGGAAGCTGCACAGGACAGCCGTTTTCAGTTTCTGAAGGAAATGGAGACGGTCTATCCCTGGCTGAACGAACAGAACGTGGATCACTGGTATAAAAGGACTTTGCCGGTCCGCAAGGGCAATGCAGAAGAGGTGTTCAGGGATGCCGCCGGTCTGATCGAAGACCGCTTCTGGAAAAAGACCAGAAAGACCTATTCCGCTGAAGACTGTTATTCGGAAGTCGGTACGTATTACGAAGGTTTCGGAGTCAACAATAAAAGAGCGGGAGACACCATTATGGTCTGTGTCAACGATACCGTCGGACAGATCCGGTGGCCGGACGGAACGGTCCATATCTATGATTCCGGGCTGAGGCTGGAACGCCGCATACCGGATAAGGAGATCGGTCTCTTCGACACCATGAAAGAATTGAAGAACAGACATAAAAACAAGATCAGTGAACTGAAAAAGGAATGTCTTGAAAGAACGGGCAGTCTGCTCGGTCTGCGCACAGGATCAGATGAATATATCCGGCTCACTGTGTTCGACGGCGACAGGCATAACGATATCGTTCTTTTCCGGGACGGAAACGCCTATTGCGATTATGAGTATCTGACGGTCGACGGAAGCTTTGTCAAACAGCTTGCGGCAACCATCAGGGCAATAAACGGAAGCAGACCGTAACGCACGCTTCCGAAAGAAAAGAAAAAGGCCGTAAACAGTACGGCAGAAAGGGGAAAACATGCTTGATGAACAGGGTTTTGACAGCTGGGTCAGGGAATACGATGATTACGTAAGGGAAAAGGAAGAAAAAAACGAGTATCCCTTTGCCGGCTATTCGGCTGTGCTCGCGGATATCTTCAAACGCATTCAGCAGCATCCGCATTCCTCCGTCCTTGACCTCGGTTTCGGGACCGCTGTGCTGACTGCGCGGCTTTACGAAGCAGGCCATACGGTCTACGGCCAGGATGCGTCGGAAGGAATGCTGGAATACGCGAAACAGAAGATGCCCGGGGCAGTGCTCCTGAAAGGTGATTTCAAAGATGGCCTCTGCAGGGAGCTGCGGGACCGGAAATATGATTTCATCATTGCGACCTATTCCCTGCATCATCTGAATGACGGAGAAAAGATCCTCTTCCTGAAAGAGCTGCTGGAAGTTCTGAATCCGGAAGGGGAGATCCTGATCGGTGACATTGCCTTCCCGACCCGCGAAAAACTCGAAGCCTGCCGGGCGGAAACCGCCGGCGAATGGGATGAAGAGGAGTGCTATTTCGTTGCGGAAGAGCTCCGTCCGCACTTTCCGCAGCTGACCTTCCTCCCGCTGTCTTTCTGCGGCGGCGTACTGACTATTAAGAAAACAGCAGGAAAAGATCCGGAATGAGGATCTCTGAATATAAAAAAGAAGATAGAGGCAGTTCAATGAAAAAGATCACAAAAAAGATCCTGTGCATGCTGCTGGCGCTGGCCATGCTGATGACGCTGATGAGCGGCTGCACGCAGAAAAAGGATGAGCAGAAAAAGACGCCTGTTTCGACCCAGCAGACGGAACCGTCTGAAACGGACGAACCCACGCCGGAGGAAGATGTCGTCTATACGATCGACAACATCCGTGATTATGTGATCGGTGTGGATGAACCGGTCGAACTTGCCGATGGGACCAGCCGTCCTATGATCAATTTCGACAACGCAGCCACGACCCCGGTCCTGCTGCCGGTGCTGGACGCCGTCGACAGGGAGATGAAGATGTACGGCTCGGTCGGCCGCGGCTTCTCGCCGAAATCCAATCATACGACCGACCTGTACAATGCGACCCGCAACACAGTCCTGGAATTCGTCAACGCGGATCCCAGTATCTATACCTGTTTCTATGTCAGCAATACGACCGACGGTCTGAACAAGCTCGCCTCCGCTCTTGTCGAGAGCGAGGACGACCTGATCCTGGCGACCCGCATGGAGCATCATGCCAACGACCTGTCCTGGCGCGAGCGCTGTCAGGTCATCTATGCGGAAGTCGATGACCAGGGACGTATCCAGTACGATGAGATCGAACGCCTGCTGGAGGAAAACGAAGGCAAGGTCAAATACGTCACCGTGACCGCCGCTTCCAACGTGACCGGTTATGTCACCGACGTTCACCGGATCGCGAAGATGGCGCATGAGCACAACGCGCAGATCATCGTGGACGGCGCCCAGATCGTCGCTCACCGCCGTTTCTCGATGATGGGCGATACCCCGGAAGAAAACATCGATTTCCTGGTCTTCTCAGCGCATAAGATGTATTCCCCGTTCGGCGGCGGCGCTGTGATCGGACCCTGGGAGACCCTGGTCCAGCATATGCCGGAATTCTACGGAGGCGGGATCGTCAAGCTGGTCCGCGACTACGACGTTGCCTACAAGAGCGCCCCGGAGGTCTATGAAGCCGGTTCCCCGAACTATCCGGGCATCGTCGGCATGGCGGCAGCGATGGATATCCTGAACGAGATCGGTTTCGACAGGATCGAGGAACACGAAAAGAAGCTCAACCGCCGGCTGATCGACGGTCTCGGCAAGCTCGACAACGTCATCATCTACGGTGATACCGAGAATATCGATGACCGGGTCGGCGTCGTGACCTTCAACTTCTCCGACGTCAACTCCTTTGTGCTGGCAGCCCGCATGGCCAATAACAGCGGCGTGGCGACCCGCCGCGGCGCGTTCTGCGCGCACCCCTACGTCTGGCGCATGATGGGCATCTCGGATGAGGAAGCGGCCAACTTCGAGAACTGTGTCGATATGAATACACCGGGCATGATCCGCGTCAGCTTCGGCATCTACAACACCGAAGAGGAAGTCGACCAGTTCCTGCAGATCCTTGAGGACACTCTGAAGGAATTCCGGGAAACGCCTTCGCTCGGCGGTTCCGCCAACCAGGAATACTGATCCTGTTTCTTCATCAACTGACTGAATTAATAATGAAAAGGAAAGGCGGTTTTCCGCCTTTTTTGACGGCTTCCTGTCGGAGGACAATTCATGAATGAACGAGGTGTATTGACCGCGAGACAGGAACTGCTGGACCATCATTTTGAAGAATACCGCCCGATCCCCGCGGAAGGGGTCTGGCTTCTGCGGCTGGATTTCAAGGCCTGGAACAAAAGAAGGAACCGCTGTCTGATCTGCTACTTTTCGGCAGAGGACGGAAAGAAATACAAGCTCTATACCTGGAAGCAGAAAAGCGGGATGTACGGTCCTTACCGCTGCCGCTATGACTTTTCCTATATCCGGGATTACAGCTGGTGGAAGTGCACCATCAAAACTGCCTCCAGCGGCTACCGTTCCTGGGTCGACGCGGAGCCGGTCATCCGTCACGGCATGACGGTCTTCTGGTATGACTGCTGAAAAAGAAAAAGACCGCTAGGCGGTCTGTGACTTTGACTTGCGGATCGTCCGGCTGAGCAGCCAGAGAGCGAACACCGAAGCGCAGGCTTCCGCGACCGGAAGGGCGGCTGCCAGGCCGGTCTCGCCGAACACTCTGTCCAGGATGAACATGAGCGGGATATAAAGGAACAGTTCCCTGACGAAGGCGTGCAGCATCGTCTCTTTTCCCTTGCCCATCGCCTGCATGCAGAAGGAGGTGTGATAGTTCAGCAGCTGCACCGGGGAAGCGAAGCTGCGGATCCGCAGAAACAGCGCAGCAAAAGCGATCGTCTGCAGGGCGTCTGCCGGATCGGCGCCGGCGCTGGTGGACAGAAAGAAACGGGTCACGTTCGAAGCGAAGAGCTGGAAGAGCACGATGCACAGAAAGGAGACAGCCAGACCGCTGTTTCTGGCGGTATTGATCGTATCCTGCATGCGCCTGTGGTCGCCGCTTGAATAGTTGTAGGCGACGATCGGCAGCATGCCCTGGCAGATGCCGATATTGACGGCGTTGGGGACACGCTCTACCTTCATGACGATGCCCATCGCCGCAAGGACGAGATCGTTGTGGGCGGAAGCGAGGATATTGACGCAGATGCTGGCGAGATCGAAAAGTCCGGTCAGCAGCGCGGAAGGGATGCCGACGGAAAAGAGAGCACGGATATTATTGGGAATGATCGCTCTGGCGTCTGCGAAACGCATGCTCAGCGGGGATCCCGCGGAAGCTTTGCGCAGGGCGAAAAGCAGATAGAGACAGGCGATCGTATTGGATAAGGCAGTCGCGACCGCAGCGCCCGTGACTTCCTGCCCCTTCGGCATGATCACGAACATGAACAGCGGATCGAGAAAGATATTGAGGATGCCGCCCAGCGAAAGGCCGGTGCTGGCCTGACCGGAGAAACCGGTATTGCGCAGAAGATGGGCGGAGACCTGAGAGAGGATCGCCGGCAGCGAACCGAACACGACGACGATCAGGGTATACATGCGGGCGTAGCCGATGGTCGCGTCCGACGCGCCCAGAAAACGCAGCAGCGGCGTCAGAAAGACAGCGATCAGCGTCGAATAGAGCAGCGCGATCGCGATCGCGCCGTAAAAGCTGAAGGCACTGACGTGTTTTGCCTCCTCATTCTTGGAGACCCCCATCAGACGGGCGACCAGACTGCCGCCGCCGATCCCGAAGAGATTCGCCAGGGCGACGTTCATCATGACTAGAGTCAGGGTGATCGAAGTCGCAGCCATCATGTAGGGATTGCCGGTACGGCCGATGAAAAAGGCGTCGACCATGTTGTAGACCAGGTTGATGATCTGGGAAATGATGGTCGGCACTGCCATCGTCAGTAAGGCTTTGGGAACGGGAACGGATGCGAAGAGTTCCTGTTTACTTGGTTTTGAAGTATTCGTCATGATTTTTTCTGTACGCCTTATTATACCCGTTTTTTGGTGAGGGACAGAGGAAAAAAAACAGCGGAAACGTTAAGTTCCGCTGTTCGTCATTTTACTGTTCCCCGTATCCGGGAAGGATATTCAGGATGTGCAGATCGTCGTTGTACCAGAAACGGAAACGCCCTCTGAAGCCGGCGTCGTAAACGATCCTGCTAAGTTCTTCATCTTCGAGGGAGCGGAGTTTTTCAAACCCTTCTTCCGTCATCCGGACGGACAGCAGTTCTTTTCCGCTGTCCAGCTGTCTGCGAAGCACGGAGACGAGCTCCTCACGGCTGTATTCCTCCAGGAAGAGGCCTTCGTGACGGAAATAATTGAACGTTTCAGGATCGGCAAGGGATTCTTCACGTTCTTCTGCGATCCCGCCGTCCAGGATCGTATGTATGTCGACCGATTCGACTTCTTCCTTTGTGAGTCCGAAGAAATCATACAGGATGACGTCCGCATCATTGTCTTCGGTCCGGTCCATGTCATCCCAGGTGACGTCGATATAGTTCTCATAAGTGTTCGCATCGATATAGTTCCAGGCGTGGTCCTCCGATACGATGATCGGGGAATCGACGCCGAGTTTTTCCATCAGGATGCGGAAAGCCGCCGCGTAGCCGCTGCATACCGCCTTGCCGCTGACGAGAGCGCCGTAGGCATTCTGACAGTGGGGCAGCGTCAGTGTGCGGTCGTATCCGGTCTTCTGACAGAGCAGGTCGTGGACTGTTTTTATTTTTTGCCAGAGACCGGCGTCTTCCGGGATCTGCGCGAGGATCTCATTCACCGATTCGTCGATCTCCGCCTTCATGGCTGCGATCTCCTCATCGGAAAGATCATAGTAGGTCATCTCGTAGAAGGTGATCTCGGAATCTTTTTCATCACCTTCGATCCGGGAGTCCGGATAGCGGACGGTGCCGAATTCCTTCAGCCAGAAAGAGCTGTAGTCGAGACTCAGCAGGTCATGCCATTCAAACCGTTCATGGTCGCGGATGCAGATGTGTTCGGCTTTTTCCGCGATCGCCTTTTCGAGCTGTTTCAGGATCTCTTCCTCCGGCAGTTCGTTATCCAGGATCACCGTGCCTTCGGAGACATATACATATTCCTGCGGATCATTTTCCGCAGACGGAGAAAAAGCAGGCTGGGCCTGCTCAAAGATCCGTATCGCGAAGAAGGCGACGGCGATAAACAGAATGACGCTGAAAAGCGGTCTCAGGATCTTTTTCATTGTGTTCAGGAAGCAGCTTTTTTCTCTTCTTCCTCGAGTTTCTCCAAAACCGTTTCCGGGACGACTCTGGCGCGGACAAAGCCGCTGCCGCTGCTGGCCAGAGTGATGACGGCCAGGTAATAGGTGCCGAGCGCGATCATATGGAAGACGCCGCCCATTCCGTTGGCCTGGTTGTAGATCAGAAGCAGACCGGAGATGAACAGCAGGACAGTCCCGCGGAAGGTGCGCGAGGAGAGATGGAAGGCGGAAACGACTATTGCCGAAGAGGACAGAACGTAGAGGATCGCCAGCGGCCGGAAGATACCGAATTCTCCCGGGATCCGCAGGAGATAGACCGTTCCGAGCAGCGAGATCAGGATCCAGATAATGATCTGCATCCGTCCGGGCACGTCTTCACGGGTGAAGACATAGGTCAGGAAGAGATAGGAGGCGATATGCATGACTCCGCCGAAAAGCAGAGAGTAAGGCATCAGCACGTCTGCTGCCGCCAGGATCAGGACTTCGATCATCAGCAGGAGATGGAAACGGTCTTTCTTGCGGCGCCAGCCGTAAAAGGCGATGATCAGGGTCAGCACCCCGATAAAGACCTTTGTCCCGGTATTGATCGTGCTCTGCCCCGGATAGAGAATGGTCCGGAATTCCTCGATGAAGAAAGTCTCCACGATGAGGAAAGTGCAGACGATCGGCAGGGGACGGAACTTGGCTTCCGCCGGAACGAAGCCGCGTTTTCTTCTGTGACGGAAACGCAGCCAGCTGATCAGCAGGGAGAAGATGAAGACGACGAGCAGGGCGGCCAGGAAGATTATGATGAACACCGTTAAGACCAGATCTCTCCAGGAGACTTTTTCGAAATTGCTGTTGGCGAAACTGTTCAGCCGGTCAGAATTGAAATATTCCGCGGAATCGAATTTCCCGGTGGTGCTGTAGCTCTCTTCGATCGAAGAGGTGGAATCGCCGTTTGCTTCATACAGCGTATGGTAGCCTTCGCCGGCCTTCATTTCGAAATAATTGGTCGTCATCTCCTGCGGCGTCTGTCTGCCGATGCGGAAGACGGCGCCGACTTCGCTGATGGTCTGGTCGGTATTGGATTCGACCAGCAGCATATAATCACGGTCGCGCGGGATCATCACGGACATCTTGCCGTTGCTGAAATTGAGATACTGGTTGGTGATGCCGGACTCGAATTCTCCGGTCTCCAGTTTCTCCAGTTCGTGGTCGCCGCGGAACAGGGTAACGGTCACGTCACCGTCGATATAGACCTGAGTATAGTCGCGTGAGCGGGTATACAGTTCGGAACCGCGCTCGGTGGAGAAGACCCAGGAGATATACAGTTCAGGCGTATGGGACTGCAAAAGGTTCGAGCCGGTGGAGGCATTGCTGTTCCAGCGGCGGAACGCATTGTTCTGGTTCGCGTAGTCCAGGACCAGATAGGAGAGGCTGTTCAGGAACATGTTGGCGTCCTTGCGGTTCTCCTCGTTGATCAGGATCGGGTCTTCTGCCATCTGCAGAAGTTTGGTCAGAACGCTGGCGGGATCGTGTTTCTCCCAGAGCGAGATCAGGTTGTCCTGCAGGGAATAGACATAGGTCTCGACATCCGGGCAGATGCGCAGCAGATAGTCCATGACGACACGCAGCTGCAGATTCATTTCCGAGTTCGCCCAGTAGTCGACGCCGGTGACGGTGCGGTATACGGCATTCGCCTTCAGACGCTTGGCGGCAAAGTCGGAGTCTGTCTCCTGTGCCGGTGTGCGCAGGGTGACGCCGTAGCGGTGATAGCCCCAGTCTGCGAACGGAACGGCAGTGACCGGATCCATCTTGCCGCAGATATTGAAGATGTTCTTATATACCGGGATTTTCTCTTCCCTGGTGGTGTACGGTGTGCCGAAAGTATAGGCAAAGACCGTGTCCTGAGAGAAGGTGTCCGTTTCAGACAGACGGGCAGCCGTGATATTGGTGATCGCGGCGGCGCGGCTGAAGCCGGAGAGCCAGATCTTGACAGGACCTTCGATATGGTTCATGGAGATATAGCCGAAGATACGGTCGAAGACGACACGGGAAGAACGGTCGAAGCCTTCCGGGATCATGCCGGTGCCGATCGTAAAGTTGGATTCCCATTCATCAACATAACCCTGACCGCAGATGCCGACGGCGATCAGCTGGAACGCGTCGTCGCCCTCGCCGACCTGACGGTGGCCCATAACGGTGGAGACAGTATATCTCCCCGGTTCCTTGTCGTAGTCGTCGCTGCGCAGATCACTGAATCCGGCAGCGGTAAGGAAGTTCACCAGGTTTGCGTCATTTTCAGCGCTGTCTTCCTTCAGGGAAGCGTGCGGACGGAAAGCGGCAGTGGCAAGACCCAGAGAGAGTTTTGCAAGATCATGATTGTATTCGGCTGCCGTGTTCCTGAACCAGCCCGCGTTGAAAGGGACCTGCCATGTCCGGTTCGCGCCGGCGGTGATGCAGTAGAAGGTATTATTGATGATGATCGTTTCCTCTTCCTGCGGATCCTCTGTGGTTTTCTCTGCCGCAGGTTCCTCATCCGCCAGGACCGGCGTAAAAACGCTCAGGAATAAGCAGGATAAAAATGATATTAGAAGGATCTTTCGAAGAAGTGTTTTCATACTCCTATTTTAGCGCAGACAGAATGTGTTTTAGAAAAGCAAATTGATGAAAAACAGGATCTCCCGGATCTTTCCCTGCAGATATTTCGTATTCTCTTCACGCAGGGTTCAGGGAAAGTTCACATGATCGATTTAGTATATGGTCAAACGGAGGTGACCAGATATGAAAAACGCTAAGAAAATGATCCCTATCCTGCTGAGTGCTGCCCTGATACTGGCGGTCTTCACCGGCTGCGGCACGAGTACGGCAGTAAACAATACAGAAACAACGGAAACCCCTTCCGGGACCCAGATCACGGAAGTGCTTGAAACAACGGAGGAAAAAGAAAACGCGGACAAGGAAAAAGGCGGGACTCCGCCGGAGAAGCCGGATGGCAACGGTCCGGGCGGTACGCCTCCGGGAGGTGCTCCGGGCGGAAAACCCGGCGGAAGCTCTTCCGCAGATCTGACATATACCGCTTCTGCAGAGATCACATCTTCCGCAAGCGAAAGCGGAAAGACCTACAGTTCTTCGGCAGCAGATGAAAGCGCGCTGCTGATCAGCACATCCGGTGATGTGACTGTCAGTGATATGACCGTCACCAAGACAGGTGATTCGGACGGCGGCGACAGCTGCAACTTCTACGGCCTGAACGCGGCAGTTCTGGTAAAAGACGGTGCGAATGTGACGATCGAAGGCGGAACGGTCGAATCCTCTGCCGACGGCGCCAACGGTATCTTCTGCTACGGCGGCAACGGCGGACAGAACGGCGCATCCGGAGACGGAACGACGCTGACGATCCGAAATACAAAGATCACCACGACCGGCGATGGTTCCGGCGGCATCATGACCACCGGAGGCGGTATCACTTATGCCTATGATCTGGAAGTTGAAACGAGCGGACGTTCTTCCGCAGCGATCCGTACTGACAGAGGCGGAGGAACAGTCGTTGTCGATGGCGGTACCTATACCTCGAACGGGCTTGGCTCCCCGGCGATCTATTCGACAGCGGAGATCACCGTCAGCAACGCGACCCTGGTCTCCAACCTTTCCGAAGGTGTCTGCATCGAAGGCAAGAACTCGATCACCCTGATCGACTGCGATCTGACTGCAAACAACACGAAGACCAACGGCAACGCGACTTTCCTGGATACGATCATGATCTACCAGTCGATGAGCGGCGATGCCGACAGCGGCACTTCTTCCTTCACGATGGAAGGCGGCTCGCTCACCAGCAGGTCTGGACACGTATTCCATGTGACCAACACGAATGCCGTGATCACTCTGAAGAATGTCACGATCAATAACGAAGACGATGACAATATCCTCCTGTCTGTCTGTGATGACGGCTGGAGCGGCGCATCCAACATCGCCACTCTGAATGCTTCAGAACAGCAGCTTAGCGGTGCGGTCCTCGTCGGCGAGGGTTCGACATTAACGCTGAGTCTCAGCAGCGGGTCCTCTTTCGAAGGCTGTATCAGCGGGACTGTCATCAACAATTCCGGTACGATCGTATCGGATACAGTCGGAACGGTAAATGTGACGCTCGACAGCAGCAGCACCTGGACACTGACAGCGGACAGCTATGTCACTTCCTTCAGCGGAAATACTTCCAATGTCATTACCAACGGCTATACGTTATACGTGAACGGTACGGCGCTGACGAAGTAAAACCGCATTATTTCAAGATCCCAAAAACTAAAAAAATGTCATTATTTCCATATTCAAAGAAGGGAAAAATGACATTTTTTTAATGCCCGGTGCGGATCGTGGGTACTATTCAGCCTTCAGGATATCCTCTTTTCGTTCCTTAAAGACGACTGCCTGATAGGGATGCAGGGTCAGTTTCTGTCCTTTTCGGATCAGTTCGGAATAATTGCTGAGCAGGACTTTGGCGCCTTTCACCCATTCCGGCACGCTGTATTCTGTTTCCCCGCGGCTGAAGTTGGCAAGAACGAAAAGACGTTTGCCCCGGTAGTCGCGGCTGTAGGCGACGATCTTTTTGTTGTCGTGATCGTATTCGACGGTTCTGCCGTTGACAGCGATAGGATCGCTCTTCTTGAGGGCGAGCAGTTTCTGATAATAACGGTATACGGATCTTTCGGAAGCGAGATCCTTTTCGACATTGATCTCCGTGTATTCCGGATTCATGCACTGCCACGGCTCGCAGCCGTCGTTGAAGCCGGCATTGACGCCGCCGTTCCACTGCATCGGGGTGCGGGCGTGGTCTCTGGCGCCATACTTGATGAAACTGTAGGCAAGTTTTTTCGGCATGCCGTAGCCGCACATCAGATCATAGACAAAATGGCTCACGGGATCTTTCATCTCATCGATAGTCTTGAAATCGCAATTGGTCATGCCGATCTCCTGACCCATGTAGATGAAGGGGATGCCGAAGCCCATGAAAGTCAGCGTCGCCAGCATGGTCGCCGCTTCATAGCGGTAATGCTTCGTATCGATGCCGAAACGGGAAACGCTGCGGGCATTGTCGTGATTTTCCAGCACCAGGGTATTCCAGCCTTCCCCGTAATAGGAGCGCTGTGGTCCGAACAGGCCGTCCTTGAACTGCAGCAGGTCGAAGGGCTTCCAGAAGAATTTCTTGCCCTTGATGTTGTCGGAATCGAGATGACCGAAATTGAAGATCGAGTCGAGCTCGTGATTGCTTTCCTTGACGTAGGCATGGGCGTTCTCTTCCGACGGATGGAAGGATTCGCCGACGGTATAGGTATCGTACAGGGACAGCGCCTTCTCGTTGAGCTCCTTCAGGAACTCGTGGATGCGCGGTCCGTCGACATAAAAGGGCGCGCCGGTCTGGAAGCTGTTCTTGTCGTGATCGTCACCGAAGGGATAGACCTTCGAGAACATGTTGAAGACATCGAAACGGAAACCGTCCACGCCTCTTTCGAGCCAGAAGTTCAGGATGCTGACGATCTCTTCGCGGACCTTCGGGTTCTCCCAGTTGAGATCCGCCTGTTCGACACAGAAAAGATGGAGATAGAACTCATCTGTGTCTCCGATCCTTTCCCAGGCGCTGCCGGTGAAGGTGGATTCCCAGTTGGTCGGCGGAAGCAGTTTCTTTCCCTCTCTTCTTCCCTCGCGAATGATGTAGTAGTCGCGGTAGGGAGAGTCCTTGGAAGCAAGTGCCGCCTTGAACCAGGGATGTTCCGTCGAAGTGTGGTTGACCGCCAGGTCCATGATCACCTTCAGATCCCGGTCGTGGCATTCCTTCAGCAGACGGTCGAAGTCCGCCAGGGTGCCGAATTTGGGATCGATGTCCTTATAGTCGCTGGTATCGTAGCCGTAGTCATAATCCGGAGAGCGGTAAAGCGGAGAGAACCAGATCGCCGTTACCCCGAGATCATTGATGTAGTCAAGTTTTTCGATGATCCCGTCGATATCGCCCCAGCCGTCGTTGTTGCTGTCGCGGTAGCTGAACGGGTAGATCTGATAGACGACCGCATTTTTATACCATCCTGTTTTCATTGCGCTGTCCTCCTGCTTTCATTATAGACAAAAAGAAAGACCGGCGTTTGCCGGTCTTGTGCTTGTTACGGCTGCATTCCGCTGATCAGAGATGTGATCTGATCGATGGTCAGACCGTTGCCTTCGTTGACTTTATAGCTCGTGTCGTAGACATTGACCGAGAAGTTCGTGGTCGTAGTTCCGAAGTAGGCCAGGTTGATCGTATCGCCGTCGCCGTAGCAGTCGATGGCAACGCCTTTATGATGTTCTTCCCAGTTCTTGGAATACTCTCTGAAATCTCCGGAAAGTTCCAGTCCGCTGAAAGAGTTGGACTTGGAGATCGCAAGCTCTGTCTCGCCGTTCGTGAAGATCATGCGGATGACTCCGTCTCTGGCGGCGTAGAGCACGTACTTGTATCCTTCCGGGATCGCTTCCTGGATCGGCGGTTCGAATTCGACGCCGGAGTATTCCATTGCTTCTTCACGGCTGTCGGTGTAGATCCAGGGGTTGACCATGGAATCGCTCTGGACGAAGACGACGGTGTCCGGAGTTTCAGCCATGTCATCCTGCCAGAGGAGCTTTCCTTCTTCGATGTCGAAGTAGCCGGTGCCGTTTTCGTACATGACGGTATCCGAGTGCTTTTCTGCAGACTCGAAGACGATCTCTGTCAGTTTACCGTTTTCATAGGTGATGCGGTTGTTGGCCTCGTCATAGCTGACCGGAAGTTCATAGAAAGCCTTGTCGTAGGCGCTGTTGCTCCAGGAGATCTCGATCTTGTCGGAGGTCAGGGTCAGCTGTGCTCTGCCGGCGATGGCATCATGATACATGCCCTGGTACTTTTCCGGTACCGGGACCCGGACGGTTTCCTGTGTCGGTTCCGGTGTGGTCTCGCTTGTCGGTTCCGCTGTCGGGGCGGGTTCTTCCTTCTTCTGACCGCAGCCGACCAGCAGCATAACAGCCAGTAAAGTCATGATAATGATGGATAATTTTTTCATTTTATTTCTCCTGCGGAGATATATGCTTTCCGCAATAACCATTTTACAACTTTTTGGAAAAACAAATTACCATACCATTACATGCAGAAATGGGTATTAAGATTTGTATCCGTCCTCCTTTACGTTCAGATACTAGCAAATCGTCTATACAAAAAACTGCCAAGAATATTGCAGACGGTGGTTTTCTTTGCTTATGCTTTCACTATTTGATACTTATATTATTCATTATACTTTTCCGCCGCACGATTAATGCCGCATTGTATGATCAGGCAGATTTTTTGCACAGAGGATTCATTATACTGTCTATGATATAAAGGAGGGCCATCTTCTGAAAGCAGCGATCAACGTCATACTCTCCGTCTGGACGAATGGGATCCCGATGTACAAACTTCTTCCCCATTTTCCGAAACTGTATTCCCAGCTGAAAGAGCGCAAATCTCTCTGCCGTCTTATCAACGGCTATTCCGCAAGGGTCCTGCATTCCCGGAACCGTATGAATCTGACGGTCTGGGGAATGTATCTGGAAGGCAAGCTGAAACGCGATCCGGAAAGGGAAGAGCAATACCGCAGAAAACTGGAAGCGCAAAATCCGAGGATCATTGAAAAGTAGCGTCACGAAATAAAAACCCATCATACAGAAGGATCGTGATCTTCTCTTCTTTTCCTTCATAGACACCGTATACGGTGTAGATGACAGAAGGATCCTTTGTCAGGACGGGGCTTTCGCCAAGGGCGTATTCCCGGGTAAAAATATTCTCTTCTTCCTTATCTGCGGAGATCCTGACTTTTTCGGGTTTTCCGGGCAGATAAAGCGGTACCGCGACGCTGTCCTTTTCGGTAAAGAGATAATACTCTTCCAGTTTCTGATTATATCCGACCGTATACTCCTCACTTTCCAAAGGGCGCATGACGCTTCCTTTGTTGGTATTGGTCAATACCCCGACAATGATGAGTAATGCCAGAAACATTACCCGGAAGACCGGATGGGAAGTGATCGCTCCCAGAGTCGCGAACTCCTTGGCTTTTTTGAGTTTATCGAGTTTTCCCCAGACAGTGCTGCCATAGGCAGCCTGTCTTTCTTCTTCGGTAAAAGGATGTCCGCAACCGTGACAGTATTGTGCTTTAAGCAGATTTTCTTTTCCGCAATTCTTACATTTCATGAGAGCACCTCCTAGTACACTGACTGCGTTTCTGCGATATACCAGCGACCATCGATCTTCACCAGAACGAAAAGAAATTTCTCTTCCTTTACGATCGGCGCATCCGCGGCATGCACATCTTTGTAACGGTTATAGGCCGGAACTTCGGCAACCAGATAGCCTTGTGACTGCAGTTTCTTTCCGGTGTCAGTTTCCAGACCATCCCATGTCATATCGTTCTTATCAACATGAGAATCCGTTTCTTTGTAATCGAAAGAGATATGGTAATCGTTTTGGGTTACGCCGCCATAGGAGGAAGGCAGGAGGTAACCTTCAGCCGACAGGTCAGGTACTTTGAAGCTTTCCAGTCCTTCGCCTCCAGTTTCACTTACCAGAGTCTCATAGAAAACCGCATATAAAAAGTCGCCGGCTACACGCGAAGCTTCTTCCGCATCTTCATTGGTAGCCTTATTCTCTGGATCCTGTGAATCCTGTTGTTGGGGCTTTACATCTTCCTGTACAACCGGGCGGGAGGAGGAATTGATCTTTTCGATATAGGAAGGAACAGATGGCGCGGCCAGGGAATTGATTGCCAGACCGACGATCACCAGGGAAACCACCACACCGTAAAGGTGTGATAATATCCAGTTTTTGACGAGCGAAAACAAGGTGTCATCCA
Source organism: Erysipelotrichaceae bacterium (assembly GCA_017533785.1). Classification (GTDB taxonomy): domain Bacteria; phylum Bacillota_I; class Bacilli_A; order Erysipelotrichales; family Erysipelotrichaceae; genus RGIG5669. Next base: position 27,767 of record JAFWII010000045.1, on the reverse strand, counting down.
CTTTGCTTTTAAGTTTATCTTTGGTGTTTCGGTAAAGATATTCCTTAAACAGGTTTTCCTTTACAGGAACCTGTTTTTTACAGGAAGGACATATGTCGCTTCCTTCTTCAAGAGGAGAACCGCAGAATATACAATAGCGTTTATCTTCCATATCTGACCTGCCTTTGTGAATTCTAAACAAGAATTGATGTTGTTGATACCATTATACGATTTTCAACATAAAATATGCTCATCCCGGAAGGATGAGCATATTTCCTGTGTATCTTTTTTTGTTGATGACGAGTCAGATCGTCTATCAGCCCAATGTATTCAGCAATATATCTGTAAAACAGGACAACAGTATCCGCTTTATAATGACCGGTATTGCTATATTATTGAAATAGAAGGAGAACTTACACGGCTCAAAAGCAGCAAACCTCGGAAGCAGTAAGAACACGAATTATGAAGTGTTAAGGGAACGCGAACCGAACGAGGCCGACAGCGGAGAATAACAATGGAAAAGATAGCAAGTTTTAAAGTTAATCATTTAGTACTTGAACCCGGGATCTACGTATCCCGCAAAGATCACTTTCGGGATACCGTGATCACGACTTTTGATCTGCGTCTGACCACACCGAACAAAGAACCGGTACTCAACACCGCCGAAGCCCACACGATCGAGCACCTCGGTGCGACTTTCCTGCGAAATGAACCTCTCTGGAAAGACCGTGTCGTTTACTTCGGACCGATGGGCTGCCGGACCGGTTTCTACCTTCTGCTGGAAGGTGATCTCAAAAGCGAAGATATCGTCGATCTGATAAAAGATCTGTTTGTCTTCATCCGCGACTTTGAGGGTGAGATCCCCGGCGCCAAAGCGGAAGAATGTGGAAACTATCTCGATCAGAATCTTTCGATGGCCAAATACCATGCGCAGAGATACCTGCAGAATACCCTCAACAGCATTGACGAAAAGCATCTGCATTACCAACCATAGAACAGGACTTTATGGGAGTTATCAGCAGTGAAATAAAACGCTTTGATTATCCGGACGGCAGCATTCAGGATGTGCAGGTCGTCTCTTTTGAGTCTTTTGACGATCTTCGGTTTCTTCGTCCGGTATTTGCTGCTGATGCTTTTTATGCGCTTTGCGATCTCTATAAGAACTTCTTTGTTCCCCGCCACCGCTGGTATTACGACAAACTCGTCTTGTTCCGTCTTCCGCCGAATATGAAGATCCCGGAACTGGCGATCCCTGCAGAGTATGGTGAGATCCTTGATGACCTGATCAGAGTCAATATCGCATTCCGCGAGAATTGTTATCTGAAGAAAGGCAGGATCTGTTTCCGAGATACCGCGACAGAGGAACTGTTTGAGAAACTGCGTTCCGCAAACGATCTGCAGATCGCCGAGGGCAGCAGGAATTCACTGACATTTCTCCCTGTCGGAGAACACATCGGGTTTTTATCCGAATGCGAAAAACAGGCGGAACTGAAGGTCAATGCTTCGTTCTTTCTGATGGATAAACTTGATCTGGGAAGTATCTATGACCGGATAGGCTCGCCGGTCGGTCTTTGCGTAAAAGACGGAAAGGTCCTGAATCCGCCGTCATTTGACCGGGAAGTTCTGACTGTCCGCAAAAACGGAAAGGTCTCCGTCGAGAAGATCCCGCTGTCTTCAGTCACCGTTAAGATCGGAAACCGGGAATTCAGGGACAGAGAGAACGCTGAATTTATTACGCGTACGAAATACAAAAAAAGCCCGCAGGGCGGTTTCGATATTGTGATCGCGGAGAACCGGATCATTTCCCTGAAAGAGGGCGGAAAGACGGAAGTTCCTTCCGGCGGACTGATCATCAAGATAAAAGAGCCGATCGATATCGGAAACAGTCTTGTAGAATATACCGGACTGGAAGATCTTTCTTTTGCGGTCCAGGTCGGAAACAGCGCGGTGATAAACGGAGTAAAGACCGGGAGATTTCTTTCTTCTTTCTATAATTTCCTGAACCCCCTGCAGGTATCCTTCCCGCCGGCTATGTATCCGCGAAACTATAAAAGATCCCGGGCTCCGCGAATCGTTCTCGGAGCAGACAAAGGCGATAAGCCGAAGTTACTCTGGTTTGAAGGCGCCGGCAAGTTCGGCTATGAAAAGGGGAAAGAGAGCTGTGGTGCATCGCTGTCGGAAGCAGCGGAGATCTGCGAAAAGCTCGGGATATACAATGCTGTTCATCTGGACGGCGGAGGATCTGCGCAGATCCAGCTGAAGGGGAGACGTTTCTTAAAACTGTCCGACCGGGATCCGGAAGATCTCTCTGAGAGAGAGCGCGCTGTATCGATCGGTCTTCTTATAAAATGATTCAAATCGAAGTATACTGTGTTTATGAGAGTATTAGGAAAAGTCGTCAAAAGCGTATTGTTTGCGTATCTCCTGACCGGTTTTCTGACAGGTCTGGTTTTAGTGATCGATAACTATTTCTTCGGCTTTCTCCCTCTGCATCTGATAGACGGCACTGCCGGCATCATGGGCTACTGGGCATATCCCATGACAGTCCTGTATGTCACGTTATTCTGGGGACAGGCTGTCATTAACAGTATTCTGGCTCTTTTGGGAATGCGACAGGGATTAGAGCTTCCGCTCCTCTTTTGCATCATTCTGGTCGGCGCATTCATTCTCTTTATTTTGTTTTTCCTGACGAGAAAATCAAAAAGAAAGTAAACAGCAGCCATTCTAGGATTCATTTTTGAATAATTGAAAAAAACTCCATGCGGAGTCTTTTCTTTTCTTTCATATTACTGGCAGTACCGTTCCCAGAAATCGAGCGCGTCATAGTAGCTGTCGAAGTCATCCCCGTACTGATCGTACAGATCTTCTTCGTCCTCACAGGAACAAAATAGCTCTTTCTGCTCTTCCAGATTGTTTTCTTCGATGCGGCCGCTTTCCTGCCGATCCCATTTCCGCCAGACATCATAGTAGTCTTTTTCGTGCGGATACTTGTTGTAAGGGATGATATGGATGTTGCTGCGGGACTGCTCAAAGAGATCCCAGAGCTCCTCGTGATATCTCTGCCCGGAAGTCGTGTCGTAATTCTTTGCCGTTGATCTGTACACTAGCACCGGACCGTTTTCCGTATCCTGGTACCAGGAATACTCGAAGTAGATGTCTTCTCCGGATATATAACAGTTCATGTCGCTGTATTTGCCCAGAATGAAGTATTTCCTGTAGTAGCCGTCGCTGTCCGGATACACGAACATGTCGATGCGGTCGCCAGGCTCCGGCATCACATAATAACGGGAAAGAGCAGTATTCCCCGAACGGAAGTCATCATATGCTTCGCCTTTGCGGCAGGTGGCGACGGCATTCTTCCCGCTCTTTGTTTTATTGTCATAGGTGTATTCGCAGCGGTAGACTTCTTCGCCGCTGTCTTTCAGATTCCAGGTGATGACGTACTTTTTCCCGGCATATTCCGCAGAGGAACAGTATTCCAGAACAGAATGCGAAAGTTTCTCCCGGAGAACGGCATCTTCATAGTAATTCCCGTCGCTGAAGCTCAGGGAAAGCGGATCGACTGGGTCGGTTGATGCTGTCGGTTTCGATACCGGGACGGGTGTCGTTGCGGATGCCGGACGGCTGGTGGGCGTGGGACGGGGCACGGTATTTCCGGAACTGCCGCATCCCGTCAGCAGGATCATCGCCAGGATCACGCTATATTGAACAAATGCCTTTGTGAGTATCTTTTTCATCATATCCATTCTATCAATTTCCGCTGTATCAGGAGAAACAAAAGAACTGCCCGCAATGAGCAGTTCTTCTACTGAACGAAGATAGAAAGGAGGAAACTAAGAAGGAGTTTTGCCGGAGTCTTCGTTCACGGAATTCTTGTTTGTGCGTGTCAGCTGGCTGTAGCGCTTGCTGGCATAGCCATGGAAGCGGTGCAGATCCGCCTGCAGGTCTTCCGGTTCCAGGATCAGCGCATTGGCGCCGAACTTGCAGAAATACTGGAAAGCCTGAGTGCGGGAGCAGTCAAAGGAATAGACGTCGCCGTCGATCGAGCTCGGCTGGGGACGGTGCAGATAGATGCTTTTGAACTGTTCCTTTCCTCTGTCGGTCAGAAGCACTTTGATCGTCTGCGCGGGTTTGCGTACCTGATAGGCGAACTGCGGACCGTAAAGGATCATCTTGTCAAAGATCTCCCGGATCCCGTCGTTCAGGTCTCTGCCTTCGTTGAGGATCTTGACCTGCCGGATGCGGCAGACCCGGAAGCTGTAAGGGTAGGACTTGTACTGGCAGATCAGATAGTTGAAGAGTTCTTCCTTGGAATTGCTGATGACGTAGGGGGAGACGATATGCGGTTTCTCGTTCTTCCTGGTCGTGAAATAGATCTTGCGGTCGCTCTCGATCGCTTCCCGGATCTTCTCGAAGGTATCCTTGAACAGGATCGCTTCCCGTCGGTCCTGCGGCAGCAGGGCATAGGAGGCGAACATGTTGCGGAAATAATTGGACAGTGTTGAATCCGCCAGCAGGCAGCTTTGGATGTACTCGATGTCTGCAGAGGACTTTTTGGTCGGCTTGACCGCGATCGCGATATCGTACTTCTGCTCACTCAGGTCGAAATTGCGGACGTCGACGAACTGCAGGATGTTGGCGGCGATATCGCTGACAACAGAACTTTTCAGTGAGGTGTTCTCGCGGATGACCTCCTGGATATGGGAAAAGATCTCACCCTGGCTCTCCTCGTACTGTTCGTAGTAATTGAGGATCAGCGTATTGTAAAACTCGTTGCGGTTCAGCGAACCGTCTTTTTTGAAGAATTCAAAGTTTTCCATATCCTTCAGCAGGATCGCGTTGACGCTTTTCGGGATATAGATCTTGATCTTTTCTTCCATCGCTTTCTGCCTCTGCCTATATAGTACCCTAAAAGGGGTCAAATAATAAAGCAGAATATCGCATATTATGAATAAATACATAAATATTTAGGGGTCGGAAAGATAAACTATCTGAACATTTGAAAAGAGTTTTACATCGGGTAAGATGAAATTGTCCCGAGGGACACAGACACAAACAGCAATCCAAATGATCTTGAAAATGATTTAGGAAGCGTGTCTGGTAAAGAAAGACGTTTACAGCAACCATTCTCTGTAGCTATGGTAAGCAATCGCCTTATAAGCGGTACTAAGGGTTCGAATCCCCGGGATATAACGTCTTGAAAATAGAGATGCAGACAGCAACCTCAGACCCGGTTGAACCGCTGCGTTCGGTCATAAAACGACCTTGAGCCTCGGTATTTTATTTCTCATGGCATCTCGGGCAGTCCGCCGCTGATTTGGCGGGCTGCCGCCCAACGGCGCTCACAGCAGATCACAGACTCGTTATTCATTACAGCGGATAAAGTCTTACCGCGAAGCGCCGTGTCTCTGAAGAAAGGAAGGAAAGACCTATGAACATTCTGGACATGATCAAGAAAGAACAGAACTATACACTGACCGAAAACGGCGCCCTGGCGCTGAACAGCACCGAGAATGCTCTGGTCGACCTTTTTGCCGTATCCGGCGCCCTGCGCGGCCGCGACGAGGAAGAGATCGAGCTGCTGTTCGCCAGAGCGCTGATCGAAGACAAACAGACAGCTGTCCGTCTCGCCTTCTATACAAGAGATGTCCGCGGCGGACTCGGCGAGCGCCGCACCGGACGCATCTTTTTCCGCTACCTGGCCAAATACTACCCGCAGATCCTGAAGAAGAATATCGGTCTCATCTCCGAATACGGACGCTGGGACGATGTCGTCGACCTGCTGGACATCCTGCCGGCAGAAGCGACGGAAGTGATCGCGCAGCAGCTGAAAGAAGACCTTTCCAATATGGAGAAGGGTCAGCCCGTCTCGCTGCTGGCGAAGTGGCTGCCATCGGTCAATACTTCCAGCAGAGAGACTGTCCGCAAGGCAAGACTGCTCGCCGCGAAACTGCAGATGAGCGAACGCACATACCGCAAAACGCTGGCGCAGCTGCGCTCTTATCTGAATGTCGTCGAAGTCAATCTGTCTGCAAACGACTACGGAAAGATCCTCTACCCGCAGGTCCCGTCCAAAGCGATGAACAACTACCGCGGCGCCTTCCTCCGCAACGACGAAGAACGTTTCAGCGAATATCTGCAGAAGGTGAACAGCGGCGAGGAGAAGATCAACGCTTCCGTCCTCTACCCGTATGACATCGTCGAAAAGTATCTTTACGGCGACATTGAAAACGACCCGGTCCTCGAAGCCCAGTGGAAAGCGCTGCCGAACTACGTCGAAGGCGAAAAGCGCTGCCTGATCATGGCCGACGTTTCCGGTTCGATGTTCGGACGGCCGATGGCGACTTCAGTCGGTCTCGCGATCTATTTCGCGGAACGCAACAAAGGCCCTTTTGCCGGACGCTTCATGACATTTTCCGCAAGACCGGAGCTGGTCGAAGTCAAAGGGGAAAGCCTTTTCGAAAAGGTCCGCTATGTCCAAAACAGCGAATGGCAGATGAACACGGATCTTGAAGCCGCGTTCGATCTGGTCCTGCGTACCGCCGTCAAAAACAAGGTGAAGCAGGAAGAGCTGCCGGAATCGATCGTCGTCATCACCGATATGGAATTCGACAGATGCGTCACTGGAAACGACCTGTTCTACGATACGATGAAAGAGAAGTACGAAGCCTTCGGCTATCAGATCCCGAACATCGTCTTCTGGAACGTCCGTTCCGCGAAAAGCACCTATCACGCCTCTTTCGACCGGCTCGGCGTGCAGCTGGCTTCCGGTCAGTCGCCGGTCGTCTTCGAAAGCCTGGCCAAAGGCGTCAACATGACCCCGCAGGAATACATGCTGTCGGTACTGAACAGCGAAAGATACGAGCCCGTCGCCGCCTGAGTTCCTGCCTCAGGCAGGGCTCAGAAAGGAGCGACTATGGAAAAGATCCTTGGTAAATACAATGAAGCGCTGGTCTACGCTTCCGTGATCGAAGAGAAGGCAGCGGAGCAGATCCGCTCCCTCTGCGATCTCGAGATCTACAAAGACTCAAAGATCCGCATCATGCCGGATGTGCATGCCGGAGCCGGCTGCACGATCGGCACCACGATGACTCTGCATGGGGCAGTTACGCCGAACCTTGTCGGTGTGGACATCGGCTGCGGCATGGAAACGGTGGAGATCGCCGAAAAAGAGATCGACTTTTTGAAACTCGATGCTTTGATCCGCAGGGAGATCCCCTCCGGCAGGGAAGTCCGTGAAAAGAAACACGCCAACGCCGCTTTGACCAACGTTTTTGAACTGCGCTGCTTCGACAGACGCGATATGCTGGAAGCCGAGCTGAAGGCAGTCGGTTCCCTGGGCGGCGGCAACCACTTCATCGAGGTCGATAAGGATGAAGAGGGCAGACTCTACATCGTGATCCACTCCGGCTCCCGCCATCTCGGCAAGGAAGTCGCGGAGTTCTATCAGCAGAAAGCCTGGGAACAGATCAACGGCCGCGGAAAGGAAGAGATCGAAGAGATCATCCGCGAACTTAAGGAGCAGGGCAGAGAGAAGGAGATCCAGTCTGTCCTGAAGGCGCTGAAAGGCGAAAACAGGGAAGACGTTCCGAAAGACCTCGCCTGGCTCAGCGGCGAACTCTACGAAGACTACATCCACGACATGAAGATCATGCAGGAATTCGCTATGATCAACCGTCAGACGATGATGCAGATCATCCTGGAAGGGATGGGACTTCACGAGGTAGACCGTTTCTCCACGATCCACAACTACATCGATACGGAGAAGCGCATCCTGCGCAAGGGTTCCGTCTCCGCCGAAAAGGGTGAAAAGCTGCTGATCCCGATCAACATGCGCGACGGCTCTCTGATCTGCATCGGCAAGGGCAATCCGGACTGGAACTGCTCCGCACCGCACGGAGCGGGAAGGATCATGTCCCGCAACGAAGCTTTCCGCACCCTGGATACGGAAACGTTCCTGAAGGAGATGGAAGGGGTCTTCACTACGACCGCCAATTCCCGCACTCTGGATGAGAGCCCGATGGCCTACAAGGGCATGGAGGACATCGTCGCGAATATCGGACCGACCGCGGAGATCCTCAAAGTGATCAAACCGGTCTACAACTTCAAGGCGGACGAATAAATCTTCCTGAAGAAGAAAAGAAAACGATCCGCTGCGTCTCGGTCGGGATCACCGGATTCGTCGATAGGGAGAATGCCGTATCCGTGCGCGCGTTCGGCGTCTGGAAGGAAAAGACCGAAGTCGGGAAGATCCTCACGGAAGAACTCGGGCTGCCGGTCCTGTTGCAGAACAACGTCGATGCCTTTGCGCAGGCGGAACTTCTGTACGGCGTCGGAATGAGTGCCATTCACTGAGTATTCCGCAAAGAAAAAGAGAATTATCAAAAAAACACATGCTGTATGATACACTCCCCCTAAGGTAGACATGAGAAATACACAAAATCTCACTTCTGCCAAAGGGGGATTTTATTATGGGAAGAAAGGCGAAGTATACTGCTGATCAAAAGGTTCAGGCATGTGTTGATTTTCTCTCGGGAAAGAAGTCTGCCTCAGAGATCGCAAGAGAACTGGATATGGGAAAACAGGGGCATATCCTTATCCGCTTATGGTCCAGGATGTATCAGGTATATGGTTCTTCTGTTTTTGAAGAGACACATCACAATAAGTCCTACACAAAGGAATTCAAGAAGAAGGTTGTACAGGAGTATCTCTCAGGAAAAGGATCGATTTCCGATCTTGTGACCAGATATAAAATCCCCTCCACACATACACTCCGGCAGTGGATCTCACGCTATAATGACCATATAGAGTTAAAGGACTATGATCCTAAAAGTGAGGTCTACATGGCGGAAAGAAGAAAGACGAGCTACGAGGAACGTCTTGAGATCGTGAACTATTGTCTTGATCACGATAAAGACATCCGGAATACCGCTTCTCTTTACAAGTGCAGCTATTCTCAGGTCTATTCCTGGGTAAGGAAGTATGAGAAGGACGGCGAAGAAGCTCTTATAGACAGAAGAGGAAAACACAAGAAGGAAGAAGAACTCTCTGATCTTGAGAAAGCGCAGCGCCGGATCGCCCAGCTTGAAAAAGAGAAGGAAGAATTCCGAAAGAAGTATGAACTATTAAAAAAAGCAGAGAAACTCGAAAGGTGGTGATGGATACTCTGCCCAAAGCGAAAAGGATCTATCTCAGGAAACAGAATAAGATCACGGATTATCAGCTGATGAAACAGCTTCATGAGAAAGAAGCCTGTGATATCAGCTTCATGTGCAGAGAGCTTAGTATATCCAGAGCCGCCTACTATAAATGGCTGAAGAGAAAACCGGCAGTAAGAGAGATCGAGAATGAGAAGCTCCTGAATATGATCAAAGAGGCAGCTTCTTCCAACAATTCCTTATTCGGATCGCTGACGATGACTTACTACCTGAGGAACCGCTACGGCCTCTGCGTTAACCACAAAAGAGTCTGCCGGCTCATGTGTATCCATGACATCGTATCCAATTACAGAAGAAAGCCTTCTTATCACTTTAAAAGATCAGCTCCCGAAATAACCGCGGAGAACCTTCTGAACAGAGACTTTAATGCGAATCATATCAACGAGAAGTGGTGCACGGATGTCACCGAGATCCGGATAGGCAACGACAGACTTTATATCTCGCCTGTCATCGATCTCTGTGACAGATATCCTGTCGCTTTATGTGTGGCAGAGAGAAACGATACACTGCTTACCAATACTGTCCTGAATAAAGCGCGCGAAGCTTATCCCTGCGCGAGACCCTTGTATCATTCGGACAGAGGCTTCCAATATACCAGAGCACAGTTCAAAACGCTTTTATGTGATTACGGGATGACACAGTCGATGTCAAGAGTCTCCCGCTGTATCGATAATGGTCCCTGTGAACAGTATCAGGGACAGTTAAAGGAGATCATCGCCGTTCTTTACCCCGATGTGCGGAGTAAGGAAGAGATGATAGAAGCGATCTATAAAGCCAATGACTACTACATAAACTTTTATCCCCAAAGACGTTTTAAGGGGAAGACAGCCGGCATGATCAGACAGGAAGCTCTCGCCAATAACGATCGAGCCGATTATCCGATAAGAGACAATCCAAAGATCATCAAATACTGGAATCATATCGAAGAGCTGAAGACTCGTTCAAATACCGCACAATAAGAAAAACCATCTGCACTGCAGATCTTCTGCGAAACAGATGGTTATCCTATACACTGAGATTTTATTATTTCCACTGTCTACTTGACAGGGGGCGTATCAGTACGCATGTGTTTTTCAGACTCGGATGTATGTCTGGTTTTTGCTTCTGGGTTTGTCGGGAATGCTCATTACGATCAGTCCTTTTTCCAATGCCGGGTTCAGATACAGGTTCCGGAAATTATCCTTCGATCTCAGATTCATTTTTTTCATGAGCTGATCAGCGGAATACGGAGTGTTGTACTCCATGTTCTGCAAAAGCTTTCGGACGGCATTGGATAAGATTCCATCCTCAGCAGTGACCTGCTGCAAAAACCGGTCCAGCGCAAGGTCGATCTTCTCCAACATGAACTCGATGAACGCGTTTGAATTCCCGGCGGAGTTGGATGCAGTGATTGCCTTATAGTATTCGTCCTGATATTCATAGATCTGGTTTTCGATCGGGATGTTCTGAAAAACAGGATCCCACTCCGACAAGATAGCCGTTTGCCAGAGTCTGGCCATTCTTCCGTTTCCATCCAGGAAAGGATGGATGAAGACGAATTCATAATGGAAAACGGAGGAAAGGACCAGAGGATGAAGTTCCTGCTTTTCCTTTCTCATCCATGAAAACAAAGCGCGCATCAGGTCCGGGACCATATTCGGCGGCGGAGCCATGAAAATACACTCGTCGCCGTCGAAGACTCCTTCGTTTCTGTTCCGGAAAACACCGGATTCATCGACTGTCATATAGGTCATGACAGCGTGGAGCCTCTTCAGATCGCGCAGAGAATATGGATCAAACGATCCAAGCAGATCATATGCCTTGAATGCATTTTTGACTTCCTGTATCTCTTTTTCCGGACCGATCACGGTTTTTCCGTTGATCACATCCCTCACTTCGTTTTGTGAAAGCGAATTTGCCTCGATCGCCAGCGAAGAGTGAACAGACCGGATCCGGTTGTTTTTTCGCAGATACGGTTTCGTTTCAAAAGACCGGCCGGCAGAGACCCTGCCTGTCTTTTCTGCTATCCGGGCTGTCAGCGTAAGCGTTTTTCCGGTGATCGTAAAAGGCGGTGTATAGTTTTTCACGGTTATGTTTCCTCGTTATCATTATACCGCGATCTGTTTCAACTTACATGGTATCTTACATGGTTTCTTACATGGTCCGGACCAGGTGGAAGATCCGCGCAGCGGATATGGTACAATAAATGCAACTGAATAGCTGCTGGATCCTTCCTGCTTTTCTGAGGCGGGAAATCATCGCGGAAAGGAAATTGCTTATGCTCTACAAGAAACTCCTTATCATTGCCGTATCTGCTGTTCTGCTGGCGGGACTCGCCGGCTGCGGATCTTCGTCCGGCGCGGCACCTGCGCACAAGCGTATTGAAACAGGTCCTTTGAACCTGTCGGAAGAAGAGACCGTTTATCACGGTGTCCATCTCCGTCTTCCGGAGATCTACAGCATGGAAAGAATGGAAGGCACGGGGTACGACGCAACAGCAAGCGTCAATGATCCTGAAAGCCCGGTCGCGGCCAACGGCTCGATCGAGTTCACAGTCCGGAAAGAAGCCTGTAAGGATCCCACGAAGTATGACGACAGAGAAGCCCGCGACTTCTATGTTGGCTGGGCGGAAGAAAAGGAGTCGGCGGAGGTCTCCGCCCGCAGGATCAATAACGTCGACGCCCTGATCGTGAAAGAGCCGGACGGGTCCGGGTTCGAACGGACATCCGTCATGGTCTTCACGCATAATCAGACTGTCGTCATGGAATTCAACAGCTATCAGGAAGAGATCAGCGACGTTTTTGACAGGTGCATCGAAACGATCTATGCCGAGGAGGATGTGCTTCCGCAGCGCACTTCGGCAACGCTGGAAAAGAATCTGACCGAAAACGGGCTGACCATGCTGCCGTGGGAAGTCAAAGACCTGCTTATCCACGTTCCTTCCGGGCTTTCTCCCGTGAAATATAATGGCGAGACCGCCTGGGCAACTCCGGACGCAAACTCCCTCATCGTGGTGGCGGAGCTCGGTGCGGAAGTCCTCGAACTGGACCGGGGACAGATGGAAGCGATCCTGAGCCGGCAGGACGGATTCATTAAGCTGCTCGGTTTCAACAATAAAATGCACAACGGCATGCGGTCCGTATGGGCGCGCTATCTTTCTACCATGCAGGGCAGGGAGGTCACCATCTACTGGCTGATCGTGCAGCCGGAATTCCTGGGTGAAAAGACTGTATTGTTCCACTTCATGTACCCGAAAGGCGATACGGAAACAGAAAAGCTGTTCGACGCAGCGGCAGCCACTCTGCATCATCCTGACAGCTGGGACAGCGGGGAGACGCTGGAATTTGACCAGGACGGCGTCATGAACTGAGACCGGAGAGAAAAATGACAGAAAAAAACGGCCCCTCACAACGAAGGGCCGTTTTCGTTACGGATCTGTTAAGCGGGATCAGAAAGCCCAGCGGCCGCGGCGGAAGATCGGAACAGTCTTGCCTTCGCGGGTGACGGCGTCGATGTCGAGGCCTTCATAGCCGATCATGAAGTCGACGTGGATCATGGAATCGTTGATGCCGAGCGCACGGCATTCCTCCAGTGTCTTGTCTTCAAAGCCCCTGATCGTATCGGCGAAGCCCATGCCGAGCGCCAGATGGCAGGCGGCGTTCTCATCGAAGAGGGTATTGTAGAACAGCAGGCCGGATTCGGAGATCGGGGAATTGACCGGGACAAGCGCGCATTCACCGAGATAGGAAGCGCCTTCGTCCATGGAGATCATCTCTTCGAGCAGCGCCTGGTTCTTTTCGGCCTTGACCTCTACAGCCTTGCCGTTTTCGAAACGGATGGAGAAATTCTCGATCAGCTGTCCCTGATAGGATAACGGTTTGGTCGCGTAGACGATGCCTTCGGCTTTGCCGCGCATCGGAGAGATGAAGCATTCCTCGGTCGGGATGTTCGGATTGAAGAAGATGCCCTGCAGGCTGGTGTCGCCGCCGCCCTTGAATTCCGCTTCCGGGATCATGCCGACGGTGAAGTCAGTGCCGTTGTCGCCTTTGTAGCGCAGTTCGGCGATGCCCAGGCTGTTGAGGTAGGCGCAGCGGTCATGCAGGTCCTTGTCGTGCTCATTCCAGGCAGCGACCGGATCTTCGGTCACGCGGGAGGTGAACAGGATCGCTTCCCACAGTTTTTCGATGGCTTTTCCTTTCGGAAGCTCCGGGAAGAGCTTCTTCGCCCAGGCAGCGCCCGGTACCGCGGCGATACACCACTGGTATTTGTTTTCCATCTGGTCGCGGTAGGGTTTGATGATCGGGTAGCTCTTTCTTCTGGCCATGGCCATCTTTTTCTGGTTGATGCCTTTCAGGCCGTCCGGATCTTCGGAATCGAGATAGATGCGGCAGGGCAGAACATCGACATAGTGCTGCAGACGCGCCTTTTCCCATTCCTCGACCTTTGCCATGGTGGTGACGGTCTGATGACGGACATGAAGCTTCGTCAGCGGCTGGTAGCCGAATTCGACCTTGACCTTTTTGGCGCCGGCTTTGTAGCATTCGTCGACCAGGATCTCCACGAAGCGCGGCTGGTCGAGATCGCAGGTGATGAGCACTTCCTGGCCTTTCTGGATGTTGACGCCGACCCGGGCGATCAGGCGGGCGTATTTGCGAAGGATCGTTTGTTTCATAATCTTTACTCCTTATTGTTTATTCTCTGATGAGGGTTGCCCGGCAGGGCGCGCCGTCCGCGCCGCCGAGATTCAGCGGAATGGCATGAAGCAGATAGACGCCTTCCGGCACTTTCTCCAGACGGATGCCTTCAAGAAGAACGATCTCTTCCTTCAGCAGGATCAGATGGACTTCCATTGGGGCGTCCTCCGGACCGACGGTCTGGGATTCGTTTCCGAACAATCTGATGCCGGCTTCAGCGAAGACTTCCGCGCCTTCCTTTGTCAGGACCGCTTTTCCCTTGATCAGGATCCGGCTTGCGGAGCGGGGATCTGCCTCAAGAGCGGTCTGCAGGATGCGGACGGCATCCTCTGCTGTGATCTCGCCGCTGTGTTCTGCCACATAGGCGTAGCCGATAAATCTTTCCGGATCGACCTGATCGATCGTCTTGCCGTCTTTGTAGAAATGATACGGTGCGTCGACATGCGTCCCGTTGTGGGCGCACATGCGGAAAGCGGTCAGATTGTACAGGGCGCCGTTCTTCATGTCGGAGAGGATCTCCCGTTCGGGGGACGGGTCTCCCGGAAAAACAGTGCAGCCGAAGACTTCCTGAGATATATCATAGATCTCCATGTCTGCTTCCTCCTAAAAACTAGTATAGTCAATATCCTCTCCGGAAACCAATCTTTTCCCCGGCGGACAAAGGTCATCCGCTGTGCTGCCAGGAAAGCGGACGCGGCATCGTATCCTTTGCGCCGGGAACCCGTGTTTTTCGCTATACTGTAATTAAGATAAACTGAGTATCCGGGATACTGACCGGAACGAAGAAGAATCAGCGGAGGTTATTGTATGGATTCTCTTCTTGTGCCCGTAATCGTCGGAATCATCGTCATCGTTCTCGGTGTACAGAATCTGAAAGGCAACATCGAGCTTCTTCACCGGTATCATCGCAAAAGAGTGAGCGAGGAGGACAGACTGCCTTTCGGCAGGAAAGTCGGAACGGGAACGGTCATTGCCGGCTGTTCCATCATCGCAAAGGCGTGTTTTCAGTTTGCGTCGGAAAAGATGAATATGCCGGCGCTGGACACAGCCGGGACAGCCGTTCTGGCAGCCGGCCTGATCATCGGTTTCACGATCATCATCCTGGCGATGATGAAATACAATAAAGGTCTGTTCTGATCCGGGAAAGAGATACAGCGGCGCGGATGCCGGGACCGCAGAAACGGCTGCCTTCATCGCGCTCTGTGCCGGAACAAAAAAGAGCACCCGAAAGGAGATCACTATGAAAAAGATCCTTATGCTCATCCTCTGCCTTTTACTGCTGGCAGGCTGCTCCTCATCCAAAAAATCCTTTGACGGAAAAGACCGTCCTTCTTCCCGCGGACAGCTGCAGGTCGTCAACAACGTGCTGAGCGGGGAAGACGGGAAACCGGTCATGCTGCGGGGGATCTCCCATCACGGCGTTTCCCTTTCAGGCATGTATATCAATAATGATACCTATCATGAGATCTCATCCTTCCTGGGCTGCAACGTCATCCGGCTCGCGCTCTATACCTGGGGCGTCGGCGTCGTCGGCTACAGCACCGGCGGCGACAAGAACAGGCTCTACCAGGATGTGATAAAGGGCGTGGAAGCGGCGGAAGCCAACGATATGTACGCGATCGTCGACTGGCATATCCTGGAGGACGGCGATCCGAATAGGTTCATCGACGATGCGCTGGACTTCTTCGAGCGCATCTCGGCAGATCTCAAGGACAAGAAAAACGTGCTTTACGAGATCTGCAACGAACCCAACAAGACCGACTGGCCGACGATCAAGAAGTATGCCGAACAGGTCATCCCGGTGATCCGCAAAAACGATCCGGATGCGGTGATCATCGTCGGCACTCCGAACTGGTCGCAGGACGTGGACGTCGCGGCAAACGATCCGCTGGAATTCGACAACCTGCTCTATACCCTGCATTTCTATTCGGCGACCCATAAACAGCCGCTGCGCGACAAGGCGAAAGCGGCCATCGACAAGGGACTGCCGCTGTTCGTGACGGAATTCGGGATCTGCGCCTCTTCCGGAGGATTCCCGATCGATCAGGAAGAAGCAAACGTCTGGATTGATTTCCTGGAAGAAAACAATGTCAGCTACGTGATGTGGAACTTCTCCAAGACCGGGGAAGCCTGTGCCGCTCTGCGGGCGGACTGCAAGAAGACAAGAGACTACGTGAGAGAAGATCTCTCCGAATCCGGCCAGTGGCTGGCCGATACGATCGCCTCGCGCAGCAGCAAATAGAGGATGCCTATGACAAAAGAAATGAGATACCGCTTTGCGGAAAGAAAAGATACGCCTCTGATCCTGGATTTCATCCGCAGACTGGCGGAATACGAAAAGATGTCCGATCAGGTCGTCGCGGATGAAAAACTGCTGGAGGAATGGATCTTCGACAGGCAGAAAGCCGAAGTGATCTTTGTCCTGGCCGGGGAGAAGGAAGCCGGTTTCGCACTC
This sequence comes from Erysipelotrichaceae bacterium, assembly GCA_017533785.1. Taxonomy (GTDB): domain Bacteria; phylum Bacillota_I; class Bacilli_A; order Erysipelotrichales; family Erysipelotrichaceae; genus RGIG5669. The sequence goes on along the minus strand of JAFWII010000045.1, from coordinate 11,442 downwards.
TTCTTCCATAATTTCTCGACCTTCCTCGGCCGAGCCGGGATCTATCTGGAGGACCTTTTCGTCCTGCCGGAATACCGGGGACAGGGGTACGGAAAGTCATTGCTGAAGAAGCTGGCGCAGACTGCTGTCGAAAGAGGCTGCGGCCGGCTGGAATGGAGCTGTCTTGACTGGAACCGCCCCAGCATCGATTTCTATCTTTCGCTGGATGCGGAACCAATGACAGGATGGACCGTCTACCGTCTCAGCGGCGAAACGCTGCGCAGAATGGCTGAGGACGGGGCTGAACAGGACTCTGCCGCGTTTGCGGAAATGATATAATCAGATCAGAATACTGCTGTATCAGAGGGGGAAAAGAACATGTCATACGGAGAGTTTGAAGCGAAAAGAGAAGAACTGCTCGGCGCGCTGGACGACCCGGCGCGTTATGATTTCGGCAAGCACCTTGTCGAGGTCTCGGACAAACTGAAAAAGACGATAAGCGAGAATACCTATAAGGCGAATACTAAGGATGAGATCTGGGCGCTTGGCGGCGCGGCCGGCGCCGTCGTTTTAGAGGTACTGCTGGTGCTTGCCCGCAACGGTCACGATGAACTGCTCGGCTACGGGATCATTGCGCTCGGCGCTGTCGCTGCCGTCATCTTTCTGTTCGCTGCCGGCATCGGAGGCGTGTTCATCGTTCTGGTCGGCATGCTGATCCTGCTGATCCTGCTGAAACTTCTGATGCTGCCGCTCATCTTCCTGCTGCCGGTCGCGGCAGTCGGACTGCTCGGCTATTATTTCAAGAACCAGATGGATCTCCGCAAGGCATGGGAAAGGGAGCAGAAAAGCAAAATGGACGAGGCTGTTGATTCCTTTTACGGTGCGGACATCGTTTTCCGCAATCGGCTTCTGCTGAGAGCCGGCGCGCTGTGCGCGTCTTACTGGAAAGGCCAGGAGGAGTACCGTGATCTGATCGACGATCTTTACGCACAGTTCGCAAAAAAGCACAGTTACGAAGCGGTCGACTCGAAATGGCGCGACGGCAAGGCTATGGAAAACGCAAGATACAAAGAGCTTGCGGGCATGATCCGCAAACAGCAGAAAGGCGAAGCGGTTTTCACGGTCAAGTTCGGCAACTGGGAAGCGGATAAGTACGGAGGATTCCGCGATCAGGAATGGTGTCTCTGCCCGCAGGGAAACGGAAAGTATCTCACGGTCCTGAAGACGCCGCAGACAGCGGATTCCTGCGAAAGCTATGAGGAAATGGACAGAAAGCTGAATTACGGCTATTTCAACTCCATGCTGCTGCCGTGGGAGAAACGCCTGTTCAGTGAAGACGGCTTCTTCCTTCTGAGCGCGGACGAAGCCGAAAAGCTCGGTCCGGCATATCTTGCCTGCCGCGCTTCGAAAGAAGTCATGGACAAGACCCAGGTCGATACGGAGATCGAGATGGGAGACTACAGCGAAAACTGCTGGTACTGGCTGCGCGACGATGCCGGTGAAGGAAAGCGGATGTTCGTCGACGCAGACGGCAAGATCCATCGTGAAGGACACCGCAGCGATTTCGGCGGTTTTGCGGTCCGTCCTGCCGGCTGGATCGTTCTCTGATCCGTCCTGTGTTTCGGGAGAATGACCAATGACCGGAAAGGAAAAACTGCAGCTCTGTTTCGACGAATTCGCGAAACTGAATAAAGACAGCAAAGAACTGGACGACGTGTTCGAGAAGATCGTCGTCTGTTTTGCCGAACTTCTGCAGGAAGGCGATCAGAAGACCGTCCTGCAGTATGCGAATGAACCGAAGATCGACTGGCAGACGATCGCCGCCATCGAAGGGATCCTGCGCGTCTATCCGGAAAACGAATACTATCTGCGTCTTCTGAACGCTGTTTATAAACTGAAGGACTTCGTTCCTTTCGAACACTTCTTCTGGATCAAGGTGCACGATGCCGCCTACTTCAGCCGGCGCGCTTTTGCTGCTGCCGTACGGCTTGCCGCATTGGGTGATCCGGACGCTCTTTACGAAGCGGCTCTGTGTCTTGCCAGCGGCTGGGGTGCGGAAACGGATGAGGCGGCGGCGGAGATGTTGCTGGATACGGCTCTGATCGAAAAACACCCGAAGGCGGAAGCAGCGCTTGCCGTTCTTCATGCGGATCCGGAAACAAAGGAGAAGTACAAGGAGACGTTCAAAAAGTTCCGCAACGCTCCGACAAAGGAACTCAACGCGGAAGCGGCAGAGATGGTGCTTCTGGCGAAAGGCACGATCTACAGCGAAAGAAACTATATCATCTATCTGGAGACAGCTGCCGGCAAGGGTCACGTGCCCTCTATGCTGAAAGCAGCCCGCTTCTGGGCGAAGCAGCCCGGTTTCTGCTGCCGTATGGACAAGATCAGAACGCTTGGCAGGAAGGCATCGGATGCCGGAGATCCGGAAGGACTCGCGGTGATCGGGGAATGTCTGGAAAGCATCGGCACTGTCCGGGCTGAAAAGGAAGCCTGGATGTTTTATACGGATGCCGAAAAGAAAGGCAGCCGCACCGCAAAAGAAAAATGTGAGAAAGCCCGCAGTGAGCAGAAGCCGGCGTACATCGAGGGTCTGACCGCCTACCGTGACGGAGACTATCAGAAAGCGTACAACGCCCTTTATCCGCTGTACCTGCTGGGAAACCCCAGAGCGCTTCAGCTGTGTGCCGAGATGGTGGATAAACAGCAGGCGAAGGCAGGAAGTGCAGAAGAGCTCTACCGGCTCTATGAAGCCGATTATCAGAAGACAAGACACGCGCGCAAGGCCATGATCCTCTGCGAGATCTGCGCTTCGCGGAAGGAGTATCAGGAAGCGGTGAAATGGGGCAAGATCGCAGCCGATAACGTGATCCCGGAAGCCTATTCCATGATGGTCCGGCTTGGCGCCGCGCAGGGAGATGAGGAACTGGCGAAAGCCTATTCGTACAAGGCCGCCCAGTACGGCGACGCGCTCGGCCAGTATTTCTACGCACTCAGGATGACGGAGCAGGCCTACCATCACTCGCTGGACAGCCAGCTCAGGGAGTACGATACCGCGATCGAATACGCAAAGAAAGCGAAACAGGGAGGGATCGAACCGGCCGATGAACTGATCCGTGAGATCCAGTCCAGAAAATCCCATATCGAGTGGTACCTGATGGATAAGGAGATGCGCGAGTTCGAGATGCAGAGAGCCAGAGAGGAAGCGGAGCGCCGGCAGGAAGAAGCGGACCGCAACCGCTGGATCGCCCAGGTCGGCGAAGAGATCGCCGCCCGCAACCGGATCTATTCCCAGTCTTTCGGCATCGAAGATAATCTCGGAAACAGCGGCAGTCTGAATTCCCTTACCGGACAGTACGAGATGAACGACGGCAGAAGAGGGTACGTCGACGAGGCGTCCCTGCGGAAACTGCAGTCGGAAAGTCTGCAGAACGCTCTGAAGAATATCTACGGAAAATAAAAAGCACTGCCCCTGGGCAATGCCGAAATAACAGGTTGACCGTCCTGTCAGAACAGACAGGCGGTTTTTTTATGCTTCTGCCAGTTCTTCTTTCAGTTCCTTCAGCAGATCTTCTTTTTTCCATAAAGGCCAGTGGCCGCCGATGCAGAACTCGCAATCGACGCCCTCGATCACTTTGATGAACTGCCTCTTCAGCACCGGGTCTGCGATCCAGGTCGGGAAGACGCCGCTGATCGCGTCACCGAAAAACAGCACTTTTTCTTCCGGAAGCAGGATCAGGGTCGCGTCATCCGTATGCGGGGAGACTGCCCGGAACGCTTTGACAAGGATACCGCCCGCATCGACCGTGATCTCGTTTTCGAAGACAAGATCGGCCGGCACGACGGTCAGTTTCTGATGCGCATATTCCCTGGTGATGCTGGGATCGAGCTTCAGAAATTCCTTGTCCTTCTCTTCGCTGCGCTCTTCGATGAACCTGCGCAGGTATTCATCTGTCCTTCTGTTCGCGAGCGTCAGTCCGTTTACCGCATGCATTGCGAAAGTGTGATCCCAGTGCCAGTGGGTCAGGATCGTCAGTTCCGGCAAAGGAAGGTCTTTTTCCTTCAGCGCGTCATAGAATTCGCGCAGGTGTTCCTCGGAATGTCCGGCATCGATGGCGATGCTGAAACGGTCACCGCGGATATAGCCGATCGCGGGACGGTCCCGTTCTTCCTCGTAAGCGCTGTAGTATACGCGTTCATTCAGCTGGTAGAGTTCCATGTGTCTTCCTTCCTTTCCGGCTCTTCCTTTTCATCATACTCCCTCTTGCGTATCGTGTCGAAATACACTTTTCGGGCATGCCTTTCGGTTTTCCCGGTCTCTTCTGTTATATTAGTAATGCACGAGAAAAAGAGGAAAGAATATGGAAAACTATATACACGACATCCCCACCAAAGTCTATTTCGGCAAAGGCATGATCTCGCACCTTGACGAGTCCCTGCGTCAGTTCGGCAAAAATGTCCTGCTGGCTTACGGCGGAGGATCCATCAAGAAGACCGGCCTCTACGACGAAGTAATGAAGATCCTGAATGAAGGCGGTTTCACCGTTACCGAGCTCAGCGGCATCGAACCGAATCCGCGTATCGAATCGGTCGAACGCGGCGTTCAGTTATGCAAAGAGAATAATATCGACGTCGTCCTGGCAGTCGGCGGCGGCAGCGTCATCGACTGCGCCAAGGCGGTCTGCTCCGGCTTCTATTACGAGGGCGACGATCTCTGGTACATGGTCAAATACGTCAAGGGCACAAAGAAGTCCCTGCCCCTGGTCGATATCCTGACACTGAGCGCCACCGGTTCCGACTTCGACAACGGCGGCGTCATCAGCAATCTCAAGACCAACGAGAAGCTCGGCAGCGGCTTTACCTTCCCGGCGGTCTCGATCCTCGATCCGACCTATACCTTCAGCGTTTCGAAATACCAGACGGCAGCCGGTTCCGCCGATATCATGAGTCACATCATGGAAGGCTACTTCTCCAAGACCGAAGACAGCGAACTGGCGGACGGCATCGCCGAAACGATCCTGAAGTCCGTTATAAAGAATCTTCCGATCGCCCTGAGAGAACCGGACAACTACTCCGCCAGAGCGAATCTGATGCATGCGGAATCCGTCGCCTGCTCCGACATTCCGGAATACGGAAAACTCTCAACTTCCTGGCCGTGCCACGGTCTCGAACATGAGCTCTCCGCTTTCTATGACATCACCCACGGCACCGGTCTCGCGATCCTGACGCCCAGATGGATGCGCTTCATCCTGAAGAAAGACCCGTCCTGCCAGTGGCGTTTCGTCCGCTTTGCGAAGAACGTCTGGGGACTGGAAGGAGAAGACGAACACGAGCTCGCCTTAAGAGGCATCGACGCTCTTGAACAGTTCTTCCGCGACTGTGAGATCCCAATGAGCCTCAGCGAAGTCAATATCGGCACCGAGCATTTCGAGGAGATGGCGGAACATGTATGCCAGGTCCGCGCGCTCGACAAGGCCTTCGTCCCGCTGACAAAGGAAGACGTCATCGCGATCTTTACAGACTGTCTTTAAGAACGATAAGCCGGCATGCCGGCTTTTTTCGTGCTTTCCGTGTTTTTCGGCAGCGGATTTGTTAACATGAAACTGAACAGGAGGTGAGGGAAGGTGAAAAGGATCCTGATCATCGTTTTATCCTTATTCACCGCACTGATCATGACGGACTGCGCAAGAAAATACAGAGTGGATTACTGCGGGCAGAAACAATTCTACCGCGACGCCAAAGACAGCTATGCCGCCGGCGAGACAGTCACGGTCTATTATTATATGATCGCCACGGATACAAGCTATTCTTTCTACCTCGACGGCGAAAGGATCAATCACGGCTACGATTCCGGGAAAGGGATCGAGGTCACCTTCATCATGCCTGACCATGACGTAAAGCTGGAATGTTCGCACCGGAACGATATGATGGCGCTGCCGCCTCAGGAACCCGAATTCGAAAGGCCAAAGGAAGAGGACATGCTGGCGCAGTATCTCTATTCCGGAGAAAAAGAAGACCGTTCGGACGGGTATTACCTGCGTATCTATGCATCCTCACAACCGAATAAGATCTGGATCGAACAGGAGAACATGACCGGAGCGGACAGCTTTTATCTGCTTCCGGAATTCATCTTCGGGGAACTCTGCCGGCTTGCCGGTCAGTATGATCTTCCTTCCTGGAACGATCTCGAAAAGACGGAGCGGGGAAGCATCTATCAGAGCTTCTACCTCCGCACACCGGAGGGCGCGAAGATCTCCGTCAACAGCGACCGCCAGCCGGAAAACGGCAGCGAAATACTCACAAAACTGGGCGGGCATATCCTGTCCTATATCGACGGGTCTGCCCCGTACTATGTCAAAGAATAAAAGGAGCGAATTATGAAGATCAAATTCCACGGACACGCCTGCTTTGAACTCACTTCCGGGAATACCACCATCCTGACAGATCCCTACATCAGCGGCAATCCGCTCTGCCAGGCAAAAGTGGAGGACCTGCATCCAGACGCCGTTCTCGTTTCGCATGGCCACGGCGATCATCTGGGGGATGCGCTGGACATCTGCCGGGCCAACAGCGCGACTTTTGTGGCGATCGTCGATATGGTCGGTCAGCTGAGCGACGCCGGACTGATGAAGAGCATTCCGTCTGTCGGCTTCAGTCTGGGCGGAACGGTCGAAGTCGGCGACTTTAAGATCCGTATGGTCCCGGCCTGGCACGGCACCCGCATCAACTGCATCAACGGCTATGCGTTACCGGTCGGCTTTGTCATTTCCGACGGTGAAACGACAGTTTATTTCGCCGGTGACACCGCGTTATTCGGAGACATGGAGAAAGTAATAGCCCGCTATAATATCGATATCGCTCTTCTGCCGGTAGGCGGCTACTATACGATGGATATCGAGGATGCTGCCGTCGCAGCCGGCTGGCTGAAGACGAAGACCGTGATCCCGATGCACTACGGCACCTTCCCGGCGATCCGCACGGACCTCGATCAGTTTAAGGAACTGGTCGCGAAGGAATGCGATGCCCGGGTCGTCGTGCTCGATCCGGAAGAGGAAAGAGAATTCTGAGAAAGCGGACGGCTGTGCTATAATCAGTCCATTGACGAAAGAAGGATCAGAAATGAACGAAAGAACCTATATCATGTTGAAGCCGGACTGCGTGCAGCGCGGTCTGATCGGTGAAGTCATCGCCCGCATCGAGAGAAGAGGCTACCGTATCGCCGATATGAAGATGATCAATCTGAGCGAAGCGATCCTGCGCGAGCATTATGCTCACATCGCTGACAAGCCGTTTTTCCCGGAGACTCTGAAGTATATGACATCCGGACCGGTCGTCGCCATGATCGTCGAGGGCGAGAATGCCATCGAAGGCATGCGTCTTTTAATGGGACCGACAAGATTCGGCGCTGCCCAGCCGGGAACGATCCGCGGAGATTTCGCAACGTCCACGACCTACAACATCATTCACGGCTCCGATGCGCCGGAGACAGCGGAAGCCGAGATCAGACGCTTTTTTGGCGAATAAGGCACTTTGTGCCTTTTTTCATAGGAGGAGGCAGTCATGGAAATTCGAAAGATGACGATCGGAGATTATGAAAAGGTCTACGCCCTGTGGCTGTCCTGCAAGGGAATGGGTCTGAACGATCTCGACGATTCGAAAGAGGGAATAAAGAAGTATCTCGACCGTAATCCGGATACCTGTTTCGTTGCCTGTGAAGGGGAGCAGATCCTCGGCGCGGTGCTTGCCGGAAACGACGGGCGCCGGGGGATCTTCAGCCATACGGCCGTTTCCCCGGATCGCCGTTACGAAGGGATCGGAAAAGCTCTCGTCAATGCGGCAGTCAATGCATTCAGGGAACTCGGGATCCATAAGGTCAATCTTGTTGTCTTCTCCCGCAACGAGGCGGGCAACGCCTTCTGGGAGAAGATGGGTTTCACAAAAAGGGATGACCTTACATACCGCAATTATCTGATCGATCCATTGAAGAGAATAGATACTTGAAACACAGTAAAAAGAAAAAGCCCCGGAACGGGGCTTTAAATTGTATACGGGCATTTTGCCTAGAAAAAGGATTTCGCGAAAAGGTGTGCTGTTTGTCTGGCGTTCATATCGACAGGGTAAACAACGATGTAGTGGATAGTCCCAAAAAAGAGATAGGAACTGATTATCCTGACGAACAGTGGATCATCGAAGACCAGTTTGTTCAGTTTTGGCTCCGGCATCCTGCGTTCTTCCAGTTTTCCGATCAGCTGGGATACGAAAGAAGAGAAACAGTCATACTTGAAGAAAGCTTCATAGTAATTGCGTTTTTTAAGAATATGACGAAAGACAGGGGTGAAGGATTTTTCGACGTCCTGTCTGTTTTGATTGTTGTGCAAGAGAGCGCGGTCGACTTCTTTTAGAAGAAGGTGTAGTTCCTGGTCCATCGTTTTTTCAATAAGATCCGGGACAGATTCGAAGTAATTATAAAAAGTTGTCCGCGAATAACCGGCTCTTTCCGAGAGGGAACGGACGGAGATCTTCCTGTCCTCTCTCATCAGCTGAAGAAGAGCTTCCATGTAGGTGCTGATCGTCTCTTTTGATGCCGGAACAGTGTCAGCGGGAATTGGTTCGTTTTTGGTTTTTCTTTCGGAGATCCGGATGTTTTCGTGCGCGATGAAGGGGACTACAAGCTGGTCGTTTATCGGGAAGGATCCGCCCGGACCGAATACAGAACTTGTGTATACGTCGGAGATCTTGTCGAGAGAAATGCGGAAGTCCGTTTCGATCCAGTAGCCTGCTGTCGCGTTGAGATAATATGACGCGATCATATTCATATATTCCAAATTCCGCTGCTGCCGGTAATTGAACAGCGGGACCGGGATCGGAGCATTCAGCAGATAATTCATGAACATCAGTGCGAACGGCGCAAAACAGCTGTTTTCATGCAGCGCATGGGATTTCAACCTGTCTTCTATAACAGTCGAAAAAATCGCCCGGTGCAGTTTCCGGATCTCGCTGCGGGATTCACTGATATTCGGATGAGATCTCACAAAATCCTCAACGACGGTCTTTATGTGGTCCAGATGCTCTTCCATGATCACATTGACCAGGTCTTCTTTGGAACGGTAATGCAGGTAAAAAGCCTGCCGGCTGTAGCCGGACTTTTCGATGATCTCAGACGCCTTGATCTCGCTATATGATTTTTCCTTTAGCAGTCTGAAGAAGGCATCACAGATCGCCTTTTCTGTGCGTGTTACTCTGCGGTCGACTTTCGCTCTGACGACTGCACCTTCTGCCATAGATACATAATAGCATATTGATTTGTAAAGGTATTTTTGAGTGAAAATATCCGTATATTCTGAACAATTCGTTTTTCCGGTGTCAACTAATGGATTTTGCCGGAACAATTGCAAATTGTGCGCGGTTCGCTGCTGATTCTAAGATGAAATCAAGATAACGAAATGGATCGTTAGAAAGGAGTTCATCATGATCGATTTCAATCGCTACGCCTACAATTTCCCATCCAGAAGAAGAGACGTCTATGCCAAACATGGTATGGTCGCTTCTTCTCATCCGCTCGCTACTGAAGCCGGTATCCGCATGCTGGAGAAGGGCGGCAACGCCATCGACGCCTGTGTCGCTGTTGCGATCGCACTTCCGGTCGTTGAGCCGGCTGCTACCACCTACGGAAGCGATAACTTCGCTATCGTCTGGGCAAAAGACAAACTCAACGGTATGTCTTCCTCCGGTTTCTCTCCGAAAGGTCTGACCGAAGAATATATCAAGGAAAAAGGCTATAAGGGCAAACTGCCGATGGGCGGCTGGGATTGCACAACGCTTCCGGGCTGTGTTGCCGGCTGGATCAAGCTCTTGAAGGAATTCGGCACAATGAGTCTGGCGGAAGTCGCGCAGCCGGCGATCGAACTCGCGGAAGAAGGTCATCCGATCACTCCGTATGTTCAGGGCTCCTTTGAAAAGTGGAGAGGCATCCTCAAAGGCCAACTCAATGAGGATATGCTGAAGAATTTTGAAAACGAATTCTTCCCGGGCGGAAAAGCACCGAAAGCCGGCGAGATCGTCAAACATCCGGCAATGGCGGCTTTCCTGAAGGAAGTCGTCGCCACCAACGGCGATTCGCTCTATAAAGGCGGCAAGATCGCACAGGCGATCGTCAGAGAAGCCAAGAAGAACGGCGGTCTTTGGAGAGAAGAAGACTTCCAGGGCTTTGAACCTGTCATGCACGATCCGCTTAGAGCGAAATATCACGGTTATGAAGTCTGCGAACTTCCGCCGAACGGTCAGGGTATCACCGCCCTTATGGCTCTGAACGTCCTTAATGAGTTCAAATTCGACGAAAGCGCTTTCGGAACACCGAAAACGACGCATCTGCAGATGGAAGCGATCAAGCTCGCCTTTGCCGACACACTCAAGTATGTTGCTGATCCGGACTACATGACCAAGGTCACCTGCGACATGCTGCTGAATCCGAAGTACACAAAGATCCGCAAGGAACTGATCGATGAGACAAAAGCCACCGACTTCAAAGCCGGTGAGCCGGATGCCTGCGATACCTGCTACTTCTGCGCAGCTGATACAAAGGGCAACATGATCTCCATGATCCAGTCCTGCTACAATCCGTTCGGTTCCGCAGTCACGATCCCGGAATACGGACTCGTCTTACAGGCACGTGGTGCAACGTTCGTCGTTGAAGACGGCCATGTCAATAATGCCGGACCGCACAAGCGTCCTTACCAGACCATTATCCCGGCCTTCCTGATGAAAGACGGCAAGCCGGTCGGTCCGTTCGGTGTCATGGGCGGTTACATGCAGCCCCAGGGCCACATGCAGGTCGCCATGAATATGATCGACTTCAAGATGAGCCCGCAGAATGCGCTGGATGCTCCGCGTTTCTGCTGGAATAAGGGCCTCAGTCTTGATATCGAATCCCATTTCAATCCGGCAACGATCGAAGATCTGCAGTTCAAGGGCCATCAGCTGAATGTCCAGGATGCCTACACAGGCGCTTACTGTGACAGACCGTTCGGCCGCGGACAGATCATTCAGTACACAGACGAAACCCAGACGGTACTTGTCGGCGGTTCTGATCCGCGCGGTGACGGCTGCATCATCGGTCTGTAATCATTTACGTAATCAAATAAACAACATATCCGGGTGCGAAACGCACCCGGATGCAAACAATAAAGGACAATTATGGGTACACTTCTGATCATTCTTTCCGCAATTGGATTTTCCCTGAACGGTGTCTGGACGGTCCTGATCCGCGAAGCAGGTGATCTCAACGTCTTCATGCTGACATCCCTGCGTCTGCTGTTCATGGGGGTGATCAGTCTGCTTCTTCTGAAACTGACAGGCAAAAACATGAAGATGGATAAGGGACAGTTCCACGATACGCTGCTGTTCGCTCTTTTCGGAAACGTGCTGACGCTCCTGCTCTACTCGGCAGCGACCGGTTATATTTCC
>JAFWII010000044.1 GCA_017533785.1 Erysipelotrichaceae bacterium | reverse complement strand
TTGGTATGTTGTACATCTTATCCAGTTTTCAAAGATCGAATCGCACGAATGAAGAGGACCTTAAGGAGAACCTTAAGTCCTGCTTAATGATCTCTCATCACAGTGCTTTGTTATTCTAGCAAAGGAGATGGGGGATGTCAACACTTTTTTGCAAAAAATTTTTAAATTTATTTACATATTTTGTCGACTATTTTTTTCCTCTGCTTTTTCCTTCTTTCTTCTCTTTTTGGGATACCCGTAAAACATTCATAAACACATGCTTTTCTCCCCTTTTCCCCCTGTCCTGAGCATATTTGTTGCAGTGATTACTTTGTGAATTTATAATCAAAGTCTAAGAGAAAGGAGATCTTTCCATGAATAACAACAAGATCAAAGTTGCGTTCTTTGACGCAAAAGAATATGACATCGCTTCCTTTAATAAAGCAAATACGGAGAATGAATTCGAATTCCGTTTCTTCGAGACCCGCCTCAATGCGGAGACCGTCCGTCTGGCGGAAGGCTTTGACGTCGTCTGTGTCTTTGTAAATGACGACGTCAATAAAGAAGTCATCGATCAGCTTGCCGCTTACGGCATCCGTCTTCTGGCACTGCGCTGCGCCGGCTACAACAATGTCGACATCGAATACGCCTATAAGAAGATCCATGTCGTCCGTGTTCCCGCGTATTCCCCCTACGCTGTCGCCGAACATGCGATCGCTTTGCTTCTGACTTCGATCCGCCGCATCCATAAATCCTATATCCGCACAAGAGACTTCAACTTCTCTTTATCCGGTCTGACCGGTTTCGATCTGCACGGGAAGACGATCGGCGTCGTCGGCACCGGCAAGATCGGCAAGGTCTTCATCAATATCTGCCGCGGCTTCGGCATGCATGTGATCGCCTACGATAAATTTCCGGACGAAGACAGCGGTATCGAATATGTCGAATTGGAAGAGATCTGGAAGCGCAGCGACATCATCTCTTTCCACTGTCCGCTGACAAACGAGACCCGGCATATGGTCAACCGGGACACGATCCGCAAAATGAAACCCGGTGTCGTGATCATCAATACTTCCCGCGGTGCGCTGATCGATGCAGAAAGCCTGCTGGACGGGATCAAGGAACGGAAGATCGGCGCCGCCTGCCTGGACGTGTACGAGGAAGAATCCGATTACTTCTTCAACGATCGTTCCGGTCATATCATGGACGATGAGGTCCTGGCCCGTCTGATCTCGATGCCGAACGTGATCGTCACTTCCCATCAGGCCTTCCTGACTGCCGAAGCGCTCAGCAATATCGCGGCTACGACGCTTTCCAATATTCATGAACTGCTGGAGACCGGACGCTGCGCGAACGAGCTCTGCTACCGCTGCCCGGATTTCAGCACCTGTGAGAAGACGCACATCAAAAAGTGCTTCTGAATCCATTAATAATAAAAGAGGAATCTCAGTGATTCCTCTTTTTATCTTCTTCGATCAGTTTCCGGACATCGACGACATATTTATCCGGATCGTTCCGGTCGATATAAACGTTCAGTTCGTTGATCCCGAGTTCCGCCATCAGCAGGAACGGGTCAAACCAGAGTTTTTCGCTCGTGTAGCGCTTTACAGTGTTATCCATCGGATTGCGGTCTTCACAGACGAGCTGAAATGGATTTTCTCCATTTACAGACAAAGAACTGTCGATACCTGTCCGAAGAACCGGCAAGGTTACAGCGATCCCTTCGGCGTACAGACGTTCCCTTTCCTTCTTCGCGTTGCTCATGTGTCTCAGCGCGATCGTGCCGATCAGGAAGAAGATCAGCCCGGTCAGTACGAACGGCATCAGAAACAGGATCTCATCGGTCGCGAACCCGGCTATCATCCCTATAAGCATAAAGAAAGCACCAAAGACCGCAAAGAACCGGAACAGAAAGATCATTGCTTTTTCACCACGCATTTTTCCTGCCTCCTTCTATATGGTAAACTGAAAATATGATGAAGAGATTTCATGTGATATTCAAGGGCGATGTTCAGGGAGTCGGTTTCCGATACACCGTCTCCGAACTGGCCAGGAAGTATGATCTGACCGGCAGCGTTGAGAACCTCAGCGACGGCACGGTCGAGGTCTATTTTCAGGGAGACGAAGAAGCCGTCAGGGCTGCGATCGCAGATGCGACCGATCCGCTCCGCTATATCTATGTGACCGATACGGTCATTCGCGAGGAAGAAGTCAACTACTACGAGCACTTCTTCACGACCCGCTACTGAAAATGATACATCACCAGCGTTGCGGCGATCGCAACGTTGAGAGAGTCGATGTTCTGCATCGGGATCTTGACGGTCCTGTCGGCGGCATCCATGACCTCTTTTGTTACACCGGAGCCTTCGTTGCCTAAAACGAAGGCCATTTTTTCTTCCGCTTCGATCTCCGGCAGCGGCACAGTATTCGTGCTGAGTCCGGTCGCGTAGACCGCGTACCCAAGATCTTTCAGCCTGGCGATCTCGCCGGTCAGTTCTCTGTGCGATACCGCGAGCCGGAAATAACTGTCTCCGGCAGCTTCCAGCGCTTTCTCGTGATAGAGATCCGCGCATTCCATGGAGAGCACAACGGAATCAAAACCGAAGAGCACAGCCGTACGGGCGATCGTGCCGATGTTCAGCGGATCCTGCAGACTGTCCAGCAGGAGAACCCTTCTTCCTCCTGCTTCTTTTTCCGCAAGCTTGTGACCGATGCCCAGCATCTGAATATCCGAATGACCGCTGACTTTTTCCATGACTTCCGGACTGACTTCTTCCGCGCCGTCAAAAGGAAGCGGCAGAACACCGGTATATAGCAGGGTATCGATCAGTCCTTCTTTCAAAGCGGCATCAAGAGCTTTTCCCTGATACAGGACTTCTTCGCTGCGATATTTTTTCTGGCGCAGCTTCGCCCATTCCTTGACTCTTTTGTTACTTAGCGAAGTGAGCATAGTTTCTCCTTTGATAGACAGCTCCGCTGACGACCGCGACTGCGCTGACGAGGTTCAGGGCATTGCGGAAGTCTGACCCGTAGGGAATGAAGATCTCTTTATCGCAGAGCTTCAGGATATCGGAACGGATACCGCGTTTCTCGCCGCCCAGGATCAGACAGATCCTGCCTGTAAACGACTCTTTGAACAGATCCCCGGAGGAATCGGAGCGCTGCAAAGCATAGAGACGGTATCCCTTCTCCTTCAGCAGCATCAGTTTTTTATCAAGGTCATCCCCGGCATAGAGACTGACTTTTTCGTATGCGCCCGCGGAGGAGCGCAGGACAGTCGCTTCGGAATCCCTGTAATCCCGGGTCCCGGTCAGGATCCCCTTATAGCCGAATGCGCAGAGCGTGCGCAGACAGTAACCGAAATTGTACGGATCCTCGACGCCGTCGATCATGAAGATCACATCCTGTTTCAGAAGCTTTTCAAAAGGGTCGCTGCGGCGCTGTGTGACTTCGGCGGCCACACCGCCGGTCCCGCTGCCGAACTGGTCCTTCATCTCTTCCGGACCGATACGGATCAGTTTCAGACCTGCCGCCCGGCAGATCTTTTTCAGATAATTCGTATCCCGGCTTTCCTTTCCGGTCACGAGCCATACCTTTTCGATATCGCGGCGCTGATTCTCGATCGCCGCCTTGACACTGATCATACCGCTGATGATCATTTTACGAGCCTCACCATATCGTGTTCCTCCGTTTCAAACGGGACCATAAGCCAGAGCGTGCGCATTGGCGTATGGCTTTCCTCGACCAGTTCCCAGTCCTCATTGAACATATCCGTCAGCACGAAACGGCGGTTTTCCTTATGCGGTCCGAAGACTTCGAGGGTGTCACCGACGGCAAACGGGTTGCGGGTCTCGATGCGTGCGAGACCGTTGTAGGGATCATATTCACGGACATAGCCGACATAATCGTGTCGGACATTGGCTGTTTCTTCGTAGAGCTGCTTGCTTTCGTCCATGACGCCATCCAGAAAACCGCAGGCAAAAGGCCGGTTCTCGGCTTTGTTGAGCTCGTTCCCGAAGAATGCGAGATCTTCTTCGCCGATCTCTTCTCCGGCATCGAGTTTATCGAGGATCGTTTGGTAAGCACGGACGACCGTGGCAATATAATAGTCCGATTTCATCCGTCCTTCGATCTTCAGCGAAGCGATCCCGAGACGGTGCATGTCTTTCAGGAAAGCGGCTGCCTGCAGGTCGCGGGAGCCCATTGAAAAGGTATGTTCCGGATCGGAGAGTTCCTCTCCGTCCTTATATATACGGTAATGCCAGCGGCAGGACTGTGCGCAGCCTCCGCGGTTGGCGTCACGCAGAGTCATATAATTGGATAAAGTGCAGCGTCCGGAATAGTTGGCGCACATGCCTCCGTGAATAAAGACCTCAAGCGGCAGATCGGTGTTCGCGGCGACCTGGCTGATCTCCCGGATACTGAGTTCTCTTCCCAGAACGACCCGGTCCGCACCCCAGCTTTTCAGCAGATCGGCAGATGCCGAGTTCAGGGAAGACAGCTGTGTCGAGATATGGCATTCGAGTTTCGGCGCGTATTTCTTCACGATCCGGACCAGTCCGGGCGATTCGATGATCACCGCGTCAACGCCGATCGATTCAAGATACTGCAGATACTCTTTGATGCCGTAAAGGTCTTCATCGTGGAAAACGATATTTACCGTCACATAAAGACGGGCGTTATGTTCATGCGCAAAAGCGACCGCTTCCGCGATGTCTTCTCTTTCAAAATTGGATGCCCTGGCTCTTAAGGAATACTCCTTTCCGCCGATATAGACCGCATCGGCTCCGTAACGGATCGCAGTCTTCGCTTTATGGAGATCCTTGGCGGGCGCTAATAATTCACACTTTTTCATTTTCTCAGATTCGTCCGCCGGTAAAGATAGGCGTCATTGAAACTCTCCTGCGGGAAGTCTTCCTGCAGACGTCTGCGTTTTTCTTCCGCGTTCTCCGCGGTCAGATCCTGCAGATCCTGCAGCACACGCAGCAGCAGCTCCCCTTTTACATGATCCCCGCAGAGGATCACCCGCTGACACAGCGGCTGAAGCTGCAGGTATTCTTTATATGGTGCGGCAAAGTCTTTCGTATAGACGATGCTCTCTTTCTCGTTCTCTGTGATCCGGTAGTATTCACGGCGGGAAAGTTCCTGCAGAAGATAACCGCCTTCTGCCTTGGAATCTTCATCGATACCGGCATAGTCGAAATAGGACTGCAGGTATTTGCGGCGGCTGACTGCCATGATCAGCGGGCCGAATAGCTGCAGATCGACCTTTCCTGCTGCATTTTTGCAGATCTCCGTGATCTCTTCCAGTGTCAGCTCCCTTGCCAAAACACAGGACTGAACGCCCTGTTTCAGGAAAAAGACCGTATCCAGCGAATTCGTCAGCAGCGTCAGCGGATCATAGATCAGCATATCCTGCATGCCCAGCGCCTTCGCCTCGTTCAGTACGGCAAGGTCGGAAAAATACACTCCGGCGATCTCCTTCGTTTTGATCACGCTCAGATAGCTCCGCAGCAGTTCCAGATCCTCTTCATAGATCATCTGATCGATCGAGATATAGACCTGCAGACCGTTCTTGCGGGCTTCCTGATACAGGGAAAGATCATCATACCGGGAGAACAGCGAGCCCAGGATCACACCGTCTGCAAGGCCCTGCAGGGCGGCGGGAGTCAGTCCGCTGTTTAGCAAAGAAACGATTTTGTACATGAAACCATTCTATCATGCAAAAAGCAATGACAAACAGAAGAGTTTGTGAATATAATGGTGGCACAGATGACTTAGCGGTGCGTTAAGTGCCGGCCTGCAGGGATAAATCAGGCCGGACGAAAAGTGCTCTTGCGGTACCGCTGAAGTTTCCCGCTGTTACATAATCCCGTTATGTAGCAATCGAAGGTCTGTCTGCAGAAAGGATGTGTAACATGTTTAAAGAATCATTGAAAGAACTGCGTTCTACCCGGAATCTCGTCGCGATGGCGATGCTTTGCGCGCTCAATGTCGTTACCAGCTGGTTCACGATCCCGCTTTCGCCGACACTGAAGATCTCCTTTTCCTATCTGTCGATGTCGATGATCGGCCATCTATTCGGTCCGAGCTGCGGCATCATCTGCGGTTTCATCCTGGATACCGTAAAATTCGTCATCAAGCCTTCCGGCCCCTACAACCCGCTCTGGGCGCTGGTCGAAATGGGCGCCGGCCTTCTGTATGGTGTTCTTCTGTACAGGAAAAAACCGACCGTCAAGCGCTGTTTCATCACGAAGTTCATCGTTTCGCTGATCATGAACGTCCTGATCACTTCCGCACTGATGGCCTTCCTGTATACCAAGGGCTTTATCTTCTATGCCTCCAGCAGAGTCATCAAGAACCTGCTCCTGTGGCCGATCGAATCCACGGTGATGTATCTGATCCTCACCCGGGTCGCAGTCCTCTTCAAACGCGATCCGCAGCCGGAATCCAAAGACTAGTCATTCATCAAACAAAAGAAAATCTGTCTCACGACAGATTTTTTGATTCTTTATTTCTCTTCCTCCGCGGCACGGACTTCACGCATGTGCTTGCGGCGGTCGAGGTTGGTAAGATAACGCTTGCGCAGACGGATCGCGGCCGGTGTGATCTCGACCAGTTCGTCATCATTGATGAATTCCAGCGCTTCTTCCAGTGAGAAGATCTTCGGCGGAACAAGTTTCATCGCCTCATCGTTGCCGGTGGAGCGGACGGCCGTCATCTTCTTGTT
Organism: Erysipelotrichaceae bacterium; assembly: GCA_017533785.1. Classification (GTDB taxonomy): domain Bacteria; phylum Bacillota_I; class Bacilli_A; order Erysipelotrichales; family Erysipelotrichaceae; genus RGIG5669. The sequence continues at coordinate 45,909 of JAFWII010000044.1, read as the reverse complement.
CTTAAGCGGGTTGACTTCAATGTCCTGATTCTTGGAGGAGACACCGACGATCATACCTTCGTAGACTTCCGTCTGCGGAGAGATGAACAGCTGGCCTCTGTCCTGAATGTTCCATAAGGCATAGGTCATCGCCTTGCCGGTATCGGTGGAGATCAGGGCGCCGTTCTCACGCTGCGGGATCTCGCCGACATACGGTGCGTATTCGATGAAACGGCGGACCAGGATGCCTTCGCCCTTGGTCATATTGATGAAGTCGGAACGGAAACCGAGCAGGCTTCTTGTCGCCGCATGGTAAATGATCTTCGTATAGGAGCCTTCGTCCTGGATATCGATCATCTGGCCTTTGCGCAGGTTCAGCATGTTGATGACAGAACCGCTGTAGTCGTTCGGTACGGAACAGATGACTTCCTCGATCGGTTCGCAGAGACGGCCTTCGATGCGCTTGAAGATGACTTCCGGACGGGAAACGCCGATCTCGTAGCCTTCACGGCGCATATTCTCAAGCAGGATCGAAAGATGCAGTTCGCCGCGGCCGGAGACCTTGAAGGTATCTGTGGAATCTGTCTCTTCGACACGGAGGCCGACATTGACTTCGAGTTCCTTCTCCAAGCGTTCGCGGATGTTTCTGGAAGTGACATACTTGCCGCTCTGCCCCTGGAACGGAGAGGTATTGACCATGAAGTTCATCGACATGGTCGGTTCCTCGATCGCGATCTGCGGCATCGGTTCGACGTTGTCATGACCGACTGTGTCGCCGATCTCGATATTCTCGATACCGGAGATCAAGACGATATCGCCGCACTGGGCTTCGCTGATCGCGGTACGCTTCAGACCCTGATAGTTGAAGAGATTGGCGATCTTGCGGTTTTCTTTCTTACCGTTGGAATTCACGACGGTGACGTTCTCGTTGCCTTTGATGATGCCGCCGTAGACACGGCCGATACCGATACGGCCGATATAGTCATCGTATGCCAGAGCCGAGACCTGCATCTTCAGCGGTTCACCGCGCAGATCCGGATACGGCTGGACATGGGAAACGATCGTTTCAAACAGCGGAATGATATCGTTGTTGGTGTCTTCCATCTCATAGCGGACGATGCCGTCACGGGCAACGCCGTACAGGATCGGGAAATCAAGCTGTTCGTCGTTGGCGTTCAGGTCAAGGAAAAGATCGTAGACTTCATCGATGACTTCGCTGACGCGGGAATCCTGCTTGTCGATCTTGTTGATGAGAAGGATCGGTTTCAGTCCCTGTTCCAGGGATTTCTTCAGTACGAAACGGGTCTGCGGCATCGGACCTTCGGCGGAGTCGACCAAAAGAATGACTGTATCGACAGTCTTGATGATCCGCTCAACTTCCGATGAAAAATCTGCATGGCCGGGGGTATCGACGATGTTGATCTTGTAATCCTTGTAGAAAACAGAACAGTTTTTGGAGTAGATCGTAATGCCCCTTTCTCTTTCGAGATCGTTCGAATCCATGACCTGCTCCACGATCTCTTCATGTTCACCAAAAACATGGGACTGCGCGAGGAATGCGTCAACCAGCGTACTTTTTCCGGCGTCGACGTGGGCGATAACGGCCACGTTAATCATTTTCGTAAATTCCATACCCCAATATTATATTCAACTTGACTTCTGCAAACAAGGACATTATTATAGATAATGCAATTGCACCGATGGCGGAACAGGTAGACGCGTACGTTTGAGGGGCGTATGGAGTAATCCGTGCAAGTTCAAGTCTTGTTCGGTGCACCAATTGACAACAGACGGATCGCTGATCCGTTTTTATTTTTCCTTTTCATGCAAAGAAAAAAGTCCGTTTCCGGAACATTCCGGCGACGGACTTTTTTGTCGTTTTCTATTCGAGACTGGCAACGATCGCCTTGGCGGCAGCGAAGCTCATCGGCAGTTCGGAGAGAAGCGCGTACTGCAGACCGTTCTTGACGAAGAGGACATCCGAAACGGAACCCTCGTCTCCGAGAACACGAAGTCCCAGACCTTCGTATTCGAGCTCCTGCTCAACTTCGTAGAGATGATAATCATTGTTCAGGTCTTCCGCGGCAACGGTATCCGAGATCCGCAGAACAAGGCCGAGATCGGTCTCTTTTTCCTTATAGACGATCTCGATGATCGTCGGATCTTCATACAGGCGGTAGCCTTTCTTCACGACGCCTTCCAGCATTTTGGACGGTTCCGCAAACGGACGGCCCAGGACCTCCGCAGCTTCTTCTTTTGTTACATAGCGGTAGCCCGGCTCTTTATTCTCCGCCTCGCTGCGGGCATAAAGCGAACTCGCGACAGCGGCTGCGCCTGCCAGCAGGATCGTTCCGGCAATGATCTTTTTTACTGCACCCATGATAAATGCCTCCTTCTTTACAACTGAATTTTAACACCATACAAACGGAAATGCACTTAGTCCGGCAGTTTCCGCAGCTGCAAGGCAAAGCGTTTTCCGTACTCCCGGAAAAGATCGGCGAATTCCGCAATACTCTGGCTCATGCCGACCGGACCGAGATGGATCACCAGCTTCCCGTAGGCGCTCCCGCCAGAATACACCATCATTCCGTAAACAAGCTCCGCAGTCAGGATATCCTGCAGGACTCTCTCAGCTCCGCCGTGGATATACTGTTCGGTGGCGAAGGCGCCGCCGAGCTTTCCTGCCAGCGGCAGGTTGTGCGCGTTCTTCTGCAGCCAGTCATGCATCCGCCAGGACGCGGATGCCATATAAGTCGGAGAACCGAGGATCAGACCCTGCGCAGAGGCGATCTGCTCTGCATCGGCCTGCCCCAGCGGCATAACTGCGGCATCGCATTCTTCAACGCCTTTAACCCCTTCGGCGATATATTCCGCTGCCGCCTGAGTCGTGCCGCTTACGGAATCATAAAGAATCACTGCTTTTTTCATTTCAATACCTCATACATATAAAAGAAGGAGGCTGCTGCCTCCTTCAGTATATAGCAGATCCAAATAGAAAGGGGAAACCGGATCGACTATTCAGCGGAACGGATGCTTTGGAAAACAGCCGTCAGGATCGCGTAATACTTGTCTTTCGGAGTATCTGTTCTGGATGTCATGATGACCGGGATATCCGCTCCGTTCAGGGTTCCCGAAGACTCGATGTGCGCGTAGAAGTTCAATGCCTTGGTGAAGATATTACCGGAGCAGAGATCGGGAACGACAATGATGTCAGCGTCTCCGCATACCGGAGAATGGATCCCTTTGTGTTCAGCAGCTTCCTTAGAAACGACATTATCGAGCGCCAGCGGACCAGCTGCGTAACCGGAACCCGGGAAGGCGCCTTCGCTGTGGCGCTTTACCAGTTCGGCAGCATCGACCGTGGACGGGATCTTCGGGTTGACATACTCAACGGCAGACAGGAACGCGATATTCGGTTTTTCGATCCCCAGCTGGTGAGCGAGCACTACAGCGTTTCTGGTGATCTTCTCCTTCTCATCGACGTTCGGGCTGATATTGACTGCACAGTCCGTGATCACGACCATGCGCTCATGTTCGTCATCCTGAAGGACGGTCGCCTGAGAAAGCAGGCTGCCCGCCGGGAAGAAGCCCATTTCCTTATTCAGGATGGCACGCATGAAGTTGCTGGTCTGCATCAGACCTTTCATCGGAATATCCGCCTTCCCTTCCTTGATCATTGAGCAGGCGAGATCGGCAGAGGGGCGTTCGGTCTCGCACTCAATGATCGTATGGTCAGCCGGATCTTCTCCGAACCTTTTTAGGATCTCTGTGATCTTTTCGGAATCACCGATCAGAACATCTTCAACTATGCCCTTCTTTTTCGCTTCGACCAGGGCTGACAAAGCAACGTCGTCCTGCGCGTTCGCCAGGGCTACGACTTTTTTGATTCCGGTTTTGAGGACATAATCCTCCATTTCTTTGAAATTACGGATCATACTCGGATCTCCTTTGTTTCTACTTCACCGATGAGGGCTTTGTATGCATTTGTCCCCAGAGATTCCATTTCGAATTCTCCCGGGTAGCAGTAGATCGGCGCGATCCAGGAGATATATTCCCTGATCCCGCTGATCACATATTCGGAAAAGGCAATACCGCCGGTGAAGATGATGGCATCGACCTTTCCTTTCAGAACAGCCGCCATTGCGGCGATCTCTTTCGCCTCCTGGTAGATCATGGCGTCTGTAGCTTCCTTATACTCATGGTTGCCCCTTGCGATCTCGGCTTCGATCTTGCGCATATCGGTCTCGCCGATATAGGACATCAAGCCTCCCAGGCCATTGATCTTCTTGCGCATCTCCGCTCTTGTATACTGACCGGAATAGCACATGTCGATCAGACCGCCGACCGGAAGACCGCAGGAGCGGTTGGTTGAGAACGGGCCGTCGCCGTCGAGACCGTTAGGGCCGTCGACCATCAGGCCGTGCTTATGTGCAGCACAGGAGGAACCGCCGCCCAGATGAACGACGATCAGATTCAGGTCTTCATAACGCTTGCCGTGCTCTTCTGCGAATTTGCGGGCAGCAGCTTTCTGGTTGAGCGCATGGAACCGGCTGACACGCGGAATCTCTTTCAGACCCGAATAGCGGGCAAGAGGTTCGAATTCGTCCGTGCACGGAGAATCGACGGTAAGCGGCTTGCAGCCATAGCGGGATTCGAATTCACGGGCGATCTGCAGACCGACGTCGGAGATATGGTTCCCGTATTTTTCCGAACGGGACATATCCGCCATCGTCTCATTAATATAATATACACCGCCAACGACCGGGATCGTATGACCGCCGCGGGTAACGAAAGCCGAAAGTTCTTCCGGTTTTACCCCTGCTTCTTTCATGAAGTCCAGAATGACATTCATCCGGAAATCCTTCTGGTCCCAGACGGTCTTATAATCGCGGATGATATCCGCTTCATGGTCGATCGTTTTGCGAAGGACACATTTGTCATTTTCAAAATATGCAACTTTAGTGGAAGTGGAACCGAGATTGATAGCGATGATCTTTTTCATATTTATACCTCGCAGGATCCGGAAGCAATGCCTCCGGATCCTATTTATTTAATGGATTTGGTAGATTACTTCTTTTTCAGAATAGTGCTGTCCATGATTTTCTTGACTACGAAGGAAAGGACGATGGTGACGATGATCGTCGGAAGATAGATCTGCCAGAAGGAGTAGACAGTAGCGGCACTGTTCTTGCCGAATACGCGGAGAACACCGATCGCTACCGGATAATGCAGCATGTAGATGTACAGGGAGACTGCGCCGAGTTTGGAAAGCAGACCGCTGGTCACATCGTTGTTGAGCGCGGCAGTAAGCGCATCCTGATTGTACAGGGTAAGGCCGACGACGGCGAGCTGCAGGAAACCGACTGTCCATCTCTGTAACAGGAAGTAGGTCGGCTGGTAGATAATGAACCACGCGAGCAGAACGGAGCAGAGGATGTTCACGATCGTCAGGAACGTCTTCTTGCCGGCAGAGATCTCATGTTTCTTGGCAAGATCGATCAGCTGGAAGAGGATGATGCCGCCCAGCATGCCCATCAGGACAAAGATGAAACCGTTGTTGAAGCCGAGTGTTGCAGTCGCATCCGTTGCGCTGCCGCCCATACCATTGCTGGAAGCGGTCTGAAGTCCGAAAGTGGACCAGGCTGTCTGGGCAGCCCTGGTACCGGTGAAGCACCACCAGCCTGCCAGAAAGATGAAGCCCAGCGGCGCGATAAAGCCGGCTGTACGGTCTTCGTCCTTGCAGAGACCGAAATAGATGAAGTAGCCGCCGATAATGATCGCGGAGATGAACCAGAGAACGCCGTTGGTGTTGAAGAAGTTGCCGTTGGTGTTGCGCAGGCCGGCTGCATGGAAACCAAGGAACTCCCAGATCGAGTTAACGATCATGACAAGGTATTCTTTGACACCGTAATCCGGATAATAGAACGGAGTTGCGACGATCGTGCCGATCAGATATCCGAGGATCAGGACCGGGATCAGACTCTTGACACGGGCCCAGGTGTATTCCCAGGCTCTGGAAGTCGCGGAACGCTGATTGTATTCCGGATTCTTCGAGAGCTTGCGGTGATGCGCCATCATGAAGTAGCCGGCTGTCAGCGTAAAGATGAGCAGTGTCTCGCTGGAACCGAAGAACCAGTTCGAGGTGTTCATGAAATAGCCGAGCGATCCATCACAGCTTCTGGCGATGATCCAGCCTGTGTGGAAGCCAACGATAGCGACGGCAGCGAAGAAACGCCAGAATTCGATCGCGACGTTTCTTTTCTTTGTTGTTTTAGTTTCGCTCATTTTGGAAACCCCCTTTGTTAGCTTCATTCTTCCGTTTCCGGCTTGATTAAACAAATCGAATAACGGATAATTAATATCGAATAAACCGATTAATCGGGAGGCACCAAATGGATTTCAAGAAAATGCGTTCTTTCATCTCTCTAGCTGAAACAGGGAGCTTTTCCAAAGCAGCAGATGCCCAGTTCATGGCGCAGTCGACATTCAGCGCGCAGATCAAATCGATCGAGGACGAATTAGGCGTTTCTCTGGTAAACCGCGACAATAAGCGCATGGTCACACTGACCGCGGCAGGCGACAGTTTTCTCGAGTATTCACGAAGAACGCTTGCGGATTTTGATGATTATCTGCATAAACTGCATGCAATATCGAAAAAACAATCCTATAATATCGGACTATTCTATTGTTCAAGACTGGACACATGGACACAGGCGATCGCCACACACAATGCATTTGATACAGAAAAGCAGTACGGAGTCATCTTCTCCTACGGCGAGGAGAAGCGTAATGCCTTGCGGGACGGAACGCTGGGAGTCGCACTGAGCGCGCGCAGCCCCCAACTTGAGAAAGAAGGCTTCACCTTCCGGCATGTATTTTATGATTATGAATCCCTTGGGATCCCCTACTCTCATCCGCTCGCAAAACAGACAGAGATCGATCTGAAAGAGCTGCGGAACGAAAAGATCCACTGCGTCAGCACAAGCAGGACCTTTGTGGATTCTCCTTATATCCGCAAACTGATCGAGGAATACGGACTTACCAAAGACAACTTCGTATACGAACGCCGCATCGGCGATCTGCATTTCGTGACAAAGACCAAAGGTGAGATCATCATGCAGCCCGCACAGCTGCTGCCGCAGTATGTCCGTGTATGGGAAATGCGCACTCCGGGGAACGATTTCCGGATCGACTACGGGTGGTATTACCGCGAAGAAAACGAAGACCTTAAGTGGGTGATCGAAAATCTGGTATGAAAAAAGCCAGTCATTTGACTGGCTTTTTAATGCAGCAGCTTATTTCTGGTATACGATGACCGGGATGTAGACCTCGTCGGCACACATGCCGGCATGCTGGCCATGGAAGCGCAGCCCATCATGGTCTTCATAATCATAATCCAGGCAAAGATCACTCTTGGCGATCGCCAGGAAATCTCCGATGAATTCCTCGAAACGGGGATGGTTCTCCTTCGTTCCGAACAGTTTCGTCTCCAGGACCTGCTTATGATCGAGCAGAACGTAATCCTTCTCGAACATCTCCTTGAACTCTTTTGCGAATGCCTCGCGATCCTCTTCACGGACGTGGAAAGCCATTGCCCGTGGTTCGACTGACGGTTCATGCAGGAGATACTTGTTCAGTGGCGTTTTGCGGATATTGACCTCGCGGTGGATCTGGACCTGACCGTGATCGGCCACGATGATCAGCATCGTCTTTTCAGCGATCCCTTTCGCAAGCCTTTCGAGCTCGCTGTTGATATACTGCAGCATCTGATCAGCCTCTTCGGAATCCGGGCCGGTCTTGTGCATCTGGGAATCGTATTTATCCCAGTAGGCATAGACGAAATCCGTTTTCTGATCTTTCGAGATCGCGATCATGCGGTCGATCATCTCTTCAAGACTGTGCGGATCTTCCTCGGTAAAGCCGGGGTTCAGCGTTTTGGCGCAGCGTCCGCTTTCGTTGAGTTCTTTTTCCATCCTGGTCACCGGGATGGCTTTTTCCACAAAGCCCGGGTACTGCTTTCCGCTGTATTTGCCTTCATTCCAGAATGGAATGACGGTGTCGTCTATCTCTTTGAAGTACATCGCCCAGCCCAGCCAGGCGTTTTCGTTCGGCGCTTTCCCGTTCAGGATCGCGGTCGTAGCGGCTGTCGTCGTCGGAGGAAAGACCGTCTCCGTCTTATACAGCATATTGCGGTTGACGAACGCATCTGCCGGAAGCTTCTTTGCGATCAGATTGGCGCCCATGGCGTCGACCAGCATCAGAAAGATCTTTTCCGGTTTCTTTTCCGCAAGCGCCTTGGCCAGACGCTCATCCGGTTCAAAGGAGGAGTTCAGACCATAATAAGCGCGCAGAGCCGCAATCGAGGAGAGGATGCCGTCTTCGTAATTGACGACCATCAGTCCATATCCTTCAGGAAGGCCTTGTATGCGAGATAACCCTCGTAGAGGTCTGCCTTAGAGGAGACTTCGTAGCAGGCATGCATGTTCTGGACAGCGATGCCCGCATCGATGACATCCATATTGAGGTTAGCCAGAACGCAGGCGATCGTGCCGCCGCCGCCGGCGTCGACTTTACCGATTTCGGCAGTCTGGAACGCGATCTTGTTCTTGTCCATGACATTGCGCAGTTTGGCGATGTATTCCGCATTGGCGTCATTGCAGCCGCCCTTGCCGCGGGCACCCGTATATTTGTTGAAGACGATGCCCTTGCCTAAGAAAGCGCTGTTTTTCGGTTCGAAGACGGACGGATAGTTCGGATCGAAACCGGCGGAAACGTCGCTTGACAGCATGCGGGAGTTAGTCAGGCAGCGGCGGACGTTGAGTTCGCTGTATTCACCGGCGCGGTCGAGCATTTCCGCGATCGCGTTTGCAAAGAACGCAGATTCCATGCCGGTGTTGCCCTGGGAACCGACTTCTTCCTTATCGACGAGGATGCAGCAGGCAGTTCTTTCCGGAACAGCTTCCGCGTCCATAAGTGCCATCAGGGATGTGTAGGCGCAGATCTTGTCATCCTGACCGTATGCGATGACCATGGAACGGTCGAGACCGTAGTCTCTTGCCTTGCCGGCCGGTACAACTTCAATCTCGGCGGAGATGAAGTCCGCTTCCTCAACATCGTATTTTTCTTTCAGGATCGCAAGGACGTTTTCCTTGACCGGATCTTCCTTCTTGCCCTTGAGCGGGATCGAACCGACCATAACGTTGAGGTCTTCGCCCTCGACGACGGTCGCACCGGGTTTCTTCAGCTGTTCGGACGCCAGATGGATCAGCAGATCGCTGATGCCGACGACCGGATCATCTTCCTTTTCACCAATGCAGACATCGACGACAGTGCCGTCCTTCTTGCAGATGACGCCGTGTAAAGCGAGCGGCTGGGCGACCCACTGGTATTTCTTGATACCGCCGTAGTAATGGGTATCGAGCATTGCCAGACCCTTGTCTTCATAGAGCGGATTCTGCTTGAGATCCAGACGAGGGGAATCGATATGCGCGCCGAGGATGTTCATGCCTTCCTTCAGCGGTCTTTTGCCGATGGTGAACAGGCAGAGCGATTTATTGCGGTTGTTGACATAGACCTTGTCGCCGGGCTGCAGAGTCTTCGCTGTTTCGAGGTCTTTGAAGCCGTATTTCTCGGCGACCTTGATGCTCTCTCTGACCTGCTCACGTTCGGTCTTGCCGCGATCCAGGAAGTCCTTGTAGCCTTCTGCAAAACGCATGACCTTCTTCAGTTTTGCCTCCGGCATCTTATCCCAAATAGTTTTCATTTCGTTCTCCTTTCGTTTCAGAACAATCCATTATAGCAAAGAAAACTGATCAGTAAAGCAATTTGTATATCAGCAGCAGAACGAGGACCGGAAGTACCGGACCGGCGATTTTCAGGATGCGTTTTCCGCGCGAGAATTCCGCTGTTTCGACCTTGGACGGCTCCCGGACATCGAAGAAGATATCCAGGAACTGCGGCGCATCAGCACGTTCCATCTCGAACTCATATTCCTGTTCCTGATACTTATGACGGTAAAGGGCTTTGCCGTTCTCGTGTTTGACGAGCTCCGCCCTTCCGATCCCGCCGTCCGCCAGATAGCGGCGGATCCTGGCGGTCCGGCCGCTGAAGTTGTTCAGGAAAGTGATCAGAAGTTCCGCCATCACGACGAGGATCGTCGCGAGGATCATGATCTTGTCTGCACTTTCCTTTGCCAGACCCAGCATGTCAGCACCTCCTTATTTAAGAAAAAAGCAGCCATGGGCTGCTGTGTTTTTAATGGCGCAGACTACAGGATTCGAACCTGTGATACGCTTTTGGCGTATGCCACCTTTCCAAGATGGTTGTTTCAACCTCTCACACAAGTCTGCATTAATATGGCGCGCCCAGTAGGAATCGAACCTACAGTCTTTTGAATCGGAATCAAATACTTTATCCATTAAGCTATGGGCGCATTACTTCCCACTGCTTCCGAGTCCGCCGGTCCTTTGACCCGTGACTTCCTCTTCTTCCGCAAGATAGTAGGATTTGAAGATGCCCTGAACGATACGTTCTCCTTTTTGCAGAACGACGGTCTCGCTCCCCAGATTTCTCAAGGCTATCAGGATATGTCCTTCATTGTCCGCTTCGTAGTAATCCGCATCGATGATCCCGACCGTATTGGCCAGGGCAAGGGAACGTTTGATCCCCAGCGAGGACCGCGGATAAAGCTCCAGAACAAATCCGTAATCTATTCTAACACGAATTCCCGACGGAATGACAACCATTTTTTGCGGATTTATTGTAATTTCATAAGGCGTGACGAAATCATAGCCGGCAGATGCCCTGCTGGCACGGTGCGGAAGCACGATCTTCTCATACGCTTCACGGATCTCGCCTTCCGGCAGATCGCCGATACGTTTCCGTGTGTCCTGTGCAAACTGTCCGAAGGAGACCTTCTCGAAAGCGGCAATTCCTGACATACAAAAATAATATCATAAAACACTTGTCAAAAGAAAACTTCCGTGATAATATTTAAAAGCGCTGATATCGGAAGCGTTGTTCGACACGAAGAAGTACTCAAGAGGTCGAAGAGGAGGCCCTGCTAAGGCCTTAGGTCGGGTTTCCGGCGCGAGGGTTCAAATCCCTCCTTCTTCGCCAGTTAATGCAGATGTAGTTCAATGGTAGAACGCCACCTTGCCAAGGTGGACACGGCGGTTCAATTCCGCTCATCTGCTCCATCGTACCATTGACCCTTTCACCGAAAGGGTTTTCTTTTTTTATCCAAACAGAATAAAAGACATGGTCCCTCGATGGGACCATGTCTGTTTTCCGGATGTTACTTGCGGCTGATCGGACCAAGCGCTTCGAGCTCGGCGACGAGCTCGTCGGTCATCTCGACGTTGACCTGGGTGTTGGCGATCATGTATTTCTGGTGAACGGTCTTCGGCAGAACGACGGCGCATTTGGTCAGCGCGTATGCCAGGGACAGTTCCGGAACAGATACGTTGAGTCTTTCGGCGATCTTCTTCACGCCCTCGTGAATGATCAGCTTGCCGGTGGCGATCGGAGAATATGCCTCGATCGCGATATCGTTTTCCTTGCAGAATTCAAGTGTATCTGTCAGAAGATGACCGATATGCAGCTCGATCTGGTTGACGACCGGCTTGACTTCGCAGTTCTCGAGGATGTTCTTGAGATCGTCAACGGAGAAGTTGGAAACACCGATACTCTTAAGCTTGCCTTCTTTGTAGGCTTCTTCCATCGCGCGGTAAACTTCGACATTCTCCTCGTTGTAGTTGTGGGAATCGTCCATCTTGCCGTTGACCATCGGGCGCGGCCAGTGGATCAGCATCAGATCGATATACGGCATATCGAGCTTGCGGAGGGACTCCTCGATCGATTCCTTTGCGTCTTTGTAGTTCTTGATCGGAGAAGCGATCTTGGATGTTACGAAGAGGTTCTCGCGGGCGATGCCGGAATCCTTGATGGCTTTGCCGACGCCTTCCTCGTTCTGATAGAACTGAGCGGTATCGATGTGGGTATAACCGACTTCCAGCGCTTCCTTTACGGACTGATAGGCAACTTCGTTCGGTACCTGCCAGGTCCCGAGGCCAATGACCGGAATGACTTTTCCGTCACTGAGAGTAAATGTTTTTTCCAAAAGGTTCATCTTCTAGTCTCCTTGCTATGCATTCATCATATCATCTTTTCCGGGAAAAACATTTATAACGCACTTGACAGTTAAAATACAAATTGATACTATTATTTCTGCTAGTGGTGCATTGGTGTAGCGGTTAACATGCCTCCCTGTCACGGAGGAGACCACGGGTTCGATTCCCGTATGCACCGCCACTTTTTTATTTTCCGCTGTTTTCAGCGGTTTTTTTATGTCCGGACTGCGCAAACAAAAAGCCGGATGCTACCGACATTTTCTTCCGACGATCTGATACATTCTGTCGTCCGAGACCGATACGATGACTTCCAGTTCGTTTTCCATCATCTTCCTCAGCTCGCTGATCTCCGGCAGGACTTTTGAGACATGTGCCGCGCCGGCATGATGTTCGATGATCTTCTCCCGGCTCATGCCGTGTGCGATGCTCAGCGTCCCGCCCCCTTTCAGCGTTCCGGCGAGCGTGCGGATCAGCAGACAGGGATCGTCAAAATGCGGAAAAGCATTGTAGACCATGATGCAGTCATACTTTCTGTCAGAACTATACGTCAGCACATCCGCGCAGACGATCTCCACATTGTTCTGCATGAACTTTCCCTTCGCGATCCCGCACATTTTCGGTGAAAGATCGATCCCGCGGACAAAAGACACTTCCCGTTCCAGGTAGAACGGGATCATCACTCCGGTGCCGCAGGCGACATCAAGGATCTCCTTGCCGGAGCTGACTTCCGCATTGTTCAGTATCGTTTCAATGACTTCCCCTTCGATGACCATGTGCTCGTCCCATGTCGGCGCCAGACGGTCAAAGAAAGCAATGATATCTTCGTTGTTCATGTTCGGTTCTCTCTTTATCAAGCATACCCCAAACGACCGATGTCTGCCAGCCGTAAAAGCACATCCCGACATATGATAAAATGATTTCAGCGGAAGGAGACAGAAGCCATGCCGAAGACAACGATATTCTTTACCAGGATCGCAAAACCGGAAAATCCGTCAGATAAACAGTATCACACCGGCGCAGGAGATCCGTCAGAGGAGATCTGGTTCACTCCGGCGGAGATCGGTGAAACAGCCGAGAATAAACTCAGGGAAGAGATACGAAAGTGGGAACTCGTCGATACCTATCACAATAAATATGAAGACCTTGCCTATGACGACAGATCTGAGTCTTCCGGCGAGAGAATCGTTGCCGAAGAAGACCTTGTAAGTTTTCTTAAGGGAAGTTATTTCAGCAACCAGATCCGGGGCGGTTATCTGCTCGACCGCGGGCAGTTCGCCGGCGTGATCATCGCGGCTGAGAACACTTCCAGTTTCGGAATGGCAGTCACGAAGAGCTTTGATTTCGGCATTCTTTTCACCGACGGCACGAAGATCGGACGGACCGGTTATCACTACTTCCACTGCAGCACGGAGATCAGCGAGTCGAGAGATTCCGTGTATTCCCTGCGCCGGAAAGAAAACTGAATCCTTTTATTGCTCAGTCAGGAAAACGGACTGTTGCCGCGCATCCGGTAACAGTCTTTTTCTTTGGCTTTTCTCCGGCAGAAAGCACAGGAAGCCATTCTGTTTCGGAAAACTGTAGTAGAATAGAAAAAGATGAAGCGAAAACATCTTCCCAAACTCGACCTGCTGCGCGTTCTTCTGACGGCAGCAGTCCTGCTATATCATCTCGGTTTTCTCAAGGGCGGCTATCTGGCTGTCCCGGCTTTTTTTGCGCTCAGCGCATTCCTGGGCACCCGTTCACTGCTGAAGAAAGGCGCATCGCTGGAGGACTATTACCTTCGCCGCCTGAAGAGAGTTTACCTGCCTCTGCTGGCAGTCGCCCTCATAAGCGTTGCTGTTTTCGCGCATTCCGGGAGCATCAACTGGATCGAGATGAAACCGGAGACGCTCTCCGTTCTCCTTTCCTACAACAATTACTGGCAGCTGAAAGCCAATCTTGATTATTTCACCCGCCATATCTCCTCGCCGTTCATGCATCTGTGGTACATCGCCATCCTGATCCAGCTGGAACTGCTCCTTCCTTTCATCGTGATACTGCTGAAGAAAACGGCGCAGACCGTCAGCCGGCTGATGCCGCTGCTGATCTGTCTGATCCTGGCTTCGGCTTCCTATATCGTATTTGCTCTGCGTATTGGCAAAGGCGATCTGATGCCTGCCTATTACGGCACCTTCGCCCGCAGCCACGCCTTCTTTCTGGGCATCCTGCAGGCTTTCTTCCACAGTATGATCGGCTGCCCGGGCATCCGGGAAAAGAAGACTGCGAACCTGCTGTTCTATCTTTATCTGATCCTGTCCTTTGTCCTGTTCCTGCTCGTGGACGCCTCATCGCCGTTCCTGACCGTCAGCATGCTGGTGATCATCCTTTTCTGCATACGGATGATCGACTACGCTTATCTCAGCGACAGCGGCGAGCCGGTTAATCTCTTCGACAGTCTGGTCTCCCTCTTCGCAAAGATCAGCTATGAGGTCTATCTCGTCCAATATCCCTGGATCTATCTTTTCCAGCATACCCGCCTGTCTCCGCTGCTGCAGGCCCTTCTCGTCCTGCCGCTGACGCTGGTCTCCGCCTTCCTGCTGCACTACGCGCTGGATCTGCACAAAGGCAAAACGAAAATCCCGCAGCTTGTTCTCTGTGCGCTGGTCGCAGTCACCTCTCTCTTCGGCGGCTATGCCTGGCTGAGAGCGGAAGATCACAGCGAGGAAGCGGAAGAGATGCGCGTCCGCCACGAAGAGAGCCAGAAGCTCATCGAGGAGAAAAACAACGAATACTACAATAATGTCCAGATGCAGGAAGAGGAACGCCAGCGGATCATCGACAGCATGGACAATAAGGAAGAAGCGGTAGCGGAACTGCTGCGCCAGATGCCGGTCACCGCGATCGGCGATTCGATCATGCTGGATCTGGTAAACCAGCTTTATGACCGCTTCCCGAAGATCTATATCGACAGCGAGATCTCACGCGATCTCTATACCGGCAACAAACTGCTGCGGCAGCTCAAAGAGGAGGGAAAACTGGCGGACATCATCCTGCTTTCCCTTTCCGTCAACGGCGATTTCCGCACACGCTACTGCGAGGAACTGATGGAGATCGTGGAAGGACGCGAAGTCTTCTGGGTCGATGCCGTCGGACCGGATGATCCGAACTTCAACGAGCGTTTCGAGGATTTCGCGAAGGATTACGACAACCTCCATATCGTCGAATGGTACAGAGCCTCCCGCGGGCATCCGGAGTACTTCTACTACGACGGCATCCATGTCATCGGCGAAGGCGTACCGGCGCTCGCGCAGCTGATGTACGACACGATCTATGATGTCTTCTACACGAAATACGCCGACATCAGTCAGGAAGTCCTGGACCAGAGAGCGGAGGAAGCTAGGAAGCGGGTCGCTTTCTACGGCAACGATGCCCTGCTCTACGCCTATGGGGAACTCAGCGAAGCTTTCCCGAACTCCCTGTGCAACACCAAGGAATACACTGCCTCCCTGCTGCTCGAGGAGATCAGCGAAAAAGCGGAGAAAGGAACGCTTGAGAATAAACTCGTCTTCCTTTTCGACAAAAACGCGAAGCTCTCCGAAAAGGATTATAAGAACCTGCTGTCGCTCTGCGAGGGACACGAGATCTATATCTTCAACCTGACGAAGAAGAAATTCAGTTTCGATAATGCCGCGGTCATCGATTTCTACGAAGAGACCAAAGCACACCCGGAATACCTGATGAAGGACAAGGTCCATCTGACAGATGAAGGAAACAAAGCCCTGGCGGCGAAGCTGAAAAAGATAATGCAGTAAAAAACAGAAGCATGACGCTTCTGTTTTCTTTTAGATAAATGCCGGATCTATTTTATTCCGGAACGGCGAACTTCAGCGCCTTCGGAACGATCTCGACGGTAAAATGATTCTCGCGGATGATCTCGCCGTCCAGCGAATAGGCGAATCCCTCCGGGGCGATGACCTCCGCCTTTCTGGCGCGTCTGTAATGAACGATGTCCTGCAGTTTCGGATCGTCGACATGACGGCCTTCGGTATAGGTCTTCAGGATCCTGAAAAAGCGCAGATAGGAGATCGGGTCGAGCAGGCAGACCTCCATCAGACCGTCGTTCAGATCCGCGTGCGGCGCACAGCGGAATTTGCCGCCGATATACTGCCCGTTTGCGATCGTGCAGAGCAGGAATTTCCCGCTGGGGTCCAGCGTTTCCCCGTCTGCTTTGACGGTACCGGCGTTGCGCATATTGGTCATAAGCGCCTTGACGATGCCTTTGGTATAGGAATTACGGTTTCCGTGGCCGGTCCGGTCACGGTCTTCGTTGACGGTGATCGCCACCGCGGTATCGAAACCGAAGTTGATCACGTTGATACTGTAGTGCTCGCCTGCCTTCAGCAGATCGATCTCGCGCACCGGCGCATGGATCAGCGCCTCCGCACTGAGAAACTTTTCCGCACCACCGACGGACTTGACGAAATCGTTGCCGCTGCCGATAGGATAGACAGATACGCTCGCGTTGGCATGGCCGACTGCGCCGTTGACGACTTCGTTCAGCGTGCCGTCGCCGCCGCAGGCGATGCAGCGGACCTTCTCATCCGCATGCCCGGTCAGATATTCCGAGACATAGCGGGTAGCGTCACGGACGCCTTTGGTCAGATATATTTCACAGTTCTCTTTTTCCGAGAGAACAGAGATCTCGTTTTTCAGTATCTCAATACGTTTGCCGTCTCCGGCTTTCGGGTTGATGATAAATAAAGAACGCATGTTACCTCCTCCGATTAACTGATTATATCATCAGTTTCAGGATTCCGAGCACAATCATGAGCTCTCCGAGCAAATAAGTCAGCATTACAGTGAAATGCTTCCGGAAAACGACTTCCGGATCTTTGTAATAGCGCACCAGGAACAGACAGCAGTCCGACATAAAGAACAGGAGCGCGCCGATAAACGCGATGACGGCGCCGGCGGAGCGGTTCTGCCACAGCTGGACGAAAGAGAACAGATTCATCGTCGAGTTGCACAGCAGATAGAAATACATCGGACCGATCATCTTTTTCGGCGTCGTCGGCTGGATCTGCCGGATCACCAGCAGCGAAATTCCATAATAAAGAACAGCCGCCGGCAAAAGCAGGTGCAGCGGGATGTCCCGCAGATGGATATGATGCCGGTAGGTCAGAATAAAGAACAGATGGGAGATCATGAAACTGATCCCGCCGATGGTAAACCATTTATGTCCTTTCGGGATCAGCAGCACATCGCCGAGCCAGCTGAAAAGCAGCGCCAGCGCCAGGAATACATCCAGATGTTTCGCAGCAGAAACATAAAACAGCAGCAGGAAAAGCAGCAGGAAAGGCTTGGTCTTCGCTCTTCCTTCCGCGTTGTCACGGTAGCTGTCGTAAAGATGAATGATACTGAAGGCTGCAAACAGGATCAGACTTGCGGTTTCCATGTTTTCTCCTCTATTGCCCATTATAACAAAAGCCGCCATGGGCGGCTTCTTACAGAACGGTTCAAACTGTTATTTTTCTGCGCTTTCTTTTTCTCAGCAGGACCAGCGCCAGCGCATACAGCAGAAAGCCCAGCAGAAGGATACCGGAGAAATAGTAGGCAGCATCGTACACGCTTGCCGAAGAACCGGCCAGCAGCAGGAATGCGCTGAGCGAAAAGCACAGCGGCAGCAGCGCTGTTTTCAGCAGCAGCGGACCGTAATGTTTCTTCCGCAGCAGCCAGCCGGCAGTTCCCAGAACAGCTGCGGCCAGAACACCGAGCAGGATCCAGAAATTGTATACGAGCCGGGGCAGCGTGACCATGCCGCCGGAAGGACTGCCGTTTTCGCTGTACAGAAGTCTGTCACCTTCCTGTCCGCTTCCCGGGTAGAGCCAGATCTCCGAAGTCTTCCCCTTCTCGCCGAGCAGGACGATCTGCGGTCCCTTTTTATGGAAACGCTCCATCCAGGAGTCGTAGCATCCGAAAGAGACGATCTCTTTTCCGTCTTCCGTGCGGATCGTTTCAACGTCACAGCCGCTGACGCCTTCTTTCAGAACAGCGATGATCTGCCCGTTTTCCAGCACCGAAAGCGCTGCCGGATCTTCCCCTGCCGGGATGTAGCGGGGGCTGTTCAGATGCACGAGCAAAACGATCATGACAGCCATGGAACCCAGGAATGCCAGGATCAGGTTCTGTATCCTCTGACGGGAAAAGAGTTCTCTGACGAGCCGCAGGCTGCTGTCCGTGAGTTCCTGCACTTCTTCCGCCGGAAGCGGTTCCGTGATCCTTTCCCCTTTCAGCAGTTCCGCAACGCTG
Source organism: Erysipelotrichaceae bacterium (assembly GCA_017533785.1). Classification (GTDB taxonomy): domain Bacteria; phylum Bacillota_I; class Bacilli_A; order Erysipelotrichales; family Erysipelotrichaceae; genus RGIG5669. The sequence continues at coordinate 27,511 of JAFWII010000044.1, read as the reverse complement.
ACTTCAAGCTTTTCGGAAAGATCCTCCAGACTGCTGATATCCGGAAAGCCGCGGCCGGTCTCCCAGCGGGAAACGGCTTTGTCGGAAACATGCAGCTGTTCCGCCAGCTGAGCCTGAGTCAGTCCTTTTTCTTTGCGCAGCTCCGCGATGAAGCCGCCTGTTTTTTCTGTATTCATCGGTTTTACCTCCGCCTTCAGCGTAGGCTCTTTGCCGCAAAAGGTCACCCTATGCTGCGTAGAGTTAAGAAAAAGCGTCCTTTCGCAGAGACGCTGTTACTCAAAAACATCAGTGAGCTTCATCCGGCCGATCTCTTTGGCAACAACGATCAGACGCAGGTCCTCCCGGTTCAGTACACAGGTCTGCAGGGTCAGGATCGGATCGTCCGCGTCAAAATCGACACCTGTGAAAGAGGTGTCGTAACCGGTCCCCTCGTTGTCGATGTTCAGGGAGGGGTCGTTGACAGACACGCTGATCGTGTCCTTGTAGACTTCGAGATATTCGGGAGTGAAGTTTCCCAGATAATACTGCTGCTGATCAGCGGTATAGACGTAGTCCTTATAGTAGGCGTCATATTCCAGACGGCAGAGATAGACGTCAGCCACCTGATAGCGGCGGACCTGATCCTCCTGCAGCAGGACGATATACTTGTTGGCCTCGTAGTTATCCTTGCTGCGCAGGGTGTGCAGCGGCGTGAACATCTCCGTGCGGGAAGGATCGTATTCAGGATACATATAGTGTCCGTAGATCACGATATTATGGTCTTCCGGCGCTTCGGCCGTCTTTTCATAACGGATGCTGTAATCCAGGAAGCAGGTTCCTCCCAGCGCGTAGTCGCCGGTCTTCCAGTCGGTGCGCAGATACGTATCGTTGGTCTTGCCCTGTACGATCGGCTGATCAATCAGGCCGGACTCAAAACGCAGCGTTCCGATATAGTCCCCGTTGACCGCTTTGTTTTCCCTGAATTGTTCACCGCTCCAGTCGTAGTATTCCGCGACCGTGATCTTCTTTTCCGGAACAGCGGTCTCGGTTTCCGGAACAGGTTCCGGAGCGGACGGCTTATGAAATACCGCAGACAGAACAAGTGAAGAAACAGCGATCACTGCCAGTGAGAGCAGCAGGATCTTCTTCTGTGTCTTATTCATCATTCTCCTCTGACGAAGTAGGTATAGTATTCATCGTATGTCAGTCCGCTCGCCGTGACGGCTTCCGCGATATCGCCGACATAACGGAAGTGCCAGGATTCATAGGTATAGCCGGTAACGTCTTCCTTGCCGTCGGGATAGCGCATGATGAAACCGAAGCGCGGTGCGTTCTCCGCCAGCCATTTCGCTTCTGCGGTATATTCGAAGGTACTGAAATTGCTGGAGGAAGTCAGGATATCGACGGTCAGCCCGGTCTGATGATCGGAGAAGCCCGGGCGCGCGGAATAACGGTCGGCCGCTTCCACACCGTCGTTGCGGACGTAGTTGTTGTAAAGGCTGACTTGCTTGTCGTAGGAACGATAAGCAGAGGTGATATAGAAATCAAGGCCTTCTGTCCGGGCAGCCTCATACATCCGGATATAGGCTTCATAGGCGGGTTCACGCAGGGAAGTCTGGATCCCGTACTGAGCTGCGATCGGCACCATGTCTTCCGGAACGTAGCCGTCCGGGAAATGGTAGTACTTATTCGCCTGGACGAGCAGATCTTTGGAAGGATCGTTCTCCACCGCCTCATCGAACGGTTTTCTGTCGCGGTCGGCGTTGACGGATTCAACAGTTTCCCGGACCGTCTCCTTCGGATTGTCCAGATACCGGGAAGCGCGGCTCAGCAGAAAATACGGATCATGGGTAAGATCGAGCAAACGCCCGTAGTTCTCTTCGTTCACGATCCCCTGATTGACCAAAGGGACCACGTAATGCGGTCCTAAGTCAAAGTATTGCAGATAGTCTTCAAGTCTGGTCTCATCGAATCCTGCGATCGTCTGCAGCTGCTCGACCCGGAAATCCGTTTCAGTCTTGGCCGGTTCGCCGGGTGTCGGAGTCGGACTGGGTTCCGGCGTCTCTGCCGGCGCTGAAGAAGTGCAGGCACTGCAGATCAGAAGCAGGGCCAGAAGCAGAAAGAGCTTCCGCTTCATTTATTCTTCGATAGCTCCAAGCGCGATCTTCATCATGCCGGTGAAGGAATTCTGACGCTCTTCGGCAGTAGTCTCTTCATGTGTGATCATCGAATCGGAGACAGTCAGCAGGCAGGCTGCTTTCTTTCCGGTCACTTTCGCGTTGTGGAACAGCGCGAAAGACTCCATCTCAGCTGCAACGCATTCGTTGTCAAGCAGGTTCTGGAAACGCTCTTCGAAAACAGCGGGATCGTAGTAGAAGACGTCGCCTGAGGAGACGGTGCCTTCCTGCATCTCGATGCCCAGATTCTCAGCGGACTTCTTGAGACGTTCGACCAGTTCCGGAGTCGGGCGCTGGACCTTTTCGGTATCGCCGGACTGCAGATAGGCATATGTGGATTCCGAGTAGGCGCCGGTGACGTTCAGAACGTCGTAGATCTTCAGATCCTTGTTCATGGAACCGCAGGAACCGACGCGGATGATGCTTTCGACACCGTACTGGGTGTAGAGCTCATAGGAATAGATGCCGATCGACGGCATACCCATACCGGAGCCCATGACGGATACGCGCTTGCCCTCATAGGTGCCGGTGTAGCCGAACATGTTGCGGACAGTGTTGAACTGGACCGGATCCTTCAGGAAAGTCTCCGCGATGAACTTGGCGCGAAGCGGATCGCCCGGCATCAAAACGGTCTTGGCGATCTCGCCGTAGCTGGCCTGATTGTGTGGTGTTGGCATTATTTTTTCCTCCCGTAACTCTGTAAGATATTTGTATCGAAGGAGAAGACTTTCTTCTCTCTTTCACTCTTGCGTTTCAGGGCGTTGTCGATCAGAAGATCACACTCCTTGTCGAAACCAATGCCGGTCTCCTGCCACAGATAGAAAGCCAGGGATCCCGGGATCGAGTTGATCTCGTTGACATAGACCTTTCCGTCGGCGCGGTCGATCATGAAGTCGATACGGACGCAGCCGTGCGCCTCAAGCGCTTCAAAGGAGCGCAGCGCATAATTGCGGATCTCTTCTTCCGTTGCCGGGTCAAGATCAGCCGGGACTTTACGGCTGGCCGAGGCCATGCCCTTGCTGGCGCCGCCTTTGGCAGGAGCCTTTACCGCCCCCTTGGTCTTGGCGGATTTGGAACCGCCCAGATATTTCTTGTCGAAAGTCAGGAAGGCGTCGTCCTTCATGACTTCCTCGATCGCGGACGTCTTCGCTTCCTTAAGGGAACCGATGACGGAACAGTTGACTTCCTTCAGGTCCTTGACCATGGATTCGACAGCCAGTTTGAAATCGTATTTGCCGGCTTCGCGGACCTTGTCGGCGAACTCCTCCTCGTTATGGATGACTTCGATGCCGATGCTGGAGCCGAGGTTGGCCGGTTTGACGATCAGCGGGAAGCCGAGGGCTCTCGCCTTCTCGAGATACTCCTGCTGACGGTTCTCGAATTCGCTCACCTTGATCTGGAACCAGGGAACGATCGGGATGTGATGGTATTCCAGGATCTCCTTCATGATGATCTTGTCCTGGCCGACTGCCGAGCCGATCACGCTGCTGGAAGTATAGGGAAGATCCATCATCTCCAGAAGACCCTGCAGGGTGCCGTCTTCACCGCCGGTGCCGTGCATGACCGGGAAAGCGACGTCGATCTCCTGCTCATAGTGCTTGAACAGGCTGTCCTTGACGGCATGCAGGTAAACGTGGTTTCCGTCTTTGACGAGAGAGACCTTGCGCAATTTGGAAACGAGATCGTTCAGATCCGTGTAGTTCGCGAGGTCGAACAAAAGATCGCCGGTATACATGTCCTTATTCTTGGCGATGTATACGGGGATCACTTCATATTTATCCTTATTCAGGGCCTGGATGACCTGGTTCGCACTGATACAGCTGACTTCGTGCTCGCAGGACTGCCCGCCGAAAAATACCGCAACTCTAATTTTCATGCTGCTGCCTCCATTGCTTTCATTATAGCCAAATTACTTGAGGAATGCATCCGGCAGGTCGTTTTCGATCAGGATCGTATCCTGCGGTGTAAAGCGGGAATAGACCAGCCCGAAGGCTTCCTTCATCGTATTGCAGCAGCTGATGTTCTCTTCCGGATAGCCGCTGTCTTTCAGACCGTTCAGGATGTTCTCCTTCTGCAGTTCGCCGACAAGGATGACGTAATCCGCACGGTCTTTCATATAGGCGCCGAATTCACGGTTATAGCGTGCTTCCTCACTGCCCAGATCGATCAGACCGGGGGTGATCACGACGCGTTTGCCCTCCATTTTGGAAAGGACGTCCAGCGATTGGCGACAGCTGACCGGGTTGGAGTTGAAGGCGTTGTCGAGGAACAGATAGCCGTTGATGCGCTTCTTCTGCAGACGGTGTTCGATCGGACGGACCTCCTTCAGGTAGCGCTGCGCTTCCTCGGCGGTGATGCCCATCTCCAGCGCCAAAGCGATCGCCAGCAGGCAGTTCATGATATTGTTCTCACCGAGCAGTTCGGTACTGAATTCGTATTCCTTTCCGCGGATGACAGCGGTAAAACTGGAGCCGTCCTTGTCATAGCGGATATCCTTGCCGACGATATCGGCATCGGTATTGGCGATCCCGACGCGGACGACACGGCAGCTGTTTTTGATCTCATAGTCGCGGATGTATTCATTGTCAACATTCAAAACAGCGACGCCGTCAGCAGGCAGGCATTCCACCGCCTGCATCTTTTCGTGGATGATGTTCTCCAGGCTCTTGAAGGTATTCAGATGCTGGGGACCGATCGAGGTGACGATGCTGAAATGCGGCTTGACGAAATCCATCAGATAGGTGATCTCGCCGACGTGGTCCGCGCCCATCTCGCAGACAAAGACCTGATGGATCGGCTTTAAAAGCTCGCGGATCGTGCGGGTGATGCCCATCGGGGTATTGTAGCTCGCCGGGGTGATCAAGGTGCGGTAATGCTCGCTCAGAAGATCGCCGACGACATTCTTGGTCGAAGTCTTGCCGTAGGAACCGGTGATCCCGATCGACATCAGATCCGGCATGTCGCGCAGGATCTTGCGCGCCTGGTTCTCGTAGGATTTCTTGATCGCGTTTTCCAGCGGTTCAGTCAGCCAGGCCATCGGCCAGATCAGCAGATACGGCAGCAGCAGTGCGCAGAGACCCATCAGACAGGCGTTGCCGGTCAGCTTGCTGAGCAGTAAAAGCAGCACCAGCATAAGGACGGCCATGAAACCGATCTGGCGCTTTACGCGCAGGGTGTAGACCAGCGGTTTGACGAAACTCTTGGACTTCTCACTTTCGTAAAGATACCAGAAAGCGCCGGCAGATCCGGCAGCGCAGAAGACCGTATTCAGCCACCCTTTGAAGAAATGGCCGATTACGAAAACGGCAACAAAAAGAAACAGACCGCTGACTTCGAAAGTCTGTTTGCGGAACAGCCAGTGCGAATAGCGGTAGAGTTCATAGCGGTTCTGCTGGAACATATGCAGCGCCCGCTTGGACGGGATCACTGCCACCAGCAGACAAAGGATCACGATCATTATCTTAATTAGCATAGTCTTCCTTTAAAAAGGCCTCCAGTACGAGATTAAAACGCTGCGCCTGATGGAAATAGGCGTAATGGTCATCCCCTTCGAAGACGACCAGGGCTGCGTTAGGCATCATCTTTTCCATTTCCTGTCCCTTGGTCAGCGGCGTCGCCTGATCGTTGCTGCCGAAGACCAGCAGGGTCTCGGTTTTGATCTCGCGCAGGAAAGGACGGACGTCATCATTGACGACTTTTACGAAAGTAGCGCGCATGACACCGGTCGCATTGCGGTAGTCCTCGCTGCCCCGGCGTTCCGCGGCTTCCCGGACTTTCTGCCTGACCGAGGGAAGATCACGTATCCCCGGCAGGGACGTGAGCTTTTTGCCGGCTTTGTAGGTATAGGTCTTCATGTACCAGTCGAGCGTCCGCTTGTCGCGCAGACCGGCCGCGCCGGTAAGGACCATCTTATGCACCGGGTGCTTGCGGGCATAGTGCAGAGCGATACGGCAGCCGAAGGAATGTCCGATCAGGATCGGATCCTCCACGCCGAACTGCTCCAGGAATTCCCGCAGGAAAACGGCGTAGTCTTCCACGCCGTAGGGAGTCAGCGGTTCGCTGCTCTGGCCGAAACCGGGAAGGTCGAGATTGTAAACGGTGAAGTGGTTTTCGAGAAAAAGCGCGATCGCTTTCATCATCTCGGTGTTCTGCCCCCAGCCGTGCAATAAAACGACCGGCTTGCCGGATCCGCTTTCTTCGTAGTAACACTTTATGCCCTGTAATTCAGTAAAAGCCATATAGATTATTATATACCAACCAAAGGTCAGTTCTTTTCTTTCTTTAAGGAAATGATCCGGAAAACGACGCCGTCGTTGGTGTTGCCGCCGGTCACCCCATAGCCGTAGGTCTCGCATACACGCTTGACGATCGAAAGGCCGAGACCGAAATTGCCTTTGTTCCCTTTTTCATAGGGCGTGAAGATCCTCTGGAGATACGCCTGATCAAGCTGTTCGCCGTCGTTGAAGACTTCGAGCCGGCCGCTGCGCAGTTTGATGCGGACGACGCTCTTCGCATAGCGCAGGGCATTGTCGAGCAGGTTCTCGACGACGATACGCCACGGGTCTTCCTCGCCGTGGAAACGGACGTTCTGCAGGTCGGTCTCGATCTCGATGTCGCTGCGCAGGACTTTACAGGCGACGATCGCCTTGTGAATGACCTGGACCATCGGAAGAGTATTGCCCTCAGGCGCGGTATCGTCCAGATAGCCGAGCTTATTGAAGGTGATCAGACTGTAGACCTTCTTTTCCAGACGGTCGGCGTGTTCGATGATGACGTCGACGCTTTTCTCGAGCGTGCCGTAAGGGTAAACGCCGTCCTTGATGCTTTCGGAATAGGATTTGATCGTCGCGATCGGGGTCTTCAGGTCATGGGAGATGTTCTGGATCATCTCGTCGCGGATCTGCTTCTGTTCCTGCAGCTCCGCCTGCATATCGACCAGTGCCTCGGCGACTTCACCGATCTCGTCGGCGCGCTGGATATTCAGTTCGGGATTCTTCTCGCCGCTGCGGATCTTATCGACATAGTGCTTGATCTGGTTCAGCGGACGCAGGAGCGTTAAGACCCAGATGATCATGAACGAGAACAGGAAAAGCACCACCAGCAAAGTGACGTTGATGACGCCTTCCGACAGCGTCGCCTCGAAGGAACGGCGGTAGGCGTCGGAGATCACCGATACGAGCAGCAGGCTGCCTTCCTTGTAGGGACGCAAAGCGTAGATCTTCATCGTTTTGCCCTTGCCGGCGATCCCGTAAGTGGTGTCGCTGATTTCCTGAAGCTCAAGCGTGTTCAGCGCAGCGAAAACATCCTCCGGGACATTGCTGACGAAAGATCCGGTGGCGCGGTCATAGATGTAATGGGAAACGTTGTTATCGACAGTATCCGGATAGGTATCTGAATACATGAAATACTCATTCTGGGAACTCTTCAGATAAACGAACATCTGGCGGTTGACGAAGTTGTCCACGTTGCGCGAAAGCAGTGTGAACGAGAACAGCACGAAAAACAGGATCACGAAAAATCCCACAGAAATGAACTGCTGCACTAAACTCAGCCCGCTCAGCCAGATGCGAAGCCGTTTCATCCGAGTCTGTACCCGAAGCCGTAGATCGTGCGGATCGAGATGTTCGGCATCTTCTTGCGCAGACGGCGCAGGGTGTCATCGACGACACGATCGGAGCCGTAGAAGTCCTGTCCCCAGATCTGGGTCAGGATCTGCTCCCGCAGGAACGCGGTTCCCTTGTTTTTGACGAACATCATCAGCAGATCGAATTCCTTGGTCGTCAGATCCAGCGGATTGCCGTTGTCATAGACGATCCGTTCGTTCTCGTCGATCTCATAGCCGTCGACCTGGATACGGTTCTCCTCGCGGTAGACCCGGCGCATGATCGCGTTGACCCGCAGGACCAGTTCCTTGGGGGAGAACGGCTTGGTGATATAGTCGTCACTGCCCTTTTCAAGACCGATGATGCGGTCAAATTCCTTGTCCCGCGCGCTCATGAAGATGACTGGGATATTGCGGTTACGCTCCTTGACTTCATCGAGCAGATCGAAACCGCTCTTGTCATCCAGCATGATGTCGAGGATCCATAGATCGCAGGGATCATCCAGATGGGAATAGGCTTCATCAAAAGTCAGATAGGAGTGGATGATGTAGCCTTCCTTTTCCAGATAACGCTTGACGAGCTCGTTGAGATCCTTCTCGTCTTCGACGACATTAATGATTCTCTTCATGACTTTATGATACCACAAAACAGCGCTTCCACTGCCTGGGCCGGCACTTTCCGTCCTTACGCAGGCTGAAAAGGAATACAATGGAGATAATGGATGCGCATTTACGAGAAGATGCCCGGAGCCTGACGGCCTGGTACAGAGAAAACAAACGTCCCCTGCCCTGGCGCGATACCGGGAATCCTTACCATGTCTGGATCTCCGAGATCATGCTGCAGCAGACCCGGATCGAAGCCGTAAAGGAAAAATACCTTCGCTTCATGAAGGAACTGCCGGATATCGCCTCACTTGCGGAATGTCCGGAAGATGACCTGATGCGCCTGTGGGAAGGTCTCGGCTACTACAGCCGTGCCCGCAATCTGAAGAAGTGCGCACAGCTGCTTGTGAAAGACTTTGACAGCAGACTTCCTGCCGATTATGAGAAACTGCTCTCCCTGCCCGGGATCGGACCGTATACCGCCGGCGCGATCGCGTCGATCGCTTTTGACCTGCCCTGCCCGACTGTCGACGGCAATGTACTGCGGGTCATCAGCCGGCGCTGCGGAATCCTTGAGGATGTGCGGCTCCCCTCCACCGAAAAAGCAGTCCGTGAACTGCTGCTGCCACTGTATCAGGATGTCCAGGCCGGGGACCTTAATCAGGGACTGATGGAACTTGGCGAAACGCTCTGTCTGCCGAAGGATCAGCCCCGCTGTTCAGAGTGTCCGCTGAAAGAACACTGTTGTGCTTACCATAATGACGCCATGGCGCAGATCCCCTTCCGGAGCGCTTCAAAACGGCGCAGGATCGAGAAAAGGACCCTGATGATCATCCGTCAGGGCGAACGCTTTCTTCTGAAGAAGCGGTCCTCCATAGGGCTTCTGGCTGGTCTTTATGAGTTCCCCGGACTCGAGGGAGAACACAGCGCAAAGGAGGTCCGGGATATTCTGCAGGAGAAAGGAATGACTGTCGCCAGCATCTTCCCCCTGCCCTCCGGGATCCATATCTTTTCTCATATCGAGTGGCATATGACCGCGTACGAAGTCAACGTCACAGATCCGGGCAACGCCTTTCCTGGCGAGGAAACGCTGCTTCTTGACCGAGATGAACTGCAGAAAAAAGCGATCCCTTCCGCCTTCCGGACCTGGATCGCCCACTATACGCTTCGGACATAAAAAGACTGTGTTTCGTAAACACAGTCTTTTCTTATCGCATCGCTTTATACCTGCGCAGTTTTGAGCGGCGGATCAGGATCATGACGATCAGGACCGCCAGGAACACCACATGCAGGATGCTGAAGAACTCTCCTTCCGCGAGATATTGGAAGAACCTTCCGTAGCTGAAAGAGAAAGCACTGTAGACCGTATACAGCAGCGCGGCAGTATAGACCGCAAGCAGCGCCCAGGAAAGAAATATCTTTCCTTTTTTCGGTGAGTAGCAGATGAATATATCGAACGCATACAGTATAAGGTTCAGGATGAAAGCTCCTGTCGCGAGCACGAACAGCGTTCCGGCGACGAACGCGAGACCGATCGCGTCGATCCCGCCATGGACGCTGTTGGCATACAGGTAGCTGAGGATCCAGATGATCCCCAGGATCAGAGCAGCCAAAAGATGCCGCTTATGGATCTTCTTCAGTTCTTCCGCCCGTTTTCTTTTTTCACTTGGAAGCATCGTCTCCTCCTGTTCTTTCCTTTTCAGTATAGTATCCCCTGCCGGGTTTGTGAACCGGCCCTCCTTTACGATCCGCTCTTTCAACAAAAAAGTGCAGCGGACTGCACTTTTATCTGTTCGGTTTTATGCCGCGTAGCCTTTGGCTTTGATCAGTTCGATGACGGCGTTGTCGTATTTCTCGCAGAGCTCATCGCTTTCCGCTTCGGTCATGACGCGGATCAGCGGTTCGGTTCCGGACGGACGGACCAGGATGCGGCCGTTGTCGCCGAGCGCTTTCGCGACTTCCTCGATCTTGGCTTTGATCTCTTCGTCGTTCAGAACGATCTTCTTGTCTTTGACGCGGACATTGATCAGAAGCTGCGGATAGACCTTGACCGGATCAGCCAGGGCATTGATACCGCATTGATTCTTCGCCATGACTTCCAGCACGTTCAGAGCGGTCTTGACGCCGTCTCCGAACAGCGCGCTGTAGGAGTTGATGATGTGACCGGACTGTTCGCCGCCGACGACATAATCGTTGGCGCGCATGCATTCGACGACGTTCTTGTCGCCGACCGCAACGATCTCATATTGGATGCCGGCTGCCTCAAGCGCTTTCTTGAGACCGATATTGGACATGACGGTCGTGACCAGACGGTTGCCCTTCAGTTTTCCTTCCGCTTTCAGCTGCTTGGCGAGAAGATACATGATCTTGTCACCGTCGACCACGTTTCCCTGCGGATCGACTGCCAGAACACGGTCAGCATCGCCGTCAAAAGCGAAACCGATGTCGTAGCTGCCTTCCTTCATCGCCGCCTGGATCGCTTCCAGGTGGGTGGAACCGCATTTAGTATTGATGTTCAGACCGTCGGGATCATCGTTCATGATCGTGACTTTAGCGCCGAGACGCTCAAAGATCTGCGGAGCGGTGTAGCAGCTACCGCCGTTGCATAGGTCGAGCAGAACGGAATAGGAACTGAGGTCCGTCGGATACGTTTTGGTGATCCAGTCGACGTAGTGTTCGACGCCTTCCGGATAGTATTCGATCGTGCCGATCTCTTCTTTGGCGGCGACCGGCAGTTCGAATTTGCCGTCCATGTAATCCTCGATCGGATCTTCCATATCGTCGCGGATCTTCAGACCGTCGGTGCCGAAGATCTTGATGCCGTTGTCGTAGAACGGGTTATGGCTGGCGGAGATCATGATCCCGCAGTCGAAGTCCTCGCTGCCGACGAGATACGCCAGACAGGGCGTGGTGCAGTAGCCGGCAAGAAGTGTATCCGAACCGGATTCCGCTATGCCGCAGGCAAGCGCATTCTCAAACATGGAACTGGAAAGACGGGTGTCTTTGCCGATCACGATCTTTCCCTTTCCGTTCTTCGCGTAGTAATTGCCGAGGTAGCGTCCGATGCGGTATACGCTGGCAACAGTCAGATTCTTGTTGGCCTCACCGCGGACGCCGTCTGTTCCGAAATATCTTCCCATTTTCGTTCTCCTTTATTCATTCACTACGAGAGTAATGTGGATGGTGGTCCTGTCAAGACTGCACTTGACGAACATATTGCTGTTGAACTCGACCTGCAGCGGCAGATCATAGGTTCCCGGCTCCAGCTCATTGACATCGATGTAGACACTGATATCTTCGGCTGTGACCTTTTCAATATTGGAAGCCGTGCCGGTGATCGTCGCGGTAACGACAGTCGTATCGACTTCACTGGCGCCGTAGGAATTGTTGTTGTTGCGGTAATTGATCGGGATGTTCTCGATCGTCTTGGATTCAACGACGTTCAGACGGACATCCAGGTTGACACTGTTGACTTCCGAGGAAGTTACACCGCTCGGCAGCGTGACCGGGGCAACGATCTGGCTGTCGCTCAGAAGCTGGGAAGCATCGAGGTTGACATAGACATTGCTGATTCCGGCAAGAACACTTTCCGGAGCGTAGATGACAGTCGTCTGATGATCCATCTGTACCGAATCGATCGCCATGCCGCTCTGGACCTCGCCGTTGAGATTCAGCAGGATCGGTACGGTCTTATGCGGAGAAGTCACGGTGACCGAAGCGCGTACGGAACTCGGATCGATCTCGGCGTTGACGACCTGACCGCTGCTGTTGTAGGCGACCAGGGGCGCGTTGACTTCAAAGTCTGCTGTCTGGCCGCTGACGTCGATCAGAGCCTTGACCATCGCGATCGAATTCAGGGTATCCTGCGAAGCACGGATATTGACATACGTCGTATCGCCGGCAAAAGTCGGAGTGCCGAGGATATAACGGGAATCCATCTGGTTCTTGTTGATGAAGTCGTACTCGAGCGCGAACTGGCCGGTAGTCTTTCGCTTCAGGGTGACCATCGCCTCGCTCGGGGTGACAGTCGCAGTAACGCTGTTTCCGTAGCCGGTCGCGACCAGCGGGATCGAATGCGTTCCTTCGGTATAGCCTTCCAGGTCGATCAGGCAGTAGCCGTTCTTGGCAGCTGCGTTGTTGACGTTGGCGGCTTCTCCGGTCAGAACGATCTGACAGGTTGTCGGAACACCGCTGATCTCGAAGGACTCGTCGTTATAGCGCACATTTACGCTGACGCCGCTCAGTACTTTCGCATTGCTTAGACGCTGGCTGGAAGCGTTGTCGCCACTGTAGTTCACGGAGAAGTAAAGCAGCAGAGCCAGCAGCAGGGATACGACGCCGGTGTATCTTCTGGAAAAGAAGATCCGGTCGATGATCGAGGAGAAGAAACGGATGAAACGGAAGATGGTCGCTTCAACAGTCTCGTAGCTGCGGCTTACGCGCTTGGACTGGTTGGCAATACGCTTCGCCAGTTCGGTCTTTTCCTGGGACGGAGTATTCTTCTTGTTATCGTTCTCACTCATCTTCGTCACCTTCCTTGACCTTTTCGAAAGACTGGGTGTTGTCCGTTATGTCGATCGCTTCCTCAACATATGTGTCTTCCGCTTCCGGCGCTTTCATCTCATCTTCTTCGGTGTCCGCGATGACAGTCGGATGCTGCTCATCGTATTTCAGACGGTTGTTGACCGGGATCTTCATGTCGATCTCGGTCTTCGGATTTTCCGTTGTTTCGGAATCCGCATTTTCCGCCTCTTTATTCTTCTTGGCAAAGAAAGCAAACAGATTCTTCTTGGAAGCAGAATCCTTTTCCTTCTCTACGATCATTTCCGGCTCGTCGGTGATCAGCAGGGAACTGCGCTGACGACTCTGACGGCGGATCTCGATCTCGTCGTTGCAGATGACGCGGCGCAGATAGTCACGCAGCTGCTGTTCATCTACGGCGAAGATCTTTCCCTTTTCCGCGATCGAAATGCCGGAAGTCTCTTCGGATACGACGATCGTCAGAGCGTCCGTGATCTCGGCGATACCGAGGGCGGCACGGTGTCTGGCGCCGTAGCGGGAAGACAGTTCGGCATTGGTCGGCGGGAAGTATGTCGAAGCACAGGCGATCTTGTCACCCTGAATGATGACAGCGCCGTCGTGCAGAGGTGTCGTCGTCATAAAGATCGAGGACAGAAGTTCCTTAGTAACGGAAGCATTGACAGCCAGACCGCTGCGGACATAGTCCTGCAGGGACTGGGACTGTTCGATCGTGATCAAAGCACCGACGCGGTTCTTGGATAAGGCAATGACCGCTTCGTAGATCTCTTCTACGAGTTTTTCCTTCTCATTCATCAGCAATGAAGAGATGCTTGACAGGGCGTTCGTCTTGCCGATCCTCTCCAGAAGACCGCGGATCTCCGGCTGGAAGATAATGATCGCAGCCAAAAATCCCCAGTTGATGAACAGGTCGGAGAAATATGCGACCGTCGAGAGCCTGAGCAGTTTCGCCAGTGCGTTGACCAGCAGGATCAGAATGATGCCCTTGAATATCTGGATCGTACGCGCGTTGTTGCGCACGAATTTCATTGCGTAATAAATGAGAAACCACATGATCGCCACATCGAAGAAGATCCTTGAGATCGCCCAGATGCTCTGTAACGTCATATTGATATTGTAATCCGGCATGTGTCCCTCCTTTTCTCTAACTGATTTATTATACCACATAATACGGGGCACTCTTCAGGAAGTCGGAAAAAAGGAAACTGGAAAAGCGGAGCGCTTTCTACTACAATGGGGATTATGAATGAGAACGTGATCAAGACCGGATATCAGGACAAGGAGATCTGGATCGTAAAAACAGCCCATATTTCCAAGACTTCCGTAGATGATGTCCGGGAGACAGTGGCCGAAGTGCAGCCGGACGCGATCTGCATCGAACTCGATCAGAACCGCTACGAATCCCTGACTTCCAGGGAACGCTGGCAGAACACCGATATCGCCACCGTGATCAAAGAAAAGAAGGCAACGCTGCTTCTGGTCAACATGATCCTGGCCTCTTTCCAGCGAAGGATGGCCAAGAATCTTGAGACCTCCTCCGGAGGCGAGATGCTGGCAGGGATCGAGGAAGCCCAAAAAGCGGATATTCCGATCGTCAATGCGGACCGTCCGATCAACCTGACCTTCCGCCGCATCTGGAACAATCTCGGTTTCAAGGAAAAGACCAAACTCATCTACACGATCTTTTCTTCTCTCTTCGATGATGAAGAGATCAGCGAGGAAGATCTCGCTTCCCTGAAAGAAGCGGATGCGCTGGAGACGGCGCTGCAGGACGTTGGCAAGGAATTCCCGGTCGTCAAACGGATCCTGATCGATGAGCGCGACGCGTATCTCGCCCAGAAGATCAAGACCGCACCGGGCAAAAAGATCGTCGCCATCGTCGGTGCCGGCCACGGTCAGGGCATTGTGCGCCATATGAACGAAGACGTCGATCTGCAGGAACTGGAAAATACCAGCAAGCCGAAGAGCCTTTCCTGGCTCAAATGGCTGCTGCCGGCTGCGATCGTCTCGATGATCGCCTATACCTTATACACCAACCGCGAAGTCGGGATCGGTCAGCTGAAAGCCTGGTGGCTGTGGAACGGCTGTCTGTCGGCGATCGGAACGGTCCTCGCTTTCGGACATCCCCTGTCAGTAGCGACCTCCTTCTTGCTGGCGCCGCTGACCTCTCTCAATCCGCTGCTGGCGGTCGGCTGGTTCTCCGGTCTGGTCGAAGCGAAGCTGCGCAACCCGAAAGTAAAAGACTTCGAGCAGCTCGGTGAAGATACTCAAAGTCTTAAGGGTTTCTGGAAAAACAAAGTTACGAGAGTCCTGCTGGTCGTGCTGTTCGCCAACCTGTTCTCGACGATCGGCACCTTCATCGGCGGAGCCGATATCGTCTGGACTTTCTTCCATAATCTGTTTCATTAAAGGATCAGCCGCGGGGTTGATTCTTTTAGTACATGGCCTTCGTTGTCGATATAACGGCGGGAAACGCGGTCGCTCAGACCGGTCAGGATCTCATATGGGATCGTCCCCAGAACTTCCGCCATTTTTTCAAGCGCGATATGCTGGCCGAAGAATTCGACCGGCGTACCGACCGGATAGGCGCGCTGGGTGTGGATCATGCACTGGTCCATACAGATCGAACCGACGATCGGGGCGTACTCCCCTTCGATGTAAACGTTGTTGCCTGTATACTTGCGGTTGATGCCGTCTGCATAGCCGATCGGCAGCGTCAGGATATAGCCTTCTCCGTCGGAAATGTAATGACCGCCGTAGGAGACCGGATCGCCGCGTTCGACGCGCTTGCAGTTGATTACTTCGCTCTTCAGTGCAAGAGCCGGTTTCAGCATCGACTCAAAGGAACTGTAGCCGCACAGACCGAGACCGCAGCGGACATGAGTCGAGAACGGATCGTCGAAATTGATGCTGGCATCGGTATTGCAGGTATGGATATAGCGGAAAGGATAATGGAGATCTTCGATCACCTTGCGGAAACGACGATACTGCAGATCGGTGAACGTCTCATCCTTTTCATCGCTGCAGGCATAATGAGTCATGATGCCGCAGATATCCGCGCCGCGGATATTCAAGGAAGCAAGGACTTCCGGAGCCTTCTCGGGCAGGATGCCGATCCGGCGCATGCCGGTATCGATCTTGAGATGGATCTTGACCCCGGACAGATTGGGGATCGCAGAGAAGTACTCATCCGATACTGTTACCAGTGAAAGGTTATACTCCTTGACCAGATCCAGGAAGTTCAGGTCGACATAGCCGAGGATCAGGATCTCGCCGCGGACGCCCCGCTTGCGGAGATGGATCGCTTCTTCGATGCTGGAGACCGCGAAGAAACGGACGCCTTCCTTCATCGCCAGCGCAGCGGCTTCAATATCACCGACGCCGTAGGCATTTGCCTTGATCACGGCGATCAGTTCTTTTCCGGCGGTGTGCCGGAGCGTGTTCACATTTGCCCGATAGGAATCGGTATTGATCAAAAGATATGTGTTTCTGTACATAATTCCTCTAACCCCTATTTTTTTAATGATAACACACATCACAAGCTTATTGACGCAGAGAAAGACTTTGTGATATTCTATAAAGGCTGAATGGAGGCTTAGCTCAGTTGGGAGAGCATCTGCCTTACAAGCAGAGGGTCAGCGGTTCGAGCCCGTTAGCCTCCACCATTATTGCCGACTTAGCTCAACTGGTAGAGCAACTGATTTGTAATCAGTAGGTTGCGGGTTCAAGTCCTGCAGTCGGCACCAGATCAAAAACGACATCCGCGAGGATGTTTTTATATCTCCAATCCCTCTTTTTGCGATACAGATAAACATATTGTCTGTTTTTTTCGGAAAAAGCGGGAAAAACAGATAAGTTCAGATTGACTTTAGAAGATTTTAACGATAAGATAGATAAGCACCGAATATCTTTCGGTTTAATGTGGAGAGGTAGCGAAGTGGCTAAACGCGGGTGACTGTAAATCATCTCCCTCCGGGTTCGGCAGTTCGAATCTGTCCCTCTCCACCATTTTATTGGGATGTAGCCAAGCGGTAAGGCAAGGGACTTTGACTCCCTCATTTCGCTGGTTCGAGTCCAGCCATCCCAGCCAACTAGGTCAAACGCTGTCCCGGTAGCTCAGGCGGTAGAGCATCTGACTTTTAATCAGAGGGTCTGCGGTTCGATTCCGCATCGGGACACCACTCTGCGGATGTAGTTCAATGGTAGAACCTCAGCCTTCCAAGCTGTTGACGCGAGTTCGATTCTCGTCATCCGCTCCAGAATATGCAATCAGGTCCGGTCATGGGACTTTTTTTATTGCCGTTTTTTGTCTATAATGATTCTTGGAATGCGGGCGTAGTTCAATGGTAGAACTTCAGCTTCCCAAGCTGGCCACGCGGGTTCGATTCCCGTCGCCCGCTCCATTTTTTATTTTAAGGTATATGAATAACGATCTGACAAAAGCAAAAGAGATCCTGGCACAGGGTCATGCTGCCGCCATATGCAAGGGCGACAGCGTCTACACCAGCGATGCCAACGGCATCAAACCGCTGAACTGGTGGCTGCGTGACGGTTACACCTTCGAAGGCTACAGTGCTGCCGATAAAGTCGTCGGCCGGGCTGCTGCTTTTCTCTACGTCCTGCTCAAGGTAAAGGAGATCTATGCAGAGCTTCTTTCCGAAAGTGCCGTTGAGGTGCTTGAACACTACAACATCCCCTACTCCTTCGGCAAAATGGTCCCGAACATCCTGAACCGTACCGGCGACGATCTCTGCCCAATGGAGAAGATCGCGCTTCAGCATCAGGAACCGGAACCGGCTTATGAAGCTCTGAAGATCAAGATCGCAGAACTGATGGCAGGGAAAACGAAATGAAGATCGTAGTGATAGACGCCCAGGGCGGCGGAGTCGGAAAAAGTCTGGTCAGCGCCCTGAATATACCTGACCGGAAATACGAGATCATCGCGGTCGGGACTAACAGTGCAGCTGCGGCTGCAATGCTGAAAAACGGCGCCGACAAGGCAGCCGTCGGCGAAAACGCGGTCGTTGTGAACTGCCGCGATGCGGATATCATCGTCGGCGCGATTGGGATCGTGATCGCTGATTCGATGCTCGGTGAGATCTCGCCGGTCATGGCTACAGCGGTAGCCCAGAGCCGTGCGGAAAAAGTCCTGATCCCCTTCAGCCACTGCGGACTGAATCTGGTCGGTATCCGCAGCCGCAAGCTTGCGGAACTGATCGAGGAAGCATCCCAGACAGTGCTTTCCCTCGTTGCAAAAGCGGAGTGAATCGCCTAAAATGAACTCAGGCACGAAGCCTGAACAGAAATGCAGGAAGCATTTCGGTCATTGATTTCAAAAGAATACGTATATGTATGCCATGAAGGCGTATTGGTTTCAGAAGAGACCGGTACGCCTTTTATTTATCTAAGGGAGAATCAAAAATGAAAACAAAGAATCTGGTACTTACCGCCCTCTTCATCGCGCTGGGCATCGTCCTGCCGATCGCTTTCCATGTCGTCCCCAACGGCGGGGTTCTCTTCTCGCCTATGCATATTCCGGTGCTCGTCTGCGGACTGGTCACAGGACCGATTGAAGGTCTGATCTGCGGCATCGTGACTCCGGCTCTGTCCAGCGCCCTGACCGGCATGCCTCCGGCACCCCGGCTTCCCGGTATGATGGTCGAACTTGCGGTCTACGGCCTTGTCGGTGGTCTGATGATGCGTCTGCTGAAGGACAACAAAAACTTCGGCAAGATCTATCTGGCACTGATCGTTACAATGCTGTGCGGACGTATCGCCGGCGGTCTTGTCAACGCACTCATCCTTAATGCCGGAAACTATACTCTGAAGATGTGGCTGACCGGTTACTTCCTCAATGGCCTGCCGGGCATCATCGCTCATCTGATCCTTGTCCCGCTTATCGTACGGGCCTTACAAAAAGCAAAGCTCAGCGTTAACTGAGCGAAGCGAGTATCACAGCTATAAACATGAGCCCTGCCCCGCAGAGCTCTTTTAAACTCAGCATCTGGTGAAGGATCAGCCAGCCTCCCAGAGCGGAAAACACGCTTTCCATGCACATGATGATCGAAGCCAAAGTCGGATGAACGTTTTTCTGTCCGATGATCTGGAACGTATAGGCAACGCCTCCTGACAGGATACCGGCGTATAACAGTGTCGGCAGCGCTTCGCGGAGACCGGATGTGCTGAAACGTCCGGAAGCAAACAGAAGCACTGTGCTTAGCACAGCCACAGTCAGTACCTGCATCAGTGAGAGCGTGATCCCGTCAACGAGTTTTACATAATGATTGATCGCGATGATCTGCAGCGCAAAGAAGAACGCGCAGACGGTCAGCAGAACTTCTCCTGTACCGAAACCAAGGTCTCCGTTCATGCAGAGAAGCCATAGACCGGCGACATTAAGAACGACCGCCAAAAGTACACGGCGCGAGATCCGGTTGCCGGAAAAGAAGGTGATCAAAGGCACGATCACAACATACATCGCCGTCAGGAAACCTGCCTTCGCGGTCGTCGTCATTGGAATTGCAATCTGCTGCAGAATCGAGCCCATGAACATCGCAAAACCGCAGATTACCCCGCCTCTGATCAGCGTCTTCGGATCGTCTTTCGCCGGTCTGCGCACCTGGCGGAAGATCAGGATCACGAAAAAGGCGAGCCAGCTGCGGCAGGCCAGAAACATCAGAGGATCGACATAGTCTGCCCCAATACGCTGTGCGGTAAAGGCGAAACCCCAGATCGCCGCTGTCAGAAGCAACAGGAGAGAGTAAAGGTACTGTTTTTTCAGCATAAGACAATCATAGCAGAATCTGTATGCCGGTGAATATCTGAAACTATGTAAAAGCAAAAAAGAAAGGTCGTGCCCTGCGGCATGACCTTATTTGTTGATTATTTACCGGCGGTGTTCGGTACCGGCGGCTTCGGGGGAGTTGGCGGTGACGGCGGAGTATGGGAGTTCGTTACGGTGAATCCGTCTTTCGCGCTGCCGCTGATCGCGGTCGTATAAGATTTGACAGTGTCTTCGTTGACAGTGTATGTGATCTCTTTTTCACCATCGCTGACCGGCTGATCTTCTAGAGTGGCTGTCCACTTGTTTTCTTCGCTCAACTCAAACGATTCGATCTCATCACCGTTCGCAAGGATACGAACAGTAACTTTCGCCGGACGGAGTTTGTCCTTGTCGTTAGCGTCGTTCCAGACTTTCTTGACCGTAATGTCGATCGTTTCCGGTTCCGGAGTGTACTTGTTGGTGATCGTCGTGATCAAACCGGCGACCTTGGTGCTGAGAAGTTCGTATCCTTCCGGCATATCGCCTTCCGTCCAGGTATAGGTGATCTCCTGACCGTTATTGTATTTCGGAACTGTAACGGTTGCTGTCCACTGATTGTTTTCAGAAAGGGTAACCTCATCGCCGTTGGATAAAGTCACCTTAAGTGTTCCCGGACGCTTGCCGTCCTTGTTGTCTTCGTCATCCCAGACTTTCACGATTTTCAGCTCAATGGTTTCCGGGGTGTGCTTGTTGGTGATCGTGCCACCCGCGTTGACAGTCTTTGTCTCACAGGTGTACCCTGTCGGGACAGTCTCTTCCGTCACGGTATATGTCTCATCAATCTTCGGAAGATCGGACCATTTGTAGGTCCAGGAATTACCGTTCTTGGTGATTTCCGGATCCGGGGCGGTTACGCCGTCCGGTACATTCAAAGTCAAGGTGAGATCGTCCGGACGGATGCCATCCTGATTATCTGCATCGTCCCACGATTTCGTGACTGTTACATCGACAGTTTCGAGTTTGTTGGTGATACTGGCGGAGTTCTCTTCCGGTGTGCTTCTGGTATAGGTTCCTCTTGCCCAGAATGACCAGTCGGACTTGTTGTCAAATGTGATCGATCCGGGGTTTCCCGATACCATTGTGAAAGCACCCTCTTCATGATGACCGAAACCGGTCAGATAATGAGTGCCTTCCCAATCTTCGTGAGGAAACTGCGGATGAGTTCTGACTACCTGAAGCAGCATCTTCTGTTCGATCTCGCTGACTTCCTCCGGTGTCCAGATATATAAATCATGACCGTCTTTCGCGGCGATGAAGGACATGGGGTATGTTTCTGTATAGACCTCAAAAGTCTTTACGCTGTTCGGCCGGATCCAGACCCAGTTCGCGGAATCGGTATAGACGACCATATTCACATCCGGGTCTTTGTGCGCTGCTTCCACTTCCGTGTAATAAGGAATGGGTTCTTCCTCGACGGCAAAATTATACACGTGGTAGCTTCCGTCATCCCCTATATAGAATGCCGGATCGCTCTCGGTATCAATGACCTCAAAACTGCATTCCCAGTTGTTTTCAGCGGTGACTGCTGCTCTGGAGTACAGATCACTGTCTGTATAGGATTCGCCTTTGTATTTATACAGTTTTACCATGATCGAAGACGGGCGCAGGTCGGAATCGTTATCGTCCCAGACTTTCGTGACAGAGATGGTGATCGCTGTCGGATTATAAGGAACAACGCCATCATCGGCAGCACGGACTGTGACTTCGCCTTCGGGTTTTGCAGCCAGAAGAGCAGCTGCATTCGGTGCAGCGTCATTCTCAGCGACGGCTTCTTTCTTTTCTTCGGTTTCCGACGCTTCCTCATTAACTGCCGGTTCTTCGCTTTCAGGATCAGCTGCGGTTTCCTGCTGCTTTTCTTCCTCGGCAGCCTGACCGGGCTCTTCCTTTTCTTCTTTCTGGCCCTCGCCGTTCAGGACTTCCGCTGTTTCGCCGTCGTCTGCTTTAGCAACGTTTGTCTTCGGTGAAATACCGACGCTGTTGCTGATGAGCATGAACAGGACGAATGTCAGGATCATTAGGATCTTTTTCGTTTGATTCATATTCAACTCCCTGGCAAATTCCGCCAACCTTTCCGGAATCCTGTGCAGATCCATTCCCGCATAAGACTCCGCTGCGAGTCACTTATGTACGCAAAAACATAAAGACTCTGCTTCATTTCCACACTATCATGCGGGAATTCCGGAGAATTAGACGAAAAGGACGTTTATTCTAATTTCCCTTGTGTGCAGCGATTTTTTCAGCATAATCGGTAGAATGTCAAAAAGCCCGGCCTCCGGGCACGCCCTGTACAGAACAGGCGGACAAAAATCCGGGTATTGATGCGGGTATTATCGAAAACACACAGACCGTTTCAGCGGACTGCTTTTTTGATCAAAAATGCGCTGTGAAAATCCATGCCGGCCGTTTCGGTATAAAAGCGGAGGATCTTCCGGTAATCCTTGGTCGAGGTGGCAAGAGTCAGGTATTCCGCGTTCTGCATGACTTCCGACTCGATCACGGAAAACAGCTGACGGCCTATGCCGCGGCTCCGGTATTCCGGAAGCACATAGAATTCATCGACCTCAAAACAGCGGCTGCCCGGTTCGATATAGGACGTCCGCTTTTCAGCGGTATAGAAATGGCCGAAAATATACCCGATCAGTTTCCCTTCATCTCTCGCCGTATAAAGCGGTTCCTTCAGATCTTCCTTGGTGTTGGGGACGATTCCGTGCGAACATTCCTCTTCCGCCCAGCAATGAGACAGCCTGATCAGTTCGGCGATATTCTCCTTTGTCAGTGTTTCTTTTTCAAACCGGATCATATCCTTATTATAACAATAATGTAATCGACTTTAACGTGAGCGGTCTTTTTCTTTTTCAGAGTTCTTGGATATAATAGCGTTGTATTTTTAAAAAAGAGTCCGGCACCTGCCGGTATGGAGAAATAGATCTATGAAACTTCTGATTATCAATCCGGGCTCCACATCCACGAAGATCAGTCTTCACGATGAGGAGACCAAACTGTTCGAGGAAAGCGTCTTCCATGATGCGCCTGAACTGCTGAAATATCCGCACGTCAACGACCAGGTGCCCTTCCGCAGGCAGGTCGTTCTCGATATCCTGAAAAAGAATGGCTATTCGCTTGATGACATCGATGTCTTTGTCGGCCGCGGCGGCAGTGCCTGCCCCTGCGAAGCCGGCGTCATGCAGATCACGAAGAAACTCTATGAAGACACTCGTGACGGTGTCGGCGGAAGCGAACACGCTGCCAAACTCGGCGTCATGATCGCACATAAGTTTTCCGAAGAGACAGGCAAACCCGCATACACGATGAACCCGACCAATGTCGACGAACTGATCGAAGAAGCCAGGATCACCGGTATCAAGGGAGTATACTACAATGCGCAGGCACACGTTCTGAACCAGAAAGCGGTCGCGACCTATCATGCCGAGAAAATGGGAAAAAGATACGAAGACTGCAACTTCATCGTCTGTCATATCGACGGCGGCATCACTGTTCACGCCCACCGCAAAGGAAGAATGATCGACGGCAACGTCGGTTCCGGCGGAGACGGTGCCTTCACTCCGACCCGCATCGGCAGCGTTCCGATCCTGCCGCTGATCCAGTTTCTGAAATCCCACAGTATAGAGGAAGTTGAACTGATGTGCTCCCGCGCAGGCGGATTCGTCTCACACTTCGGCACCAGCAACGCCGACACGATCCATCAGCGTGTTGTCGACGGCGATAAGAAGGCAGCTCTGGTCTGGCGGGCAATGATCTATCAGATCGCGAAACAGATCGGCGCCATGGCGGTCGCTCTCGAGGGCGAAATTGACGGCATCCTGCTTACCGGCGGTCTCATGCGTTTCCCGGAGATCGCGGAATCGATCCACAAAAACTGCGACTGGATCGCCCCGATCTACTGCTATCCGGGTGAGATGGAACAGGAAGCTCTTGCAAACGAGACGCTGAAAGTCCTGCACGGCAAGGCAAAACTCAAGGAATACACCGGAAAGCCGGTCTGGAACGGTATCGAAGAATAGAGGACGCTGTCCTCTTTTTTTGTTTCCACAGCACTGGTCCGACCAATCGTGTACAATAGAAAATATGAAAAAGATCCTAAACCGGGACCACATCCTGATCCAGTCAGCTTTCTATGTCTGCTTTGCGGCGCTGGCGGGCTTCGGCACATTTATGATGCTGAGCCGCGGTTACAGTGCCGGTTTGATCGGGATCCTGATCGCGCTTGCCAATTTTGCCAGCATTATCTTCAACTATCTGATCTCCTGGCTGCAGGGAAAACACCGGAGCATCAATGCTTTTCGAATGTCCGTCTATGTGTCGCTCATACTGCTTCTGCTCTATATCGGGAATGCCTTTTTCGCTGAACCTTCACTCGCTTTGAGCCTCGATTACCTTCTGTGCATCGCGCTGACCTTCTCACTGGTACCGCTGATCGAATCTCTGAATTCGACGCTGATCAAAAACGGCGTGGATATCCATTTCGGCGTGGCCCGTTCCTTCGGCTCGCTGTCCTTCGGCATTTCCTGCATCGTTTTCGGTTATATCGCATCCGGAGCAGGCTGGCGGGCTATCGCCTGGCTGCTGGTAATCTTCCAGGTTTTACTGATTTTGTTTTTGGCCTTAACCGCGAAGCATTTCGATCAGATCGATAAGATCGAAGAGACGCCGGAAGAGCGCGAGACGATCGGCTTCCGCGGTTTTCTGGGATCTCATCGGGCCTTCTTTCTCACCTGCCTCGGTTACGCCGGGCTGATGGGATGTTTCGGGCTGATCATGGAGAACTTTCTGCTGCCGATCCTGCAAAGCGTCGGCGGAACGGCTGTTGATAACGGGATCGTACAGGGAATCAAAGCATTCATCGAGGTTCCCTTCATCTTCTGCTTTCATCTGATCGAACGGCGCTATGCCCTACGCCCGATCTTTGTCGTCGCAGTTGCCAGTTTCATCGTAAAATGCGTGATCATGTTTGCTGCCCGCAGCGTTGTGCCGATCTACGCTTCCCAGATCCTGCAGGGAACTTCGCTGGCTCTGCTGTTGCCGGCGTTCGTTTCCTATATCAATCGGATCATGAAGAGAAACGAGATCGCCCTGGCTTACGCGCTGCAGGCGATGTGCCTGACCGCGGTGCAGATGCTGCTGAACGCTTTCGGCGGGTATGTATTAGACCTTTACGGGGTCAGGTCTTTGGTTATGCTGGCGACGGTGCTGACTGCTCTCAGCGGTTTCCTGCTGCTGCGTTTCCTGCAGCCGGAAGCAGACAAAAAAGCGTAAATTAAAAAGAAGACGCTGTCTTCTTTTTTTATCCCTCTTTTGAGATCTGTCCGATCGCCCGCAGGAATTCACATACATACCGTGCGTAGGCTTCGGGCTGCCGCAGTACCGATACTGCGTGTTCCGCCCCTTCCAGATAATACAGTTCCTTATATCCCTTTGTGCGCTCGTACATCCTTTTTGAATTTTCCGGCAGAATGAAGGAATCAGCCGCTCCGTGCAGAAACAGGACCGGGATCTCGTTATTTTCAAGCGCATCGACCGGACGCATGTCCTTCAGGGAATAACGGTAGCGCAGCCTTGCCCCGAGATCCGCCAGATCGAACAGGAAAGAAGGTGCCTTTACGCTTTTATACGCTCCCCGCAGGACGTTCTCGATATCGGAAAAGCCGCAGTCCGCGACCGCGAAATCGACTTCAGGCCTGTATTGTAGGCAGGTGACCGTGGTTGCGGCGCCGAGAGACTCCCCATGCAGGCCGAGAGATTCCAGCTGCGGATAGCGTGCCCGTGTGTCCTCGATCAGTTTCAGCAGATCTTTCGCTTCCAGGATCCCGTAGGTCGTGATGTCCGGGGCATTCAGACCATGGCCGCGGAGATCATAGATGATGCAGTTAAAGCCGAGGTCAAGATAGACTTTTAAGTATTTCAGATCGCCGATCCGGTTGTCTGTATAGCCGTGAGACAGGATGACATACTTTTCGGAAGGAACAGGATTCTTCAGAAACTGCACATGCAGTTCATAGTCTCCTTCTCCTTTTACCAGATAGTCTTTCTTTTCCAGGCTTTCATAAAATGAAGTGTCATAATGCGCCGACTGCCAGGTCATGGCTTCGTCCAGGGTCTGTCTTTTTCCGGTCATTGTAAATCCGGCCAGCCAGTAAGCTCCGGCGATAAGCACTGCCGTCAGCAGGATCAGGACGATCAGCAGGATCTTAAACATACGGTGTCTCCCCTTCCAGGTCATTTTCATACGCTTTATTCTCATTTCATTATAGCGGAAAAGCGCAGTCTTCCCTTCCCCGTAAGCAGAAAAGCCGTTAAATGCGCTATAGTAAAGATAAGCAGACCCATGGAGGCAGTTTTATGAACAAATGGATCAAGACGCTGCTGGCTGCCCTGCTTTTGATAGGCATGCTAAGCGGCTGCAACGCAGAGAAAAAAGAAGATGCTCCCGAACCCGAGACACCTGCGGTCCCGGAAGTCCGTGATCTTGCAACTGAACATGAAAGCGAGTTCGGCGGTGTCTATATCGTGATCACGATCGACGATTTCAACGATCTCGGCTTCGTCTACGGAGACAGTGTAAACGTGGAATTCTCCAACGGCTACAAACTGGAAGACATCCCCTATTACAACGGTTACTATGTCGATGCCGGTCAGCCGCTGCTGATCGCCTACCCGGGCTATGACTATATCAAAGCCGCCATCAATTACGGCGAAGACCTCTGGGATGAGGCGGAGCTGAAGGCAGCCAACATTAAGACTCTCTGGATGACGGCTGAACTGGATGAGCATTCCACCGCTTCCGTCGCTCTGAACGAAGCAGGCAAATACCGTGCCATTCAGGAGGCGAGAGACATCCATTATTACGACGAGCGCGAAAAGTATCCGAGCGATGTGGTCTTCGCGAATTTCCGCAGCATCCGGATGGGCAGTATCGGCGAGAACGTCCTTTTCCGTTCTGCCTCGCCCTGCGATAACCAGCACAACCGCGCATCCTACGTTAATGCCCTCATCGAGGAACACCGGGTAAATGCAGTCCTCGATCTTTCCGATAACGAGAAAAAGATCGAAGGGTATCTTGCGCAGCCGGATTTTGCATCCGCTTACTGGAAGGAACTCTATGACAAAGGCAATGTGCTGCCGATCGCGCTGAATATGAATTATCTGTCCGATGACTTCGCTGCCAAGATCGCCCAGGGATTCATCGATCTGTCCGAAAAGGAAGGTCCGTATCTGATCCACTGCACCGAAGGTAAGGACCGTACCGGCTTTGTCTGCATGCTGGTGGAAGCATTATGCGGCGCAAGCTATCAGGAGATCGCTGATGATTACATGCTGACATATGACAACTACTATCAGATCAGCAAGACCAACCAGGCTGACAAATATCAGACGATCCTCGAAAGCAACCTCGATGCCATGCTGAAATTCGTTGTCAACGACGAAAGCGTCGATTTCCGGAAAGCTGATCTGGCGCCATATGCCCGTGCCTATCTGCTGAAGACCGGGATGACCGAAGAACAGATCGACGCCTTCATCGCCCGCCTGCAATAGTTCGAAGGATCAAAGCAAACAAAAAAAGCGTATCGCTCGATTAATGCCACTAACTTAAGAAATCATATCTGAAGATCTTTAACCGCAGTTTCATCATTTTTTGATGAGAACTGCGGTTTTCTTTTCCCTTCTGATCGTCGAATAGAAGATGAATATCATCTTTGTGATAAATATGAATGATATGTTCTTATATGTTTGATGATTCTTGATTATAATGAAAGTGGTTAATTGAATCTG
>JAFWII010000043.1 GCA_017533785.1 Erysipelotrichaceae bacterium | reverse complement strand
GGATCGTCGAGCAGGTAGATGCAGCCCTTGTCGGAATGTTCGGACTTGGACATCTTTCTGGTCGGATCGGTCAGGGACATGATCCTGGCGCCGACTTTCGCGGACAGCGGTTCCGGGACTTTGAAGGTCGGAGAATATTTGTTGTTGAAGCGGATGGCGATGTCTCTAGTCAGTTCGACATGCTGCTTCTGGTCTTCGCCGACCGGAACATAGTCCGGATCGTAAAGCAGGATATCCGCCGCCATCAGGCAGGGGTAGGAGTACAGGCCGGCTGTCAGGTTCTGTTCGTTCTTGGCGGTCTTGTCCTTGAACTGGGTCATGCGGTTGAGTTCGCCTAGATAGGTGTAGCAGGCGAGGATGTAACCGAGCTGCGCGTGTTCCTTGACGTCTGTCTGAAGGAAGATCGTCGCCTTTTCCGGATCCAGGCCGCAGGCCAGATACAGCGCGACCGCGTCACGCAGGTTGGTGGACAGTTCCTTCGGATCCTGGTAGACCGTGATGCAGTGCAGGTTGGCGATAAAGGCGATCATGTCATAATCGTCCTGATATTCAACGAAATGGTGCAGGGCGCCGATATAGTTGCCTAATGTCAGCTGTCCGGTCGGTTTGATTCCCGATAACATTCTTTTCATGTCTGTTTTCTCCTTGAAATAAAAAAACGTCCCCTTGGGACGACTGTATGCCGTGGTGCCACCCAACTTCGTTCAGAGAACCTTGATTCGGTAACGGCGAAATCCGGAACCGACTCATGCCGGTTCAACAAGGAAGTCCCACTTCGGTCCGACGTGAGTTTTCTCAGCATTTCCACTCTCTCTGTCGGCTGCGGACCTACTTCAGCTTCATCAAAAACTATACTTCATGCTTCATTGAAAATCAAGTATACATGCCGTATAATTAGACCGTTAAAACCGGAGGAAAAACATTGATCGTCATCTATACTTCACCCGGCTGCGCCTCCTGCAGGAAGGTAAAAGCCTGGCTAAAAGAGAATGGTCTGCCGTTCGTTGAAAAGAACATTTTTTCGGTCGCGCTGAACCGCACTGAGATCCTGTATCTTTTAAAACGCTCAGAGAACGGCGCCGATGACATCATTTCAAAGCGCTCCAAGATCATTCAGGAAAAACAGGTCGATCTGGACTCGATGTCCGTCAGCGAGCTGGTCGATTTCATCATTGAGAATCCGTCGGTGCTGCGCCGTCCGCTGATCCTCAGCGACCGCCAGTTCCAGATCGGATATGACTCGGAAGAGATCGATTCCTTCCTGCCGGAAACACTTCGCAAGATCGCCAAATGTGACGCTTCCTGTCCGGAATATGCCAACTGTGCCGGAAACGGAGGATCCGAATGAAGGTGCTCGTCGGTCTTTCCGGAGGAGTCGATTCCGCAGTCGCCGCATATATATTACAGCAGCAGGGCTATGAAGTATGCTGCTGTTTTATGCGTAACTGGGATTCGGCGCTGAATAACGACACGCTCGGTAATCCGACCCTGAATGACGATATCTGTCCCCAGGAAAGCGACTATCTCGATGCCGTCAGAACAGCGGAGAAGCTCGGTCTCGAACTGCGCCGGGTCGACTACATCACCGAGTACTGGGAACATGTGTTCCGCAATTTCGTCGAGGAATACGGAAAGGGGAGAACACCCAATCCGGACATCCTCTGCAATAAATACATCAAATTCGATTCCTTCCTGCGCTACGCGATGGAGAACGGTTTCGACATGATCGCCACCGGCCACTACTTCAAGCGCGAGGACCGCGACGGAGACGTCCGTTTCCTGAAGGCCTTCGACCGCAATAAAGACCAGTCCTATTTCCTGGCGCAGGTCTCCCGCGACGCGCTCGCGAAGAGCCTGTTTCCGCTGGGCGATATCACCAAACCGGAAGTGCGCAGGATCGCGGAGGATCTCGGCATCCCGGTCGCCGACAAGAAGGATTCGACCGGCATCTGCTTCATCGGGGAAAGGAATTTCCGCGAATTCCTGAAGAATTACCTGCCGATGAAAGAAGGAGATATCATCGACCTGGCGGACGGCAAGGTGATCGGACGCCACCAGGGCGTTTACTACTATACGCTCGGCCAGCGCAAGGGTTTTGCCGTCGGCGGCGAGAACGGCCCGTATTACTGCGCCGGCAAGGACGTGAAGAAGAACGAGCTCTATCTGACGTCCCATAAGGACGAGAGCTTCCTTTACAGCGACCAGGCGGAGATCGGCGGGATCAACTGGATCCGCCGTCCGGAAGAAGGCCCGCTGCAGGTCAAGTTCCGCTACCGTCAGGAGGACCAGCAGGTCACTCTGAAACATACCGGTGAAGACAGAGTCATGCTGTCCTATCCGCAGGGGATCAAGGCGGTCACGCCCGGCCAGCAGGCGGTCTTTTACCAGAACGACGAACTGCTTGGCGGCGGCGTGATCGAAGAGACCTTCGTCTGCGGAGAATCCTCCGCTGAAAGACTGCAGAAGCGACTTTATGGATGAAGAGATCATCAAGATACAGGGAAAATTCCTGAAATGCCGTTATGCGAGCGACAGCTATGCTGTCTATCTTTTCAGTGACGGCGAAGAAAAGATCACGGTCTGCGGACCGCTCGTCGACATCGATCCGCAGTTCGAATACAGCCTGTACGGGAACTACTATATGCACCCGCGCTACGGCTTCCAGTTCCAGGTCGATCATTTTGAAAAGCTGCTGCCTTCCGAAAGAGATGAGGCTGTCCGTTTTCTTTCCGGCGGCTTTTTTAAAGGCATCGGCGAAAAGACGGCAGTCAAGATCGTCAATGTTCTGGGTGAACATGCCCTGGATATCCTGAAAGAGGAACCGGAAGCGATCGAGGACCTTCCCCTGACTGCCAAGCAGAAGACGGCGCTGCGGGAAGGCATCGCCGGCTTCAATGATCCCTTTGAGGAAGAACGGATGCGGCTTCTGAATGCCGGTTTCGGCCGCAAGGAGATCAATCTGCTGTTCTCCCATTTCGAACAGGATTACTTCGCGGTCACCGAAGAGGATCCCTATCAGCTTTTCTATGATGTCTACGGCATCGGCTTCACGAAAGTCGACCGCTATGCTTTGAATACCGGGGTGGAGGAGACCGACCTGCGGCGCAAGACGGCGCTGCTCGTCCATCTGTTTGAGGACCGCTCCTTCCAGACCGGAAACACCTATCTCTTCTATGATGAATTCGTCAGCCGCTATGACCGCGAGAGCGGTTTTCACGACGGCGACTTCGTCCTCGAGAACGCCCTGCGCGAGCGTTTGCTCGTCGAGGAGGGGGAACGCTACTACCGTCACAGCGACTGGCTGGACGAATGTCTGATCGCCGAACGTCTGAAGGAGTATGCCGGGCATGAGACCGAAGATCCGGACTGGCTGGAAGAGGAGATCACCGCTCTGGAAGACGAGAACGGGATCGTCTACAGCGAACAGCAGTACGAAGCGATCTCCGCATTCTTCAAAAATGATTTCTCGATCATCACCGGCGGACCGGGCACCGGCAAGACGACGCTCGTCAAGGCGCTCGTCGATCTGAGCCGGAAACGCAATCCCTATGATCTGATCAACGTTGCCGCTCCGACCGGGCGGGCCGCCAAGCGCATTAACGAACTGTGCGACGTCGAATCCAAGACCATCCATTCGCTGCTTGGCTGGGACAAGGAGACCAACCGTTTCAATTTCAATGACCAGAATCCGCTGATGCTGGACATCCTGATCATCGACGAGTTCTCGATGGTCGACAACCAGCTGTTCGCCAGCGTTCTGCGCGCCAGCGGCGCTGTTAAAAAGATCTGTGTGATCGGGGATAAGGACCAGCTTCCCTCGATCCGTCCGGGTGATGTCCTGAACGATCTGCTGAGCAGCGGCTGCTTTGTCTCGACGGCATTGTCCGCCAATTTCCGCCAGCGCCGGGATAACGAGATCATCGCCCTGGCCGGCGATATGCTGCGGGGCGAGACGGATTTCGATGCTTATAAAAAAGACGTCGTTTTCCTGGAGACCGGGAATCCCGAAAACGTCCTGCTGGGAAAGATCGATGAACTGCAGGCGGATGGAGTCGAACTCGATGAGATCCAGGTGCTTTCCCCGATGTACAAGGGCGGTGCCGGGATCGACAGTCTGAATCATCTGCTGCAGGAATACTACAACCCCGGAGAACGCGACCGCCGCGAGATCAAGAACGGACCGCAGACCCTGCGGGTGAACGATAAGATCCTGCAGCTGAAAAATCAGCCGATGGATGATGTCTATAACGGCGATATCGGGATCCTGAAGGAGATCGATTATGCCACCAAGAGCGTCATGGTGCTTTTTGACCGCAACTTCGTTTCCTATCCTTTTGATGATCTGAGCCCGCTGACGCTGGCTTATGCGCTGTCTGTACATAAGTCACAGGGCAGCGAGTATCCCTATGTCTTCCTGATCGTATCGCGCTATCATCAGCGTATGCTGGAAAAGAAGCTTCTCTATACGGCTGTGACCCGGGCGAAGAGCCGGCTGTATATCCTGGGCGACCGGCAGGTGTTCGCCGATGCGCTGAAGCGGGAACGGCCTAAACGCAACACCGGTCTGCTCGACCGGCTGACGAATGCCGGACCGGAGTTTCCGAATCCGGAATTCTAAAGATCCTAGACCAAAAGAAAGCGGAGAAAATGCTTGATGAGGGCTTTGCTTTGTGATATATTAGTAAAGCACTTGTGCATCAATGTTCCGCTTTTCCTATGGATTATGAGCGTTGATTATAGCTGACTTAGAGGAGGAAAAGATGAATTTACAGTTAGTAGGTGACATCACCAAATCGCAGTTACGTTCTGATCTGCCCGAATTAAAACCAGGACAAACCGTACGTGTTGATGTACAGATCAAAGAAGGTGACAAGACACGTATTCAGGCCTTTGAAGGTGTAGTTATTCGCGTAAAGGGTACAGGCATCAACGAAACCATCACTGTTCGTAAGATCTCCAACGGTGTCGGTGTTGAAAGAACCTTCCCGCTTCACTCTCCGACGATCGACAAGATCCAGGTCCTGCGCGTCGGTCGTGTAAGAAGAGCACGTCTCTATTACTTACGTAACCGTTCCGGTAAGAACGCTCGTCTGAAAGAGGTACGCTAAAGGCCGCATCATGCGGCTTTTTGTTTATAGGTGTTTATGAAGAAGTTCAGGGAGTTTATGACCGATCTGCTGGAAATGCTGCTGATCTCGATCGTGATCGTTTTTCTGCTGCGCATTTTCGTGCTGATGCCGGTCGTCGTTGACGGAAGATCGATGGAACCGCTGCTCACCAACGGCGACAGGGGATTCAGTTTCGTGATCACCCGCAGAATCAGCCTTGAACGCTTCGACATCGTGATCGTAGAGAACGAAAAGACGGATGGCAAGCTCGTCAAACGGATCATCGGCATGCCCGGTGAAACGATCCGCTGCTCCGGGAACCAGATCTACATCGACGGCGAACTGCTGGAACAGCCGTTCCTGCAGGACGTCTATACTTCGGATTTTGAATATGTACTGGCGGAAGACGAGTATTTCTGCCTCGGCGACAACCGCGATGTATCGCGCGATTCGCGCTATTACGGTCCTTTCAGGGACAAAGAGATCCTTGCCAGCCACATCTTTCTGATCTGGCCGCTGCAGGATATTGGATGGAGAGAATGAACGAACTGTTGGAAGAGATGATCCCGGCTATGGATATCAACTGGTATCCGGGACATATGGAAAAAGCCAGACGCGAAATGAACGAGGCGGTCAATAGTGTCGACCTCGTGATCGAGCTCCGGGATGCCCGGGCGCCTTTGGCAACTTCCAATCCTCTGCTGGCAGGGATGATCAAGGATAAACCGCATCTTCTGGTGCTGACCAAAAAGGATAAGGCGGATCCGGCGGAGAATGTCCGCTGGCTGTCCTACTTCGAAGACAAGCAGAAAACGCTGCTGTTCGATCTCAACCGCGATCCGTTCAAAAAGGAACTGCTCG
Source organism: Erysipelotrichaceae bacterium (assembly GCA_017533785.1). Classification (GTDB taxonomy): domain Bacteria; phylum Bacillota_I; class Bacilli_A; order Erysipelotrichales; family Erysipelotrichaceae; genus RGIG5669. Next base: position 14,978 of record JAFWII010000043.1, on the reverse strand, counting down.
CCGCGATCGAGGAGCTTCTTAAGGAAAAACGCGAAAGGGCTCTGCGCCGCGGCATCCGCAACAAGACATTTCGGGCGCTTGTCGTCGGGATCCCGAATGTCGGAAAATCGACCTTCATCAACAAACTTTCCGGCAAAAAGAGCCTGAAGACCGAGAACCGTCCGGGCGTGACCAAATCCCTGGCGCAGATCCGTCTCAGCGAAGGACTGGCGCTGCTGGATACCCCCGGCGTCCTCTGGCCGAAGTTCAGTGATCCGCAGACCGGTGTGATCCTGGCTCTGATCGGTTCGATCAATCCCCAGATCGTCGACGCGAAGGAACTTGCCCGTCAGGGCGTCTATCATCTGCTGAAAGAGTATCCCGGCCGTCTGCACGAGTATTACGGCTGTGAGGAAGGCTCCAGCGTTTCGACTCTGGAATCGATCGGCAGCGTCAAGAACTGGCTCCAGAAAGGCGGCGAAGTCGATATGCTGAAGACCGCCGAACAGGTGCTGTACGATCTCCGCGAGGGAGAACTCAGAGTCAGCTGGGAGAAAGCCGATGCTGAATGAATACGAGAACCTTTACCGCGGCGAAGCGGTGATGGGGATCGATGAAGCCGGAAGGGGACCGCTGTGTGGTCCGCTGGCCGTCGGCTGCTGCATCCTGCCTGAAGGCTATCAGAACGAAGAGATCAACGACTCGAAGAAACTCACTGCCAGAAAGCGCGAGAAACTCTTCGAGGTGATCAAAAACGACGCGGTCTACTGGAAAGTCCTGCTCGTCGATCCGGAAACGATCGACCGCAAGAACATCTATGCCGCGACCCGCGACGCCATGAAGGAACTGGCGCTGTCTGACGAGTGCCGGATCATCCTGACCGATGCAATGCCCTTCGAGCTTCCCGGCAAGACTGTCATCCCGATCATCAAGGGCGACGCCAAGAGCATTTCGATCGCCGCCGCCAGTATCCTGGCCAAAGTGACCCGGGACAGGATCATGGAGGAATACGACCGGATGTATCCGGAATACGAATTCGCGAAGCATAAAGGCTATCCGACCAAACGTCATCTGGAGCTGCTGGAGAAGTACGGCGTACTGCCGATCTACCGCAAAAGCTACCGCCCGGTCGCGAAGCTGCTCGAGGAAAAAGAGAACCCGGACCTCTTCCATATGTGAAGAGGTCTATTTATATAAGGAAGAAAATCCCGTTATCTGTACAAAAATCCGCGGATGACGGATTTTTGTTTTTGCGATTGCGCTTTTAGGGAAAGTATGCTAATACTTATCATTGATAAAAAAGGAAACACAAAAAATGAAAGAGTTAGTTATTGTCGAGTCACCGTCCAAGGCAAAAACGATCGAAAAATATCTGGGCAGGAATTATCGTGTCCTTTCTTCCAAAGGCCATATCCGCGACCTTGCGATCAAGGGAAAAGGCGGTCTCGGCGTTGATGTGGAAAACGGCTTCGAGCCGACGTATGAGATCTCCAAGGATAAGAAGGAAGTCGTAAAGCAGCTGCAGAACGAAGTGGCGAAAGCCAGCCATGTCCTGCTCGCGACCGACCCGGACCGCGAAGGCGAAGCCATCTCCTGGCACCTGGCGGAGGTGCTGGGTCTTCCGGAAAACGAAACGAACCGGATCGAATTCCATGAGATCACCAAGAACGCTGTTTTAAAGGCGGTCGACGAACCGCGCAAGATCGATATGAATCTGGTCAAGTCCCAGGAGACACGCCGTATCCTTGACAGGATCATCGGTTTCAAGCTTTCCAAGCTTCTCCAGAAAAAGATCAAATCCAAATCCGCTGGCCGGGTACAGTCCGTCGCCCTGAAGATGATCTGCGACCGCGAGAAGGAGATCGAATCCTTCGTACCGGAAGAATACTGGACGATCAGTGCCGAGTTCGAAAAAGACAAGCGCAAATTCGAAGCGGCGCTCACCAAGATCGGTTCTAAGAAGGCGGATATCCGCTCCCGCGAGGACGCCGACAGCGTCCTGCAGAGAGCCGTCAATCCGTTTACTGTATCCTCTCTGAAATCAAGCACCAAGAAGCGCCCGCCGCGTCTGCCGTTCACGACATCGACGCTGCAGCAGGAAGCTTCCACAAAGCTGAACTTCGGCGCCAAGAAGACGATGATGGTCGCCCAGATGCTGTATGAAGGCATCGATATCGGCGAAGAGACCCAGGGTCTCATCACCTACATGCGTACCGACTCCACCCGTCTGAGCGGCGAATTCGTCGCCAGCGCGATGAAACATATCGAAAGCGAATACGGCAAGGAATACAAAGGCTACTACCGGGTTAAAAACGATGAGAACGCCCAGGACGCGCACGAAGCGATCCGTCCGACGGACATTCACAACACCCCGGAAAAGATCAAGCCGTACCTGACCCCGGATCAGTACAAGCTTTACCGCTTTATCTATCTGCGGGCCCTGGCATCCCTGATGGCGTCCGCCAAGAACGATACCGTCAGCTGCCTTTTAACGACCAATGATCTTGAATTCACCGCCAACGGCTCGGTCCTGATCTTTGACGGTTATCTGAAAGCCTACAAGGAATACGATACCAGCAAGGACGTTCTGCTTCCGGAACTGACGGAAGGTGAACAGCTCGACGCCAAGAAGGTCGAGAGCGCGCAGCACTTCACGGAACCGCCGGCCCGCTATACAGAAGCCAGACTGATCAGGGCGCTGGAAGAGGAGGGCATCGGCCGTCCGTCGACCTACGCGACAGTCATAGATACGATCGTTAAGCGCAACTACACCGACCTGAAGAAAGCCGGCGACAATTCCCGGACAAAAGTCTTCTTCCCGACTGAACAGGGCAGACTGACGACCGAGAAGCTCACCGAATACTTCCCGTCGATCATCAATGAAAAATACACCGCGAAGATGGAGGAGGAGCTCGATGAGATCGCGCTCGACAACCTCGATTCGCGCGAAGCCCTGCAGGAGTTCTACGACAAGTTCATGCCGCTTTACGAGGAAGCGGACGAGAAGATGGAAAAGAAGGAACCGGAGAAGACCGGTGAGACCTGCCCGGTCTGCGGCAGCGATCTCGTCATCCGTACCGGCCGCTTCGGCCAGTTCATCTCCTGCTCCAATTATCCGACCTGCAAATACACGGCCAATCTGAACAAGACCCCGAAGGAAGAACCGGAAAAGACCGGCAAGATCTGCCCGGAGTGCGGCGGCGAACTGCTGAAGCGCAAGAACCGCTACGGCAACTACTTCCTCGGCTGTTCCAACTATCCGAAGTGCCATTATCTCGAAAACATCGAAGGACAGAAACCGCGTTTCGTAAGACGTAAAAAGACAAAATGAGGATCAAAGTCATCGGAGCCGGCCTGGCCGGCTGTGAAGCAGCGTATCAGTTAGCAGAAAAAGGGTTCGAAGTAACCCTTTTTGAGCAGAAACCGGTAAAGCGTCATCCGGCCTTCAAGACCGACCGCTTCGCCGAACTGATCTGTTCCAATTCCCTGCGCAGCGACCGTAAGGAAAACGCAGTCGGACTGCTGAAAGAGGAATGCCGCGAACTGCATTCGCTGATCATGATGAGCGCGGACAAACACCGCATCCCCGCAGGCTCCTCCCTGGCAGTCGACCGGGAAGGTTTCTCCGAGGAGATCACGAATATCATCCTCGCGCACCCGCGCATCGAACTGGTCCATGAGGAAGTCACCTCGATCGATCTGAATGAGCCGACTATCCTCTGTGCCGGACCGCTGTGCGAAGGCGAGCTGGCTGAGGAACTCCGCCGTCTGACCGGCGAGGATTCCCTGTATTTCTACGATGCCGTCGCTCCGATCGTGACCCGCGACAGCGTCGATTTTTCCAAAGCCTACTATAAATCCCGCTACGACGAGGGAGACGGCGACTATATCAACTGTCCGATGACCCGGGATGAATTCTTCGATTTCTATCAGGCGCTGATGCACGCGGAGAAGACCAAGGTCCGCGATATGGACAAGGAGATCTACTTTGAAGGCTGCATGCCGGTCGAGGCAATGGCCGAAAGAGGGATCAAGACCCTGCTCTACGGACCGCTGAAACCGGTCGGTCTGGAGAAGAACGGACGCCGTCCCTACGCAGTCGTACAGCTGCGCAAGGACAACGCGATCGATACCTTATACAATCTCGTCGGCTTCCAGACGCATCTGACCTATAAGTCGCAGAAGGAAGTCTTCTCGATGATCCCGGGACTTGAGCATGCGGAATTCGTCCGCTACGGCGTCATGCACCGCAACAGCTACATCAATTCCCCGAAGCATCTGAACGCCCATTACCAGTTCAAAAACTATCCGAACCTTTTCATCGCCGGCCAGATCTCCGGCGTGGAAGGCTATGTCGAAAGCATGGCTTCCGGTCTTTACGCGGCGCTGTCCATGGCACAGTACCTGCAGAAGGGGACCGTAAAGGAACTCGGAAGAGACACCGTCATCGGCTCGATGGCGGTCTATGTCTCCAACCCGACGATCACCAAACTCGTGCCGATGAACGCCAATTTCGGCATCATGGAAACAGGTGATCTCTTCAAGAAGGATAAAAGCGCCTTCGCGGAAGCGGACCTGCAGAGGATCCGGGAGTACCGGGACAGTCTATGAACGAGCTTCTGGAACGCTTTGAAGCCTATCTGCGCCAGCAGCACAGCGGCTCTGAACATACTGTGGCCGCCTACGGCCGGGACGTGCGCCGTTTCTGCGCCTATCTTGAAGAAGAGGGGATCAGCGATCCCGCTGCCGCAGGCAAGGATACCGTTCTGAAATACAGCGCCGCGCTGCGCAGCGGCGTCCTGACAGACGGAAAGAAGATCTCCAATGCGACCTATTCCCGCTCGCTTTCGGCACTGCGGACCTTTTACCGCTATCTGTGCGAGCAGGGACGCTGCGACAGCAATCCCTTTACCCTGATGAAGGGGATCCATGTCGAGAAGCATCTTCCCGACGTGCTGACCTTCGACCAGATCGAACGGCTGCTGAGCAGCTACGATCTCAGCGACCCGCGCGAACTGCGCAGCCGGACGATCACCGAAACGATCTATGCCTGCGGTCTTCGTATTTCGGAATGCTGCAGCCTGAAGCTCAGCGATATCGATAAACACGAATGCACGATCCGGGTCTTCGGCAAAGGCAGCAAGGAACGGATCATGCCGTATTATCCCGGTCTCAACGATCTGTTCGATCTTTATGAACGCGAATACCGCTGTCTTTATGCCAAAAACGACGATTACTTCGTCAGCGAGCGGGGGACCGCGCTGACCCCGCGCTCGGTCCAGTTGATGCTGAAGGAGAGCGGCGAGAAGATCGGTCTGCCGTTCTCGCTGCATCCCCATATGCTGCGCCATTCCTTCGCGACCCATCTGCTCGACAACGGCGCGGACCTGAAAACGGTGCAGGAACTGCTGGGTCATTCCAAGCTTTCGACGACCCAGATCTATACCCATCTGACCTATGACCGCCTTGCCAAGGCGATCCTGGCAGCCCATCCCCATTCCAAATAGGATCTCCGGGATGATCTGCCCTATACGATAACGAAACGAATATAAGACCAGGAGGACCCGGTCTTCCGGAGGAACAGTATGAATGATTATAAACTGCCATCACTGCGCCAGGCAGCGCGCCGCTCTAAAGAAGTTGTCATCGAGGACAACCTCTTTGTACTGCCGGAAGAACTGAAGACCCTGGGAAAAGGAAAAAAATATTTCATCCGCACCCACGGCTGTCAGGCCAACGAACGCGATTCCGAGACGATATCCGGCATCCTGAACGACATGGGCTACACTGCCGCGGACGATGCTTCCGAGGCGGATCTCATCCTGATCAATACCTGCGCGATCCGCGAAAACGCCGAACTGAAAGTGCTCGGTGAATTCGGCTTCTTCAAGGAATACAAGCGCCGCAACCCGGACCTGCTGCTGGCGATGGCCGGCTGCATGGCCCAGGAAGAGAAGACCGTCGAGGAGATCCTGCGCAAATATCCGCAGGTCGATCTGATCTTCGGTACTCACAACATCTACCGTCTGCCGCTGCTGCTCGAACGGGCGGTGCGCGAGAAAAAGCGCGTCGTCGAAGTCTATTCCAAACAGGGCGAAGTCATCGAGAATCTGCCCGCCAGCCGGGCGCTCAGCCATAAAGCCTGGGTCAACATCATGTACGGCTGCGATAAATTCTGCACCTACTGCATCGTCCCCTATACGAGAGGCAAAGAGCGCTCCCGCCGCATGGGCGAGATCGTCGAGGAAGTCCGCCAGTTGAAGGAAGCCGGCTATAAGGAAGTCACGCTGCTGGGACAGAACGTCAATGCCTACGGCCTTGACCTGGGCATGGAGAGCGGCTTCGCGCAGCTTCTGGAGGAAGTCGCGAAGACAGAGATCCCGCGCATCCGTTTCACGACCCCGCATCCGCGCAACTTTGATGAGGAAGCGGTGGCGATGCTGGCGAAGTATCCCAATATCATGCCTTCCTTCCATCTGCCGGTCCAGTCCGGCAGCAACCGCGTGCTGAAGGCGATGAACCGTAGCTATACCCGCGAGACCTATCTCGATCTTTTCGACCGCATCAAAAAAACGGTCCCGGGCGCGAGCTTTACGACTGACATCATCGTCGGCTTCCCGAACGAGACCGAAGAGGAATTCCTGGAGACGCTCAGCCTGTATGACTACTGCGCCTTTGACAACGCCTTTACCTTTATCTTCTCCCCGCGCGCCGGCACGCCGGCCGCGAAGATCGAGGATCTGACCCCGCGTGAGGTCAAGGAAGACCGTCTGCGCCGGCTGAACGAAAAGGTCGTTTACTATGCCAAGAAGCACAATCTGGAATACCAGGACCGCATCGTCGAAGTCCTGACCGACGGTCCCTCCAAGAAGCGCAGCGATATCTACGCGGGCTATACGAAGGAAAACAAACTGGTCAACTTCCAGGGGAAAGACCTGCGTCCGGGCGATCTCGTACAGGTGAAGATCACCGAGTGCCACAACTTCTCACTGAACGGGGTGGCAATTGAAAAGGACTAGTCTTTTCACTATAATGAAATAGATTTTTACAGGAGGATATCATCTATGCAGAGAGTACGCATAATGGTTTTGGGCGGACTCAGTGAAGACGGCAAAAATATGGCTGTCATTGAGATCGATCAGGATATCTTTGTTGTCGACTGCGGTCTGAAATATCCGAATTCCGAACAGCTGGGCGTGCAGTGCATCATCCCGGATTTTACATACATTCTGGAAAACAAAGACCGTGTCAAAGCGGTCCTGATCACCCACGGCCACGACGACGTCATGGCCGCTCTTGGTTATCTTCTGCAGGAAGCGGATCTGCCGGTCTACGCGACCCCGCTGACGGCGAAGATCCTGGGCAGGCAGTTCGATGCCCTCGGCATCCGCAACAAGCACGTCAACATTCTCCGGCGCAACAGCGACATTACGATCGCCGGACATAAGATCCATACGTTCTCTGTCACCCAGTCGATCCCGGACTGCATCGGCATCGCCTTCGAGACCGAGAACGGACAGATCGTCTACAGCAGCGAATTCATCTTCGACTACGACAGTCTGAACGAGTCTTTCCAGATGGATTTCCCGACGCTTTCCAGGATCGGTTCGAAGAAAGTCCTGGCGCTTCTGGGCGAATCGGTCGGTGCCCACCGCATCGGCTACACGTCCCCGCGTCACCGCATCACCCCGGCGATCGACCGCTATTTCGAAGCGGAGAACGGCCGTTTCTTCATCACGCTGTACAAGCAGAACCTCTACCGTATCTTCGAAGTTCTCGAACTGGCGAAGAAATACAAGCGGAGGATCTACTTTACCGAAGACGAGCAGCGCCGCATCCTGCAGGATGTCGAGCAGCTCGGCTATTATAAGATCCCGTCATCCCTGATCCTGAACAAGAAGGATTTCGACAATTCCCTGCAGGATCTGATCATCATCGTCTCCGGTTCCGGTAACGAAGTCTTCCGCCGGATGAACCGCATCGCCATCGGCGATGACCGTGACATCGAGCTTTCCCGGGACGACGCCGTCATCATCGCTTCCCCGGTCGTACCGGGTACGGAAAAGGAAGCCGCCAATATGGAGGACGATCTCTATATCGCCGGCGTACGCGTCCTGAAGATCGGCAAGGAACAGGCCTACTCCATGCACGCATCGCAGGAAGACCTGAAGATGATGCTGAATATCCTGAAGCCGGAATACTACATTCCGGTCAAGGGCGAATACCGCTCGCTGGTCGCGAATGCCGAAGTCGCCACTGCCGCCGGCTATCTGCCGAACCGGATCGTGATCCTGGACAACGGCCAGTTCGCGGATTTCAGCGACGGCCATCTGGTATCGACCCATGAAGTGCTGGAGCTGAATGACACCCTGATCGACGGAAAAGACAAACTGGATGTCACCGGCATGGTCCTCAAGGACCGTGAGACGCTTTCCACCGACGGCGCGATCGTGCTCGGCATCGTCCTGAATTTCGAGACCAAGAAAGTCATCGGCGGACCGGACGTGCAGAGCCGCGGCGTCATCTATCTGAAAGACGCGGACTACATCCTCGAGGAAGTCGGCAAGATCCTGATCGACTCCGTCGAGGAAGCCGTCAGAGAAGGACGCTATGACAATATGAAAGTCCGTGCCGAGGCAAAGGAAAAGATCAGCCGCTATATCGCCAAGCAGACCGGCAAACGGCCGATGATCCTGCCGGCGATCGTGGAGATTAGCGAGGCGTAGAATGTCCAAAAAGAAGAAGAAAACAACCGCAAAACAAAACATCAATAGCCTGTTATTATACGGGATCGCGGCGATCGCTCTGATCGTCCTTTTGGTGTTGTCGCTCGGACGCATGGGGATCGTCGGTGTCAGCTGCGACGGTTTCCTTTCGCTCCTGTTCGGCGATTTCTATCTGCCGGTCATGCTGACGGTGCTCTTCCTTCTGGTCTACAAGCTGCTGCTTGAAAAGAATCATCCGATCCGGATCGGTTTCTTCATCGGTCTCTGGCTCGTCAATATCGGCATCTTCCTGCTTTACGCAGTGATCAAAAAAGACATCAGCACACTGCCTGCCCTGGGCGCGTTTCTGAAAGAGGCGATCTGGCACCTGGCCGACAAGCCGAAGTACGCCTTCGGTGCCGGCACGGTCGGCTACTTCCTTTACAGCGCGCTCTGCCAGCTGTTTGACCGCACCGGGGCGATCCTGTTCATGTCGATCATCCTTCTGATCGGTATCCTGATGATGATCCCGTTTGCTTTCTACCGTTCCGCCGGAACCAAGGTAAAGGAGAACGGCGAAAAGTACGCTGAAGAACTGCGCCAGCGCCGAGAGGAGCAGGCGCGCGCCCGTGAAGCCGAGCGCCAGCGTCAGCAGGAGGAAAGGGAACGCCAGCTCGCGATCGAGAAGGCGAAGCAGGAGGAGATCGACCGCCAGAAGCAGGCGGCCAGAGACGCCTACCTGCACAATCCTGATCTGCCGACCTTCATCGACAAGCGCCTGATCTTCGGAGACGGGGATGAGCCTGCCGAAAAGGAAAGCGCGCAGACAAAATCCAAGTATTTCATCGACGTATCCGCGAAGGATCCGGTCGTCAGCGAACCGGTCATTGAAGAAGTGAAGCCGGCTCCGCCGGTCAGACCGGCTGTTGAGGAAGTCAAAGAGGAACTCCCGGAAAAGACGACGCGCACTGCCAAACCGGCCAAGATCTACCGTCTGCCGCCGATCTCGCTGCTCGACAAGGTCAATTCCGCCAGAGGCAGCGCCAATACCGTTTCCGCCAGAGAGAAAGGACAGAAGGTCCTGGAGATCCTGCGGAATTTCGGCATTCCCGCCGAACTCGTCAATACCCATATCGGACCCTCGGTCACCAAATTCGAGATCAAGCCGGATTCCTCCGTCAAGGTCAACCGTATCCAGAATGTCTCTGACAATATCAAGATGGAGCTGGCTGCCAAGGATATCCGTATCGAAGCCCCGATCCCGGGACGCAATGCCGTCGGCATCGAGATCCCGAACGTGGAGCCGGTCCCGGTCTATATGAGCGAACTGATGACCAGGATCCCGGATAAGCTCAAGGATTCGCCGCTGCTTTTCGTGCTGGGCAAAGACCTGCTCGGCAAAGGCGTCTACTGCGAACTCGACCGCATGCCGCATCTTCTGATCGCCGGCGCGACCGGTTCCGGTAAATCCGTCTGTATCAATACGATCATCATGTCGCTGATCATGCGCAACCATCCGGATGACGTAAAGCTCGTTCTGGTCGATCCGAAGAAAGTCGAATTCACTCCGTATCATGATGTGCCGCATCTGCTGTGGCCGGTCGTGACGGACAACGCCGTCGCGTCTTCGCTTCTGCAGCGCATCGTCGCGATCATGGAGGAGCGCTACGACGTCTTCGCTTCCGCCGGTGTCCGCAAGATCAACGACTATAACGAACTCGTCGAAAAGAACAACGAGAACCTCGAGGAAGGGCAGACCCCGATGAAGAAGATGCCTTTCATCGTCGTGATCATCGATGAGCTTGCCGATATGATGGCGATCGCCGGAAAGGAAGTCGAACTTTCGATCCAGCGCATCACCCAGCTCGCCCGCGCCTGCGGCATCCATCTGATCGTCGCAACCCAGCGTCCGAGCACCGATGTCATCACCGGCCTGATCAAGGCCAACATCCCGTCCCGTATCTCCTTTGCGGTCTCTTCCAGCATCGACTCGAGGACTATCCTCGACCAGACCGGCGCTGAGCGTCTGCTCGGCTACGGCGATATGCTGTATTATCCGCAGGGCGAGAGCGCGCCGATCCGTCTGCAGGGCGTTTACGTCCGTGACGACGAGATCGTCCGCGTTACCGACTTCCTGAAGAAGGAAGCGGTTCCGGACTATGACGACACCTATTTCGCACTGGTCAACAACCAGAAGCTGAACGGGGAAGGCAGCAAGGGACGCCAGGATGACGACCCGATGATGGACCAGGTCGTCGAATACATCCGTGAATCCCAGAAAGCGTCGACCTCGCTCCTGCAGCGGCGTTTCGGCATCGGCTACAACCGGGCCGCCCGTCTGATCGACGCGCTGGAGGAAGCCGGCTACATCGGACCGGTCAACGGATCCAAGCCGCGTGAAGTCTACCTGAAAAAGGACGAAGACGGCGAAGAAGAATAGACATCCCGGTTTTTTGGGCTTATAATAGGTAAAACGCAGTAAAGAAACGTGGTTGACAGAAAGCGGCCAAGAGAGGGGAAGGAAGCTGCGAATTCCCTGCCGCCGGTCAGCGGATTCCTCTTTACAGTGAGGCCAATCACCTCCGGGATGACCCGTTATCGTCAAAAGAGTGCAAAAGTAGGATGGTACCACGGTTAAGCGAATCGTTCCTTAGTCGTGGTTTTTATTTTGGAGGGCAAATGGACACAGTAACATTGAAAAACGAAGCACTTCAGCGCATCGAAAAAGCTGAAACGACCAGCGATCTGGAACAGCTGCGCATCGAGTACCTGGCCAAAAAGGGCACGGTCCAGCAGCTGATGGTCCAGATGAAAGACCTTTCTCCGGAAGAGAAGCCGGCGTTCGGACAGAAAGTCAACGAACTGAAGAAGGTCATCACCCAGGCTCTGGAAGACCGTCAGAAGAAACTGGCGGAAAACGAGCTGAACGAACGTCTGAAGACTGAAAAGATCGACATCAGTCTCGACGCCAGCAGCGCCCCGGTGGGCAGCCTGCATCCTCTGACCCTGATCACCCAGCAGATCGAAGATATCTTCGTCGGTCTCGGTTATGAAGTGGCTGAGGGACCGGAAGTCGAACTCGATCTTTATAACTTTGAAAAGGCGAATATCCCGGCGGATCATCCGTCCCGCGATATGCAGGATTCTTTCTTCATCGATCCCAACACGCTGTTAAGAACGCACACCACCGCGATCCAGATGCGTGTTCTGGAAGCTGCCCACGGCAAGGCGCCGATCAAACTCGTCTGTCCGGGCAAGGTCTACCGCCGCGACGACGACGACGCGACCCATTCCCATCAGTTCATGCAGTCGGAAGGCCTGGTCGTCGGCGAGGGCATCACGCTGGCCGACCTCAAGGGCACGCTCCAGTTCATGATCGAATCCCTGTTCAAGGAGGGGACCAAGATCCGTTTCCGTCCTTCCTATTTCCCGTTCACTGAGCCTTCCTTCGAAGTCGATATGTCCTGCCACATCTGCGGCGGCAAAGGCTGCAATGTCTGCAAGCATACCGGCTGGATCGAGATCCTTGGCAGCGGCATGGTCCATCCGCATGTCCTTGAGATCAACGGTTTCGATCCGAAGAAATACACCGGCTTCGCATTCGGCGTCGGCCTCGAGCGTATCGCCATGCTGAAGTACGGCATCACCGACATCCGTGACCTGTATACGAACGACATCCGTTTCCTGCAGGGCTTCAAGAAGTATCAATAAGGAGGGCAGAGATCAATGAAATTGAGTTTAAAATGGCTTTCACAGCTGGTCGATCTTGAAGGCCTCACAGAAGAAGAGATCGTAAACCGCACCATCAAGGCGGGTTTTGAGATCGAAGAGATCACCCGCATGGGCGTCGGCACGAAACTGGTCGTCGGCAAAGTCATCGAATGCCATGACCACCCGGATTCCGATCATCTGCATGTCACCAGGACCGATATCGGCAGTGAAGTGCTCGATATCGTCTGCGGTGCCCCGAACTGCCGCGAAGGCCTGAAGGTCATCGTTGCCCAGGTCGGCTCCGAGCTGCCGGGCGGAACGATCAAGGCCGGCAAGATCCGCGGCGAAGTCTCCAATGGCATGTTGTGTTCCTTACTGGAACTCGGTGTCCCGAAAGAGCTTTTACCGGACGATTCCCCGTCCCAGAACGGCATCGAGGAACTCGATGACCGCTTCGAGGTCGGCGAGACCGGTATCCTGAAGAAACTCGGCTATGAGGATTCGATCCTCGAAGTCGAGATCTACGCCAACCGTCCGGACTGCCTTTCCATGTACGGAATGGCCAAGGAAATGGCGGCGATCCTCGACCGCAAGTGTGTTCTTCCTGAATTCGACGGCGCCGCTGCCGTCGGCGGACCGAGCACCCTGAAGGTCGCCAGCCGCAGCGTCAACTGTCCGCACTACATGGCGAAAGTCGTCAATCACGTCAAACTTGCGCCGTCTCCGGAATGGATGCGCCAGCTGCTCCGCAGCAACGGCGTCAAATCCATCAACAACGTCGTCGATATCTCGAACCTGGTCATGCTGGAAACGGGACAGCCGCTCCACTTCTTCGATCTGCGTTCCAACCCGAACCGCAACATCACCGTCGCGGATGACTATGAAGGCGCCTATACCGCGCTTGACGGGATCACCTACGATCTTAAGAAGGGCGACATCCTGATCACCAGCGATGAGCAGCCGATCGCGATCGGCGGCATCATGGGCGGTGACGGCTCCAAGATCCTCGACGACACGACCGGCATCATCATCGAAAGCGCGCTGTTCAACTACGCGCAGATCCGCCGCACCGCGAACCGTCTCGGTCTGCAGACCGAAGCGGCAATGCGTTTCGCGAAGGGCCTTGATCCGCTGGCTCAGCAGAAAGCCATGGACAGAGCTGTCCAGCTGCTGCAGGAATATGCCGAAGCCGACGGCTTCGAAGAGACTGTCGCAGCCGGCAAGTGTGATTATGAACCGCACGAAGTCCGGGAGACCCTGGCTCATCTGAATGCTTTGATCGGCAAGGAATACACCCAGGAAGAAGTTCTCTCCGTTCTCCGCCGTCTGGATTTCGATCCGTACGTTGAAGGTGAGGAGATCGTCGCCCGTATCCCGAGCTGGCGCAGCAATGATATCCGCCTGCGCGAGGATATCGATGAGGAAGTCATCCGTCTGACCGATTTCGACGATCTCAAGGCTACGCTGCCAACCATGCCGCAGACGGTCGGCCGTCTGTCCAAGAAACAGGCGCTGCGCCGCGTCATCCGCACCTATCTCTCCCAGCACGGTCTGCATGAGAGCGTCAGCTACACTCTGACCGGCGCCGACGGCATCCGTGACAGCATCCGCCCGCTGGGCGAATCGATCGCGCTCGCTTCCCCGCTGAGCGACGCCCGCAAATACATCCGTGTCTCCCTCTTCAGCAACATGATGGAGACCCTGAAATACAACGTTGACCACGGCATCAATAACGTCAACATCTTCGAGATCTCCTCGATCTACGCTGCCGGCGACAAGCACGACGAGCGTCTGGCGATCGCCTTATGCGGTGCACCGGAAGCCAAGCGTATCGGAAAAGAGACCCAGAAGAACGACTTCTATTCCCTGAAGGGTCTGCTCTGCGACCTGCTGGATGAACTCGGATACGCCAAAAAGCGCATCCATCTGGAAGAGCTGGAAGATGAAGCGCTGCTGCATCCGTACCGTTCCGCAAAGATCCAGATCGACCGTCAGGAGATCGGCGTCATCGGACAGGTCCATCCGGGCTATACCGGCAAACAGAAGCTCGGCGAAGTCTACTATCTCGAGCTCTCGCTCAATGAGCTGATGACCAAACAGGCAGCTGTGACCAGGGCGCCGGTGATCCGCCGTTTCCCGGCGATCAGCCGCGATATCTCCGTCCTGGTCGATAAGTTCGTCAAGGTCGAAGACCTGATGAAGGCGATCAAGAAGAGCGGCGGCAACCTCGTCGACAGCGTCGAAGTCTTCGACGTCTACGAAGGCAAGGGCATCGACGACGACAAGCGCTCGCTCAGCTTCTCGATCCGCTTCCTGGATCCTGAGAGAACACTGAAGACCGAAGAAGTCCAGCCGCTTTACGACAAGATCCTGGCGGATCTCGGAAAGCAGTACGGCACTTCCCAGCGTTAACGAAAAACAAAAAAAACGAAGTCACTGAGCTTAATGTCACTAACTTAATGTGACCTTCTGCTGAGCTTTCAGACAGGATATGAGAAAAATCATATCCTGTTTTTTTATTCGCTGTTTTTATGAAGGAAAATACATAAAACACTTGACAAAAACAGGAAAATCGGGCGCTCC
>JAFWII010000042.1 GCA_017533785.1 Erysipelotrichaceae bacterium | reverse complement strand
TTGGTATGTTGTACATCTTATCCAGTTTTCAAAGATCGAATCGCACGAATGAAGAGGACCTTAAGGAGAACCTTAAGTCCTGCTTAATGATCTCTCATCACAGT
Source organism: Erysipelotrichaceae bacterium (assembly GCA_017533785.1). GTDB lineage: Bacteria > Bacillota_I > Bacilli_A > Erysipelotrichales > Erysipelotrichaceae > RGIG5669. The sequence goes on along the minus strand of JAFWII010000042.1, from coordinate 22,590 downwards.
GCTTTGTTATTCTAGCAAAGGAGATGGGGGATGTCAATAGATTTTTTTAAATATTTTGAAATATTTTTTTCTATCGGCTTCCGTCCCCTTCAGCCTGTGTAATAGTAGCACCGGTTTATCGATAAATCAATACTGAATTTATCGATATTTCCAACTTTTCGGCGGGAGGTGCTCCCCTACTTTTTCAGATCTTCCGCGATCTGAAAGTACTGCATCAGATAGTTATTTATATAGGAGAAGGAGAAAGGTTCTTTTCCCTCCCTGATCCAGCCGATCAGGATCTCCATCTCGGATTCGACTTTCTTTTTCAGCTCCGGCGAATAGTTCATCTCGCGGCTGTGCAGCGCATATTCGTTCTCATCGAGAATATGGTAGGTCCCGTCCGGATAGACTTTGACGTCCAGGTCATAGTCGATGTTCTTGATCGCTTCCCCGTCATACAGACTCGGGCTGGCCAGGTTGCAGTAATAATAGATCCCCGCCTTGCGTATCATCGAGATCACGTTGAACCAGTGATGGTCATAGAAGAAGCAGACGGCCGGTTCCTTGGTAAGCCATCTCCGGCCGTCGCTCTCAACGATCCAGGTGTGATCCGTGACTGCGACAGTGAAGTCCGGATTCGTATCGATCACGATCCCCTTCGACCAGACACGATGCAAAGAACCGTCATGTTTGAACGATTCAATAAAGATATCCTGTCCGATCGAGAGACCATTCATAAATTCAACCTCTTAGTTATTCTTGATGAGTCTTCCAAATAATACAGGAAGAACGATTGCCAGTAAAGCGTAAGTTGCCACGCAATACGGCACGTTATAGGAGAGTGAAGCGACCCAGGCCGCCTTCGACCCGGCAGCTACACCGTCCGGCCAATAGTAGACCCCGGAGAGAACGACGCTCAGCGTGCGCAGCACATTTGCTACAAAGAGACCGATCTCCCCTTTCACGACTGTCTTCTTCCCGACGCAGAGGAAGGAAGAGATGCCGACGATAAAGGAAGGAATGATGTAGTCCAGCGCGTATTGTGCGACATTAAGGAAATACGGATTGAACCCCATCAGCGTACTGATTCCCCACCATAACAGGCCGGTCGCGCAGCCGCCGCCGATACCGAGATGGAAGGAAGCGACCATGACCGGGATCAGTGCGATATTGACTGAACCGCCGTTCGGCAGGTTCAGGAACGGCAGCATTTCCTTGACATAGTCAAGTGCAAGCGTCAGCGCTGTGTAGACAGCGACATAGACGAGAAACTTGATTCTTTCCTGGTTCTTCATAAAAAAACACCCCTCATTTTAGAATAAGGCGCTGGCAAAGAAATAATCCCTACGCTAGCATTACCTAGATCAGGTCAATGGGTATTATCTCAGCCCTTGGGCACCCCACGAAATTATAGCGTATTTTGCATATTTGTTAAATGGTTTATAATCGAATCATGGAATATGAATTAATGCTCAAACAGGCAGACGAGATCCTGAGCGAACCCGATCTGCTGGCCGGAATCGAAAACCTGCTTTCCGTCCTCTACTTCAATTTCGGAGACATCAACTGGATCGGCATCTACCGCTATGACGGTGACGAGCTCGTGCTCGGTCCCTTCTTCGGAAAGATCGCCTGCACCCACATCAAGGTCGGCAAAGGCGTCTGCGGGACTGCCTTCGAGCAGCAGAAGACCCAGAATGTCCGAAATGTCCATGAGTTCCCCGGACACATCGCCTGCGACAGCGCTTCCCGCTCAGAAGTCGTCTCCCCGCTTCAGGAAAAGCTCGGTGTTCTGGACATCGACTCCGAAAGCTACGAACGCTTCAGCGAGGAAGACGCCGCCTTCTTCGATGCGGTCGCCGCAAAGATCTCGCAGCGCATCCTGAAGGAACGCAAAGACCTGAAATTCCTCTGATCAAAAAGAAATGTCGCATCACTGCGGCATTTTCGTTTGCTGGGTTTGTCTTTCCTATCTGAATTTCTTGACCAGATAAAGGAAAAGGCAGGTTCCGCATACGGCGACGATCAGTTCGCCGATGATCCCGTAAGCTGCGAGACCGATCAGGCCGAAGACGAAATGTCCGAGAACGGATCCGACGATACCGACCAACAGGCAGTTGATATTCAGATCGGCTTTCCCGCTCATGAGATAGTTTCCTACGTAGCCTGCGAGCAGACCGACGATGATCATACGAATGATTCCAAACATTTTTATCACCCTCCTTCCTATCAATTATCAGTCAAATGCAGGTTTCTTGCAACTGATTTGAGAATCGCTATAATTAAGAATGTATGAAATTTAGAAGAAAAATCCCGCTATTGCTGATGGCGCTGCTGCCATTCCTGCTTTGCGGATGCATGAAATTTACTTTATATCTCGATGTCGACCGTGATCAGAACATCGAGTACCACGGAAGCGTATACGTTCCCGAAACGGCGATAAGCAGCGAGGATGACCTCGATCTCCTGTATGACGGACTGTTCAAAGGCAGTGATCTCCTGAAGGACCGGGTCAGCAGCGAGACAGAGATCGGCGACCAGAAATTCAAAGGCTGCACCTTCACCGGCACCGGCGAACAGGTCAAAGACTTCGTGAGCGTCGAACAGGTCAACAGCCAGATGCACCTGCATCTCAGCAGCGCCCAGATCCTCGACAACGTCAGCGATCTTCCGCTGAACATGAATGTCTTCGAGGACAAAGGCGGCACAGACCTCGCTTCCCTTAGCGAATTCGGCGCGGAGGCCGTCATCGAGATCCAGATGCCGGGCAAGGTCCTCTCCTCGTCACACGGTGAGATCAATGGTGATACCGTCCGTATCGACTTGCTGGAAACGCTTGGTCAGGATGTCGAGATCGTCAGCCTGATCCACAAACCGGAAGTCGACGCTCAGATCGCCGGGATCACCGGCGCGACCGGACTGTTCTGCGCAGCGGTCCTCTACAGCGAATCAAAGCACAAGAAAGAAGGAAAATGAGCGCATCCGCAGATCGAGATGGCGTTCGATAAAATCGATCAGTAACTTAAAATCTTCCAATGTGATCTCTTCTTTGTACAGCGGAAGGTTTTCCTTTGTCAGAAGCTGAAGATGGCGGAAATGCCGCACCAGATCCAGATCATCGATATCGGTGGCCTTTTTATGCTGGGCGCAGACGAGCCCTCCCCTTTCGATGCTCAGACCGGCGATGAGCTTGCTGTCGCAGACGACGCAGCCGTCGATATACGGGCGGAAGCCGGAATAATACAAAAGCCTGGCCAGCAGATAGGAACCGTAGAGATACGGCGCCTTTTCCAGATTGTCCAGAACAAACAGCAGGTCCTCATACAGCTCGTTCGTCTCCTCGCAGGTGATCCGGCGGACCGCCTCGATCAGCACGTCTGTGAAGGCATCCTTCTTGAGGTCGTGGGACAGATAGGAGCGGACGACGTTGCGTCCCTGCATGGCATACATGTCCCTTCCGTCCTTCTCGTCATAGATGAATTCGTAGACGGTCAGCGGGAAGATCTTGTTGCGGGCAGTCATCTTGGCGCTGCCGCGGATTATAAAAGAAAGATAAGCTTTGTCTTTCGTCAAAACGCTTATCTTTTCGCTGTTTTCTTTGTAGTCGCTTACGGAAAGCACGATGCCTTCAGTCTTAGTCTTCATTGTTTTTCTGCAGATATCCCAGATCGAACAGTTTGTTCGATTTGTTGAGCCAGTCTTCTTCGACCTTTACGAAAAGCGAGAGGTAGACGCGTTTCCCGACCATATCGGAAATATCCTTCGATGCCTGCTGGTTGATCTTCTGCAGCATCTGGCCGCCGCGGCCGATGATGATCCCCTTGTGGGATTCCTTGGAGCAGACGATCACCGCGTCGATGATGAGTTTCTTTTCTCTTTCGTCATACTTCTCGACCTGTACGGCCGTAAGATGCGGGATCTCCTTCTCACAGTTGATCAGGATCTTTTCACGGATGATCTCGGCGATCCGGAACTCCCTGCTCGAAGCGGTATACTGCTCCGGCGGATAATACAGGACCTGGTCATTGAGATATTCCTTCGTCGTCTTCAGAAGCTCGCTGAGGTTGTCCTCTTTCAAGGCGCTGATCGGGATGATCTCGGCGAAATCGTAATTCTCCTGGGCATAGACGACCCGGTTGAAGATCTCATCCTTGCTGAGCTTGTCGATCTTGTTCAGAAGCAGGAAGACCGGCGCCTTGTCCTTGATCTGCTTGAAGATGCGCTCATCTTCCTGATGCAGTCCGTTGACCGCGTCGGAGATGTAATAGATCACGTCCACGCCTTCGGTCTGGCTGAGAGCCTCACGGTTCATATAGGAGCCCAGGACGGTCTTGGCTTCATGGATGCCGGGCGTATCTAAGAATACGATCTGCAGGTCATCTTCGTTCAGGATACCGATGATGGTATTTCTGGTCGTTTCCGCCTTATAGCTCGTGATCGCGATCTTCTCCTTGATGAGAGCGTTGATCAGCGTGGATTTGCCGGCATTCGGTCTGCCGATGATCGCTACGAATCCGCTCTTCATTACAGATCCTTTGACCCGAAGGAAAGCGGAAGCAGTTCTTCGATCGTCGTTTCCATATATTTCTCACGGTTCGCCAGCAGCATCTTGGCGTCCGCAGGGATCAGTTCGCTGAGCACCTGACGGCAGATGCCGCAGGGAGAAGCCATCGTCTTGCCTTCGCATACGATCGCGATCGCCTCGATATCGTCACGGCGGTAGCCGTTCGCATATGCGGAAAAGATCGCGGTGCGTTCCGCGCAGTTGGTCGCGCCATAGGAAGCGTTCTCGATGTTGCAGCCCGGGAAGGTCGTTCCGTCCTTGCAGAGGACGCAGGCTCCGACACGGTAATTCGAGTAAGGTGCATAGGCGTTTTCCAGCGCCTTGAAAGCACGGTCAAGCAATTCCTGATCTGTCATAATACCTCCATTATGCGCCTGATCACTGCCAGCAGGCAGACCAGCAGACTCATCAGCGAGGCTGCCAGCACCGCTCCGGCGCTCAGGTCTTTGATATATCCGATCTTCTCGTTATGCTCCGGCTCGACGAAATCCGCCAGCCGTTCGATCGCCGTATTCAGGATCTCGGCGGTGATGACGACGCCGATGCAGATGATAAAGCACAGCCATTCCGCATAGCTGAGCCGGATCACGATCCCGCCGATCACGGCGCAGAGACCCAGAAACAGCTGGACTCTGACGGAATGGTCCTTCAGCGCAATGCCGAGTCCGCGGAATGCGTCTTTGAATTTTTCGTTCACTTTCTCTCTCCGAGGATCTTGTGCTGCAGTCCGAACATCTCCTTCTCCTGCTCCTCGGTCTGATGATCATAGCCGAGACAGTGCAGAACACCGTGGATGAAGAGGAACAGAAATTCCCTCTTCTCGGAATGTCCGTAGGCTGCCGCCTGTGATTTCACCCGGTCGACATTGATGAAAATGTCGCCAAGCTCGTATTCGATCTCTTCCGGAAGATCGATCTCTTCGCCGTCGTTGATCGCGAAGGAAAGAACATCCGTCGTGGAATCGATGCCCCGGTACTCACGGTTGAGACGGTGCATCTTGATGCTGCCGACCAGTGTCAGCGAGATATTCGCTTCACGTTTGACACCGCAGGTCTTCAGGGTCTTCGCAAAATACTCTTCCAGCAGCGGATAGTAAGGTTCGTATTCCTTGTGTTTTGTTTTATTTCTGATCAGTACGCTCATATTATTATTATACTATTCTTCTTCCTCGTAGTACTCGGTTTCCCCTTCTTCACCCGTTTCCTGGGTCGCCTCGGATTCTTCCTTCTTTTCCCAGGGGCAGGCGGATTTGAAACCGCTGCTGGTGACTTCGTCGAAGTACAGGCAGACGTTCTCGTCGCTCTCCAGACTGGCGGCGACAGAATGGTAGTTCTTCAAAAGTTTCAGGCCGAAATTGCCCACGAACACGTAGTTGCCGTCGCGCATGATGACTTCCATCATGTTTTCGTCATAGGTGAACGGATAGCGGTGGATCTCGCTGATCTCGTTGATCAGTTTCTCGTCCACATAGGAGAAGCCGTATAAAAGCTCGGTCATCTGTTCAGCGGTGAAGCCTTCGATCAGCGGCAGTCTCTGGATCAGATACATATTGCTGCTGTCGAGCGGAAGACGCGTGTCGTCTTCGATCCAGACGACCAGCTGATCGCCCTCGCGAAGATAGGCGATCGCCTTCTTTTCCTCGACATCGATCGTGATCGTATTGTCATCGTCCTTCGATATCTCCGCGTTCTTCACCAGCGGATGGGCTTCGATCCTCTCTTCGGTGCGTCCGGAGCTCACCAGCAGATACTTGGAGTATTCCGTCAGTCCGGAAAGACGGATGATATCGTCCCGGCTGAGATAGATGTTGTTTTTGACGTTGACGTGATAGATGTTGGAGTAATTGCTGTAGAAATACATGAAGGTCAGGCCGAGGAAACCGATCAGGATGCCGGTGAGAAACAGGCGGTGTTTATGCGCAACAAAACGATTGCGCGTACGCGCATTCTTCCGCTTGTTCATCAGATAGTTGCGGTCGATCAGTTTGTCCTTTTCCTTATCTTCTAACAATTGAAGCACTCCACTTCACGGCGCAGATCGACGCCGTAGATCTCTTTGACTTTGCTCTGGATCAGATTGGATGTGATCAGGAAATCGTTTGCCGTTCCCGAACCCATATTGAGGATGAAATTCGGATGCTTCTCCGAGACCTTGATCCCGTTGCGCTGGAAGCCGCGCATGCCGATGCCGTCGATCAGGCGCCAGGCGAAGTCCCCTTCCGGGTTGCGGAAGCAGGAGCCGGCACTGGGTTTGTCGAGCGGCTGTGTTTCCTGACGGCGCTTCAGACGGTCTGCCATCAGTTTCAGGATCTCGTCGCGGTCTCCCTCGCGGGTCGTGAACTCCGCTCCCAGGATGATCCATTCCGGATGCTTCTGGAAAACGGAACTGCGGTACGCGAACTCGAGTTCTGAACGGTCCATCCAGAACTGTCTTTCCTCGTCGAGCACCAGGACCCGCTTCACGATCTCGGAAGCGGAGGATTTGTACGCGCCGGCGTTCATGTAGACCAGGCCGCCGATCGTTCCGGGAATGCCGGAGGCGAATTCAAAACCGCTGCGTCCCTGCAGGGCCAGGAGCCTCGAAAAACGCACGACGGAGGCGCCGGCGCCGACAGTGACGGTGTCTTTGTCGAATGAGTATTCATTGATATGGTCAAGGCGGATAACACAGCCTTCATAGTCGGATTCACCGCAAAGCAGATTCGATCCCTTGCCGACGATCTTGAAGGGAATATCCTTCTCGCGCAGATAGCGCAGGATCAGCAAAAGACGGTCGATATCGTACGGGGATACGAGGTAGTCGATCTTGCCGCCGATACGGATCGTTGTGATCTCTTTGAAATAGGCATCTACACGGAGGTCACCGTGGGTGGATAAAAAGTTCGCTGTTTCGATGTTCATAGTTTTTCGATCTCATCAATAATATCATCAATTACATGGTCGTTCCGCATCGATTCGGTCTGTTTGCTGAGATTTGCTCTTGCTTCATCATCCGCAAGCAGATCTTCGATCGTCTTCTTCAGAAGTTCCGGCGTCAGCTGCTTCTCTTCGATCAGCACTGCCGCGTTCTTATCGGAAAGCGCCCTGGCATTGAAGTACTGGTGGTTGTTGGGAACGTACGGCGAAGGAATGAGCACGGAAGGCACACCGGTCGCGATGACTTCCGCCAGTGTAGTCGCGCCGGCACGGCCGACGAACAGGTCGGCATCCTTCATCCAGGCGGTACCGTCGATCCGCTTTTCGATACGGATCTCCTCGCTGTCATACGGCAGTACCGCGTCATAGTAGGTATTGCCGGTCGCATAGAGGACCTGGTAGCCCGGGCTCTTGATCTTGAAATATTCGCAGACCGTCTTCATCAGTGTCTCAGAACCGAGGGAGCCGAAGAAGATCAGCACGGTCTTTACGTCTTTGGAGAGATGTTCGTCACTGAACAGGGAATCATTGCGTTTCACGGCTGCCGCGATCGAGGACTGCGGATTGCCGAGGATCTTGATCTTCGGGTTCTTGAACTGTTTGAGGTTCTCCTCATAGGAGCCGACGATCAGATCGGCCTTCTCGTCCAGGAAACGGTTTGCCCGGCCGACGAAGGAGTTCTGCTCATGCAGCATGATCCTGATCCCCAGGCTCTTGGCCGCCAGGACGACCGGAACGGAGATGTAGTTGCCGAAACCGATCACCAGATCAAAACGGCCTCTCAGGATCTTTTTCGCTTCACGGTAGGAAGTGAACATCGAGAACAGGCTGATGACCTTCTGCAGCGGGCCGCCTTTGGTGGTGCGCACCGCCAGACCGATGAACTCAAAGTGATTTTCGGGAATAATATCTTTTTCGATACGGTTATCCGCACCGATAAATGCAACAGAATGTCCTCTGCTGACCAGCTCTTTCGCCAGAGACAGGGCCGGATAGATGTGACCTCCGCTGCCTCCGGCTACCAATGCGATCCTCATGAACGGGCAGCCTCCTCTTCTTCATTCTCCAGGGCGCCCTGATCGACGATGCCGACCGGGAAGAACGGGTACTTTTCACAGATAAAATAGGTGATCAGCGGGTTGACGATGATCAGCAGGAACAGCATCACAAAAAAAACAGGCCAGAAATGGAACTGCGCGAAGTCATCCTTAAAAACAGTACCGAACAAGAATTCGAGCAAGAATAAACATAAGTATGTGATGATCACACACAAAAGGTATCTCAATCCCTGAAAGAATTTCATAATTAGATTTTACTTCAAAGCGGCATTTAAAGAAAGAGAAAGCGTATCACTGGCGGGAGAATCCTTCGTTCCCGTATAATGGAAACGAGGTGAATATTATGAGTAAACTTATCATCATCGGCGGCGGCCCCGCCGGTATCAGTGCGGCTCTTTATGCCAAAAGAGCCAATCTGGATGTTACTGTCTTCTATATGCCGGGCAGTTCGCTGAACAAGGCGCATATGATCGAGAATTATTACGGGATCGAGCAGATCAGCGGTCAGGATCTCTACGAAAGCGGCATCCGCCAGGCGCAGCGTCTTGGCATCGAACTGATCGCTGAGGAAGTCCTTTCGCTGGAATGGATGGAGCGTTTTACCATCGTGACCGCAAAGAACAACTATGAGGCGGACGCCGTCATTCTGGCGACCGGCGCCTACCGTGCGACTCCGCCGATCAAGGGCCTGAAGGAAAAGGAAGGCAAAGGCGTTTCCTACTGTGCCGTCTGCGACGGTTTCTTCTACCGTAAAAAGCGCGTCGCCGTTCTCGGTGACGCGAGTTATGCCGCTCACGAAGCGGAATATCTCTCCAACCTGACGCCGAACCTCTACGTCCTGACCAACGGAAAAGAAGTCAAAGACGAGAAGCTCGCCCAGTTCGAACTCCACACCCAGAAGATCAAGGCGGTCGAAGGCGAAGTCAAGATCGAGCGTATCATCTTCGAAGATGACAGCGTTCTGGAAGTCGACGGTCTCTTCGTTGCGGAAGGCAGCGCCGGTTCCGTCGATCTGGCCCGCAAGATCGGCACCCTGATCGACAACAACAAGATCGTAGTGGATGAGGACATGCGCACCAACGTGCCCGGACTCTATGCCTGCGGCGACTGTACCAAGGGTCTTCTTCAGGTCTCCAAGGCGGTCTACGAAGGCGCCCAGGCAGCGACGGACGCGATCCGCTTCCTGCGCAACAAAGCCTGACCGAAATCAAAACAAAACACAAAAAAAGGTATCTTCGAGATACCTTTTCATTTCTTAGAAGAGTTTGCTGTCGAAGAGCGTCGTCTCCGCGTTGATCTTCAGATGTTCGTAGGCTTTCTGGGTCACCACACGGCCGCGGCTGGTGCGGTTGATGAAGCCGATCTGCAGCAGATACGGCTCATAGACATCTTCGAGCGTCATCGTTTCCTCGCCGATCGAGGAAGCGATCGCCTCGATGCCGACCGGTCCGCCGCCGAAACGTTCGATGATCCCTTTCAGGTAGCGGATATCGACGTGGTCGAGACCTAAGGAGTCGACCTTCAGTCTTTCCAGCGCATCCTTCGTCAGGCCGAGATCGATCTTGCCCTGATTCAGGACCTGAGAGAAGTCGCGCACACGCTTGAACAGACGGTTGGCGATACGCGGCGTTCCTCTTGAACGCATCGCGATCTCTTCGAGCGCTTCGTTGTCCGCTTCGCACTCAAAGACTCTGGCTGTTCTGTGCAGGATCTCCAGCAGTTCCTCCTTGGTGTAGTACTCGAGTTTGGAAACGATGCCGAAACGGTCGCGCAGCGGCGCGGAAATGTCGCCTGCTCTCGTCGTTGCCCCGACCAGGGTGAACGGCGGCAGATCCAGACGGATCGAATGCGCGGCACTGTCCTGACCGACAACGATGTCGATGCAGAAATCTTCCATAGCAGAGTATAGAACTTCCTCGATGTTGCGCGGCAGACGGTGGATCTCGTCGATGAAGAGAACATCCCCTGCCTGCAGAGTGGAAAGGATGGCTGCCAGATCCCCGGCGCGGGTGATGTTCGGGCCGGAGGTCGTGCGGATATTGGTCCCCATCTCGTTCGCCAGAATGAAGGCGAGCGTCGTCTTGCCTAAGCCCGGCGGGCCGTAGAGCAGGACGTGGTCAAGGGATTCATCACGCATCTTTGCGGCTTTGATATAGACTTCAAGGTTCTCCTTGAGATTCTTCTGTCCGATATAGGATTCCAGGCGCTGCGGGCGCAGGGTATTCTCATCATTTTCGTCAGCGGCTCTTAATTCCGGATCTACGATTCTGTCTTCCATGATCTACCCCTATTTCGCCAGCATGGCCAGCGCCTTGCGCAGTGTGGAACTCAGGTCAGTATCGTCATCACTGAACTTTGCGACAACGGAGTCGATCTCGATCTGTTTGTAGCCGAGCGACTTCAGGGCTGCCTTCAGTTCGCTGCGGTCGACAGAGCTGTTCTCGGTCTGCTTGGAGACGAGCTTGCCCTTCAGGTCGAGGATGATCTGGGACGCGGTCTTTGCGCCGACGCCCGGCATCCGTTTCATGAAGGCAACGTCATCCTGTTCGATCGCGTTGACGATCGCGTCGACGCTGGAGACCGCCAGGATGTTCATCGAGGTCTTCGGACCCAGCCCCTTGACGGAGAGCAGTTTGACGAACAGGTCGTATTCCGCCAGGGTCGAGAAACCGAAAAGACTGATCTCGTCTTCCTTGACGTTCTGGTAAGTGTAGATCAGCGCTTCCTGGCCGATCTTCAGGTTTCGGTTAACGAAATTGATGCGGTAGCCGACATTGTTGACATCCAGCAGGATGTAATCCAGGCCGATCGCAAACACAGTCCCTCTTAAAAAACCGATCATTCTTCCTCCGTATCCGGATCTTCGTCCGACATATAGGTAAACGTGATCTTGCCGATCATGACGTCGTCACCATCGGTGCAGCCCTCCTTGCGCAGAGCTTCGTCGATACCGTAGCGGCGCAGGTCACGGGCAAAGCGCAGCGCGTCTTCCTCCAGATGGAGGTTGTAGGCAGCCATGCGGCGCTCGAGTTTCGGGCTTTTGACGATGAACATGCCGCTGTCATCGCGGGTGATCTCGTATTCCTTCTCTTCCTTGAAGGTGTAGACGACTTTCGTATCCCGCTTGTCTTCATCGTAGACCGGGAACATCGGCAGTGCCGGCAGGATCTCCTTGACCTTATAGAGCAGCGGCTGGATCCCGTCGTGAAGCGCGGTCGACATCGGGAAGATCTCCCTGTCCGGATATTTCTCGCGGAAGAGCTGCAGTTTTTCGTCTGCGCCGGGCTCGTCCATTTTATTTGCAACGATCAGCTGCGGACGCTGTTCCAGATTGCCCGGATACTGCTTCAGCTCCTCGTTGATGACTTCATAATCTTTTACCGGATCCTCATGCCCCATATCCAGCACGTGGATCAGCAGGCGGCAGCGCTCGATGTGCTTCAGGAAATCGTGGCCGAGTCCCTTGCCCTGGCTGGCGCCCTCGATCAGTCCGGGCAGGTCCGCCATGACGAAGGAGAAACTGTCGTCGACCTTGACCATGCCGAGCTGCGGCGTCAGGGTGGTGAAGGGATAATCGGCGATCTCGGGTCTCGCGGAAGAGACGACCGACAGCAGCGTGGATTTGCCGACACTGGGATAGCCGATCAGACCGACATCCGCCAGAAGCTTCAGTTCCACGATGACATCGAATTCTTCTCCGGGGATACCGAGCTCAAAGTGTTCTGGCGCGGTGTTGCGGGAAGTCGCGAAATGGCGGTTTCCCTTTCCGCCGGCGCCGCCTTCACAGATGACCTCTTCCTGATCCGGAGCGACCAGATCGGCGATCACATAGCCGTCATCCGCACGTTTGACCAGCGTTCCCTGGGGGACCGCGACGATCACATCGTTGCCGTCGGCACCGAACATCTTCTTGTTCTTGCCGCGTTCGCCGTTGCCGGCTTTGATGATCCTATGGAAGCGGAGGTCGAGCAGCGTGGACTTGTTGGTATCGACCTTGAAGATGACCGAACCGCCCCTGCCGCCGTCGCCGCCGTCAGGTCCGCCGAGAGGCACGTACTTTTCATGACGAAAGGAAGCGATCCCGTCGCCGCCGTTGCCTGCCTTCAGATGTATCTTAACTTTATCGATAAATTGCATACTTATTAAAAAAGCCCAAAGATTGGGCTTCTGACTTAAGCTTGAGGATAGACCGAAACTTTCTTACGGTTCTTTCCGAGACGTTCATACTTGACGACACCGTCGATCGTGCAGAACAAAGTATCGTCTCCACCCTTCATTACATTTGTACCCGGATGAATCTTTGTACCGCGCTGACGGTAAATGATCGAACCTGCGGTTGCGAATTCGCCATCCGTTTTCTTAGCTCCAAGTCTCTTGGAATGGGAGTCACGGCCGTTCTTTGTGGAAGAGACGCCCTTCTTGGAAGCGAAGAACTGAATATCCAACGTAAATTTCATTTTGAACTCCTTTCTTCAATTTGAATATATTCAGGATAGACTTCTTCGATCGTCTTCAGCTGAATATATCCGCATCGTAAATAAGCATTGACTGCTTGGTCGTCTATATCACTGCGGATATAGAGTCTGTTTTTCTTCTTCTCTAAGGTAATTTGCTTGCTGAGTTCATCTAGTGCATTCATCAGTCCGAACAAAACAGTGCTTACCCCGGCACAGACGAGATCTTTTCCGTGCTCATCGTATTCGGCATGGCCTTTACAGGAGATGGATACGATCCTGTCCCTGTCTCGGAGAACTTCTATTTTGATCATTATAACGAAATAGATTCAACAACTAATTTTGTGTAAGGCTGACGATGACCCTGTTTTCTGTGGGTGGAACCTTTTTTAGCCTTGTACTTGAAGATGATGATCTTCTTTTCTTTGCCCTGCTTTAAGACATTGCATTTGACGCTGGCGCCTTCAACGTAAGGATTGCCAAGCTTCAGTTCATCACCGCCGACAGCGATAACTTTGTCAAAAGAGTAGGAATCGCCTGCTTCAACGTCGAGCTTTTCAACGAAGATTTCCTGGCCTTCTTCGACTTTTAACTGTTTTCCGCCTGTTTCGATAATTGCGTACATAGTGCACCTCCTTTTCTTTTTCATAAGACGCGCCATTAAGGTAGCTTGCGCATTTGGGAACCTTTTCTGAGCGGTTACAGACCCAGAGGGACTATAACAGAATTACTCTATCACACGAAGCCCCGCAAATCAAGGATGAATTGCGAAAAACTTCGGATCAGACCTCGTAGGTGTAGAGAGGATCCTTCCCCTCTTCGAGTTCTTTCTTCAGCTGCTTGAGCAGACGGATCTCCTCTTCCGAGAATTGCCGTCCGGCGAGCAGGTCCTTGCGGTATTTCAGGGTCTCATAGAGCGCCATCTTTTTGCGCCAGAGACGGATCTTGGCGTGGTTGCCTCCGAGAAGGATCTCCGGAACTCTCCGGCCTTTATACTCCGCCGGTTTGGTGAACTGCGGATATTCGAGCAGAGCGTTGTCGAAGCTCTCCTCATCCAGCGATTCATCCCGGATCACGCCTTTCTGCAGCCGGATGATCGAATCCATCACGACCATCGAGGCGACTTCCCCGCCGCTCAGGACGTAGTCGCCGATCGAGATCTTTTCGTCGATCAGCTCCTCCGTGCGGTAGTCAAGACCCTCATAGTGGCCGCAGATGATCACGATATGCTCCTTTTTCATCAGCCGTCTGGCGTCCGCCTGCTTGTAGGGCTTTGCCTTGGGGCTCATCAGCACGACATAGCTGTTTTTCTGCCGCACGCTGGCGATCGCCTTGTCGATCGGCTCGACCTGCATCAGCATGCCGGCGCCGCCTCCGTACGGGGTATCGTCGATATGGCGGAACTTGTTGTTGCTGAAGTCACGGATATTGATGCATTCGATCTCGGCGATCCCGCGCTCGATCGCGTGCTTTACGATCGAGGTGCCGCAGAAGGTCCCGTACATCTCCGGAAAAAGCGTGAGCACGGAGAATTTCATAACAGACCCTCCAGTTCGGCGATCTCGATATATCCTTCCTCAAGATCGACTTCCAGGATGAAGGGTTCCTGGAACGGCACGAGCTTTTCCTTGCCGTCATTCTTCAGGACCCGGACCAGATTCGCGGCTACGCCGTCTTCCATATTTTTGACAACGCCGACTTCTTCCCCGCCCTGACGGACCTTCAGTCCGATCAGATCGCGGTAGTAATAGCCGTCTTCCAGCGGCGCGATATCCTTTTCATCCTTATAGATCTCGAGATCCCGCAGGGTCTCGGCATCGTTCATCGTGGTGATCCCGCTGAGGGTGATATAGGCGCCCTTGGGATCCTCACGGTAAGTCAGTACCTTATAGGGAACGAACTCCTCGTTCTTCTTGAAATAGATCAGTGAGCCCTTCTCAAAACGCTCTTCCGGGAAATCGGTGTAGAGGACCAGTTTCAGTTCTCCGCGGATCCCGAAAGGACGGGCGACTTTCGCGATAAGTATGGTATTCATGGCATCATTATAGCATTAAAAAAGGATGGTTTTTCCATCCTTATAATGACTCAAATTTAATCGTAATACGTTTGTTTTCGATCTTCGAAGCGACCTGCATCATCTGCCGGATCGAAGTGGCCATTGCCCCCTGACGGCCGATCAGTCTGCCGATATCGTTGCTCGATGCATAGACATAGAGCAGGATCTCGTTGTCATTCAGCGATTCCATCTGCTTGACGGTGACGCTGTCCTGATCATCACAGATCGGTTTGACAAGGTTTAAAAGAGTATTCTGTAAGTCGATCATTACTTCGCAGCTTTTTTGGAATCAGCGTATTCCTTCATGATGCCTTCCGCCTGGAATAAGTTGCGGACAGTATCAGTCGGAACAGCACCGTTCTTGAGCCATTTGATTGCTTTTTCGCGGTCGATCGCGACGATAGCCGGATTCTTTGTTACATCATATGTACCAACTACCTCGATTTCACCGGAATCACGACGATTGCGGGAATCGGATGCGACGATACGATAAAAAGGCTTCTGTTTTGCGCCCATTCTTTTTAATCTGATCTTTACCATAGTTCATTACCTCCTAGTGTAGACTACACCAATGAAATAAAAGTGTCAAGTATTTTTACTTGACACTTTATGTTTTTCAGAAATTGATGCCGAACATCCCCTTCAGAGACTGCAGCTGCTTCATCATCTTCTTCATCCGCTCGTACTGGTTGAGCAGCTGGCCGACGTCCTTGGTCGTGGTGCCGCTGCCGGCTGCGATACGGCGCTTGCGGTTGGAGTTGATGATCGAGGGATCCTCCCTCTCTTCCTTGGTCATGGACTGGATCATCGCCTTGGTGCGGACGAGCTGCTTGTCGGCGTCGCCCTCTTCGAGCGCGCCCGCATAATCGCTCATGCCCGGGATCATCTTGGCCAGCGAAGCCAGCGGACCCATCTTCTGGCTCTGCTCGATCTGGCTCAGCAGGTCATCCATCGTGAATTTGCCCGACAGCATGCGCTGGGCATCCCGTTCGGCTTTTTCCATATCCATCTTTTCCTGCGCCTGTTCGACCAGGGTGACGATATCGCCCATGCCGAGGATACGGTCGGCCAGACGGTCCGGATGGAAGACTTCGAGATCTTCGATCCGTTCACCGGTACCGGTGAATTTGATCGGTACGCCGGTCACGGCTTTTACGGAGAGAACGCCGCCGCCCTTCGCGTCGCCGTCGAACTTGGTGACGATCAGACCGGTGACATCCAGCTGTTCATGGAAGGTCTTTGCGACATTGACGATATCCTGACCGGTCAATGCATCGACGGTCAAAAGGATCTCACTTGGATGCGCGACTTCCTTGATATCGCGCAGTTCCTGCATCAGTTCCTCATCGATCTGCAGACGGCCTGCGGTATCGATGATGATGACATTGAAGCGTTTCCCTTCGGCATACGCAAGACCCTGGCGGACAGTCTCCACCGCGCCTGTTTCGGTGCCGAGGCTGAAGACTTCGACGTTGATCTCGCTGCCGAGCGTCTGCAGCTGTTCGATCGCGGCCGGACGGACGACGTCGGCGGCGATCAGCAGGACTTTCTTGTGCTGCTTGTATTTCAGATAGTTGGCGATCTTCGCGGCCTGGGTCGTTTTACCTGTACCCTGCAGACCGACCATCACGAAGACGCTCGGATCGGTCTCGGCATAGTGCAGCGGGGTCTCATCGCCCAGAAGCACCATCAGTTCGTCGTGGACGATCTTGACGAGCTGCTGGCTCGGTTCGACCGCGGTCAGGACTTCCTGGCCGAGGGCCTTTTCACGGATGCTGTTGAGGAAGTCTCTGGTGACGCCGTAGTTGACGTCCGCTTCCAGCAAAGCGACGCGGATATCCTTCAGCGTCTCCTCCATATTCTTTTCAGTCAGCTTGCCCTTGCCCTGAAGATTGCGTATCGTTTTTGTCAGTTTTTCCTGTAATGTATCAAAAGCCATATCTTTTCACCTGTTTTCTTGTCCGTTCCATTATACCGAAAAGCGTCTGCAAAAAGAAGAGCGCATGCTCCCGTGAAAAAAGGAGGATCCTGTCCTCCTTTATCATTCGGAATGATCAGCCGACCGAACCTTCCATATTCATCTTCAGCAGCTGGTTGAGTTCAACTGCGTATTCCATCGGCAGCTCCTTGGTGAAGGGCTCGATGAAGCCGAGGATGATCATCTGGGTCGCTTCCTCTTCGCTGAGACCGCGGGACATCAGATAGTAGAGCTGTTCCTCGGAGATCTTGGAGACGGTCGCTTCATGTTCGATCGTGCTGCTGTCGTTGTCGACGATGTTCGTCGGATAGGTATCGCTTCCCGATTCCCCGTCGATGATCAGCGTGTCGCAGGAGACCTTCGCGTGGGAATGGTGCGCCTTCGGCAGGATGTTGACGAGACCGCGGTAGTTGACTCTGCCGCCGGCCCGGCATAACGACTTGGAGATGATCGTGGAGCTCGTATAGGGAGCCAGATGGATCATCTTGGCGCCGTTGTCCTGGAACTGGTTGTGGCTGCCGACCGCGACCGAGATGGCCACGCCTTTCGCCCCTTCCCCTTTCAGGATGCAGCAGGGATATTTCATGTTCAGATGGGATCCGACGTTTCCGTCGACCCATTCCATGATGCCGTTCGCTTCCACGGTCGCCCGCTGGGTGACCAGGTTCAGGATATTGGTCGACCAGTTCTGAACAGTGGAATAGCGCATCTTGGCACCCTTCTTGACGACGATCTCGACGACGCCCGCATGCAGGGAATCCTTCGCGTAGAGAGGCGCGGTGCAGCCTTCGATGTAGTGGATGTCGCTGCCCTCGTCGACGATGATCAGCGTTCTTTCAAACTGTCCCATCCGCTCAGAGTTGATGCGGAAATAGGACTGCAGCGGCTTGTCGAGCTTGACGCCCTTCGGCACGTAGATGAAGGAACCGCCCGACCAGACTGCCGAGTTCAGGGCGGAGAACTTGTTGTCGGTATACGGGATGACTGTTCCGAAATACTCTTTGAAGAGTTCCGGATATTCACGCAGGCCGCTGTCCGTATCGAGGAAGATGATCCCCGCGTCGCGGGCTTCCTGCAGCATGCTCTGATAGACGGCTTCCGATTCATACTGGGTCGAGACGCCGGAAAGGAACTTCTGCTCCGCTTCCGGGATCTTCAGCTTGGCAAAGGTGTTCTTGATCGTTTCCGGGACGTCTTCCCAGTTGCTTTCGACCTTGGCGCTGGGTTTGATATAGTACGTGAAATCATCGTAGTCGACTTCGGAAAGATCGACGCCCCAGGTCGGGGTCGGCATCTCCAGGAACTTGCGGTAAGCCTGCAGCCGGTATTCCAGCATCCATTCGGGTTCCCCCTTCTGGGCGCTGATCTCGCGGACGATCTCCTCAGACAGACCTTTTCCCGTACTGAAGACCGATACGTCTTCATTCTTGAAGCCGTAGCGGTAATTCTCCTGGGAATCGATGATCTTCTGATTTTCTTCTTTTACTGTCATTTTTCGTAACTCTCTCTGATCAGTTCTTCCATGGCTTCCACGCCGATCAGACCGCATTTGACGCGGTTCGGCTGCGCGTAAAGCGTTTCAAAAGCCTGGGCTTCCTCGAGGTCTTCATAGTCCCCGGCTTCGCCCTTCAGAAGTCTGTAATACTGTTCGATCATCTCAAGCGCCTCCGCTCTTTTCTTTCCCTTGATCAGATCGGAAAAGATCGAGGTCGAAGCGGTCGAGATCGTGCAGCCGACTCCGTCGAAACGGACATCCTTTACGATATCCCCTTCGATGTCGAGCTGTACTTTTATGTCGTCGATACAGGAGGAAGATGCCTGGTGCTTCATTTTGTAGCGTGCATCTTCGACCAGTCCGTGGTTATGCGGTTTCTGATAATGGTCGATCAGGATCGCCCTTTTCAGTTCGGTGTCCATCATAACAGGACTCCGACGCATTTCTCCAGCGTGATGTCGCGGAGAACTTCGATGAAACGGTCGATCTCCGCTTTCGTATTGTAAAGATATAAGGAAGCGCGCAGCGTTTCTGTCGCCCCGATCGCGTTCCACAGGATCTTGGCGCAGTGATTGCCGGAGCGCACGTCGATGCGGTTGGCAGCCAGATAGGATGCGGCGTCCTGGGCAAAGATCCCCTTGACGTTGAAGGTCACGAGACCGACATCCGCTTTCGGGTTGTAGTATTCGATATTGTCCAGTGCGAGCATCTTTTCGGAAAAGTATTTCTGGAGCTCCCGGTCATAGGCAACGATGTTCTCCATGCCGATATTCATCAGGTATTCAGCAGCGGCTTTCATGCCGAGCGTGCCTTCGATGTTCGGCGTACCGGCTTCGAATTTATACGGGGCTTCCTTGAGGATAATGTTGCCTTCCTTGTCGAAACGGGCATTCGCGCCGCCGCCGAACAGGAATGCGTTCATCTTGTCGAGCAGTTCGTATTTGCCGTACAGGACGCCGGCGCCGCTCGGACCGCACATCTTATGGGAAGAGAACGCCAGGAAATCACAGTCGAGATCCTGCACGTCGACGATCGCATGCGGCACCGCCTGGGCACCGTCGATCGCGACGATCGCGCCGTAGCTGTGGGCGATCCTGCAGATCTCCTTGACCGGAAGTTCATAACCGAGAACATTGGAGACGAAGGTCAGGGCGACGACCTTGACGCCTTCGTGCATCGCCTTTTCGAAATTCTCGACTGTCAGGTGACCGTCTTCGGTCAGCGGGACATACTCGATCTTCGCGCCAGTCATCTCGCAGGTCTTGAACCAGGGCAGGATATCGGAAGCGTGCTCAAGATAGCTCGTCAGGACGACATCGCCTTCTTTCAGATTGAAATGGCCGTAGCTGTAGGCAACGATATTCAGACCGGAAGTCGCGCCGTAGGTCAGCACGATCTCTTTTTCGCTTCTGGCGTTGATGAATTTCTTCATCACCTTGCGGGTATCTTCATAGAGTCTTGAAGCTTCGAAGGACAGAGGATAATCGCCTCTGTGCACGTTGACTGTCCGGTAGTTGTAAAAATCCGCCACCGCATCGATCACCGGCTGCGGTTTATAGGCAGTCGCGGCGGAATCAAAATAAATGATCTCGGGATGATTGCGGATCATCGGGAAGTCGTTACGGATCTTTTCTACATCGAACATATTCTTTGCACCTTCTCTTCTTCTTCATTGAGCAGTTCGACGCCTTTTTCGAACTGCTGGAAGTCGCTGCTGTCGGGCAGCAGATAGCCCTGCACCAGTAATACCAGCGCCTCTTTACGGGTCAGGCCGCGGCTGTTCATATAATACAGAACATCGTCGTCGATCGTGCCGGAGCTCAGAGCGTGGCTGGCCTCGACATCGTTCTCGTCGATCTTCAGGACCGGATCGGCACGCAGCTTCTTCGGTTTGCCGATGGTCAGACAGCGGGAGGTCTGGTGGCATTTCGCCCGTTTGGCGCCTTTGACGATCGTACCGATGACGTTCAGGTCGAAAACGGAACCGTCCAGGCAGACCGCGGAATTGGTGATGTAAACAGCGCTGTCCGGGCAGCGGTTGAACAGGTCGAATCTCACGGTCTTCTTTTTATCGACGAGATAATAGGAATCGACTGTAAGCTTCGCGTGTTCACGTACATCGATCTCTGCCTGCTGGTTCAGTTCGCTGTCGCTGAGCGAGATATAGGTGATCTTCAGCTCCGCGTTGACCACATAGCCGGTCTCCTTCAGAGTGACCGGATGTTCGTTGCGGATCACCACCAGAAGCTCATGGAAGCCTTCCGTCAGTTCATAGCGGATCTCGCTGTCTTCGCTGATCAGCAGGGTCAGGCAGCTGTCGCCGTTGCCGACTGTCAGAATGCTGTCGATCTCAACGTAATCAGCCATTGCGGATCCCCAGGTTATGCGCGCAGACGCCAAGCGAATAGACCAGCGGCTTCGCCAGCTGTTTCGGTTCGAGCTTCAGTTCTTCGTAGAGCCAGTCGTAGCCTTCGCTGTCAACTTTCTCAACGAGTTCATAGTCACCTTCGCAGACGACGCGGCCGTCGAGGATGATGTGGGAATGAGTCGGCTTCAGCAGCGAGAAGAAACGCTCGTAATGGGAAACGACGATCATGCTGAGACCTGTTTCCTCCAGCTGTTTGTTCAGTGCGTCGGCGACGATCTTGATCGCGTCGATATCGAGACCGGAATCGATCTCATCGAGCAGTGCGAAATCCGGTTTCAGCATCATCATCTGCAGGATCTCGTTGCGCTTTTTTTCACCGCCGGAGAATCCGTCGTTGATGAAACGATGCGCCAGGTCTTCTTTCATCTTGAGTTCCCTGATCGCCTTGTCCATCTGTCTTGCGAATTTGAAGACAGATACCGCTTCTTCGCTGCGGGCATTTACGGCTGCGCGCAGGAAGTCGGAATTGGTGACGCCGGCGATCTCCTGCGGATACTGCATCGCCAGAAAAAGACCGGCGCGGGAACGCTGGTCGACCGGCATCGCCAGAACGTCTTCGCCATCCAGTTCGATCGTACCGGAAGTTACTGTATAGGCCGGATGTCCCATGATCGACTGCAGCAGTGTGGATTTGCCGTTGCCGTTGGGTCCCATCAGGGCGTGGATCTCGCCGGAACGGACGGTCAGGTCGATGCCTTTTAATATCTCTTTATCTCCGACGCTGACGTGGAGATCTTTAACGGTTAATACTCTAGACATATAAGGATGATACCTCCGAAAGAGATTATAACACAGTCTGTATAGATTTGATTTTTTACACACTGTCCTTAAATTGTATTCGCAAATGAAATGGAGTATAATCTTTATGTTTTAGGAGGTTTTTTTAATGGAGCGAAAAGAGCTGATTAAAAAATACTGGTTTATCGGACTCGTCGCTGTGTTTGCCCTGATCTTCGTGGGCATCTATACAGTCACCGAGATCCGCAATAGACCTACAGTTATCAAGACCGCCCAGCAGGACGGCAAATACCTGATCTACCGCTTAGGCGATGACGTCTACACCGCTGACGAACTCTATGAGGACATCTACCCGACACAGGCACTGAACAACGTCCTCGTCCGTTATGACTACATGGTCGTCAACAAAGCTTACGAGACAACTACCGAGATGAGCGATATCGCGACCAGCAACGCGCAGTATCTGCTCAGCATGTACGGCGAGGAAACGATCGATTCCGAGCTGAAAGCCATGGGCTTCAAAGGCGCGGAAGATCTGACCAACTACTATGTCTATCTGCAGAAGAGCAATCAGTTCCTGATGGATCTCTTCCGCAACGACCAGACCGGTCTCGTCGATTCCTTCATCGCCGACAACAATTCCAAGGTCATCTCCCACATCCTGATCAAGGTCGCGGATGTCGAGACAGTCACCAACGAAGACGGAACGACCACTCTGGTCGCACATCCGACCGAAGAGGAACAGGCCAAGCTTGACGAAGTCCTCGGCAAGCTCGGAAGCGAGGATTTCGCGGAACTGGCAAAACAGTATTCCGAAGATACCTCCGCAGCCAACGGCGGCAGCCTCGGCTACTACGACAAGTCTGTCGGCGCTGGCTACGTTCCGGAATTCGCGGCAGCAGCTGATGCACTGACAGAAGGC
>JAFWII010000041.1 GCA_017533785.1 Erysipelotrichaceae bacterium | reverse complement strand
TCGGGAAGCGTATCCCCGTTCTCCCATTTTGAGACGGCCTGAAAAGAAATACTCAGTTTCTCTGCCAGTTCTTTCTGTGTCATGCCGGCAGCTTTGCGCAAATGCTGGATATACTGTCCAATTTTCAAAGTGTCCATAGTGTTGCTCCTTAGATATTCATTATTCTTGCGGTCCGCGATTACACGATACTGTAAAAGAAACAATTCGTAAATAACGAGAAAATTGAGAAAATTCTACTTCAGGTAGAACGGATCTTCCTGAAGGTCCTTTTATCCTTTTGATTGGTACAGGGCATTATAGAAACGGTGTATCATTATTTGCCCCACACAATCCGAAAGACAAAATCGGCGCGACATTAATGATCACGCCGATTTTATAATCTTTTGAGCTCATGATTGCCGCCTTAAGCAAATACCTTATGAAGGATTGCCTGAAGCAGTCTCTTTTTCCTGTCCTATTGAGTATGATGCGTAGTCTTTTCGATATACTCTTCGACAAGATCCCGAAGTTCGGCAGTATCTACCACGATTCCCGGACGTTCTTTATAGTTGTCATCAATATAAACGACTTTTCTTGCCACCAGCATACGGAAGCGGTTGCCGGTGAAACCCAGCCAGCTGCGGTCACAGTCTTTGATCTCGTTCAGGACCGAATAGACGGCTGTCTTGAAGCTGCGGACTTCCGTATTGACAAATTCCTCGAGCATCTTGTTTTTCTTATCAAAACAGACTTTTACGATCTCCTTGCGGTGCCCGTTGTTTTCCAGCACTTCGGTTTTGAATTTACATTTCAGCATATCAGTCCTCCATGATCGGATAGGCGGTCACGATCTTTTTCTTCTCCACATACATCTCGATCTCCATTCCGTCTTTGGTCAGACCGTGAATGGTTCCGTTCTTCTTCGAGGAATTCTCGTAGGCTTCGTTGATCGCGTCAATGACTTCCTGCGGGCTCATATGATCCGGGAAGAAAGTGGAATAACCTTTGTTGCCGCTCTTGGCATGGCCTCTGACTTCGACCCTCGCGGTATAGACACCGAAACTGTCCGGTTCCGAACGGTTGCCAACGATCTCGCCGGGGCTGTCCACGATCATATCATAGTGATAGCCGCTGCCGTTTCCTTTGCTGTTGACGCTTCCCAGGAAGATATGCTCGATCGCGTTTTTGGAAAAATGTTCCAGATGTTCAAGATCCTCAAGATCCTCCGCGTAATAGACCGTTTCAGTTTCCGGGGTCTCTGTTGGTTTCGGGGTCGCCGTCGGTTTTGGCGTGGCTGTTGGTTTCGGCGTGGGTGTCGGAGACGGAGTCGGGGTTGTCTCGGCAGTCACGACCGGTTCGATCGGTTCCGGCTGCTTCGGCGCGAAAAGATGACATGCGCCCAAAAGAAGCAGCAGCACCATGAACACCGTAATGATTACTGGGATCCGTTTATTCTTCATGTCTATATTGTATTCCCGAAAAAAAGAAAAGAGAAGATGTTCTTCTCTTACTGGGATCCTCCCTCCGGCGCTGCGGACGGGGATTCTGTATTGGCTGTTTCTTCACTGGCGGAAGGCAGATAGAAGACCTTTTCGTCATCTTTGGAGAACATATACTCTCCTCTGGCATAGGTCTCGATATAATTCGGATCCTCCAGTTTTGTCTTCTGGGCGACCAGGGAAGCATTCTCCTCTTCCAGGATCTTCAGTTCCGCTTCGACCAGTTCCTTCTGGCGCTGCAGTTTCAGTGTAGTGAATATCTGCTGTCCGACACCGACGAAAAGATAGATCGCCACGACCAGCATAAGACAGGCGATCAGCTTAGGAATGATCCTGCTGCGTTTTTTCTTCTTCGTACTCATCTTTTTCCTCGTATATGCTCTCATCGAGAACTTCAAACAGTGATGCCGCTTCTTCCTTGCGGACATGGTCCGGGGTGGAAAGCACCCGGATCACGAGTTTCCGCTGTCCGAAGACGACCGTGACTTCATCGCCGGGCTTGACCTGGGCTGCCGCCTTGGCCCGCCGGCCGTTGACGTAGAGCCGTTCGTTATCTGCGAGATTTTTTCCGGTCGAGCGTCTTTTCAGCACTCTTGCGACTTTCAGATACTTATCGATCCGCATCTTTCTCCAGCTCCTTGAGGTTCTCGCTCAGACGTATCAGCTTATAGACATCCTCCTTGCGGTTGGCTGTCATCAGACTGAGTCTGTCTTGAGTATAGCCTATTTTGATGTCTTTTGAAAGATTATTGCAGTATTCAAATAACTTATAACCGTCGATCCGGCTGGACGCTTCTCTGCTCAGGGTCAGAACAAAAGTCTTCTGGTAGACCTTCGTGCTCTCGATCTCGTGATTCTTCATCAACAATTCGATGCGCTTCTTATCAAAGAGCGCCACGATCTCCTGCGGCAGCTTGCCGTATTCGTCGCTCAGCTGCTGCTCGTAGCTCATCAGTTCCTCATGACCGTCGATCTCATCGAGACGGTGATAGATGCTGAGCTTATCATAGTCATTCTCGGAGAAATGCTCCGGAATGTAGGAAGAGATCGGGATCTGCGGTTTCACTTCTTCTTCCTGCTTCACAGGCTCTTTTCCCGTCTTCTCATTGATCGATTCCTGCAGCATGGACAGATACAGGTCCAGACCGACATTGTCGATAAAACCGGACTGTTTTGAGCCCAGAAGGTCACCCGCGCCGCGGATCGCAAGGTCGCGCATCGCGATCTTATAACCGCTGCCCAGGGCTGTGAATTCCTTGATCGCATTCAGCCGCTTTTCGCTCTTCTCCGAAAGCTGGCGGCGCGGCGGGACGAGCAGATAGGCATAGGCGATCTTATCGCCGCGACCGACACGTCCCTTGATCTGATAGAGCTGGGATAATCCGAAATTTTCGGCATGTTCAACAAGGATCGTATTTGCGTTGGGGATATCGATGCCGGTCTCGATGATCGTCGTGCAGATCAGGATATTGTTCTGTCCCTGATAGAACGACAGCATGACGTCTTCGATCTCCTCACGGTTCATCTGACCGTGGGCGACTGCGACCTTTGCATACGGGATATTCTGCTCCAGACGATGAGCGACCTGGTAGATCCGGGCGATATCGTTGTAAAGATAGAAGACCTGACCTCCGCGGTTCAGTTCCCGCATGATGACTTCCTTGACGAGATCTTCGTTCTTCTCGACCACATAGGTCTGGATCGGGTAACGGTTCTGCGGCGGAGTATCCAGCGTGGAAAGACCGTAAATGCCGACGAGCGACATCTGCAGCGTGCGCGGGATCGGCGTTGCACTCAAAGAGAGCACGTCGATCGTGTTCTTCATTTCCTTGATCTTTTCCTTATGCTCGACACCGAAGCGCTGCTCCTCGTCGATGATCAGAAGACCAAGATCACTGAAACCGACATCCGCCGAAAGCAGACGGTGGGTGCCGATCACGATATCGATCTTCCCTTCCTTCAGTCTCTGCAGGATGGATTTCTGATCAGACGGCGTAGTATAGCGGTTCAGCAGCGCCACTTCGACCGGGAATTCCTTCAGCCGGTCGGTAAAAGTGCGGTAATGCTGGAGAGAAAGGACAGTCGTCGGACAGAGATACGCGACCTGTTTGTGGTCAAGGGCAGCCTTGAAAGCAGCCCGCAAAGCGACTTCGGTCTTGCCGAACCCGACATCGCCGCACAAAAGACGGTCCATCGGTTTGGGCGATTCCATATCCGCCTTGACTTCGGCGATCGCCCGAAACTGATCCGGTGTCAGATCGTAGGTAAATGCTCGTTCGAATTCATGCTGAAGCGGTGTGTCCTTGCTGAAGGCAAAGCCGGTCTTTTTCTCGCGGATGCTGTACAGTTCGATCAGCCGGGCAGCCAGACGGTCGATGTCTTCCTTGACTCTCTCCTTTGTATTCGCCCACTGTTTGGAGCCGAGCTTATGGAGCTTGGGAACGACACCTTCTTTGGAAACGAATTTGCGGACCAGTGAGAACTGGGAAAGCGGTACGAGAAGCACGTCATTGCCGGCATAGACGATCTTCAGATAGTCCAGCCGGATATTGTTGACTTCCCGCTGTTCGATACCGAGATACTGGCCGATACCGTACTGGCGGTGAACGACATAGTCCCCTGCCGTCAGTTCATCATAGGAATTCAGTGTCAGGGCTTCCGCATACTGCAGGGCAAAACGTCCCTTGCGCGGTTTCTTGTCGAATAATTCTGCCGAGGTAAAGACCCGGATCCCGAGTTCCGGGATCGAGAAACCCTGTGGCAGCGATGAAAGCATCAGCTGGATCCCTTCTCTCAGCCGGTCTTCCAGCATCGTATACGGGATCTCCTGCTCGATAAGTGTTTCGCTGACCAGAGCCAGCTCATTGGCTTCCAATGCCAGAACAATACTGCTGTTCTCCTCGCGGGAAAGGATCTTCAGAAGTTCCTTCAAAGGCGCATACGGCAGATCGACTTCCGTCGCCATCGGCACCGCTTCGCTGAAAGGCTTGCCATAGACGATATGCGCTTTCCGGCATTCACGGTCAAAATCCGCAAACTGATAGAATTTCAGCGGCAGTTCATTTTCCTCGTTCATTTCCTGGATATAGGCGACCGTTTCATCCGTCAGGAATTTACGATGTTCCTCGATCCGTCCGGTATCAGAAAGATAAAGACGGGCTTCCGGGAGATAATCAAGCAGATGGTCACTTTCTATATAAGAGAGATAGGCATACAGTTTCGGACTGTATACATCCTCGCGGATGAATTCCAGATCCAGTTCGACAGCACCGGCCGGATTACGGATCGCCCCGGCGATCTTTTCTCTGTCTTCTTCCGAAAAGAAAACATCCTTGGCAAAGCAGATCGTCGCGTCGTCGACCCGTTCCACGGTGCTCTGGGTATTGATATCAAAAAAGCGTAGCGAATCGATCTCGTTGTCGAAGAATTCGATACGCAGCGGACGCGAATAGTTTACGGAAAAAACATCGACGATCGAACCGCGTACCGCATAGCTCAGTGCCTGTTCAATGTGGGATACTCTTTCGTAGCCGGCACGATTCAGCCAGTCGATCAGATCATCTCGCTCCAGGATCTTCCCTGCCTTCAGCGGCAGAATGAACTGCTGCAGGGTCTTTCTGCGGGGCAGATGTCGGATCGGTCCGTACGGCGATACGACGACGATCTTCGGATGCCCGGTCAAAAGCTGGTATAGAGCATACAGCCGTTCCGCCCGGTTTTCATAAGAAGCAGCGATCGCTTCCGCGCGGAGCGATTCCTCCGGAAGATAAGCGACCACCTCCCCTTCCTCGAAAAGCGGCATCAAAAGCTCCGCAAGATGCGAAGCCATATACATATTCTCTTTTACGACGACGGTCACGCCGTCTCTCTGCGACGCTGAAAACGCGATCTTGAGCGCTTCCTCGACAAGCGAGGAATACGCGTACGGATCGTGGTCTCCAGCTGCTTCACGCAGAGCCTTTAAGAGCCATTTTTCTTTCATTTGTTGTATCGGTTCATCGTCAGTGAGAAATCGTGATCGAGCGCAAACGTCAGGGCTTCCGCCGCTTTTTTCACACTGCCGTTAAAATCATCAAGCTGGTCTTCCGGGATCTTTCCCAGAACATAGTCGACTGTCGGGATCAGCGGATCCTTGCCGATGCCGATGCGGATGCGGTTCAGTTCCGAAGTATGGAGCTGGTCGATGATCGAAGCCATGCCTTTCTGTCCGCCGGCGGATCCCTTCGGACGCAGACGGATCTTTCCGACCGGAAGATCAAGATCATCATGAACGATAACGATCTCCTCCGGTTCGATCGAGAAATAGCGCACGAACTGTCCGACAGCGCTGCCGGAATTATTCATGTATGTAAGCGGCTTTAAAACGATCAGATCCTCACCGTGTAGTTTCGTCTTGGTGAAAAGGCCTTCGAATTTCTCACGGTCCAGACGGATCCCGTTCTTCTCACAAAAGGCATCTAACACCATAAAACCCGCATTGTGACGGGTTTTGGCATATTCTTTTCCTGGATTTCCTAAGCCTACAAAAAGCCTCATTCTTCCTCTTTTTTCTCTTCGGCAGGAACTTCTGTTTCTTCCTCCTGGACCTCAGGAGTTTCTTCTTCAGCAACCTCTTCTTCCACAGGGACCTCTTCAACTGTTTCCTCTGCCGGAACAGTTTCTGTTTCTTCAGCAGCAGGTTCTTCTGCCGGAACTGTCTCTTCAGCCGGTTCTTCGGTCTCTTTCACAGGGACCTCTTCCTCTGCCGGTTCCTCTTCTGTTTCTTCCTCGTTCTTTGGTGCTGCGTACTTTGTGTAGACACCGCGGTCGTTCATCATCATCTTGCCGACAGAGGATTCCGCGAACGATGTCAGATCGTCTTTTGCCATCTCGTCGAGCTCGTCTCCGCCTTCCGCAAGCAGAAGCTGGGCGATCCTCTTATAGAATCCGATCAGTTTTCTCTCGTAACGGTAGCCTTCGTATTCGCCGGCAAGAAGATTGCGGCAGAAAACCTTCCAGTCTTCATTTTCGCCAAGATATAACTGAGCGGTGGCTTCCATCACTTTGTATTCAACGAACTTCGACAGTTCTTCCTTACGGGAAGTGAATTTATCCATGAACTGGCGCACAAATTCGATATCACCGGCTGCGCCGGCCTTGTTGAGAAGGATGCAGGCCCAGATAAAGCTGTCACTGTTGGTGATCACAGACTGCGGATTGAACGCCCCTTTTGTCTCGACAAGAACGGACGGATTGAAGTTCTGCAGTGTTTCGGTATACTCGTGCTCATCGCGGAGCAGCTGATAAAGTTTGAAGATCGCTGTCTTCTCGCGGTATTCCTGGACCGTTTCCTTCTCCAGATACTGTGCGATCTGCGCGCCGGCATCAGCATCGCCCTTGAAAAGCGCGTTTGCACACTTGACATATCCGGAAGAGTTCTTGTTGCGCTTGACCATACGGTAGTTCAGGATCGTTGTATATATCGCTACAATGAGCAGAATGTAAAGAATCGTATTACCCATTTTTGATCTCCTTTTTCGTACTTTTCAATTATACCTTATCTTCAATAAATATATGAAATCTTTCTGGCAAAGACAGGCTCCGGTTATTTATTTTTTCAAAGACTGGATGAAGCCCAGAATCCTGGCATCCAGCGGAGACGGCAACAGTCCTCCCAGAAAGACCCCCGTCTTGTTCAGGAAACCCTCCACTCCGTAGGAACGCTTATGATCAAGCAGATACTTACCGTAAAGAGCCACCTGATCCGGACTGTGGACAAGACCGGAAGAAAAGAATTTCGCCTGATCCGCTCCGGCTGTCTTTGCGAAATTCGTGCTTACCGGTCCCGGACAGAGGCAGGAGACCGTGATCCGCTGCTTCCGTACTTCTTCATGCAGGGCACGGGAAAACGACAGGACAAAAGCTTTCGATGCATAATACACCGCCATTCCCGGACCTGGAAAGAAAGAAGCGATCGAGGCAACATTCAGGATCTCCCCTTTTTTCTCTTTCTGCATGTCTTTCAGAAAGAGGTAGGTCAGTTCGACAAGTGCACGGTCATTCAGATCGATCATCTTCTTATAGTCTTCAACTTTGCCGTCCGCAAAATCTCCATAAGTTCCGAAACCGGCATTGTTGATCAGTGTCCGCACAAACAGCCCGTTCTCCTGAACGGCTTCATAGACTCTTGCAGGAGCATCGCTTAATGTCAGATCGATCGACTGGATATAGACGCTGTGTCCGTTTTCCTTTTCGATCTCCTTTTTGAGTTTCTCAAGTGCCGTAGTATTTCTGCCGAGAAGATACAGATCACGTTCTTTTCCGTAGAGGCGGGCAAAAGAACTGCCAATGCCGCTGCTGGCGCCGGTGATCAGGACAACGCTTTTCATTTCTGAATGCAGCGCAGGCTGCCCTTTCCGCCACGGATCTGTCCTTTTACATACGACCCGTTGACTAATGTAAAGTATGGGCTGGTATGGCCGATATCCATTTCCATAGCGATCGGGATCTTCTTACCAAAGATCTTCTGCAGAGCTTCCTTATACTTGAAGCCGATCATTGTACTCTCGAATAAAGTGCGTCCCATCAATACGGCGTTGACGTTCTCGAACCAGTGATTCTGTTTCATCAAAAACAGTGTATGATAGAGATCCTCCGCGGACAGCGCGAAGTTATCAAAGAACCAGACGATGCCTTCATCTTTATATCTTTCGTTGAATTCATGGACCGCATCCAGATCACTGCCGACGATATCACGCAGCGCATCAACGCAGCCGCCTATCAGTCTTCCTTCAAATGTGAATGATTCCGGATACGCCTTATACAGGACCGGGGCTTTCGGGAGATCTTCCGCACCGATCCCGACAAGATACTGTTTATAGGAATGCTGCAGAGACCACTTTCCCTGCATATGTTCTACCGCTGTATGGACACTGCGGCGACAAATCTTGTCGCAATCGAAGCCACCGACATTCATTCCATAAAGGGTCGCGATATCATATTTTGTCGGAAGGATGAATAATAGCGTCGACGGATCGCTCATGCCCATGAACCATTTCGGGTTTTTGACAACTGCCTCAAAATCCGTATACGGCAGCATCTCCATCAGGAAATCACCGCCGGCCGCGCATAAAACAAAGTCCACCTCCGGATCGGTAAACATCTCTTTGAATTCTTTAGCGCGTTTTTTCGCAGATGCGGAAACAAGCGCGTCTTTCCGGACAGATGCGGATTCCTTGATCCTGAATCCCTCAGCGCGGAGATTCTCCAGCGCTTTATCAAAATGTTCCAGTTTGTTGCCGACACCGGCAGACGGTGCACAGATCCCGATAGTCTGCCCTTTCTCTATGAATTTCGGATAGTACATTTCATTCCTCCCCAAAGACTTCTTTATAGTTCTTTTCCAGGACCGCTTCCAGTTCCGGAAGCGGGATGCCCTTGATCTCACTCACCTTCCGGTAGATATTCACGACATCCGCCGGCTCATGACGGTGATCTTTTACCGGACTCTGATATGGAGCATCCGTCTCCAGCAACATTCTTTCGACCGGAACAGCCCGCACGACTTCCTCCGGTCTTCTGGCATTCGGAAACAGAACGCTTGCCCCGAACGAAAGATAATAGCCTGCTTTTAAGTATTCCCTTGCCGTTTCCACAGATCCGCTGAAACTGTGCATAATGATCTTTAATCGATATTGTTTCAGGATATCCTGGGTATCTTTTACTGCCTTGCGGCTGTGGATATC
Organism: Erysipelotrichaceae bacterium; assembly: GCA_017533785.1. Classification (GTDB taxonomy): domain Bacteria; phylum Bacillota_I; class Bacilli_A; order Erysipelotrichales; family Erysipelotrichaceae; genus RGIG5669. Next base: position 20,537 of record JAFWII010000041.1, on the reverse strand, counting down.
GACCGGCAGTCCCAGTTCCTGCGCCAATGCAAGCTGAGTTTTGAAAAAGCGAAGCTGACTCTCTTTTGTATGCGGATGGGAATAGTAATCCAGACCGATCTCGCCGATCATGTCCGGCTTTTCACGCAAAACGAATTCCCGGAATCGGAAAAGGCGCTCTTCGCTGTCATCCTCTTCCAGATCCTGGGGGTGGATCCCGACAGCGATCTTAAAAGACGGGTGCTTCTTTTTCTGCAGCAGCGCCTTCTTGTAGTCTTCTATATTGCAGCAGATCAGGATCGCACCTTCCACCTGCTGTTCCAGCATTCTTTCAACTGTTTCCTCGCGGTCCGCATCGAACTGATGCGATCCGAGATGGCAATGGGCATCGATCCGCATACTACTTCCCCAGGCAGAAGTTACGGAACAGATGATCGATCAGATCCTCCCGGTATTCTCTTCCCAGGATCTCGCTCAGGCAGGAATAGCTTTCCGTCAGTTCCTCCGCCGCGATATCCAGCGGCAGGTCTTCGCTTGCAATATAGCCCTTAAGACACTCTCTCGCCTTCTGCATCAGCGATACCTGGCGGGTGCTCGTCAAAACATCCTGATCAGCAAGCGAATATGCAGGTTCGTATTTTTCTTCCAGATAGCTGATCAGTTCGCTGAGATCGTTCTCCTTGGCGGAGATATGGATCCCCTCTTTTTCCGAACGAAGGATGTCGGCTTTGTTGTAGAGAATGATCCGCTCCTTATTCTCGGTCATCTTCAGCAATGCCTCATCTTCCTCATCCAGCGGCGCAGAGCCGTCAAGGACCAGCAGGATCAGATCCGCTTCATCGATCGCCTTGCGGGAACGCTCGATCCCGATCTTCTCGACTTTATCCTCACTCTCCCGGATACCGGCGGTATCGATCAAATGCAGGGACAGCGAACCGAGATCGACATTTTCCTCGATCAGATCTCTGGTCGTACCCGCTACATCGGTCACGATCGCCTTTTCCTTGGCGCTCAGCGCGTTGAGCAGCGAGCTTTTCCCGACATTGGGCTTGCCGATGATCGCGGTCTTCAGACCATCCTTGACTTCCAGGAAACGTTCCGCTTCTTTGATCATTTCATCCATCCGGACGATCCACTTTTCGACTTCCGGGCGGATAACGTCCTCATCCATCTGCTTTTCATCTTCGTACTCGGGATAATCGATGTTCACCTCGATCATCGACAGGATCTGACGCATGTCTTCCATCAAAGGATCGAGCAGCCTGGTAACGCTGCCGTCCAGACCGCGCAGGGCGGAACGGGACTGCAGGATATTGAAGGAGTTGACCATATCGTTGGCGGCTTCCGCCTGTGCCAGCGTGATGCGGCCGTTTATGTAGGCGCGGCGTGTGAATTCACCGGGTTCCGCAGCGCGGGCATAACGAAGCAGGACCTTCAGGATCCTTCTTGCGGTGAAAGGAGAGCCATGGCAGTTGATCTCTGCCAGATCCTCCCCGGTATAGGACTTCGGCGCTTTGAAAAAAGAGACCAGCACTTCGTCAAGCTGTTCCTCGCCGTCATAAACATGTCCGTAGCGGATGGTGTTGGCTTCGTATTCACCCTGCAGATCGCTGATCCTGCGGATGATCTCGAATGATTCCGGACCGCTCAGCCGGACGATCGCGATCGCCCCTTTCTGCAAAGCGGTGGATATTGCGCAAATGGTGTCTTCCATATCTCAATAGTAACAGAAAAGAGACCTTTCGGTCTCTTTAACGGTTGTCTTCGAAGGCGATCTGGATGCCTTTCTGCGGGAAGAAGGCATTTTTGATCAGGATGTCGCAGTATGGAAACTCGATCCTGAGCCTGTCGATCAGGCGGTTCAGTTCCTCCATGCAGCTGTCGTAGACGATACGCACCTTGCCGCCGGCATAACCGAGCTTCTTCATCTTCTGATAAAGATTCTCAGCGCGGGAACCGCGCAGAAAATGGGTGTGAGGAAGATAGAGAGCAAAGATCTGCTTCTTTTCGTCTTCTGTGGCTTCCGCCTCATTGCAGGATGCTTCGATCTCATTCAGAAGCATCATTTCACTTTCCGTATAACGCTTCATGTTTCATTCCTCCATCGGTTATTAGATAACTCTTCTAAAGTTATAGTAATTCCTTTATCGCAATATGTCAATCTTTATCATGCACACTGTGATACAATGAAACCATGAAGAAGGAAATGCGCCGCAAGGCGGATATCGAAGGCTTCCGTCTGCCGACCTATACCGAGATCCCGGATGTCGGGCTCTTTCTCGATCAGGTCAGCAAGTATATCTCCATGAGCCTGTATCCCCTTGGGAACATCACCTGCACATCCTCGATGATCTCGAATTACGTCAAGAAAGGACTGGTCCGCAATCCGGTCCGCAAACAGTATGACCGTTCCCAGATCGCCGCTCTTTTCCTGATCTCCATTTACAAGAATTCCGTGATCCTGGAGGATCTGGTCAAGATCGTTCCCAAAGAATCCGATCTGGTCGAAAAACAATACCGCCAGTTCGCCCCCTATTATGAGGCAAAACTGCGTGAGATCTTTTTCAAGGAAGCTGCAGAGTCTGACGCAGACCTTCCAGAACTGCTTCAGACAGTCGTTACCAGTTCCGTCTATAAGACCTACATCGATTCCTGTTTCGTTGAATAACAGCCATAAGAAAAACGCCGTGACCGGCGTTTTTTTCGTTATGCTTCTTTTGTTTCGGTCTTCTTCTTCTTCGGAGTTCCGCTGAAGGAAGTGAAGAGAAGATAAAGTGTTGCCAGCACCTGCAGCGCGCCGACTGCTCCGAAAATAACGATGAACAGTTTTACGAACTGCGGGATCCGTTCCAGGCTCAGGTTCGCGTTCAGGAAGTCCGGTACGAGCCACGGGAAGATCAGGTTCAGTACAAAGAGAACGATATAGACCAGCAGCAGGATAAGCGCGACGGCGAACAGTTTGAACAGCGTGCGGATGATGAGCTCCTCCAGCGTCTGCGGTCTGCCGGGCAGGCGGCTTTCCTTTGCGGCTGCAGAACTGAAATAGAAAGACAGGTAGGTAATGACCGCGAGCAGCGAGATAACGGCGGCAAAAAGCAGCTGCATCTTGGTGGATGCGATATCCCGGCTGTAAACATAATAGATAGCAGCCGCCAGCGCGATCATGAAGACTGTTGCGACTGCGAATAATCTCTTGGCTTTTTTCATCGCTCTCTATTGTAGCAGACTTTCCCGCGATCCGCATTCTTTTCGCTGCATATTCCGCAAACAGAAAATTTCTTCAGCCGTCAGTCTGTTCAGAACCTTTTCCGGGATGATAAAATAAAATGATATGAGTTGGGAAAATCTGTTTTACAGAACGATCCTGGAACGCGGCAAGGACTATTATTACCGCGGTTTTGTCGTGGATTTCCAGCACAGCGGCGATTCCTGCAGCGCGACCGTCGTCGGCAGCCGCCGCTACCGTGTCAGTATCCGCCGCACCATCTTCGGAGATTACCGCATGAGCTGCGACTGCGCTTTTTCGAAACAGGGCAACAACTGCAAGCACATGGCGGCGGTCCTCTACCAGTGGGAGCGGGAAAATGACAAGCAGGCCAGTATCAGTGTCAACCCCTTCAGACGGGAGGATTTCGAAAACTGCTACTTTGATCTGTATCACGCCGCCGAGACGCTGCGGATCGATCAGAAGACGCTGGACAAGGCGGAAGATATCCTTGAACGGGGAGAACTGCAGATCGAAGAGATCAGAGCGGAATATCCTTACGGGGAAGACCGGCTTCAGCTGGTCGCGGAGGCAAAAAAAGAAGATGTCTATTATCAGGGACGGGTCGCCCTCTCCTTCCGCGAAAAAGAACTGGAAAACGCGCACTGCTCGATCTGCGGGACGTATCATGACAGTCCCCGTGACCGTCTTTGCGAACATATGACCGCCCTGCTGCTGGAGACCGGACGCTATATCCGCAAATACAATCCCGGTGACGAAACGAGCCGCGACGGGCAGGATCTGCTCGACCGGCTCAATAAACAGCGCGCCAGGACACTTATAAAGGAAACGGAAGGAAACTCTGTCGCAAAAACGATCAGGCTCGAGCCGCGCGTAACGAACCATGACAACGAACTTTCCCTTTCCTTCCGCATCGGGACCGATAAGCTTTATGTCGTCAAAAACCTGACTGACCTCGTAAACCGGCACAGGGAAAGCGCATCGATGAATCTCGGCAAAGGACACGATCTTTTCTTCCGCCGCCAGGATTTCAGCGACCGTTCACTGCCCTACTACCGCTACATCGAGGACCGGGTCTATGAGGCAAAGACACTGGAACAGCGTTTCCGCAGTCGTTATGACATCGATGTCTCCCTGAAAGCCGGGATCGATCTGGTCGGCAAGGCACTGGATGACTTTTATGACCTTAGTGCCGGAACCGCCGTCGATTACGTATGTACTGACCGGGATCAGAACCGTCTGATGATCCGGGACCGCGACCTGCGCGTGCATCTTTCGATCCGCCCCTACCGTTCCGTCTCCAGGGAACCGAAAGGGGTCGAACTCAGCTATGAAACGCCGCTGATCTTCCGCGGCGCGAAATACCGCTATTATCTGGAAGATGGGATCCTTTCCCGGCTGCCGGAGGATTCCGGACAGCTGCTCTCCCCTTTCCTGACAGAAGAACGAAGAGGAGACGGAAGCACCGTGATCGGAGAGAAGCACCTTACCGAATTCTATTACCGTGTGCTCCCGGAACTGCGTAAAGATCCGCATATCGAGATCATCGAGAGCGAACCGGAAACGGTCGCGGCGATGCTGACGCCGGAGGCACAGTTCCGCTTCTATCTTGACCGCGAAGACGACTATGTACTCTGCCGCGGCGAAACGGACTACGGGAATAAGACACTGCCGCTGGCACAGCTGAAAGACGAGGATTTCCCTCTTGAGAAATACCGCGACGTGTCGCGCGAGCTGCAGGCGATCGATACGGTGAAAAGATACTTTCCGCTCTATGATCCGGATAATGCTCTGTTCCTGCAGGAGAAAGATGATGACGCTCTGTTCGCTCTGCTGAGCGACGGGATCGGCGATCTGATGACTTTAGGCGATGTTCATACGAGTGATGCCTTCGAACGTTTGAAGATCCGCAAGATCCCGATGTTCACGGTCGGCGTCTCGGTCGATCATGACCTTCTGGATCTTGAGATCCTTTCCCCCGAACTCAGCAGCGACGAACTTCTGGAACTGCTGCAGAGCTACCGCCGGAAAAAGAAGTACCATAAGCTCAAAAACGGAGACTACGTCTCTTTTGAGGATGCCGAGACTCTGGAAGCCGTCGAACAGCTGCTGGATTCCCTGGACATATCGCTCCGCGATTTCGTCAAAGGCAAAATGCACCTGCCGGCTTACCGCTCCCTGTATATCAACAAACTGCTGGAGGAACACGAAGAGATCGCGTCCGACCGCGACCGCAGTTTCCGCAGTCTGATCAAGAATATCAATACGGTCCGGGATTCGGAATACGAGATCCCGGCTTCCCTGAAGGGCACGCTGCGCAATTATCAGGAATACGGCTACCAGTGGCTCCACGCCCTGAGCGATCTGAATTTCGGCGGTATCCTTGCCGACGACATGGGCTTAGGCAAAACGCTGCAGCTGATCACCCTGCTGCTTGCCCGTAAGGAAGAATATGAACTCGTTCTGCCGGCACTGATCATCTGCCCGGCTTCACTCGTATACAACTGGGAAGAGGAATTCAAACGCTTCGCCCCGCAGCTGAAGACCGCTGTCATGGCCGGACCGCTCAGTGAACGCAAAAGCATACTCGAAAAGCGCGGCTACGATGTGCTGATCACCTCTTACGATCTTTTAAAACGCGACGTCGATCTTTATGAAGACCGTGTCTTCTCCTATGAGGTGCTGGATGAAGGCCAATACATCAAGAATCCCAAGGCCATGATCTCGAAAGCCGTCAAGGTCATCAAAAGCGCGCACCGCTTCGTCCTGACCGGCACCCCGATCGAAAACCGGCTGAGCGAGCTGTGGTCGATCTTCGATTTCCTGATGCCCGGTTTCCTCTACAGCTATGAACGCTTCCGTGACGAATTCGAGAACGGGATCGTCCGTGAACACGATGAAAAACTGACCACCCGGCTGCGGCAGATGGTCAGTCCGTTCATCCTGCGCCGCAGCAAGAAGGATGTCCTGAAAGAGCTTCCCGACAAGATCGAGGAAGTCCGTTACGCCCGTTTCGACAAAGACCAGCAGCAGGTATACGATGCTCAGGTCACCCGCATGAAGCAGATGGTCGGCATGCTGGATGAAAGGAGCGGCGACGCAAAGATCCGCATCCTCGCGGAACTGACCAAGATCCGGCAGATCTGCTGCGATCCTTCTTTGCTGTTTGAGAACTACAAGGGCGAAAGCGCCAAAAAAGACGCCTGTCTGCAGCTCATCGAGAGCGCCATCGACGGCGGGCACAAAATGCTGGTGTTCTCCCAGTTCACCAGCATGCTGGAGATCCTGGAGAAAGAACTGGAGAAACGCGATATCGCGTATTTCAAGATCACCGGAGCAACTCCCAAGGAGGAACGCCTGAAACTCGTTCACCGCTTCAACGAAGATGAAACGCCGGTCTTCCTGATCTCTCTGAAAGCCGGCGGTACCGGTCTCAACTTGACCGGCGCGGATATCGTCATCCATTACGACCCCTGGTGGAATATCGCCGCCCAGAACCAGGCGACCGACCGGGCGCACCGGATCGGACAGGAAAAGATCGTCAGCGTCTTCAAGCTGATCGCCAAGGACACGATCGAGGAAAAGATCCTGGAGCTGCAGCTCAGCAAGAAAGATCTGGCGGACTCGATCATCTCTGAGGAACATACTGCGATCACCTCGCTCAGCAGAGAGGAACTGCTCAATCTGCTCGGCGGATAAACAATAAACGCTCTGTCCCAATTGAAGGCAGAGCGTTTTATTTCTTTCTGATACTTTTCATGATACGGCGGAGAGATCCCCGGAAACGTCCGTTGAAGAGGTCGGCGATCGCGTCTACGGTCTTCCAGGTAAAGCGGTCGCTTGCCATCAGCATCATCCGCAGCGGCGATTCAAAGACCATCGAACGGGATACGTCATGGAGCTTCTTCCTCCGCAGGTAACGGTCGATAAAGCGGTGCACTGCACGGCCGAGACGTTTGGAACCGAGTTCGAAGATGATCGAATCACGGGTGAATCTCTTCCGTTCCTCTGCTGTCAGCGGTGTTCCCAGCATAGCTGCGAAATCCGCGTCGGAGACGGTGACCATTCCCTCTTCTTCCCGGAGGTACGCTTGTTTCAGCGTCGAACAGGGGAAGGTATAACCGGGCAGGAAAAGCTCTCTGACCAGACGGATGTCCTCGCTGGAAGAAGCGGCTTCAAAGCGGTAGACGCCCTCCTCAAGCTCATAACGTTCCAGCAGCACGTCATAATATTTCAGATCTTCCAGCGCGATCTTCATTTCGATCTGTTTCTCTTCGCCTGGGTCAAGTTCGACACTGCGGAACGCTTTCAGTTCCCGCAGCGGACGGGCGATCCGGCTCTGCGGAAGCGCGGCATAGACCTGGACCGTCTCTCTCCCCTTCCGTTTCCCGCTGTTCCAAACGAACAGAGACAATACAACGTTCTTTTCTTCTTTGCGCAGCTGCAGATCGCGGTAAACGAATGCGGTATAGCTCAGACCGTGCCCGAAAGGATAACGGACAGGCCTGCTGAACGAACTGTAATAACGGTAACCGCTGTAGATCCCTTCGCGGTATTCGCAGCGGAAGATATCGTTCCGGAAATAACGGACGCAGGGAACATCTTCCTCCGACAGCGGAAGGCTTTCCGCCAGTTTTCCGGATGGACTGATCTCGCCGTAGAGAATGCGTTTCAATGCTTCCCCGCCGCGGCAGCCGCTGAGGTACGCCATCACGATCCCCTGCACTTTGTCTGCCCAGGGCATTTCGACCGGTGCGCCGCACTGCAGAACGACCGTCACGTTTTCGCAGACTTCGCAGATCCTTTCGATCAGCCTGTTCTGACTTGCCGGCAGTTTCATATTCTCGCGGTCGTAACCTTCCGCTTCCTTTCCTTCCGGAAGACCGATCATGATCACGGCTTTCCGGCAGGCTTTGGCTGTCAGGACCGCCTGCTCACTCAGCAGCGGATCCTCCGTATCCAGAAGCAGATGATACCCCTGGGCATAGCTGTACGCTTTCCTGTCTGTTTCCAGCGCATCGAGCAGACAGTCATGATCCGGGCAGTTGACCTTGCTGGAACCGGTTCCCTGAAAACGCGGATGCTCCGCCAGGGCGCCGATCACAGCGATCTTTTCATCTTTATCGAGCGGCAGCATGCCTTCGTTTTTCAGAAGGACGATACTTCGTTCCGCCAGTTCTTCGGCAAAGGCATAGTGCTCCTTTTCGTCGTAGTCCGGTGCTTTCTTGCCGGCACACTTCTCCATCAGCTCCAGCATCCTGGCGCTGCTTTGACGAAGCGTATCGACGCTGAGCTTTCCGCTGCTGATCCCTTCGTACAGAGCGTCGGAAGTGCCGTGATCGCCTCCCGGCATCTCGAGATCCGTTCCGGCATTCAGAGCCTTCACGGGGTCGCTCAGAGCGCCCCAGTCGGAAACGACGACGCCTTTAAAGTTCCATTCCTTCCGCAGTTTCTGCTGCAGCAGCTTCTCGTTCTCGGTGCAGTATTTTCCGTTCAGACGGTTGTAGGCTGCCATCACGGTCCAGGGCTGCGCCTTGCGGACCGTGCGTTCAAACTGGCGGAGATAGAGCTCGTGGAGCGTGCGCTGGTCGATCACGCTGTTTTCGACCATTCTGGCCGTTTCCCGCGAGTTTCCCGCGAAGTGTTTCAGAGAAGTTCCGATGCCGTTTTCCTGCAGGCCTTCGATATAGGCGGAAGCCAGTTCGGAAGACAGGATCGGGTCTTCGGAAAAGTATTCGAAATTGCGTCCGCACAGCGGACTGCGTTTATGGTTGACCCCGGGTCCCAGCAGGATATCGACGCCGTAACGCCGGCATTCCTCCGCCAGCCTTTTTCCCAGCTCCTTCATCAGTTGCGGGTCGAAACTGCAGGCTAACGCGCAGGCGCAGGGATAGGCGACCGCCTCGACGGATTCCGGAAAACCGAGGGCATTGCTTTTTTCGATGCGCAGACCGGAGGGACCGTCCGCCAGTCTGAGACCGGGGACTCCCTTCTCCGGAAAGCCGCGGATATGCCATTTATCGGCACCCACGAACAGCTTCGCGCATTCCTTGACTGTCAGTTCCTCATCAGGATTCATAGTTCTCCAGGACCTGTTTGATCCGGTAATAGATACGTATTCTGTCACGCTCGAAACGCTCGCGGTCTTCTTCGGAGAAACCCTCGAAGACGACGCTGGCATAGTCTTTCAGGGCATCGTCGATGTCTTTGGAAAGCTCGGCGGCGCTGTCGTTGATCTTAGTCGCGATCCCGTTCAGGCTGATCTCGGTATTGATGATCTTCTTCAGGGACAGTTTCTCCAGCGAGAGGATGACCTGCGTCAGCGGATAGCCGCAGAAATCGGCCAGATCCTTCTGGGAACTGGTCTCGCCGGCTTCCCGCAGGGCATAGAACACACGGATGTCCTTCATGTCGAGATTATACTTCTGCGCGATCGTGTTGAGGTAACGGTCGAACAGTTTGTTCACATAATAGGTCGAAGCGATCGGATCCGGATTTTTGGATACCTCCAGAGAAACGGATACTTTCTCGTCCCCGAGCTTCTTTGTGCCCGGCATCATCGGAACGACGAAATTGTCGTTGGCGATGGAGACCAGGAAACGGGCGATGTTGATGCGCTCCTGCGAATACTCCTCCTCGTTCAGGATGTTGCGGTAGAAGTTGTCGTAGTATTCATAGATACTGGTCTTCATCCGGACGATCTTGGCGAGATCAAGGTTCTGGGCAACCAGCGACCCGTCGGTCTTCACATAGTAATAGATCGGGATCTGCAGCGGAAAGACTGTTTTGCAGTGCAGGAGATATTCCAGGTTGAAGACGAAATCCTCGCAGAAGCTCAGCGTTTTATCCATCCGCAGATGATACGTCTCGATCAGGGAACGGCGGTACAGTTTATTCCAGATGACGCCGTAATAGTAGTCCGCCGGAGATTCCATCATCCACTGCGCGTATTCGTCGCGGGTCAGAAGTTTCGTGTTGTAGATACTGCCCTTTTTCGCCAGATTCTCCCCGACGACGCGGTAAAAGTCGGCGACGACCAGATCGGCGCCGTTTTCCTCGATCGCCCGGACCAGGGATTTGGTCGCGTCGGTCGTGATCCAGTCATCCGCATCAAGAAACTGGACATATTCGCCCTGCGCGATATCCAGCGCCTGATTGCGGGTGTCGGAAACGCCTGAATTCTCTTTATGGATAACGATGACCCGCGGATCTTTGGCGGCGTATTCATCCAGGATCTGACCGGAGTCGTCTTTGGAACCGTCGTTGACGACGATGAGTTCGAGATCTTTATATTCCTGGTTCAGGATGCTCTCGACACATCTCCGAACCGCATTACCGGCGTTATAGACCGGCACGATAACACTTACTGTTGGCATAATGCACCTCTGCTTTTCTTTTTACAGATACTATTGTATTCCATTCGGCCTGAAAAGTGCGTTCAGCATGAAATAAAAAGACTGCTGCAGCTGCAGCAGTCTTCTCTTATCTGATTTAGAGTACTTTGCTGAGGAAGAGTTTCGTCCTCTCCTCTTTCGGTTCCCGGAAGAATTCCTCCGGGGTATTCTCTTCCACGATCTTGCCTCCGTCCATGAAGACGATCCGGGAAGCGACTTCTTTCGCAAAGTTCATTTCGTGTGTAACGATGACCATCGTCATATTCTCTTCCGCGAGGCCGCGCATGACATCCAGAACTTCCTTGACCATTTCCGGGTCAAGCGCCGAGGTCGGCTCGTCAAACAGCATGACTTCCGGTTTCATGCACAGGGCGCGCACGATGGCGACACGCTGCTTCTGACCGCCGGAGAGCTTGTTGACGTACTGATCCGCCTTATCTTCGAGACCGACACGTTCCAGCAGGCGCATGCCTTCCTTCTTGGCATCCTCTTCGGACATGCCGAGAACTTCGGTCGGACCGAGGGTCAGGTTCTGCATGACGGTCAGGTGCGGGAACAGATTGAAATGCTGGAAGACGAAGCCCATCTTCGTGCGGACCTTGCACATCTGCTCCTCGTTATCCGCGTTGATCAGTTCATCATCAAAGTAGATCTCGCCCTTGTCGATCTTTTCCAGTCCGTTGATCGAGCGCAGCAGCGTCGATTTGCCGGAACCGGACGGACCGATCAGACAGACGATCTCGTTCTTTTTGATCCGGATGCTGACGTCATCCAGCGCCACAACGCCCGGAAACTTCTTGTATACATGTTCGATCCTAATCACTTTCAGCCAGCTTCCTTTCCAGTTTTCCCGTAAACTTCGAGATCGTCAGCGTCAGCACGAGATAGATGAGCGCCGCTCCGATCATCGGGAAGAAATAGTTGTAGTATCTCGCTCCCAGGATGTTGGAGGACTTCATCAGGTCGATGACACCGATCGTGGAAACAAGGCTCGAGTCCTTGATCAGGGTGATGAACTCGCTGGTAAGCGGCGGAATGATGCGCTTGAAAGACTGCGGAAGAATGATCTTCTTCAGGATCTTGGAACGGGTCAGTCCGATCGACATGCCGGCTTCCCACTGTCCCTTATCGATCGCGTTGATCGAACTGCGGATCAGTTCGCAGCTATAGGCGCCGGAGTTGATCCCGATCGCCAGGATGCCCATGAGCAGCGGGTTGACCTCGAGATACTTCCCGGTGATCATCTGGTACAGCATCGGGATGCCGAGATAGAAGAACGAGAGCTGCAGCAGCATCGGCGTGCCGCGGATGAATTCCACATACACGTTGCCGATGACGCGCAGGAGCTTCGATCTGGACATCTTGCACACTGCGCCGAGGATGCCGAGGACGATACCCATCAGCACCGCACAGATGGCGACGATGATCGAGATCCGCATGCCTCTCAGCATGAACAGGATATTCTCAGGCGCGAAGATCTTTACGATGGTTTCCCACATGGATTAAAGCCCGTAGGCCTCCAGAAGCGCCTTGTAAGCGTCTGTCTTCATGTATTCTTCGATCGCTTTGTTGAAAGCGTCCGCAAGAGCGGTGTTGCCGGTCTTGATGATGAAGGACATCTCTTCGTCAACGAGCGATTCTTCACACTTCTTCAGACCGAATTCGGCAACATAGTTGTCACCGACTGCCTCGTCGGCAACGACAGCGTCCAGCTGGCCGGCAGCTAGAGACTGGAACATGACAGTGTAGTCACCCGGATAAAGGACATTCTCTGCGCCGATGACTTCGCCCAGAGCTTCCGCACCGGTCGTGCCTGTGCCGGCAGCGACTTTCTTGCCCGGAAGATCTTCCGGTCCGTTGATGCCGGTATCTTCTCTGGTGACGATGACCTGCTTGGAGACGAGATGCGGTGTCGCGAAGATGCAGTCTCTGTCAGGAGAGTAAGTGAAGCCGGACATGCCCATATCGATCTGGTTCGCCTGCAGGGCGGAGATGATAGTCGAGAAGTCCATCTGCTTCAGTTCGATGGTGTAGTTCGTGCCGTTCTGTTCGTTGAAGATCTCCATGACCGCATTCAGAAGGTCGACTTCAAAGCCTTCGACTTCGCCGGCGGCGTTGAGGGATTCAAAAGGCGGATAGTCCGGGGACGTTCCGACGATGATCTTGCCGGAAGTCAGCAGAGCATCATCCAGCGGATTTGCCGGAGCATTGTTGTTGTTGGAAGAGGAACCGCAGGCTGCCAGTCCGAACAGGAGGCAGAGTGTCAGGCAGATCGTGATCAGTTTTTTCATCTTAGTTATTCTCCTTCTTTTTTATCAGTGAGAAAGTATCGAATTCATACATTTCTCTTTCCCCGAATTCCTTAGTGGGGCAGACTTCTTTGTTGCGGATCTTTACAAATCCTTCGTAGATCGACGGGAAGAGGCTTCCCGGACGGTAAGGCTCGTTGTGGGAAGTGACCAGCAGGTAGCCGGAGTATTCATCCGCAAGCCTTTTCATCGTTTTGACGTAGTCATCGAAGGTGTCTTCGAAGCAGTAGAGCGGTGCGGGATAATAGGTATCCCCGGTGAAGAGGATCTTCTCCTCTTCATTCACCAGCATGATCGCATCCTTTGCGTGACCGGGTGTATGGATGACCCGGAATCGTCGGCCGCCGAGATCGAACACCTCCCCTTCGGAGAAGGTCTCGTAACAGACCGGATGCCATACATAGGTATGCGAGCGGATCGGCGCGTTGTCCGCGAACTGGTCGTCCGTGAACTGCGGCAGCACGTAGCTGTCCGCCAGCGGCTCCGTCACGGCTTTGATCATATCCGGATGATCGAAGACATAGACCTTGTCGAACTGCCAGTCATCGCCGATATGGTCGAAATGGTGATGGGAATTGACTACGATGTAATCCTTGTCCCAGAGCTCGCCGACGCATTTCTTCATATCGCCGACACCGAGCCCGGTATCCCAGAGAAGCGCTTTCTGATCGCCCTTGATCAGGTAGGAGATCACTTCCTGAAAGTGATACGGTTCGTAGATCGCCAGGATATCGTGTCCGATGTCGTAGACCCGGAACCACGCCTGTGATTGCGGAACTTCCTTAAACTGCCTGTACTGTTCTCTTACGTTTTCCCAGTCCATATTCTCTCCTTTCTGCCGATGAAACAAAAAATCGTCTCAAAAGAGACGATCTGTTCGCGGTACCACTCTTCTTGCCTGTCTAAAGACAGACCACCTCATCTGTAACGCCGATTTCGCGTTCCGGAATACTCATTTTCCTCCGGAAATCTCCAAAGTGCGTTCGTATCCGCCTGTTTCATCCGCTCCCACTCTGCCGGACTCGCTTTCAAACGGTCTGGATACTACTATCCTTTTTCCTTGATTTGTATTGATTGTAACAGATTTTCACGAGATTTCAACCGAATTTTCAGAAAATATTTACATTTTTTCATGATCTGTCAAGCAGCCGGCTCTGCTTGCCGAAAAAACGGCACTTCTTTATAAGGAAATGCCGTTTTATTCTCAGTTTCAGTTTCTCTCGATAACAGAGGTCACGTTGTAACCCGCCTTTTCAAGACCTTCCTTGCAGTCGGTCTTCGAGGCGATGACGACGACTTCGATGCCGCGGACGGTATGGTAGACCGCCAGGTTCGAAATGCTGGCGCCCATGTCGCGCAGGCAGGCGGAGATGCTGGCCAGCACGCCGATCTTATCCTCATCGACCTGAATGACGTAGCGGGCGCCCTTCTGGTAATAGCCCAGCAGATCGATAAAGGCTTCGAAGATATCGTTATGGGTGATGATGCCGATGACCTTCCCTTCCGGGTCGACGACCGGCAGACAGCCGACGTTGTTCTTGCGCATCGTGACAGCCGCTTCTTCCAGCAGCGCATCCGGAGAGATCGTCACGACATCGCGGACCATGATCTCGTCGACGGACATTTTATGCAGCAGGTAGTTCAGCTCATAGATCGATAAGGAAGTGGTCTTGGTCGCCGTGCTTTCCTCGATCATTCCGGCGGATACGAGTCCGATCAGATGATGCTGCTCATCCACGACCGGCATGCGGTGGAAGTCTGTCATCTTGCTTAGAGCTTCGGAGATCTTGGTTTCCGGTCCGATGCAGACCGGGTCCTTCACCATTCTGTCTTTTACGTACATATTATCCTCCCAGATATGCTTTCTGCACTTCTTCGCTTCGCAGCAGTTCCTCGCCTGTGCCGTCCAGAACGATCGAGCCGTTCTTCAGAACATAGGCATGGTTCGCGATCGAAAGCGCCATCTTGGCGTTCTGTTCGACCAGCAGGATCGTCGTGCCGTCGCGGTTGATCTCGCGGATGATCGAGAAGATCTCACGCACCAGCAGCGGTGAAAGACCCATGCTCGGTTCATCCATCAGCATGATCTTCGGTTTTCCCATCAGCGCCCGGCCGATCGCCAGCATCTGCTGCTCGCCGCCGGACAGCGTCCCGGCAAGCTGTTGATGACGTTCCTTCAGACGCGGGAAACGCTCGTAGACTTTCTCGAGATCCTCTTTGATCCCGGCCTTGTCCTTGCGGGTATAGGCGCCCAGGATCAGGTTTTCCTCAACGGTCTCCTGCTGGAAGACACGTCTTCCTTCCGGGACCTGGACCAGGCCGCTCTTGACGATCTTGTCGGTCGCCTCGCGGCTGATATCCCTGTCATTCAGCAGGATCTTTCCGCTCTGCGGGCGGACCAGTCCGGAAATAGTCTGCAGGGTCGTGGTCTTGCCGGCGCCGTTAGCCCCGATCAGGGTGACGATCTGACCGTCGCCGACTTCGAAGGAGATGCCCTTGATGGCTTCGATCACGCCGTATTTAACGACTAAGTTCTCTACTTTCAGCATAGCATCATTCTCCCAAATAGGCCTTGATGACCTGCGGATTCGTCTGGATCTCCTCCGGCGTGCCGCAGGCGAGCAGCGTGCCGTAGTTGATGACCGTGATCTTTTCGCAGATGCCCATAACGAGCTTCATGTCGTGTTCGATCAGCAGGACCGAGATATCGAAGGTATTGCGCAGCGTCTCGATCGCATCCATCAGGCTCTGGGTCTCCTGCGGGTTCATACCGGCTGCCGGTTCGTCCAGCAGCAGCAGTTTCGGATGGGTGCCCAGAGCGCGGACGATCTCCAGCTCGCGCTGTTTGCCGTACGGCAGGTTGCGCGCCAGGGTGTGCGCGTCGCTGTCAAGTCCGAAGACGGCGAGCAGACGCATCGCCTCTTCCTCCATCTCCTTTTCCTGACGGAAGAACTTCGGCAGCTTTAAGACACCGGTCAGGATGCTGTAATCAGCCTGGGTGTCCAGAGCGATCAGAACGTTTTCAAGAACGGTCAGATTCTTGAACAGACGGATATTCTGGAACGTGCGGGATACGCCTTTGCGGGCGATCTCGTGGGGTTTCTTCTTATTCAGCAGCTCGCCGTTCAGTTTGATCGTGCCGTCGCTCGGCTCATAGACGCCGGTCAGCATGTTGAAGACCGTCGTCTTGCCGGCGCCGTTCGGACCGATCAGACCGTAGAGCTGGTTCTTCTCGACGTCGATATTCAGGCCGTCGACTGCGCGCAGACCGCCGAAGTTGATGCCGAGGTCACGGACTTCGAGGACAACGTTACTCATGGCCGGTCTCCTTTCGCAGCGCCGCCGGCTGCAGTTTGCCGAGCAGCAGTTTCAGTTTATCGGAATGCTTCGCCAGCATCATGATGATCAGCGCCAGCGAATAGACGAGCATACGGTAATCGGAGAATCCGCGCAGGAGCTCCGGCAGAACCGTCAGGATGACCGCGGAGATAACGGAGCCGCGGATCGAACCCATGCCGCCGAGAACGACCATGACGAGGATCTCGATCGATTTGTTCAGCGTGAAGATGCCCGGCTGCAGGAAGCGCAGGTAATGGGCATAGAGCGCTCCCCCTACCCCGGCAAAGAATGCCGAGAAGATGAAGCCGATGATCTTGTAGCGGTTCGTGTCGACACCGGATGCTTCTGCCGCGATCTCATCCTCACGGATCGAAATGATCGAACGTCCGTGACGGGACTGGATCAGGGATTTCGACGCGAAGATGCAGATGACCGCCACGAAATAAGCCCAGGCGAAGGTCGTATAGCCGGGAATGCCGGTATAGCCCTTGGTGCCGCCGATGATATCGAGGTTCTTCAGGATGTTGCGGATGATCTCGCCGGCCGCCAGTGTAATGATCGCCAGATAGTCGCCTTTCAGACGCAGTGCCGGGATCGAAACGATATAGCCCGCTATCAGAGCCGCGAAGCCGCCGATCAGGATCGCCACCGGGAATTCGACTGCCGGGATCAGTCCGATCGACTTGCTGAAGAGCGCGCTGGCATAGGCCCCCACTGCCATAAAGCCGGCATGGCCCAAAGCCAGTTCGCCCAGGAAGCCGCTGGTGATATTCAGTGAGACAGTCAGCACGATGTTGATGCAGGCCATCAGCAGGATGCCCTTGATGTAATCGTTGATCACACCGGTGCGCATCAGAACGGTCAGGACGACATAGCCGATCACGACGGTCAGGACATCGGTCAAAAGCTGTTTCTTAAATTTCTGATTCATCTTCGGACCCTCCTTAGACCTTCTCCTTGACGCTCTTGCCAAGGATGCCCGAAGGCTTCAGCGCCAGCATCAGGATCAGGATCGTGAAGACGATCGAATCCAGGAGCTGGGAAGAGATATATGCTTTGACCATCGTCTCGATCATGCCGAGGATAAAGCCGCCGAGAACGGCGCCGGGGATCGAACCGATCCCGCCGAGGACCGCTGCGATGAACGCCTTGATGCCCGGCAGGGAACCCATGAAGGGGTTGATCGGGGAATAGCAGTTACTGTATAAGATACCGGCAATGGCTGCCAGCGCCGAACCGATCGCGAAAGTCAGGCTGATAGTGTTGTCGACATTGATGCCCATCAGTCTGGCAGCGCCTTCGTCTTCGGAAACGGCACGCATCGCCTTGCCTACGTTCGTTTTCTGGATAAAAAGATTCAGAACGACCATCAGTACGACAGATACGATGAACGTCACGTAGTAATTGGCAGCGATGGAGATGCTGCCGAGTTTGATATTGGGCAGTGTGATAAAGCCCGGGTACGGTTTCGGGTTTGCCGAAAAGATCAGCTGGAATGCGTTCTCGAGCAGGTAGCTGACACCGATGGCGGTGATCAGCAGCGAGATGCGCGAAGCTTTCCGCAGCGGCTTGTACGCCAGTTTTTCCATCACCACGCCGAAAACAGCGCAGACGACGATCGTGACGATGCAGGCCAGAAACCAGGGCATGCCGGTGTTCAGACAAAGCAGGGAAACATACGCTCCGACCATAATGATGTCACCGTGAGCGAAGTTGATCAGTTTTGCGATACCATAGACCATTGTATAGCCCAATGCGATCAGTGCGTAGATCGAGCCGATATTCAGCCCGTTGATCAGCTGCATCAGGAACTGGTTGATACCAGACATCGGTCATCCTCCTTTCAAGAAAAAGAGGGGATGGGCATATGTCCATCCCCTGTTGAATTTCGATTAATCGCAGATTATTTGTAGGAAACGTATGCGCCGCCCTTGATGGTGACGTAGACCGGGGTCTTGATCGGGTCGCCGTTGGCGTCAAAGCTCAGCTGGCCGAGGATACCGCTGTGGTTAGCGGATGCGACTGCGGCATTGATCTTATCGATGTTGAGTTCGCCGGCAGATTCGATCGCTTCGAGCATCATCATCGTGGCATCATAGCTGTTGATACCGAAAGAGTTGATGTCTTCGCCGAATTTTGCCTTGTATCTCGTCATGATATCCTGAACGGATTCCATATCCGGAGAATACTGGTTGATGAAGATCGCGCCTTCAAGAGCCTGCAGGTCAGCGTCGTTGGCAACGCTTAAGACACCGTCCCAACCGTCACAGCCGAGCAGCTGAGCGTTGATACCGACCTGACGCGCCTGGGAAGCGATACGGGTATCGGCTTCGTAGTAGTTCGGGATGAACAGGACATCGATGTCGTTGGCAGCGATCTTGGTCAGCTGTGTCGTGTAGTCTGTGTCCTCAGTAGCGAAAACTTCAGATGCGACGACAGTGCCGCCCTTGGATTCGAATTCTGCCTTGAAGGAAGCTTCCAGACCGACGGAGTAATCATCATCACCGTTATAGATGATGGCAGCCTTGGTAGCGCCTAATGTGTCGACTGCAAAGTCGGCGACAAGAGCAGCCTGCTGCGGATCGGTGTAGCATGCGCGGAAGACGTTGACATCAGTCGTGTCGGTGAAGGCAGCTGCGGTTGCAGACGGAGAGCACATCGTGATACGGATGCTGTCCTGGGTAGCCTGCGCGACAGTCGTGGATTCGCCGGAAAGTGTGCCGCCGATGATCGCAGCGACCATATCGCTGGTGGTGAACTTGTTGAAGACGTTCATCGCCTGAGCGGAGTCGCCCTGCGTATCTTCTACGACGACGGAAATGTTTGTGCCGTGTTCTGCGTTCCAGTCTTCGACTGCGAGAATAACAGCGTTGGTGACTGCAAGGCCGTAGACCTTATAGTCGCCGGTCGTCGGACCGAAGGTACCGATCTTATAGGAAGTCATATCGCCTGCCGGAACGTAAGCGTTCGCGTCAGCACCGGAGTTCGGGTCGGCATTCTGGCCGCCGCCGGAGGTACATGCTGCCATAGCCATGACTACAGCCAGCACGATCACTCCTTTCATGAAGCTTTTTAATTTCATCTTTCTTCTCCTCTTCTAGTAAAAGATGAACTAATTATATTGACTAATTTGACTCTTTTCAAGTTCTTTTCACATTTTTCTTACATATTTTTCAGAAAATTTTACATTTTTTTCATAGGTCAAACTTTCCGCGAATTAGTGTTGCTTTTTGGTTTTTGTTTTGTTAATATATATAGGCATGGTAGCGGTACCTTAGCCAAGTGGTAAGGCAATAGACTGCAACTCTGTGATCACCAGTTCGAATCTGGTAGGTACCTCCACTACACCGGGGATGTGGCGGAATCGGTAGACGCGTCGGACTTAAAATCCGGCGGTAGCAATACCGTAAGGGTTCAAGTCCCTTCATCCCCACCAACTGTAACATTGTGCGCCCATAGCTCAACTGGATAGAGCGTCTGACTACGGATCAGAAGGTTGTGGGTTCAAGTCCTGCTGGGCGCGCCATTGTTTTGTCGGGATGTAGCTCAGTTTGGTAGAGTGCCTGCTTTGGGAGCAGGATGTCACAGGTTCGAATCCTGCCATCCCGACCACTTGAGTACACATGGCGAGGTAGCTTAGTTGGCTAGAGCGCTCGGTTCATACCCGGGAGGTCGTGGGTTCGAATCCCACCCTCGCTACCAAGTTGGACCCTTAGCGCAGTTGGTCAGAGCAGTCGGCTCATAACCGATCGGTCGAAGGTTCGAGTCCTTCAGGGTCCACCACTATCTAAATCTGCAGGAGTACCCAAGTGGCTGAAGGGTCCGGTCTTGAAAACCGGTAGGTCATGCAAGTGGCGCCTGGGTTCGAATCCCAGCTCCTGCGCCATCCAAATATCGCGAGGTAGAGCAGTCTGGTAGCTCGTCGGGCTCATAACCCGGAGGTCGTTGGTTCGAATCCTTCCCTCGCAACCATGGTTCTGTAGCTCAGTTGGTAGAGCAACGGACTGAAAATCCGTGTGTCGCCAGTTCAATTCTGGCCGGAACCACCATTGAAATGAAAAGGCCTGCAAAGGCCTTTTTGTTATTCTTCATCTTCTTCGACAATTTCCTCCTGAACAGCCTCTTCTGCTTCTTCCCATGGACAGGCAGAAGTATAGGCGTTGCCTGAAATATCCTCGAAGTAGTAGCATCCTTCATCTGTGCTCAGATGGCTTGATCTCATATCGAAATAGTGGTTTAGGATATTCAGCCCGTAAGGAGATGTAAAGATATAGTTTCCATCACGCATGA
>JAFWII010000040.1 GCA_017533785.1 Erysipelotrichaceae bacterium | reverse complement strand
GCACCGATCTTCAGCTTGTGAGCAGCCAGCATCTGGGAAAGCTGAACGCTCTGTACGCCGGCGAAAGCGAAGTTGACCTCTTCGGCGATGCCTTCTTCAAAGAGCTGAAGGTGTTCGTCACGGGAGATCGAAGGAATGATCATGTTCAAATGATTGACTTTATCCGGAGAGACTTTTGTCAGGGCAGCAGCGAGGAATGCAGCCTGCTTCTGGTTGCATCCTTCGAGAACTACGCGGTCGTAAGGACGAATCGTAGCTTCCAGCAGACGGACGATGTCTTCAGTCGCAACGACTTTTCCGTCAGCAAAGGACGCCTGAGCCAGTCTTTCCAGTTTTGATTGTTTTTGGGTATCCCAGTTCATAGTGTTTTCCTTTCTTTTTTGTGCCTTCATCGTATTGACGCCGTGATATAGCGCCTGATACATGAATCGGTATTCTTCTATACCTACGATGTTATGCAGACAGAGTATGGGATATTCCAGATACGGCGGGCTGATCTGCTCCCCGATCACGTATCTGTGCGCCATGCGTTTTTCCGGTGTTTCTCCCTGCAGACATCGATCAAAGAGAATTACCTGCGGAATCCGCTGCGCCTTCCTATTTCTGTTCTTACGAGTTCAAAATAGCATTGCCTTCATATAACGTAAAATACAATATTTCAGATATTTACATATCGTAATTGTTATATTTAGTATATTTAATTAAGATAATACGCAATTATGCCGGAAAAAGTGCTGTTTTTATTCTCGAAATGTGATTATTTTCATCATTTCAATAACACAAATGATAAAATGGACATGAGGTGACTACCATGAATTATCACAGTCTGTTTTATTTCAAAAAAGTTGCTGAACTGCAGCATCTGACCAAAGCAGCGGAGGAACTGTATGTCGCTCAGCCGTCTTTGAGCCGGTCTATTTCCTCTCTCGAAGATGAGCTCGGGGTGAAACTCTTCGACCGTGTAGGCAAGAATATCGTTCTGAATGACTACGGGCGCATCGTCCTGCGTCATGCAGACGTCATTTTCAAGGAAGAAGAAGCGATCCGCTCCGAGATCGCCGATTATAAAAAAGAAGGCGCGAAAGTCGTGCGTCTGTCGATGCGCGCCGGCACCCAGCACCTTGCCGAGCTGCTCAGCGGTTTCGTCAAGATCCATCCGGATATCAAGGTCTCTACGCTCCAGGGCTACGTTCCCAAAGAGGATTTTGATAAACTCGACTTCACGATCTTTGCCCGCAACCGCAAAAAGAACGATCCGGGCGAGCACCTGCTCTATACCGAGCGTGTTCTGGTCGCATTGCCGATCGATCATCCTCTGGCAAGTCACAAGAGCATCGATATCCACGAACTGGAGAATCAGCGTTTCCTGTCCCTTTCCAAGGGCAACGCGATGCGCGACCTGCTGGATGAATACTGCCGCAATGCCGGTTTTGAACCAAATGTCTTTATCGAATGCAACTCCGCCGAGACCGTCCGCAAAACGCTCCGTCTGGGCGGCGTCATCTCGCTGGTTCCCGAGATCTCCTGGGGCGGCATCTCCACAGATACGACCGTGCTTCGTCCTCTGTCTCAGCCCGAAGGAAAACGCTATCTTTACCTCTCCGAGAACAACAAAGCCTATCTCAGCGATTCCGCAAGACTCTTCAAAGCGTATATGCTGGACTATTTCCGCAAACTCGAGAAAGATTTCGCGAAAGTATCACGAACTCCGTTCTACAAACACTGACTCCTGTTACGGCACTGCCAGACAAAAAACCGCTTCGGCGGTTTTTCTTTACTGCGATGACTTACTGATTGTAATCTGATAACAGAAAAAGCAGTTTCCTTTACTTAAGTTTCGCTGTATCCTAACGTAGTAATTGTGAGGTCAGACAAATGAACAGTTTCATGACTGCGCTGAATGCCGTTTTCCCGATGTTCTGCATGCTGTGTCTCGGTGTTCTGCTGCGGCGGACAGGCTTTTTAGACAAAGACACGCTGGAGAAGATGAACCGGCTCTGTTTCCGGGTCTTTCTTGCCTGCAACATCTTTTACAATATCTGCAAGACCGATATCACCGAAGTCTTTGACGCATGGCTGTTTTCCTTCGCGGTCGTCAGCCAGTTCCTGGTCCTGGCGCTGGCGCTGATCTTTTCGCTGCCCTTCCGTTCTGAAAAGAAACGCCGCGGGGCACTGGCACACGGGATCTTTCACACGAATTACGTCATCTTCGGCACCCTGATCGGCACGGCGATCTGCGGTGAGGGAAATATCGGAAGTCTCGTTCTGCTGGTCGCGGTCATCGTTCCCCTGCAGAACATCCTTTCTGTCGTTCTGCTGGAGCGGTTCCGCGAAGGTGAACACACTTCCTCACTCAGGAAAACGTGCCTTTCCGTTCTGAAAAATCCGTATGTCATCGCTGCCCTGTGCGGTTTCCTGCTGCAGCTTCTCGGCATCCGTCTGCCGGATCTTCTTTCCGGGATCTTCCGCGACCTCGGCCGCTGCGGATCGCCGGTCGCGCTGATCGCCATGGGCGGATTATTCAATTTCAGTTCGATCAAAGACAATCTGCGTCCGATCATCAACGGTGTTCTCAGCCGTCTTCTGCTGGTGCCTGCCCTGCTGATCCCGCTGACTGTCTGTCTCGGTTTCCGGGGAAGCGCCTTCGTTGCCCTGATGTGCATCTTCATCGCACCCTGTGCCACGACTTCCTTCAATCTGGCCAGTCAGATGGATTCCGACGCCGACCTCGCATCCCAGCTCGTCGTCTTTACTTCCGTCTGTTCCCTATTCACGATCTTTCTGTGGATCTACGGACTGAGCCTCCTCGGACTATTCTGATACGATCCGCTCTGCACATACAAAAATGCCTGCTTGAACGCAGGCATTTTTTGATTCTGATCTGCTTATTTCCCCAGTGTGATCGTACGCTTGTTTTCGAGCCAGGTATAGAGGTCCTCGTAGACCTGCTGGCGGTCAAGCTCGTTCAGGATCTCGTGACGGTCGCCCGGATAAAGCTTGATGTTGACGTCTGTCATTCCGGCTTCCTTAAATTTCGTGTAGGAAGTGATGACGCCTTTTCCGTAAGCGCCGACCGGATCTTCTTCGCCGGATACAAAGAAGACCGGCAGATTCTTGGGCATCTTATCGATGTTCTTCTGCTCGTCCTCGATCGCGTTGAACAGGAACTTGTAGCCGTTCACAGTGAAGCGGAAGGTATCCCGCGGCTCTTTCAGATAGGTATCGACGATCTTCTCATCCTTCGTGAGCCAGTCCACGCGGGTCCTCTTCGGGCATCTGTCATTATAGGAGCCGAAAGCGATGCCTTCAATGAGCTTGCTGCGGTGCTTCTCGCCGCGGAATGCGGAGATGACATTGCAGACGGTCTTGCCGGCGGTCAGCGTATTCTGGTCGGTCCAGCCGGTGCCCATGATGATGACGCCGTCGACTTCCTCGCCGTAGCGTTCGATATACTGGCGGACCAGGAAAGAACCCATCGAATGGCCGAGGAAGAAGTACGGAAGATCCGGATACTCCCTGCGGGTCTTCTCATAAAGGTTATGGATGTCCTTCAGGACGTCTTCGCTGCCGGTCTTTCCGAAATAGCCGTATTCCTCTTCGTTATTGACCGAAAATCCATGGCCGAGATGGTCTTCGCCGACGACGACATAGCCTTTTGTATTCAGATAGTTCGCAAAATCGTCATAACGGTCGACGAATTCCTGCATGCCGTGGATAATCTGCAGGACGGCAACCGGCTGGTCTGCTTCCCACTTCAGTGAAAAGATCTCGTTTTTCCTATTGACGGACGGGTAACGGTATTCACGCTTATCTGCCACGGTTGCGCTCCTCGATATTCATGATCATATTGACGCGGCGGGCATGACGGCCGCCTTCGAATTCATTTGTCAGGAAAGCGTCGACGATCATCTTGGCGAGTTCCGCGCCTACGACGCGGGCGCCGAATGCCAGCATGTTGGCATTGTTGTGATTGCGGCCCATTTTGGCGGAATACGGTTCACTGCAGCAGACACAGCGGATGCCGCTGACTTTATTGCAGGCGAGCGAGATGCCGACACCGGTCCCGCAGATGACGATGCCGAGATCAGCTACACCGTCCCTGACTGCATTGGCAGCCTGTTCCCCGGCAAGCGGATAGTCGAAGCTCTCGTAGGAGTTTGTTCCGAAATCCAGGACTTCATACTGGTATTTCTCTTTGATGTATTCTGCGATCTCCTTTTTCAGGTCGACCGCGGAATGGTCATTTCCCATTGCAATTATCATAATTGTTTTATCCTCTGCTTTCCTCTTTATTATAACCGAAACGCGATATGAGAACGAACAGATAAAAGGATTTGAATACCGGTGCAGTGCATGCTATGTTGGATGTATATGAAGACCATGTCGATCCCGGTGGAACCGCGTTTCCGGAACCAGGAAGAATGCCGGAAAGAAGCCAGGCGGATCCTTGAAGAAGAGCTGATCTGCGGGATGAGCGAACTTGAGCTCGCCAAGGAGCTCCGTTTTCACGCGCTTGTCTATTACTTCTGCGAGAGCACCGGTCTCTTTCCGGAACTGAAAAATCACGCTGATCCGATCGATCTGAACGATCACGGCGACACCGCTTTCCGGAAAGCTGCCTATCACCTGCTCTGGCTGCTCGACGACGAAGAGACCGGGGAAGACTGACTGCGGACGGCAGTCTCTTTTTTTCTGTGCTAGAATAAAAGAGACAAAGGAGCATCATCTCATGAACGCAAAAGAAAAGTATAATTATTGGCTCAGCCGTCTTGCCGACGGAGATCCTTTGAAAGACGAACTTCTCGCGATCGCCGGTGACGAAAAGGAGATCGAGGAGCGTTTTTATCTTGATCTGACCTTCGGCACAGCCGGTCTGCGCGGCATCCTGGCGGCCGGCACCAACCGCATGAACTACCTGACGGTCGGAAGAGCGACCCAGGGCATCGCCAACTATATCAAGACCTACGGCGAGGAAGCCTGTAAAAAAGGCGTCGTGATCGCCCATGACCCGCGTTACAAATCCCGTGAATTCTGCCTGCTGACCGCCCAGATCCTGGCGGCCAACGGCATCAAGGCATACATCTTTAAAGACCTGCGCCCGACCCCGGAACTTGCCTACATGGTCCGCAACCTGGGCACGATCTCCGGCATCAACATCACCGCCAGTCACAACCCGCAGGAATACAACGGCTATAAGGCTTACTGGCAGGATGGCTGCCAGGTCAGTGCCGATGTTGCCGACGGCATGCTGAAGGAGATCGGCAAACTCGACTACTTCGAAGGCATCCATAAGATGGATTACGATGAGGCCGTCAAAGCCGGGCTGATCGAAGTCCTGGATGAATCCAAGGACCGCGAGTATCTCGATCTTGTCGAAAGCTGCAAAGTCCACGAAGGCGACGAGCTGGCGCTCGATCTG
Source organism: Erysipelotrichaceae bacterium (assembly GCA_017533785.1). Lineage (GTDB taxonomy): Bacteria > Bacillota_I > Bacilli_A > Erysipelotrichales > Erysipelotrichaceae > RGIG5669. Next base: position 1,698 of record JAFWII010000040.1, on the reverse strand, counting down.
CCGATCGTCTACACACCGCTCAACGGCGCCGGCGCGATCCCCTTCGCCACTATGATGAAAGACCGCGGATTCACCAACTGGCATATCGTTGAGGAACAGCGCCTGCCGGACCCGGAATTCACGACCGTCGGCTACCCGAACCCGGAAGACCCGAAAGCCTTCAAACTGGCGGAAGAACTCGGCCGGAAAGTCGGTGCGGAAGTACTGATGGCGACCGACCCGGACGGTGACCGCTTCGCGATCGAACTGCGTGACGAGAACGGGAATTACGTTCCGCTGAACGGCAACCAGACCGGATACCTGCTGGTCAACTATCTGCTCGAAGGTCATAAAGACGCCGGCACCCTTCCGGAGAATGGCGCGATGGTCAAATCGATCGTCACCTCCAACCTCTCCGAGATCATGGCCAATGCTTACGGCGTAAAGATGTTCGAAGCGCTGACCGGTTTCAAGAATATCTGCGGACGCATCCCGGATCTGGAAAGAATGGGGCTGCAGTACATGTTTGGTTATGAGGAATCGATCGGCTATGCCGCCTGCCCGGAGATCCGCGACAAGGACGGCATCAGCGCCGGTATGCTGGTAGCGGAAACAGCGGCCTACTACAAAAAACAGGGCAAGACCCTGTTCCAGGTCCTCAATGAGATCTATGAAAAATACGGCTGGATCTCCGAGGACGAACCCAACGTCGTGCTGAAAGGCATCGAAGGCAGCCAGCGGATCGGACGCATGATGGACGATCTGCGCGCGCATCCGATCACCGAAGTCAACGGCCATAAAGTCGTGAAACTGATCGACTACAAGAACGGTTACGAAGACATTCCGGCATCGAATGTCCTGCGCTATTTCCTCGATAACGGTGCCTGGTTCGCGATCCGCCCGAGCGGAACGGAACCGAAGATCAAATTCTACTTCTACGCAATGGGCAAAGACCGTGAAGATGCGATCGCCGTCAATAAGGCGATCAAGGATGAAGTGTTTGCCCGTGTCAATTCTGTTGCCTGATGTAAAATGCTGGGGCTGAAACGCGGGACTGTAGAGTTATATCCGCATGATCCTGAATGGGAGGATCTTTCTTCCGCGGCAGCGCAGGAGCTTAAAGAGATCCTGACCGACGCCTGTGAAGATGTGCAGCCGGTCGGAAGCACAGCCGTTCGATCGATCGCAGCGAAACCGATCCTTGATCTGGCTGTCGGAACCGGTGATTTCGACATAGTCCTGAAAAAGGTGCCGGAACTCGAACGGCATGGCTATATCCTGCGCAAGGACGAGCGTCCCCGGGAACTGCTGCTGGTCAAAGGTGATCTTGAGAAGGACTTTATCACCCATCATATCCACGTCATTCCTTATGGCGGGAAGGAGTGGAGTGACTATCTTGCTTTCCGTGATTATCTGAACCGCGATCCGGAAGCGGCAGGGGAATACGAAAGAGTCAAACTTGCCCTTGCACAGCGTTATGCGGATGACCGCCCTTCCTATACTGCCGGAAAGGCGGAGATCATCCGATGCCTGCTCAGCAAAGCGAAAAAGAACCAATAAAGAAAAAAGCACAGAGAAATGAACTGCCCCACAAAAAGTAGACACTAATTAAAAAAGCCCGAAAGGTATGATTCCCTGTATTCCATGGGAGTCATGCCTTTTAGTTTTCTCTGAGGTCTCTCGTAGTTATAGAAGCGGATATAGTCATCGATCCTGCGG
>JAFWII010000039.1 GCA_017533785.1 Erysipelotrichaceae bacterium | reverse complement strand
GCCTCTTGAAACCGGGAGGCGCCTCAATATAGACTCCTTCCATATACTTCCTGACACACTCCAGTTTGAATTCCTTACTGTACTTCATAGAAAAAGTGAACCTCCTATTATTGGTTGGTCCAACTTTAGGGGTTCACTTCACTGTTGCGGGCTTTTTCTATTCAGGCAACAGTAAGTTGCTCGTAATCTTCTTTATCCTGTAATACCATGGTTTTGGGAGGAACCGGTATGAATACGAAAGAGATCATTTATCAGCTCAGAACAGACAATGGCCTGTCACAGGAGGAACTTGCGGAGAAGGTATTCGTAACAAGACAGGCAGTTTCACGCTGGGAGACCGGTGAAACGGTCCCGAATACGGAGACGCTGAAACTTCTGTCGAATCTTTTCGGGGTTTCGATCAATACGCTGCTGGGATCGCCGCATAAACTGATCTGCCAGTGCTGCGGTATGCCGCTTGACGATAAGATCCTGAGCAGAAACGCGGACGGCACACTGAATGAAGAGTACTGCCAGTGGTGTTTCGCTGATGGAACCTATGTATACCATGATATGGATCAGCTTATCGATGTCTGTGTTCCGAATATGGTAGAGCAGGGTTTCTCTGAAGAACAGGCGAGGACCTACATGAAGCAGTATCTTCCTACGCTGGATTACTGGAAGCGATACAAGGAACTCGCTGACGACGGAGAGTTCGAACGATTTAAAGAGACTCTTATGCAGGAGATCAATGACCTGCGTGTTCCGGGCATGCCGAAAGTCGAAAAACTCAACGCTCTGGTCGGAAGATTTGTAAACCTTCCGTACCGTCTGCCCAGTGGTGAAAGCGTTCGCTTTCTGAATGATAATACGACTTATCTGGGCACACAGCTTGAATCGGAGATCGCCGAGGGATTGTGTTTCGGTGTTCTGGCGAACATGGATTTTATTCTGATCTGCACCTATGAAGCGGAAGGGCAGAATCCGGAACTGCTCGTTTACAGAAAACGCTGATCCGCACCCGGACAGTTCACAGAAATTGAAAATCCGGCTTTCATATGGAAAGCCGGATTATTTTGTTTATAATTCGAACTCAACGATCGTGCCGCATTTTATATGCTCGCAGTCTGTAACGGCCCGGATCATGGTCTCGTGGCCGACAACGATCACTTTCTGAAAAGCGGCGTATTTCTTTAAAACGTTCAGAACACGGCTGCGAAGTGCGTCTTTCTCTTCCCAGCGTTCGCTGTCTGAACTATGTTTCCCCTGATTGCGGATATAGGCTTCGTAAGCTGAATCCTCCTCCTCGTCAGTCACAGCATGATAACCGGTATCGGCGACCCATTCATGAAGCCCGGTCTCGACGCGGATGTCAGCTTTCAGTTTTTTAGACAGGATCGCTGCCGACTGGACAGCCCGGGTGTACGGGGAGCACAGGATCAGGTCCGCACCGGCGAGTCTGGGATCGCTGGCAGCCTTGCTGATCTGATGAATGCCTTTTTCCGACAGCGGGGCAAGATTTACGCCGAAACCCTGATAGATCCCAGTATTTCTTTCGCTGTAGTCTGTCTTTCCATGACGAACAAAATAGAACATGATAAACCTCACGAAAAACGACGCTTATTGCGCCGTTTTATTCATCGTCATCCGCCAGTGCTTTACGGAGGAATTCCATACCTCTTTCAGCAAGATCGAGAATGGCTTTCTTTGTCTTCCGGATCTCTTCCTTGGTCTCCGGACGGTTGTAGTAATCATCAAAGCCCTTGCGGACATTGGTGGTCACGTCTTTGACCGTCTTGACGACGTTCTGGACATCCTCGCTCATTAAGAAGACATCGATCGGGGAAGGCTCGCCGTTTTCTTTCTCCGGCTCCGCCTTGAATTCCTTGGTCACAGTCTCTTCAACTGCGGGTTCTTCAGCGACCGGTTCCTCTGCCGGCTCTTCCTTGCGGTAGCATTCTTCCTGCTTCGGTTCTTCACAGCAGCAGGGTTCTTCTTCCTTGCAGCAGCACTCTTCCTGTTTCGGCTCCTCGCAGCAGCATTCTTCGTTCTTGTCTTCGCATTCGCAGACTTCTTCAACAACATCCGCGACTTCGTCTTTGACTTCTTCGACAGTCTCTTCGACCTGTTCCTTGACTTCTTCAACAGTCTCGGCAGCTTCTTCTACGACGTCTGCAACTTCGTCACAGACCTCCTGACAAGTCTCGGCAGTTTCTTCAGCGAACTCTTCGACGGCCTCCTCAACTGTTTCTTCAGGAACTTCTTCAACAGTCTTCTCAACGACAGGCTCTTCTGCCGGTGCTGGTTCTTCTTCGGCAGGAACTTCTTCCGGTTCCGGCTGCTGGGGTGCATACTCAGCACCGAAACTGCGGATCCGGTCGATCGTGTAGTTGCATGCTTCTTCACAGCGATCACCGACTCTCTGCAGGAATTCATCGACTTTTTCATCCTGAGCGAGTTCGTTGACGGTAGCTTCGATCTTGTTTCCGGCATTCTTCACGACCTCGATGGATCTGCTGACCAGTTCATCGAGTTTTTGTTTATCATCGTCATTCAGCAGCGGACGCTGTTCCGCCGCTGCCAGGCGGATCTCAAGGATCTTTTCGTTCATTTTCTGAATTGCTTCTCTAACGTTCATGGGAGTACCTCCTAGGTGCTTTAATTATAGCTTATTTGTACATGTATAATGCTATCTTTTTCCCTCTTTTCATTGTAGAATAATACTGGTTTACTGTGTATATAGGAGGGACCAATGGGAGTTTACGAGTTACTATCCTCGAAAGAGGATGCACGCAAAGGATCTCCTTTGTGTGAGTTCAACGGTTTCCTGGAAGATTATCTGGAAACGATTGCCGAAGAGGACGAAAACAAGGATGTCCTCGCAGAAGTCTTGAGTGTCGACAAAGACGCCAAGATCATCGTCAACCTCCGAATGGGTATCTCCAGAGAGTCCATTTCTAATCAGATCATCCGTTATAAAGACATTTTCAAACTGGAAGACAGAGCCGTCGAGATTCCTTATGTTCTTTATGCAAAAAATGATAAGGAAGAAAAGGCTTTGATCCTTGTTGGTGGTGACTATGTATATGCGAAAGGTATGTATTATTCATTGACAGAACCGGGCAGCGAATTCCAGAATTCGAAGAATGATATCGTTGCCATGGAACTGACAGACAAGGACCGTGTTAAGGAGGTCTATTCGCAGCTATTCACTAAGAGAGCAGGTCAGATCCAGCGTGATCTGGACCGCCGCCATTTCAGCAACTACGACGAGAGCTTTGCCCATGCGCTGGAGTTGTCCGACGGAATCCGCGCTGAGCTCGAAGAGAAGCTCGGGGAAACAGAGGAGAAGGAGGAACTGATCCGTTCCTGCATCAGCCGCTGGTTCCTGATCAAGAAGTTCGCGTACGTACAGTACATGGTCGACAAAACGATTCTGAATACGAAGTTTGCAGGCAATGTGAAGGCACAGCGCAATCAGGCGAAACAGAACGCCGACAGCATCCGTTTCGTTTCGATCTCCGACATGTGGAGAGGGAAACTGGAGAAACCCGCTGAGGAAGTCAAGACAGTCGCCGAAACTTCGGAAAACGACGCTGTTGAAGAATGAATTAAGGGATAAGGAAGTGCGTTGCACTTCCTTTTTTCGTGTATAATTAGAGACATGAGAAGAAGAGGTCCAGGTTTTGGTTTTTGGTTGTTCTTTTTTATTCTGATTAGCAGCGGATTCGAGGTATTCTACGGTCTGTTCGAGCTGGCGATCGTCGGGATCTTCGGCTACACGATATATCAGGTCATAAAGAATATTATTCAAAGCGCTCAGCGCAGAACAACCACAACCACCAATACAACCAACACAAACAAAGCGACGAATATGTCGAACAAAGAGCGCAATCTGATCGATCAGCGTCTCAGCGAATACTTTAAAGACCATTACCGTCTTCCGGTCGTGGACAACATTGCGCTGACGACTCAGAATGGCACTTTTACTACGGTCGAAAACCTGTTTATCTCCTATGGAGAAGAGAATATCCTTTCACTTGAGGAATTCCAGAAATACGATCCGGTCCTTTACAATTCCATCATCAGCCTGCTGCTGGCATTCGCCAGACAGAAAGAGGATGTCATGGGGACAGAGATCAAGACGAACGAGATCAAAGCCGGAAAGAAGCTTTCGGATGCGCAGAAATACATCGACCAGATCAACCTGCTGAACACCGATATCCCGAACGAGGAGATCTCCAATGGTCTTTACCAGACCTGCGCACTGCTGAAGCAGATCGATCTCTCTGATAAGGAGAACAAGGAATCGAAGCTGTCCAAACTTTATGATTACTATCTTCCGATCCTGACCGGCATCCTGGAGAACTACCGCAATCTGCAGAAGCTCGGGACCAACTCAGAGGAGTTCAAGAACTCCGAGACCCAGCTGATCAAGACCATTATCCTGATCAATGAAGCTCTTAAGACGATCAACGAATCTCTTCATGAAGAGGACTATATGAACCTTTCCGCGGACATCACCACTCTGCAGTCGCTGCTGAAGAAGGACGGTCTCGTAGAAAGCAATCCTTTCAAGGAGGAAAAATAATGAGTCAGAAGAATAACAAAAACGACTTCCTCGATAAAGTCTATTCTGAACTTGACCGCAACCTTACAAGTGATGAAAGCCAGGAAGAACTCTTGAAAAGAGTCCTTTCTTACAATTCCGGCAACTCCATCAACTACCGCACGAACTATAATTCCCGGGTCGTAAAGAGACCGTCTCTGCCGACGGTCGCGCAGATCGGGGAATACGAAGGCCGCTATGACTGCTTCCAGAAACTGCTGATGAACGTGGACTACGGTCCGAACAACTCCAGCGAGTATGTCGAAGGGCACGCGGAAGCGCTCAACAAATACATGGCCCAGGCGCAGGCTGCGTCCAAAGACCTTTCGGTCGTCGAAGCGCGCGTCAACGAGGAGATCACCAAGTACAATCACATCAACCGCGAACGGATCTATGTCAAAGGCTATTATGACGGACTGATCTATGTATACAGAGCATTAAAGAAATCCAAAGAACTGATCGTCACCAAGATCCAGAACGAACTGCGCAAGGGGTTGAATCTATGAAAAAAGAAGATAAAGAAGAACTGATGAATGAAGTACTGGGCAAGAAGCGCCCGTATTCTTCTGTTTACACCGATTCGATGGATATCCTGAAGACCACGGAAGACGAACTGAACCGGATCATCGCCGAGAACGAAAAGAAACTGCAGGAGATGACCCAGCGCAGCAACTATTCCGAGGACAAGATCAATTCGCTGAAAGCGGAGATCGAGAAAGACTTCAACGTCAAGATCGACCTGCCGGAGACAGTTGTCGTCGGCAAGGAGTCCAAGGAAGTCTTCGAAGAGATCGAAAAGGAGATGAACGAGATCTGCATCGGCCAGGAAAAAGCGGTCGATGACATCACCATCGCTTTCCGTCGCCCGTATGTTACCGGCTCCGATCCGAAGAAGATCCGCAACTCCATCCTGCTGATGGGTTCCAACGGTTCCGGCAGACATCTGCTCATCGAAACGATGGCAGACCTGCTGAAAAAGCACGGTCTCACCGTCTCTTCCGAAGTGATCCAGATCGATATGTCCCGCTACCAGTCTTCTTCCCAGGAAGCGCTCTTCCTGCAGGACCTCTATGCCGCTCTGCAGGGCAAGAACCCGGTCATCATCTTTGAAAACTTCACCCAGGCCAGCCCGGTCTACAACCGTATGCTGGCAGAACTGGTCATCGAAGGCCACTGTGTATTAAACAAGCGTTATGTCTTTGCGAATAACCAGCTGCAGGAAGCAACTGCCAAACTGACAAAAGAAGCGATCGATCATCTCGACGGCAACAACAAGACCCTGGTCTTCATCACTGAAGGCAAGGCGTCCTCGGTCATGGATGTCTTCGGCAAGAGTTTCATCGAAACGATCGTTGACCAGATCAAGACCGTTCCTTACGATGAAGGCTCGCTGAAGATCCTGGTCGACAAGATGCTCGATGAACTCACTCTGAAGTGCAAGACCCAGCTCGAGATCGAAGTGGATGTCGCCCAGAGCTTCAAGGACTATCTGCTTTCCTGCTATGAACCGAACGACGGAATCGACTCGATCTCTCCGATCATCAATAAAGTCTATGACAATCTAGTCGAGCTCGCACTGCGTCAGGATGAACTCAACAGTCTGGTCCTGGTCCACGATGCGGACGACGTTATCGCCAAGGAAGCGGAACGCAGTTTCCCGCTGAACGTCAAGAACGATACTGAAGCGGAAAGAGCCGAGATCCAGAAGGAACTCGACGCGATCGTCGGTCTGGATAAAGTCAAGGATTACCTTCTGAGCCTGGAGAAACAGGTCAAAGTCAATCAGCTCCGCCGTCAGAAAGGTCTGAAGACTTACGATGTCTCCAAGCACATGATCTTCACCGGCAACCCGGGCACCGGCAAAACGACCATCGCCCGTATCATCTCCCGCCTGATGAAGGCGAGCGGCATCCTGAGACAGGGTCAGCTCGTTGAAGTCACCCGTGCGAACCTCGTAGGCAAATATGTCGGTCATACCGCGCCGCTGACGATGGATGTCATCGAAAGCGCCCTGGGCGGCGTTCTGTTCATCGATGAAGCCTACTCGCTCTACCGCGGCAGAGACGATTCCTTCGGTCTTGAAGCCATCGATACTCTGGTCAAAGGCATGGAGGATCACCGTGACGATCTGATCGTCATCCTCGCCGGCTACGATAAGGAAATGCAGGAATTCCTGACTGCCAACACCGGTCTGAAATCCCGTTTCGCGAACATCATCCACTTCGAGGATTATACCGGCGAAGAACTGATGCTGATCGCCTGCTCGATCGCCAAAGGCAAGGACTACAAGATCGATGAAGAAGCGAAGCAGCCGCTGACCAACTACTTCACCCTGATGCAGGCCAGAAAAGATGTCACCTCCGGCAACGGCCGAATGGCCAGAAACCTGGTCGAGGATGCCATCCTGCGTCAGTCGGCCCGTCTGCTGAACAATCCGGAAGACGAGATCGATGTGATCAAACTGGAAGACTTCGATCTTTCCAACATGACAGAAATGAAATAAGAGAGCCGAGCGCTCTTTTATTTTTATAAAGATGCTAAAATATAGATATGAAGAATAAGAGTGGTTACAGTCTTGGGTTTTACCGTTTTCAGGTCTATGGCTTTCTTTATGTCTGCGCCTTCTTCGATCTGGCGATGATGCTGGTCTTTATTTCGGGCGGCTTCATGGACATCGATCTCTGGATCCCGCGTCTGAACCGGATCAACTACATCATGGCGGCATTCCATGTCTTCAAGGCGGTCATGTATGTTCTTACCGCGATCCGGATGCAGGATTTCCGCACCGGTTCGGAGATGATGCTGATCTGGCTGAAATTCTCAAATCTGCTGATCGGCGTCGTTTATGTCCTGATCAGGCTTGTCTATGTGGCAGATACCGATATCTATGATGTGATCGCGGTGATCATCATCACCGGCATTCCGCTGCTCATCAATTATCTGTATTACAAGAAACGCGAAGAGCTGTTTATAAACTAGGAGGGACCCGGATATGAAAAAACTGTTGCTGATCCTGCTGCTGTTTCTGACAGTCAGCGCCTGTACAAAGAAACCGGAAACCGTTTCGCCGGATCCGACACCGACACCGGCTCCGGAAGTCACGCCGACCGCAACGACGCAATCGGGCGGAACTGTAAAGCCGACCGCCTCCCCGACGCAGAAACCGAAAGAACCGTTCGTAAATGAAGCGATCACCCAGGCAAGGGAATTCATGGCTCCGGCAAAGCTCGGCATTATTTATGCAGGAACACTTTACGGAACGCAGGCGGAGATCAACGAGAAATTTGATCTGATCACGCAGCGCTATCCTTTCATCATGAACATGGAAGACGACCAGCTGATCTACGGGAACATCAAGGAGGACAGCCTGATCATGGTGCTGATCCTGATCCCGGAAGAGAATGCGACGCTTTCGATCAATGATCTGAAGACCGGCGCGGTCCTGTACAGCGACGAGTATGGTACCCCGATCGTATTCATGGATACGCTTGAACCCGGCAATCCGACCGTTGAGGTAACGGTCGTCGCCGAAAAGGCCGAACCCGCCAGCATCCAGCCGGCGCTCGGGCTGATCGACGGCAGACTGCGCGAGAATATGAACATGCTGATCCTGGATCTTTCCGACTATGACTGGCTGACAGAGAATACGGACGTTCCGTTCTACCAGCAGTCCTGTTTCGACAGGATCATGTACCGCGATGATGTCTATTCGCAGATCGAAAAAGGCAAGCAGATCAAGGCGCTGTGGGATATGAACATCAACGGTCAGTACTATCTCTGCTTCGGGCTGGGCGATGACCCCACACAATCGGACAAGATCGATGCCTACTACTGTTCCCGTCCGGACAGCGATGCTGTCTACTATTCCGAGGATCTGATGTCCTGGACCTTACTGAAGTGATGGATAAAACACTCGTATTCAGAAATCCCGAAGATGTGATCAATGCCGTAGAGACCTACGGCATTGTGCCGTTTTTCCGCAACCGGATCAGCGGTTTCTCGATCGAGGAACATACTCCGTCTGATCTGTGGTTCACTGAATTTCCGGGGCCCTGGGAATGGAAAGGCGCGATCCTGCGCGGCAGCAACTGCTATTACGGGAAATTCTTCGAGAACCGGGCAGCCTATGTTTCGGCGGATCTCTTTCCCGATCTCGCCAACTTCCGCCGCGACGGCTACGATTACGATGCCCGCATGGAAGACGGTCTGGGCGATGAGCAGGACTTCGCCATCCTGCAGACGCTCAGCAACTACGAAGGCATCCTGAGCCGGGCGCTGAAGAAAAAGACGGGTTATTTCGGAAAAGAGGGGAAGAGCGGATTTGAGAGCCGCATCACCCGGCTGCAGATGCAGGGCTATGTGACGATCCAGGATTTCGAATACGATCTCGACAAACACGGGAAACCGTACGGCTGGGGCGTAGCCCGCTATACCACCCCGGAGAACTCCCGCGGTCCGGCATTCACCGACAGGGTCTATCTGCGAAAACCGGAGGAATCCTACGCGATCCTGCTCGCGAAACTCAAAAGCATCTTCCCGGAAGAAAGCGATCAGACGATCGCCCGCTTCCTGAACTATAAGGACCGGCACCTAAAAAAGTCTCCGGCCGACAGAATACTGTTATAATAAGGCAAGGTGATTTCTATGGAACTGAACAAACAAAAGATACTGGTCATCGGGGAAGCCAGAAGCGGTATCGCAGCCCTCCGGCTGCTGCACCGTCTCGGCGCCCGCGATCTGACCCTGACAGAACGGAAAGAATTCAAGGAAAAGGAACTGTTGGCGCAGCTTGGTGTGAAATGCGTCCCGCAGAATGAGGATATCTTCAAAGAGGATTGGGATCTGGTGATCAAGAACCCCGGCGTTCCGCCGGTCAGTCTTTTCGTCAAAGACATGCGTGCCCGCGGAATCGAAGTGATCACCGAGATCGAACTTGCCTGGCGCTATATGAAGCCGCAGCATATCTTCGCGATCACCGGCACCAACGGCAAGACGACCACGACGACGCTCGCCTATGAGTTTTTGAAAAAGACGTATGGCGAAAAAGCCCACGTCGGCGGAAACATCGGCACCCCGCTGTGCGAGATCGTTCTTGAAGAGGATCTGCTGAACAATGAGGGACACTACATCGCGCTCGAGATCTCCAATGCCCAGCTGGCGGATATCACCGGCTTCCGGGCTGAAGTTTCCGCGATCATGAATCTCACGCCGGACCATATCGACTTCATGGGAAGTCTTGACAACTACTATCTTTCCAAGACCCGCGTTTATGAAAACAGTCTGCCGGGCGATGTCTTTATTGAAAACATCGATGACCCGGTATTGAAGGATTATCTAAAAAAACGGCCGCTTCCGTGCCGCAGCCGCTCGATCTCGCTCATGAGAGAAGCGGATGCATGGTTCGACGGGAAGAGCCTGCTGCTCGACGGAAAAGAACTCGTGAAACTGGAAGAAGTCAAGCTCCCGGGCAAGCACAATCTGCAGAACATCCTGGTTGCCGCTTCCGGCGCCAGCGAGCTCGGTGTGCCGCGCGAAGACCTGCAGGCTGTTATCCGTGCTTTTGAAGGCGTGGAACACCGCATCGAATTCGTCCGCGAGATCGACGGAGTGCGTTACTATAACGATTCCAAGGGAACCAATACCGACGCGACGATCACCGCGCTGAAATCCTTTGATCACGGCGTGATCCTGCTGGTCGGCGGATTTGAGAAAGGACTTTCGATGGATGAGATGAAGAACTATCTCGGTCCGGTCAAGAAAGTCATCGGCTACGGTGCTTCGGGCAGACGTATCGCGACGGATCTCGTCGGCGATACCGCCTCGGTCGTGACCGATCTCCCGGAAGCGGTCGCGCTGGCGAAAGAATGTGCAGAACCGGGTGATACAGTGCTTCTGTCCCCGACTACGTCTTCCTTTGACCAGTATTCATCCTTCGAAGAAAGAGGACGCCATTTCAAGGCGATCGTAAATGCCTTATGAGTGAACAGTATATCGGCGTATTCGATTCCGGTATCGGCGGACTGACTGTCTTCAAAAGCATCATGGAAACGATGCCTTCGGAGAACCTGCTGTATTTCGGTGATACCGCCCATGTGCCCTATGGCACCAAATCGGAAAAACAGATCCGCAAGTTCGTGCTGAACGACGTTGCTTTTCTGCACCGCTTTCCGCTGAAGGCGATCGTGATCGCCTGCAATACCGCCGATTCGGTCGCCGGTCCGCTTCTGCGCGAGACTTATCCGGATGAACCGATCTACGGCGTTATCGAACCGGCTGCGGCAGAAGCCGTCCGTTCGACCTCCAATAAGAAGATCGGCATCATGGCGACAAAGGCAACGGTCTCTTCCGGCGCCTATGACCGCGCGATCCTGAAAAGAGATCCGCAAGCGCAGCTGATCTCCGTTCCCTGTCCGCTGCTGGTCCCGCTCGTCGAGAACGGCCGCTGTGAGAAGGACGACCCGGTCGTCCGGCTGGTCTTGAGCGAATACCTGGAACCGCTCATCCGCTACGGAGTGGATACGATCGTGCTCGGCTGCACCCATTATCCGCTGCTGAAGGAGGCGATCCAGTCACTGGTCCCGGAGATCCGTCTGATCTCCTCTTCCGACGCTGCCGCGAAAGTCCTGAAAGAGGGGCTTGCATCTGCCGGAGGACACGGCATCCGCCGCTACTTCGTCAGCGATGACAAACAGCAGTTCGAAGACAATGCTTCCCGTTTTATCCAGGATCTGCAGGGCGATATCGAACAGGTCTCGCTCGAATAAGATATAATATTGTTGTTAAAAGGAGAGTGCATATGACAAAGATCCAAGCAGCAACCGACGGTAACATCTACGTACCGGCCGAAAAACGCACCGGCAACGAGTCGATCGTTTATTTCACCAGAGACATCTCCCCGGAAGGCATCATGAAGGCCTATGAGAAGGTCTGCGCTAATATGACCGGCAAGGTCGCAGTCAAACTGCATACCGGTGAAAAGAACGGTCCGAACTTCACGCCTGCCAGTTGGGTCAAAAAAGTCATGGAGAACGAACCGACCCTGAAAAACGCGACGATCGTCGAGACGAACACCTTCTACAAAGGCGACCGCTACACGACCGAAGAACACCGCGATACCCTGAAGGTCAACGGCTGGGATTTCTGCCCGGTCGACATCATGGATGAAGAAGGCACCGTCGACCTCCCGGTCGAAGGCGGCAAATGGTTCGATCACATGACCCACGGCTCCCATATGACCGAATACGATTCCCTGTTCGCGCTGACCCATTTCAAGGGCCATACGATGGGCGGCTTCGGCGGTTCCAACAAGAACATCGGCATCGGCTGCGCCGACGGCCGCATCGGCAAAGGCATGATCCATGCAAAGGACGGCGATGACTGGGGCGTCAACCAGGAAGAACTTATGGAGAAGATCACCGAATCCACCAAGGCGACGATCGACTTCTTCGGAAAGAACGTTACCTATGTCAACGTCATGCGCAACATGTCCGTTTCCTGCGACTGCGAAGGTCTTGCGGCCAAACCGGTCGTTACTCCGAACGTCGGCATCCTGGCTTCCACGGATATCTGTGCGATCGACACCGCTTCCGTCGACCTGATCCAGGCGATGACCGAGGAGCAGCATCATGACCTCTGGGAGAGAATGCAGAGCCGTCACGGCTTCCGCCAGCTCTCCTACATGAAGGAACTCGGCATGGGCAACGACCGCTACATCCTGATCGACCTTGACAACGGCGAAGTCCGGATCACTCCGAAAGAAGCCGTCAAGGACGTCGTTCCCTTCAAGAGACCGGAAGACAAATACAGATAAAGAGACTTCTGCCGTTTTTCGGCAGAAGTTTTTTTACTTCCCGCCCGCTCGGCAGTGAGGTTTGAAATGAAAAGGATCGCATTACTGCTCTGTTTTCTGCTGCTGGCGCTCTGTGCCTGTCAGAACAGCGGCACGCCGGCAGGAAAGACAGAGAAAGGAGAGATCACCATGGACGGTTTCAAGGAATTCTACTATACTTACGACAACATCAACTATAACGCTTTCTACCAGCGCTATTACTTCTACGAGAAGGACGGAAAGCATATGTTTTTCCATGACCGCCGGGAAGTCAAAGACGATTACGGTCCGGCCGGAGAGAAGGACCGCACACGTTTCGGCGAATTCGAACTGACCGAGAAGGAATGGGAACAGTTTGCCGCGTTCCTGCAGAAGGGAACAGCGAGCGACCGCAGCGATGAAGTGCTCGACGGCGACGACGGACCGTGGATGTACCTGTACCGGGAAAACTACGATCCTGAAGGCCAGGAATTCCGTTTCGACTCCTACGGCACCGAGAAGGAGTTTGCAAAGTTCTGCGATAAACTGGCGGATTCAGACAGATAGCATCTATTTTATCGACACTATGAATGTGCAGCCCGGACCCATATTACAGGGAAAAATGAAATTTGCAATGATCGGCTTCTAGAGCTCATCAAGGATAGCCTCAATGTTGATTCTGATGAAGCAATCCTTTGAGCATCTCGGCAGGAACATAAAGAACAAGCGGATATAATAGTGCTGAAATCGATTGTTTAAAACGAAAAAGACTATGCTGGATTTCAGACCGTTTTCCTTGACAGCACTTCTGGAAGTACTGCCCATCATCAGAAAGAACCCGTCTCTCTGCAGCGACCTGACTGCCGGGTATCTTTTCATGTGGCAGGAGGGGATGCGTGTCTTCTTCTGCCTGCGGAACGATACCCTCATCGTCCGACAGGATATCGGCGAGCAGCCTGCCTTTAGCTATCCGCTGGGGCCGGACGCAGACGCAATGACCGATGAACTCATCAGCTATGTGCGAGAGCAGCATCTTCCGCTGCGTTTTTTCGCGGTGGATGAAACAACACTGGAAAAGATCCGCAGTGACAGCCGGCTCCGGCCTGCGATGCTGGCCTTTGACCGGCGCTGGAGCGATTATATCTATTCCTTTGAAGAGGCGATGATCTTCCGGGGAAAGAAATACAGCGGTCAGCGCAACCATATCAACAATTTCAAAAAACTCTACGGCGAGCCCGTCCTCCGCTCCCTGTGCGGAGAGGATCTTCCCGCAGTAGGGAGGATGCTGGCCGAATATGAGACGGAACATCCCGATGCCCGGGCATTTGAGCGTCTTGAACTGCAGCGGACGAAGGAACTGCTTGACGTCTGTGCGGAGCTCGGCCTGTACGTGGCCGGCCTGTTTATCGAGGGAGAACTTGCCGGCTTCAGTATCGGCGAAGTCATCGGTGACATGCTGGTGATCCATGTCGAAAAGGCGCTGATCCGCTACCGCGGGATCTATCCGGCGATGTATTCCGCTTTCGTCCGCTATGTTGCGGACCGTCTCGGTCATCCTCTCAGATACGTGAACCGGGAAGACGATTCCGGCGATCCCGGCTTACGCACCTCGAAGATGCAGTATCAGCCACTCACGCTGGCGCACAAATATCTTGTCCACGTTAAGACGCCGGCGCTGAAAGCCGGTCTGCCCCGGACGCTCACAGCCGGGGATGTATATCTGACGGAATTTCGGGAAACGGACAAGCCGGTTTATTTCAGACTGAATACGGATATCGAAAATAACCGCCACTGGGGCTATGACTACCGTGAGGATAGCGGCATCACCGGACCGGTGAATGAAGACACTTTCTACGATTCTGTGCTCTATGACATGCAGGCAGGCGATTCCGTAAACTTCGCGGTCCGTCTCAGCGAAGACGGCGCGATGATCGGCGAAGCAGTCCTCTGGAATTTCACTTATGAGGGAAACGCGGAGCTCGGCTGCCGCCTGCTGCCGGAATATCAGGGCAGGGGATACGGAAAAGCCGTGTTCAGAGCGGCGGCAGACTTTGCCGCGGAAACGCTGGGCGTGAAGGTCACTGCCCGCTGCTGCCGCGGAAACGAGATCTCCCGGAAGATGATCACCGGTTGCGGCTTCATCCCGTCGGGACAGGACGAGACTTTCTTCTGGTTTGAACTTCCTGCCGCATCAGCGGTCCGACAGCAGGAAATACGTAAAAGTTGAGCAGGACTCAGCTTTTTCTTTTGCTGTATTTGTTAAAATGGGAATTGTCAAACAGGAAACTGACAGAAAACGGAGATCCGGCGGATCTGTCTGAAAAGATGTGACCGCCGTGGTCTCATTCCTGTCTGTAAGGGTGAGAAGGGTGAAAACGCCAAGACAGCCCTTCGGCCCCGGCGGAGGAACAGAAAAGACAAGATGGAAGATGTCGAGATCGTCGAACTGTACTGGCAGCGAAACGAGGAAGCGATCAGGGAAAGCGACAGAAAATACGGAAAGTATTGTTTTAAGATCGCCCACAACGTGCTTTTTGACCGCTCCGACAGCGAAGAATGCGTCAGTGACACCTGGATCAAAGCCTGGGGCTCGATGCCGCCGAACCGCCCGGAAAGACTGGGCGCCTATCTCGGCCGGATCACCCGCAACCTGGCACTGAATATGTACGAGAAACTGACGGCGGAAAAACGCGGCGCCGGTGAAACGGCGGTCGCGCTCGATGAACTCAGCGAGGTGATCGGCAGGGAGTCCGATGTGGAAGCCAATGTCGACCTGACTCTTTTGAAAGATTCGATCAATGCGTTCCTGCGCCGGCTCGACAAGGAAACGCGGATCATCTTCGTACGGCGCTACTATTACCTGGCAACGGTCAAAGAGATCGCCGCCGGCATGCATCTGTCCGACAGCAAAGTCAAGATGACGTTGCTGCGGACCCGGGAAAAACTGCGCGTCTGGCTGCAGGAGGAGGGCTATGAGATATGAAAAAGATGGATCTCATGAAAGCGATGAACGGGATCGACGAGCAGTTCCTGCTTGAAGCCGATCCGTATGAAAAGGCTGTCCGCCGTTCCTTCTCGCTGAGACGGAACTGGAAACTGGTCTCCGCGTTCGCCGTGCTCCTGCTGGCCGTCGGGATCTTTTATCCCTTTTACAAGTCGGCACCGTTCGGCGGAAGCGGTTCAGACAACGCCGCTCCGGCACCGGCACCGATCGCAGCCTACGATACCGAGCTCGCGAAAGACATGAGCGGCTTCGATCTGCTGCCGGAAACGCTGGCCGGCGGCAAACTGTCTGACAGCTATATGCCGGATGAACACACAGCCGTTGCGGTATACGGCGATGAAAACGGTAACGAGGCTTTCCGGGTGATCCGTCAGGATATCCCGTTCACCCAGACCTCCGGAGAGACAAAAGACGATGCGTCGGAACGGAAGGAAGCGGAATCGACTGCCTCAAGCGAAGAGATCCAGACGGTGTACTGGGAAGATAACGGTTTCTATTACTGCCTTGAGATCCGGGTCTCCGGAGAAGAAGACAGCGGAGAACTGATCGGAGAAGCGATCCGTTCGATCCGCTAAAGGAGAAAGAAAATGAAAAAATTCCTGTTGGCTTTATGCCTGTTATGCTTACTGGCAGGCTGCTCCGCCAAGGGCGGAGCGAATCATTCCACCGGTTCCTACGCGGTGACGAACGACGAAGCGAAGTCCGACTATGATTATGAATCGGAACCCGCCCCTTCGCCCGGTCAGAGCCTTTCACTCGAACAGAGCGAAACGGAAAAACTCGTCTACACCGGCTGGATGAATATTGAAACGAAAGACATGGAGAGTTTCCTGCCGGAGTTCAGCGCCCTGGTCTCGGAATACCAGGGGATCACCCAGAACATGCAGGAAAGAAACTACGGTGAACGCCGCTATATCTCCCTGACGATCCGCATCCCGGCAAAGGATTTCGAAAACTTCATTGAGGCGCTGCGCAGCGGCTCCGGTTCGATCACCGGTATCCGCACCGATGTAGAGAACATCACCCGCCGCTACAACGACAACGAGATCGAGATCGAAGCGCTGGAGACCCAGCATGCCCGTCTTCTCGAACTGATGTCAAAGGCGGAGGACCTCAGCGACATCATCCTGATCGAAGACAAGCTGACGGACGTCGAGACCCGTCTGAACATCCTGAAATCCTGGCGTTCGCAGATGGACGAGGACGTCGCCTACAGCACCCTCGATATCGAGATCTCCGAAGTCAGCACCTATACCCGCACCTCTTTCGGACAGCGCCTGAAGGAAGCCTTCCAGGAATCCTGGATCGACTTCGCGGAGGGAATGGCGGACTTCACCGTCGGTGTCGTTTACCATCTGCCGCTGATCCTGCTGCTGGTCGTGCTCTTCTTCGTTCTGCGCAAGCCGGTCGGAAAGCTCTTCGGAAAGATCGGTTCCCGGAAGAAGAAAGAAACGAAAGAATAAAAACCGCATAGCAGTTTGCTTGAAAACTTAACACGCTCGTGTTAAGTTTTTCTTATTACAAACAGGAGCTTCGTATGAACATTGCAGTATACTGCGGCTCTTCCGCGGGCAATCAGTCAGTCTTTACCACACGCGCCGGGGAACTCGGCAGAAAGATCGGTGAAAAGAGCCACGCTCTCGTTTATGGCGGTTCGAATACCGGCATGATGGGCGCGATCGCCGACGCCGTCCTGCATGCCAGAGGAAAGGTGACCGGTGTCATCCCGGATGTCGCGGTCATTAAAGCCAGAGAACATCCCGGTCTTACGGAATACATCTATACGGATACGATGGCGGAGCGCAAGAGCCGCATGATCGATCTGGCCGACGCCTTCGTGGCGATGCCCGGCGGTATCGGAACATTGGACGAGATCACCGAAGTCATCTCGCTCTCCAGTCTCGGGATCGTCAAAGGCGCGATCGTCTTTCTGAACACTAACGGCTATTACGACGGAGTGAAGGAACTGCTGAAAAATATCGTCGGCAACGGCTACGGCCGTCCGGAATACTTTGAGCGCATCCTGTTCTCCGACGATCCGGAGGAGATCCTCACCTTCATCGAAAACGGCGGCATCGTCACCGGAAAGGAGAACGGATGATCTCGGAAGAAACCGTAAAGAAGATCCTGCAGTTCACCGAGGACCGCGACTGGGATCAGTTCCATTCCCCGGAGAATCTGGCGAAATCCATCGCGATCGAAGCCGGAGAGCTGCTGGAATGCTTCCAGTGGAGCCCGGACTACGATCCGGAACATACCGCCGAGGAACTGGCAGACGTCATGAACTACTGCATCCAGCTGGCGGACAAGCTGGGGCTGGATATGGATACGATCCTGCTCGACAAACTGGCGAAAAACGCGAAGAAGTACCCGGTCGAAAAAGCCAGGGGAAGCAATCTGAAGTATACAGAACTCGAAAAAGAAGCGGAGGACGGAAAATGAGAACGCTCTACTACAACGGCAATATCTATACAGGCGAAGGCAAGGCATCCGCTTTCGTCGTGGAAGACGGCCGCTTTGCGGAAGTCGGAAACGAAGAGCTGAAAAACTCATCTTATGACAGAACAGTCGATCTGCAGGGACAGTTCGTCTGCGCCGCCTTCAACGATTCCCATATGCATCTTCTCGGCTACGGCAGTTCCCTGAAGATGGCGGACCTCGCCCGGCATACGGATTCCCTGCAGGGAATGCTGGAATATCTGCGTGAATATGCCGCTGCTCAGGACCTGCGTCCGGGCCAGTGGATCCGCGGCCGCGGCTGGAACCAGGATTATTTCTCCGATGTTCAGCGCATGCCCGACCGGCACGATCTGGACTCGGTCTCTACGGAATACCCGATCGTAGTCACCCGCACCTGCGGTCACAGCTGCGTTGCCAACACGAAAGCCCTGGAGCTTGCCGGCATCAGCGCTTCCACGAAACCGCCGGTCGGCGGGGATATCGGCAGAGAGGCTGACGGCACTCCGGACGGCCGGCTCTACGACAACGCGATCGATGAACTGCTCGATCCCTTTATCCCGCTTCCGGACAAGGAAGAACTCAAGGAGATGATCCGTCTTGCCTGCAGAGCACTGAATTCCTACGGCATCACCAGTTCCCAGACCGACGATTACTGTGTTTTCCGCGAGATCCCGTTTGAAACGGTGAACGAAGCATATAAGGAACTCGAAGCGAGCGGCGAACTCACCGTCCGTGTTTACGAGCAGAGCAACTTCACCACCCTGGAAGAACTGTCCCGCTTCGTCGAAGCGGGCAACGTGACCGGCAGCGGCACGGACTTCTTCAAGATCGGTCCGCTGAAAATGCTGGGTGACGGTTCGCTCGGCGCGCGCACCGCACATCTGAGCCGCCCGTATGCGGACGATCCCTCCACCTCCGGCTTCTCCCTGTTCACGACGGAACATATGAACGCTATGGTCAGTTACGCCAACGCCCACGGCATGCAGATCGCGATCCACGCGATCGGTGATGCCTGTCTGGATCAGGTTTTGAACGCCGTCGATCTGGCGCTGCAGGAGCATCCCCGCGAGGATCACCGTCATGGTGTCGTTCACTGCCAGATCTCCCGGGCGGATCAGCTGAAGCGCATCGAGGATCTTCACATGCATGTCTATGCCCAGTCGATCTTCCTGGATTACGATAACCACATCGTCGAGAAGCGTGTCGGCAGCGAGCTCGCCTCCACGAGCTACTGCTGGAAAACGCTGCTGAAAAACGGTGTCTGCGTCTCCAACGGCTCCGACTGCCCGGTCGAACTTCCGGATGCTCTGGAAGGCATCGAATGCGCGGTCACCCGCACTTCCCTCGACGGGACCGGGCCCTATCTTGCGGAAGAAGCCTTTACCGTAAAAGAGGCCATCGATTCCTTTACCGTCAACGCTGCCAGGGGCAGTTTCGAGGAAGACCGCAAAGGAAAGATCAAAGCTGGCTATCAGGCGGACTTCACCGTTCTGGGAGAAGATCCCTTCACAGCCGATCCGCGCACGATCCATGCGATCCCGGTGCGCGAGACCTGGCTCGCCGGCAGAAAAGTCTATCAGGCAAAATAAAGAACGGATCAGCGATCCGTTCCGTTCAGGCTTCCCGTTTCGGCGGGAAGCTTTTTGTATACCGTAAAGTACATCGTCAGGAAACAGGCCAGTCCGCCGACAATGTTGGAGACGGGCTCCGCCAGGAAGACGCCGTTGACTCCGAAACCCAGACCGGGAAGCAGCAGCGTCAGCGGCACGACAATGATCACCTTGCGCAGAAGCGAGAAGAAGATCGCCTGCGGCGCCTTTTTCAGAGAAGTAAAGACAGCCTGTCCGCCCAGCTGGAAGGTCATGAAGAAGAAACCGGCGAAATAGATCCGGATCGCCGCTGCGCCGGGCGCGGTCAGCGAAGCGTCGTCGGTAAAGATCGAGATGAAGAATTCCGGGAACAGCATAACGGCTGCCAGGGCGACCGCGGTGTATACGCCCATGATCAGGGTGGTGAAGCGGATGCTCTGGCGGATGCGTTCCGGCTTTCCGGCACCGTAGTTGAAGCTCATGACCGGCTGCGAGCCGCTGGAGATCGCCGAAGCCGGCAGCTGGAAGATCTCGCGGATCGAATTGATGATCGTGATCACCCCGACATAGAGGTCGCCGCCGTAGTTGCGCAGCATGACGTTGCAGAGGATCTGCACCAGAGCCGAAGTGCCCTGCATGATGAAGCCGGTGACGCCCAGCGGGATCATCTGTTCCAGATAGCGGAAATCCGGCAGCATGTAGTCATGACGCAGGCGGTAAGGGTTCTCCGGACTGAAGAAAAAGCGCAGCGCGTAGAGCGCGGAAACAGTCTGGGAAATGACCGTCGCGATCGCGGCGCCTTTTACGCCCATATGCAGCACATAGATGAACAGCGGATCGAGCACGATGTTCAGGACTGCGCCGAGGAAGATCGTCATCATGCCGTAGCGGGGATAGCCGGAGGCGTTGATGAAGCCGTTCAGTCCGGTCGCCAGCATCGAGCCGGTGATGCCGAAGATATAGAAACGAAGATATTCGTTTGCGTAGTAGTAGGATGTGTCGCTGGCTCCGAAGAGATACAGGATCGGTTTTTTCCAGAACAGGGCGACGAAGAAGAGCAGCACCGAGGTATACACCAGCATGCCGCAGACCTGGTTGAGGAAACACTCAGCCTTTTCGGTATTGCCTTCGCCGCGGGCGATCGCGAACAGCGGGGTGCCGCCGTAGGCGAAAAGACTGGTAAATGCCATGATCAGAGTCGTGATCGGGAAGGAGAGCCCGACGCCGGTCAGCGCCATCGACCCGATCTCCGGAAGATGGCCGATATAGATCCGGTCGATCACGTTATATAAAAGATGGACAAGCTGCGCCAGCATCAGCGGAAGGGACTGGGAAAGGATCACCCTCGGGATGCTGCCGCTGCCGAAGTCGTTCTGTCTTCTGCTCATGAACATATTGTACACGAGAAAAAGAGGGTTCTTGCAGAAAATGAAATAAACAGTATAAAACAGTTGACAACAGTTATGCACTGTTATACACTGTTTGTGAGGTAAAATATGCGCATTATACTCAACAACAACTCCATGAACCCGATCTATGAGCAGGTCGTCTCACAGATCAAGAGCGAGATCATCACCGGAACGCTCGCGGAAGGGGAGGCGCTGCCGTCCGTCCGCGCCCTGGCAGCGGAACTGAAGATCAGCTCCCTGACCGTAAAGAAGGCGTACGACTGTCTGGAAGAAGAGAATTTCGTCACCACCGTTCACGGCAAGGGAACATTCGTGAACGCGGCGGACAGACAGCTCGCTTTCGAAGCCAGAAGAAAAGCGGTGGAGGACGATCTCGCGAAGACAGTCGAGAAGGCGAAAGCTGCCGGCCTGAGCGCTGAAGAGATCCGGGGCATGATGGACATCCTGTTGGAGGAATGAATATGATTGAGATCCGTGACCTGAATAAAAAGTATAAGGATTTTGAGCTGAATATATCCCTGAGTATCCCGAAAGGGAGGATCAGCGGACTGATCGGTAAGAACGGTGCCGGTAAGAGCACCACCATCAAGGCGATCCTCGGACTGATCCGCAAAGACAGCGGGACCGTGGAGGTCTTCGGAAAGGATCCCCGTACGCTGACGCCCGCGGAAAAGCAGCGCATCGGCGTTGCCCTGGCGGAGTCCGGCTTCAGCGGCTATCTGAATGTAAGAATAGTCTGCACCATCCTGAAAAACATGTATTCCCGTTTTGACGAGGCGCTTTTCCTGAAACGCTGCGATGAGCTGCGGCTGCCTCTGGACAAGCAGATCCGCGAATTCTCGACCGGCATGAAAGCCAAACTGCGTGTGCTGACGGCTCTGTCAGTCAATGCCGACCTGCTGGTCCTCGATGAACCGACAGCCGGTCTCGACGTGGAAGCCCGCAATGAGATCCTGGATATGCTGCGCACGTATATGGAGCAGCAGCCGGAGACGTCGGTGCTGATCTCCTCGCATATCTCCAGCGACCTGGAGAATCTCTGCGACGATCTTTATCTGATCGATAACGGGAAACTGCTGCTGCACGAGGATACCGATGTCGTGCTGGATAAGTACGGCGTCCTGAAATGCGATGAAGAGACCTTCAAAACGCTTGATCAGCATTATCTGCTGAGAACGGTGAAGGAAAAATACGGCTACCGCTGCCTGACGAACGAAAAACAGTTCTATCAGGAGAACTGCCCCGGCGTCGTGGTCGAACGCGCCGGGATCGACGATCTGATCCTGATGCTGACAGGAGGAAAGAAACAATGAAAGGGCTTTTGATCAAGGATTTCCATCTGGCTTTCCGCAACAGCCGCAATCTGCTGATGTTCGTGATCATCTGTCTCGTGATGAGCCTGTCCCTCGATCCGTCCTTCGGCGTCGGCTATGCCATCCTTTTGATGGGAACGATCGCGCTCGGGACACTGACCTACGATGAATTCGAAAACGGGTTTCCGTTCCTGATGTCGCTGCCGGCTGACGCGAAGACCTATGTCCGCGAAAAATTCCTGTTCTGCTTCCTCTGCGAGCTGGGCGGCGCGATCTTTGGTTTGGCGTTTGCGGTCCTGGCTTCTCTTATCCGCGGTCAGCAGATCGTTCTGGGTGAGTATCTGTCGTTTGCCGCAGGCGTGCTTCCGGCAATGCTGCTGATGCTGGCGATCATGATCGCCATCCAGCTGAAATACGGCGTTGAGAAGAGCCGTCTCGTGATGATCCTCTTATATGGAGGCTTCGCCGGTATTGCGGTGTTTATCGGCGCACAGAAAGAAAAGATCATTCCGGTGCTTCCGGATATCGCCGCTTTCCTGCAGAAACAGCCGCCGGTGCTGCTGGTCGGCAGCCTGCTGCTGGTACTGCTGCTGCTCATCTGGCTCCTGTACAGACTGAGCGTCAGGATCATGGAAAACAAGGAATTCTAAAATGGCCCGTACGGGCCATTTTTTATGCATGCAGTTTTTTCAGATAGCGGTAGACCCGGATATCGATCATATCCCGGACAGCCTCATAATCATGGAAGTGTTCGCGGATGTATGTACTTGAGATATCCATCTCCTTCAGCGGCAGAAGCCGGTAGTCTGTCTTTCCGAGCCGCTGCATCTCTTTTTCCACGTCGATCCCGTTGCGTTTGATCAGCAGGAAGGGAAACTGCAGCAGTTCCCCATATTCCCGCCACTGGTCGAAGCGGAGCAGGTTGTCCGCCCCGAGGATCAGGAAGAGTTCGTCCTGCGGGTACCGCTTTTTCAGTTCGCGCATCAGCTGATAGGTATAGGGAAGCTCATTCGCCTCGCGTTCGATCACGATCTTCTCATTCGCAAAGATCTCCAGCATCGCGATCCGGTCTCCGACCGGAGTGAGATCCTGCTTTTCCCAGTAGTTGCCGGTAGGAACGATCAGCACCCGGTCGACGATCTCCTTCTTCAGCAGATAGCGGACGATATGAATATGTCCCTTATGGACGGGATCGAAACTGCCGGGATAGACGCCTATGCGCATCGCTGGTGCACCGGGATGTGGAATTTATGGGCGGCTCCGGCATGCAGCTTTTCGATCCGTTTGGCGGCCTCCTCACTGACTTCCTCACCGTTCATATAGGCAGCGATCTCCCGGTAGGTGACACCGAGCTTGTCTTCGTCCGTCTGGTTGCTGAGGTCGTCATTGGGTGTCTTGTAGAGGACCTGCGGCGGAACCTCCAGGGCTTCGCCGATCCTGATGACTTCCTCGACGGTATAGTCGTTCAGCACGCCGATGTCGTAGGTGGAATCGCCGCCCTTGGTGAAGTAGCCGACATAGAGTTCGCACTTGTTGCTGGTGCCGGCGACGAGATAGGTGCCGCCTTTCATCGCGGAATACCAGGCGGCAACGTAATAGTTGGTCGCCATGCGCAGACGCGGTTTCAGATTGATCTCGCTGTTGACGAGATCTTTTTTGTCGGCGCCGAGTTTTTCGATCTCCTTTTCAAAAGCATCGTAGCTTGAAGTCAGATCGATATTGATCAGCTCAAAGCCGTATTTCTGCGCTACCAGCTGAGCGTCGTCTTTGCAGCTTTCCGGGCTGTGGCAGGGCATGGTGATGCCGACGACGTTTTCCTTGCCCAGCGCTTTCGTGAAAAGGGCGGCTACGACGCCGGAATCCTTTCCGCCGCTGATGCCCAGCACGACGCCTTTCAGTCTGCATTTCTCATAATAGTCACGGATGAATGCGACGATCCCGTCGATCTCTTTTTTCGGATCAAACATTTGTCTTACCTGCCTCTCTGATCATCTTCTGTTTCAGGGCGATGTAGCGGTCGGTACCGTCTACATAGTATTCATGCGGATTGACGATACGCCGGACTTCCGGATAGAGTTTCTCGATCTGTTCGCTGCAGTAACGGATCCGCTCCTCGGCATCCGGCAGCGTATAAACGAGTTTTCCGTCTTTGAAGACCGTTTCCTGCAGCGGCTTCAGAGTGTAGTTACGGATCACGG
Source organism: Erysipelotrichaceae bacterium (assembly GCA_017533785.1). Classification (GTDB taxonomy): domain Bacteria; phylum Bacillota_I; class Bacilli_A; order Erysipelotrichales; family Erysipelotrichaceae; genus RGIG5669. The sequence goes on along the minus strand of JAFWII010000039.1, from coordinate 4,112 downwards.
AGGACTTATCGAAATGGGTGAGTGAGGTGATCTGCATTGCGTCTTCCGGCAGGACCTCGTCCAGTTCGCAGACGATATCCGCCATGGCATAGCCGCTTTCCTTGTCGAAAGCGCGGTAGAGTTTCTTGAAGGAGGGGTTGACGATCTTGATGACGTCGTTGCTGAGTTTGATCTTGGGGATGATCTTTCCCTGGTCGATCACAGCAACTTCTTTGTAGACGCAGCCCATTCTTCCTTCCGGTTTGGAGATATTGTCGCCGACGCCGAGCGAGTCGAAGCAGGCGTCCTGCAGACGCAGTGAGAGGATGACCTCCGCGTTCAGGGAGTTTGAAAGGCAGATCGTCGCGTTTTCGAAACCGGCGTCGTCCAGCATCTTGCGGGCTCTTTTGGAGAGGTAGGCAAGGTCGCCGGAGTCGATCCGGATACCGATATGATCGAGCGGCATGCCGAGATCACGCATCGTTTCAAACGCTTTGATCGCGTTCGGGACGCCGGAGCGCAGAGTATCGTAGGTATCGACCAGCAGCAGGCAGTTGTTCGGGTAACATCTGGCGAACGCCATGAAGGCGTCATATTCGTTGTCGAATGCTTCCACGAAACTGTGCGCCATCGTGCCAAGCGCTTTCTTGCCTTCCATCTTACCGGCCAGAACGTTCGAAGTCCCGTGGCAGCCGGCCATCAGGGCATAGAGCGAAGCGTCAAGCGCTGCTTCCGGACCGTCCGCCCGGCGGGCGCCGAATTCCATGACTTTCACGTTTTTCGGTGTCGCGTCCAGGATACGCCTAGCTGCTGTTGCGTGCTCCATCGGTCCGTTGACCATGGACAGGATCGCTGTCTCAACGATCTGGGCTTCGATGATCGGGGCTTCGACTGTGATCAGCGGTTCGTTCGGGAAGACCGGTGTTCCGTCCGGGATCGCATAGACGTTTCCGGTAAAACGGAAGTCCGCGAGACGTTCCAGCAGTCCTTCGCTGAGACCGAGCGTGCGCAGGTATTCCAGATCCTCTTTTTCGAAGTGAATGTTCTGCAGATAATCAACGATCTTGTCGAGACCGGCCATGACCGCGTAGCCGCCGTTGTTCGGGGTCTTGCGGAAATAGACATCGAAGACGGCGCGCAGATCCTGCTTGCCGTTGCGCAGGTAGGCATCCGCCATCATGAATTCATAGGCATCGGATAAAAGGGAATAGTTTCTCGGATTCTTTGTCATTTCAGTTCCTCCGTTTTGACGCCGGACAGCTCCATCAGCCTGTTCGCCATCTCGTTGTAGTCTGCCCGCGGGTGGACCGGGGCGTCGTAGGTCTCGGTCAGATTCCGGGGTGCCCGGACAAGGACCTTGCGGTTGTTCTGATCGAAATAATTGGTCAGCGGCATGGCCAGGTTCATGACACAGATATCCGTGCAGCAGCCGCTGATGATGACTTCTTCAAGGGAAGACATGGATTCGATGTCTTCAAGGAAACCCGGCGCGAAGACAGCGCTGGTCGAATTCTTTTCATAATCCAGAGCGCCTTCGGCGTATTCTTTGAGTTCATCCACGAGTTCGCTCTCGCTCGTTCCGGAGAGACAGTGCACCGGGAACTTCTGGAACTCCGCTGCATCTTCCGGATGCGAGTCACGGATGAAAGCCAGCCCGTCGCAGCGGGAGCTCTCGATGCATTCTCTGATCGCCGGCAGGATGTTCGCGATCCCCGGATCGGCCATGTTGCCTTCCCGGATGAAGCCGTTGACCATGTCAACGACGACCAGCAGTTTTTTGATCTCTTCTTTCTTTTTCATGTGGATCCTCCTTTGTATATGCTTTATATATGGAAAGCGCCGGAAAGAAAAATTCCCCCTATCGAAGGAATTTCAGTCTTTCCCGGAACTGTCGCTCATTACCACTTTGGCACTTACTTCGTTCGCGTGACGCACGGCTTCCGCCAGCGTTTCGCCTTTCGCTCTGCAGGCGAGGATGGCTGCGCAGTGCGCGTCGCCTGCTCCTGTTGAATTCCGCTGTTTGACTGGCCGGACAGGATATGCGCAAAGTTCTCCGTTTTCGCAGGAAACGACTTCCTTCGCTCCGTCAGTGATGACAACGTCGCAATGATAGCGGCCGTTGAGTTTCTGTGCTGCCTCCCGGGCGTTCTCTGCCGGATCATGCAGCTTTTCAAGATAGGCTAAAGCTTCCCTGCGGTTGAGATGCAGCAGGGAGCAGGCCTGCATCGTTTCTTCGTTTTTGGCGACCGGCAGTTCGGCGATCCGTCCGCCCGGCGCGTAGCAGATATACTTCCCGGTGTTCTTTTTCAGGAAGTCGATAATGTATTTTCCGGTCTCTTCTTCGATCTCCAGTCCGCAGACATAGATCAGATCGTAGGGAGTCACGTCGAGCTCTTTGAACCATTCTTCTTTGAAGTGATATTCCGCTCCGTGAACGCTCATGAAAGTGCGGTTGCCGTCGCGGTCGATCAGGCAGTAGCAGCAGCCGTTCTCCTCTTCGCTGCGCAGGCAGGGCCGGACTTTGGCGTTTTCCGATTCATTCAGGATGAAATCACCGTAGATGCCTTTGCCGACCGGAGAGAACAGGGTGCAGGGCACGCCGAGATCCGCGATCACCGAAGCGACGTTAAAAGCGCACCCGCCCAGAGTCATTTTCTGATACTGGATGTTGACATCCTCTTCCAGCGTCGGAAGCTGGTCGAGATGGATATGGATATCTGCTACGGTCGAACCGATGACTAGGATCTTTTTCATTCAGCACCTGTCTTTCTGTCTCCTACATTATAGTACATATTGATAAAAATTAAAGATATTTCACAAACTTTTTTTGAAACAGGATTTTCTGTTCTATTTTCAACTATTTTCTCTCTTTCAGCAAGCACCTGGCACTGGGCGGGCGAAAACAAGTATTGTTTTAATTTTTCATGCTATTTTGGTATAATTTTAGTACATATTAACGGAGGTTTTTTGTCATGGCTAAGTTATCGAGAACACAGAAGTACGCGGAGCTGAGAAATCGTCTGGAAAACGATCGCGAACTGGATCTGAATACAGAACATCTCAGCGAATACGGAAACAAGCTGAACGATCTTCAGCAGAAGATCACCGAAGAGGCAAAAGACAATTTAACTGAGGTCACCGAAAAGGTTGAAGACAAGGTCGAGAAAGTCAAAGAGGCAGTTGAGGGAAAACTCGAAGAGCTTGAAGAAGGCCTGACTGCGCAGTATGAATTCATCCTTAAGGAACTTACCGGAGATGTCGATCAGTACACCTCTACTTTCGAGATCCCGATCGCAGACCTTACTGAGACGGAGATCACAGAAGATTTAGCCGACAAAGCCGAAGAAGTTGCTGAAAAAACCGCCGAAGAAGTCAAAGAACTCCCGGAAGAGGTCGCGAATCTCTTCCAGATCGATACAAAGCCTGCCGAAGAACCCGTTGCTGAAGTTTTCGAAGTTCCTGAACCGGTTGCTGAGAACGTTGAGGAAGTAACTGAGCCTGTCGTTGAGACAGTAGAGGAAGTAACCGAACCGGTCACCGAAACTGTTGAGGAAATCGTTGAAGAGGTTGTTGAACCTGTAGTCGAGACAGTTGAAGAAGTCCGGGAAACTGTTGAAGAAGTTCCGGAAGTAGTCGAAGAGATCGCAGAACCTGTCGTTGAGACTGTTGAAGAAGTTCCGGAGTTCGTAGAGGAAACCGTTGAACCGGCAGTTGAGGCCGTCACCGAAACCGTTGAGGAAGTAACTGAACCGGTAGCTGAAACCGTTGAAGAGATCGCTGAACCGGTCGCTGAAACTGTTGAGGAAACTGTTGAACAGGTCGATGAGATTATCCCGGAAAGAGCAGAGGATATCATCCTCGAATGGTCTGCTGAGCGCGAGAACAAAGCCGAAAAGATTGAGGAAGAAGAAGTCTCCGAACCGGAGCCGTTTGTATTCCCATGGGATATCAAAACAGAAGAAGAAACCGTTGAAGAGATCGTTGAGCCGGTCACTGAAACCGTTGAGGAAACTGTCGAAGAGATCACCGAGCCTGTAGTTGAAGCAGTCGAAGAAGTTCCGGAAACTGTTGAAGAAACAGTAGAAGCCGTTACCGAGACTGTCGAAGAAGTTCCGGAAGTGGTCGAAGAGATC
>JAFWII010000038.1 GCA_017533785.1 Erysipelotrichaceae bacterium | reverse complement strand
TCGTTTGTTCAACACCATCATAAGGAGGTTCTTATCGTTGAAGAGAGTGACCCACACAGAAGTTCAACCTGTGGTAAAGAAAACACCCACACGGTAGTTCAACCTGTAGGCGTAAATCCACGGTAGTACATATAACCCAAAAACTTAATCATAAAAAGGCGACCGTTAAGGTCGTCTTTTTTGTTGCCTCCCCTTTCTTCCGTTTGCAAATCATAGGCTTTTGTCTACAATTAAGTTATGCCAAGAAAACTAGAGTACACGATATTTGACTATATATACTGGCGCGGCGATCGCAGTTTTGACGAAGTCCCCTTCAACAACGTCGACAGCCTCGTTCTCACCACCCTCTCCTATATCTATTACCAGGATATCGATGACAGAGCAGGAACCGAGAGCGGGATCACCCTGCGCGAACTGACGGACCGTTTTGAGGCGGATCCGAAAAACTATTCGCTCCGTCACCGCAACGACGAGGAACTGCTTCTGCTGGCCGGAAACTCCAAACGCTACGGCGACGTTACCGTAACACGCCATGTCGACCTGCTTGATAAAGAGGCGGAGATCCAGTTTTCCGCCGAGCTTTTCCTGATCGATAAGAACACCGGCTATATATGCTACCGCGGAACTGACCCGACACTGACGGCGCTGAAGGAGGACCTGAACCTTGCTTTCGAAGTTGTCCCGGCACAGCAGCTGGCCCTGTCCTATCTGAACGTCATCGGCCGCAGTTTCAAAGGCAGGATCTATGTCGGCGGTCACAGCAAAGGCGGCAATATGGCGGTCTACGCATCGGCGAACTGCGATCAGAAAGTCTTCGACAAGATCCTGAAAGTCTACAATATGGACGGTCCGGGCTTTGACGCATCGGTGATCGAAAAGGAGACCTTCGACCGTGTCGGTCCGAAACTCGTCACCTATCTGCCCAAATCCTCGATCGTCGGTATGATGCTCGAGCCCTACGGCGGTGAAACTTTCGTCATCGACTCTTTCGGTATCAGCATCGGCCAACATGAACCTTTCCGCTGGAAAGTTACAACAGATGATTTTGTCTATCTAAACGAACTTGACGGACCTTCGCACTATGTCAAGGCAACGCTGGACAAATGGCTGAGCGAGGTCCCGGTCGAGGAACGCAAGGAGTTCGTAGAAGCGATGGACGCCATCATGAGCGCTTCGCAGGCAGAAAAAACCGGAGACGTTGTCCCCGGACTGATTAAGAATTTCATGTCTGTGACCAAAGTCCTCAGATCGATGGACGACAGCACCCGCAAGGCGGTCATCAAATCTCTCGGCAAGCTGTTCGCAGCCGCCGGATCCAGCATCCCTTCGATCTTCAGGAACGAATCCGATCACTGAGAGCGGATATTGGCAAGCAGATCCTCAAAGTTCTGCTCATCCAGCATTCCGCTGATATATCCCAGCACCGTGCCATTCTCGTCGATGACGAACAACGTCGGATAGCCGGCGACCTGGAAATAACTGAAAAAGCGGTCGTCGCTGTCGATCAGGATCGGGATCTCGACCCCGTTCTTCTCGGCATATTCCGCGATCGCCGATTCGGGAACACCGTTGGCGGTATTGTTCATGATATAGAATCCGCGGAGATCGTGTTTCTTCAGGAATTCCTGATAATGCGGGATCTCCTGACGGCAGTAAGTGCACCAGGTGGTGGTGAAATTCAGGAAAATGAGATCACCTTCGTAATCCGCAAGCTTATGCGTATTGCCAAGGTGGTCTTTTATTTCGGTCTCACCGAACGCAAAGGCAGAGGCGCTCTGCTGCTGTCTTTCGCGGTCCAGTTCGCTCTTTATGCGAATGATCTTTGATGTATTCTGATAGGTCATCCAGAGACCAAACGCCATCAGGATCACTGCGGCGATCCTGAGCGTATATTTCATGATCCCCTTATGCCGGTTGATCAGTTTCAGACCGAGCTGGGTAAAGAAACCGAGGAACAGGAACGGAAGCAGGAAACCGAGAGCGTAGAACAGCAGATAACGGTAACCGTTGACCGGATCGCCTGCCATCAGGATCAGCGCATTGCTCAGCATCGGCCCGACGCAGGGCGTCCAGGCGAACGAGAAGACAAAGCCCATGAGAAAGGCCTTGAACAAAGACATGCCCTTTCCCGGATCAAACGGCAGTCTGCCGGTCTTTTCCAGGAACGGGATACGGATCGCTTCCAGCTGCACGAGCGCGAAGAATATCAGCAGCAAGCCGCCGAAAAGGCCGAGGATCTCGTTGTATCTGCTCAGCAGAGAACCGATCTTCGAGGCGGAGAAGCCGAGGATCAGGAAGGTCAGGGAGATCCCCAGAATGAAGCAGAGCGTGATCAGCAGGACTTTGCCGCGTTTGTACTCCGTTTCCCCTTTCTCATTCACAGTCCGCGCGTCCGCGGTCAGATAGGAAATATATAAAGGGATAAGCGGCAGTACGCATGGCGAAAGGAAAGACAGAAGTCCTTCCGTAAAGATCGCCAGGAAACTGAGCTTATCCCCTGCTGTCATTTCAGGATCACTCCGAAATAGAGAAGTACCAGAATGCCTAACACGATACGGTAGTATCCGAATACCTTGAAGTCGTGCTTGCGGATGTAGTTCATCAGATAGCGGACAACGAACAGGGAAACGGCAAATGCCGTGACCATGCCGATGACCAGCAGGATGATCTCCTCAAACACGAGCGCGCCGCTGTATTTCAGCAGCTTTAAAAGGCTCGCGCCTGCCATGGCCGGAACAGCCAGGAAGAAGGTATACTCGGCCGCGACCGGACGGGCAACGCCGATCAGAAGCGCGCCGAGGATCGTCGCGCCGGAACGGGAAGTACCCGGGAAAACAGCAGCCAGGACCTGGAAACAGCCGATGATCAGCGCGCTCTTAAAGCTCAGAGCAGAAAGCGTTCTGGTCGTCGGTTCCGTATTTTTGTTGTGGTTCTCGATCAGGATGAAGCCGATACCGAAAACGATCAGCGCCAGCGCGACCGGGATCGGTTTGTAGAAATGCTCCTCGAAGAAATCATCGAACGGCAGGATGAAGACTGCCGGGATCGTGGAAAGAATGATCTTTGCCCATAAGAGCAGCGTATTCGAGTCGAGCACCAGCTTGCCTTCGCGGGGACCCTTTTTCGCTGTCTTCAGAGGCCACAGCTTCTTGAAGAAGATCAGGATGATCGCCAGAATGGCGCCGAGCTGGATCACGACCTCATAGAGACTGTAGAACTCAGGCGTCACATCAAATTTGATCAGCGAGTTCAGCAGGATCATATGACCGGTCGAGGAGATCGGAAGCCACTCCGTGATCCCTTCCACGATACCGAAAAGGATCGAAATCAGAATCTTAATTAACATAAAATCACCTAACTGAATGTTACGTATTCACTTGCCGGCTCACCGGCTGCCTGAACATCTTCCGCATACAGCAGGCAGGTCTTATAGCCTTCTGTATCGTCGATGCAGCGGATCGTTCCCGTGACGTTGTAGAAACTATTTTTCTTCAGCGCCTTTTTGTTTATGCCGACGACGGTAATGCCGAAATTCTGAACGTCGTTGGCGCAGCAGACCATTGCCTGACGGCCCATGACGACCGCTTCGTCCGTCATTGGAATATCTTCAACATATGCGATATGCAGACAGATCCGTTTTTCGCTGTATTTCAGCGGGTTGTCGAGCGCATCCAGATACCAGAGGCCGTAGTCCAGGTCACTGATGACGAGCGGATTTGCGTCAACGTCGAACTGGATCTCGTCTGCCGGGGTGCTCGTATTGCCCTGCGAATCCTCCAGAATGATCTGGATCCGCGGATTGACCGCTTTCAGGTTGTTGCGGATGAACTGTTTGTCGACATTGTCGGCACGGTTGAAGATGCAGACATCCGCATAGCGGACGTGGTCGAAGAAGAAGGTCTTCATGTTGTTGACCTGATTCATGAACTGGGTCGCGTCCACGATCGCCAGCTCCTCTACGAATTCCCAGCTTGGCAGGAATCCCTGACGGAGCAGATCCTCGTCTTTCTGCAGACCGTTGAGTTCGATAAAAACACGGTCGAATTCATGTTCAAGTTCGAGATCCGCCATCTTTTCCTTTGTGAGTTCGCTGATGTGGTCGAGATAGACGACTTCACATTTATTGGCTTTCAGGAAGGACTTGTTGTAGGTGACATCCCCTTCTTCGAAAGCGATGATCAGCGTTCTTTCACCCTGGGTGAAGTTCGGATCGCTGAGGGTCTCCTTGATCACCGTCGTTTTGCCGGCATCGAGGAAACCGCTGAATACATATACCGGCTTATTCATTTACGAGAAATACCTTTTCCCAGTGTTCTTCGTCCAGTTCGGTGCCGATCACGACGATCAGACCTTCCTGCTGCGGCTTACCGACGAAGATGTTCGTCTCATGCAGCAGACAGTTGAAATACAGGGTCCCTTCCTCGCTCAGAACATAGCCCTTGGCGCGCAGAACGCTGTCGTCGAGCTGCGCCAGCGCCTGTTCCAGTTCGCTTCTGGTATAGATGCGGGAAGTATGGAAAGCGCAGGAATCGAACGGTTCGTCTTCATCGTCGTCATGGTGATGATGGTGATGGTGATGGTGCTCATGATGATGTTCATGTTCCTCGTGATCGTGCTCTTCGTGTTCGTGATCATCTTCGTCATGATCATGGTGATGATGGTGTTCGTGCTCCTCATGGTCGTGATCGTGGTCATGATGATGGTCATGCGGACAGTGGCCGTGCTCGTCCAGCTCTTCGCATTCGGAACACGGGGATACGTTCTTGATCAGGAAATCCATCAGTTCCAGACCGCTGTATTCTCTGATCGGCTTGGTGTTGACCTCGACTTCATCATTCAGCATCTGAACGATCTGCAGAGCCGCGTTCGCGGTCTCTTCATCCGCCGCATCCAGGTGGGAGAGAACGATCGCGTTGGCCATGACGACCTGGTCGTCAAAGTATTCCTTGAAGTTCTTGTGGTACTTCACGGCTGTCTTGACGTCGACGACGCAGGCATGGGAGACCAGGCGCATATCCTTCTCGCTGAGAATGCTCGGCAGGATATCGGAAAGTTTGCCGACACCGGACGGTTCGATGATCAGGTCGGTGACCTCATACTTCTTGATCTCTTCCAGTGCGTCCTTGAAATCGCCTTTCAGACTGCAGCAGATGCAGCCGTTGTTGATCTCACGGACCTGAAGGTTGCCGTCGAAAAATGCGGAGTCTACACCGACCTCACCGAATTCGTTTTCGATCAGCATCGGTTTTTTCAGGATCCCGCTCTTTAAGATCTCCTGGATCAGCGTCGTTTTGCCTGCACCCAGGAAACCGGAAATCACATATACGTTTATCATAAAAGACCTCCTGTCATTTACTTTCTATATTCTACTTGTTTTGTAGAAAAATAGGCATTACATGCACTTATCTATTTTACCACAATCCCAAAAGAAAAGGCCTTTGAGGCCTTATCTGTATTTATCGAGCTTGATCTCCAGCGCCTTCGCATCGATCAGTTTTTTGCAGATCATGTCGATGCGGCTGCCGGAACGGTAATCCGCCTTGGCAACGAAGCTCGCACGCTTGTCCTGATGGAGCTGTTTCGCCGGATCGTTGTCAAGATCGGCGAAGACCGCGATCGTCGTGCCACCGGACTGGGAGACGACCTTCATACTGGGAACGTCAGTGAATCCGTCCCCGAAGTAGACCATCCGGTGCAGCGGGATATACTTGCTGTCTTCCGGGGTCGAACTGTTCAGATCGGCATCGTTGGTCTCATCCAGGACTCCTTTGTTGATACGGAAGAGATACTGCGTCTTGGTCGTATAGTTGACGACTCTGGCCGGCCATTTGGCTTTTCCGTCGACGTCATAGTAATAGGAGCAGGCGTAGATCTTCTTGAACTCATGGGCGATCGAAGAGCCGGCGATAATGTCCTTCAGTCCGCTGGAGATGATGTAGTGTTCCAGATCGATCCCGCGCTCACGGGCATACCTGTTCATGCGCGAGAACCATTTCTCCACGCCGGGGTAGTATTCCAGATACTCGCCTTCCTTGATCAGCTGATCCTGCGTCATGTCCGGGTCTTCCTTGGCAAGAAGATACATGTAGCTGAGGATGCCGTCCATATTGCAGGCTTTGGAAAGTTCGCCGCATTTCTGCCAGAATTCCTTCGGGTCGGAATAGCCGAGGCGTTTCAGAAGATGAAACTCCGGCATGTCCTTCGGGGAAAGCGTATGGTCGAAATCGTAGATGAAGGCCATCTTTTTCATAACTAGATCTCCGTTTCGTTCAGATTCTTCAATGCTTCGATATAGAGGAGCACCTGCTTCTTAAAGCTTTCGATGCGCAGGTATTCGTTCGGCGCATGGATATTGCCGGGCTCACCGTGGAAGGCACAGCCGAAAGCCACGCAGTTATGGATCTCCTTTGCGTAAGTGCCGCCGCCGATCGCTTCCATTTCGGACTCCATATCACCGGTCACATCGCGATAGGCTTTCATATACGCCTGGATCATCGGGTGCGAACGGTCGAAAAACAGCGGTTCCACGACACTGCGGGATACGAATTCCGTATTCTCGCTCTTCATCTGCAGCTGCAGCGGCAGGATATCCGAGCTCTTTCTGGTGACCGGGAAGCGGGCATCGACCGTAAAGGTGATCTCGTTTTCCTTCTTAAAGATCATACCGATGTTGAAGGTATAATCCGTGTATTCATCTTTCAGTTTGTCGAGCTCGAGCTTTTCACCATGGACGCAGAGACCGATATATTTATGGAAGAAATCCGTCAGCTCGTCTTTGAAGCCAGCCTGATAGAGTCCTTCCAGCATATAGTTGATCGCGTTGACGCCGGTGTCCGGCATGGAGGCGTGTGCCGCCTTGCCTTCCGTAACGACACGGATACCGTCCGCTTCTTCGCTGATCGAACAGCCGATGCCGTTTTCCTTCAGCCAGGCTGCGAGTTTTTCCTGATCGAAGCTGTCTTTCGGCAGCAGCGCCTCACAGCGCTTGGCAACGATATTGAAGGCTTCGCCGCCACGGATGTCCAGGATCCCGGAACTTCGGTTGACAACATAACCGCCGGTCATGCCCTTTTCCGCAAAGATGCCCGGGAAGTCCCCGTCCGGAGTAAAACCGGCATCGATATGTCCCTTGACTTCGACGTAATGCTCGATGCACTTGGAACCGCTCTCCTCGTTGCAGCCGGTGATCAGACGGATCCTCTTCTTCAGCGGATAACCGGTCTCGAGCAGGTATTTCATCGCATAGAACGAAGCTACGACAGCTCCCTTGTCATCGGAAACACCGCGGCCGTACAGATAGCCATCTTTTTCGATCATTGTGAACGGATCACTGTCCCAGCCGTCACCGGCGGGAACGATGTCCAGATGCGCCAGGATACCGATCAGCTTTTCACTTTCACCGATCTCGCCGTAACCACAGTAGTTGTCGAGGTTCTCGGTACGGAAACCGGCTTTTTCCATCAGACCGAGCGCCGCTGCCAGGACCTTCTGGTTCTGCAGACCGAACGGCTTGGCGTCTTCGCTGTAGACAGACGGAAAACTGACGAGCAGTCCCGGGTCATGTTTCATGTTTTCGATCTCACGTTCTACGAATTGTTCTTTAGTCAGTGTCATATACTAATCCTCCAGTAACAGTTGCACAGGGCAGTGGTCTGACCCGTATACATCGTCCATGATCTTGGAATCGATCACCCGCGGCAGGAGCCGCTGGGAAACGATAAAGTAGTCGATGCGCCACCCGATGCCGCGCTCTCTGGCGCGCATGCGGTAGGACCACCAGCTGTACTTGATGTCCTCGGGATGCAGGGAACGGAACGTATCGGCGAAGCCTGCAGCAAGCAGTTCCGTCATCTTGCCGCGTTCCTCATCGCTGAAGCCGGCATTGAAATGGTTCGTATCCGGATTCTTCAGGTCGATCTCCTCATGGGCGACGTTCAGGTCGCCGGTATAGATGACCGGTTTTTTCTTATCGAGATCCTGCAGATAGGCGCGCATGCAGTCCTCGAAATACATACGGTAATCCAGACGCAGCAGCCCGTCCTTTGAATTGGGCACGTAGCAGTTCACGAAGTAGAAATCCGGATATTCCAGGGTGATGGTCCTTCCCTCCTCCGGATGTTCACCGGGGATCCCGTAGGAGACGCTAAGCGGTTCCTTCTTGGCCAGGATCATCGTTCCCGAATAGCCCTTGCGCTCAGCGCTGTTCATATAGCGGAAGTATCCGTCGAACGGCACTTCCAGCTGGGATTCCTGCATCTTTGTCTCCTGGACGGCGACGATATCCGGATCTTCGCGGTTGAGCAGTGCGATGAACTCGCCCTTGCTGAGACAGGCGCGGAGTCCGTTGACATTCCATCCTATGATCTTCATATGCGTTCCGCCTTTCCTATTTTCTGGCGCGGAAGGCGCTTACGTAGTTCCAGTAGCGCGTCAGGTTGGACGGTGCGTTCCAGGTCATATAACCGTCGTCCAGTCCGTTTCTGTATAATGCGTCGATCTGTTCGTTGATCTTGTTGACGTCGTAAGCGGTCTCCGGTTCCTGCATCGCATCGAAGCACTGCAGCCAGGTGCGGACCTTGGCCGGGTTGATCGTTTCACTCTGACGAATAACGACGTCCTGTCCCCAGCGGTCCAGCAGCTGGCCCGGAACCGTCCAGACGACTTCGCTGATACCGTAGGCATGGGGCGAGAAATGGTTCGGATACGGCATCGCCGAAATAACGTCGACGACACCGGAGATGCTCGGCCAGTACTGGCCGTAAGCGGTAACGTATGCTTCACTGGCTTCACCGAAAACGTCTACCGCGAGATAAGCGCCGCGCTCATGGATCTCGCTGCGGGCATACATCAGGAAGTTGTAGATGCCCTGGATCTTGCTGAGACCGTCCTCGTTGCGGAAATCGATGCGGTCCGCGATCGAATCGATGCGGTCCGGGAAACGGACATAGTCATACTGGATCTCGTCGAAACCGATATCCTCGATCGCTTCGATAGCGAGCAATACATTGTATTCCTTGACTTCCGTGACGAACGGAGACGGCCAGTAGGAACCGGCGATCATCATCGGATTGCCGGTATTCTTGTCCGCCAGCGCATATTCCGGATGGTCGGCGACCAGCGGATCGTCCTTGAAGGTGACGATACGGCCGACGACGTACAGTCCGGCATCATGACACTTCTTAACAGCATCGATATAGGTCTGCTTGTCGAAGAGCGCGTGCTCATAGGCGGTCGGGCTGAATTCACGGACGACATCGGATTCATAGCCGACGCCGTCGCTTTCCTTGATATCGATGACGACAGCGTTGATATCGCTCGCTTCCGCCAGTTCGAGATACCCGTCGATATAGCCGGGAGTCGCGCGGTTAAGATACAGCGCCCGGACTTCCGCCGGCATCACGGTATTGGGACCTTTCAGTTTCGGCAGATCCGGGTATTCCGGATCCCAGGCGTTGCCGCCGCCCCACTGGTCTTCACGGTCCTTATGAACTTCCGGCATCGGCCATTCCTTCTTTTCGGTCGAGACTTCGGCATTCTTTACATAGCCTTCTTCACCGTTGAAACGGACTTTGTAGCGGTCGACGAGTCCGTTATAGAGGCCGCTGAAGCCGATGACTTCCAGTTCGCTGCCGGTCGGCAGGACTCTGTAGATGCGCGCACCGGTCTCGGCCTGGTACAGCATCGTCGTATACTGCGGATAGACAGTCGTTTCACGGACAGTATCCGCCATGTCGGTACAGAGATAGTCCGGGAGGACATAAAGTTCATCCTCTCCGTAATACGCCTTTTTATAGATCACTTCGTCGATCTTTTTCTCCTTTTCGGAGATCAGAACCTCGGTTCCGCGGTAGAGGCGGACTTCGTTGCCTTCCTTATCCAGAAGGACGACTTCGGGCGTGTCAGATGCAAGGAGCATCGGCGTTTTTTCTTCTTCCTTAAATAGGCTGCAGGAAGTGAGCAGCACGCAAAAAAGCAGTAAAACCAGTAATTTTTTCATAATCTTATTCTACAACAAAACCACTGCAGGGCCTTAATGATATTCTCCGGAAACGCTCCTTCCGCAGACCGGCGAACATTTTTCCTGTTCAGAAAGAATTCAGCTGAATCACATAAATTTACATAATTGAAACAAATTTTATCAACAAATCTTTAGTAACCTATAAGCGTAAGGTAAATGACCTTACCGATGTATCCCCTGACATCGCGATTCTCCCCTTAAGTAATTTGTTTTCAAAAGAAAAGCATTCGATGTTCCCCCTATCGGATGCTTTTTACTTTCCTGCGAAAAAAGACCGGCTGTGCCGGTCTTTCGTTATTTCAGTATTTCCTGCATCCTGCAGGCGTCGCGGATCACTTCGTTGTGATCGAAGGCAAGGTCCTCTTCCTCGATATAGAAATCGTCGCATTCCAGGTGCAGGCGTCCGCCGATCTCGCTGACTCTGAACCATCTGGCGTCGCCGGCATCATCTCCGGCGGCAACGGTGATATCCTCCAGCCGGACGTTTTTCATATATGCCGCAGTCACTGTCCAGCCTCTGGGATCTCTTCCGTAACGGGAATAGACGCCGACGAGCTGCATATTGTCAGTCTTGATCGAAGTCTCTTCCTCAAGTTCCCGCTTGGCAGTGTCTTCCAGGGTCTCGTTTTTATCGGCGAAGCCTCCCGGGAGCGCCCAGTGATGGATAAACGGATGGTTCCGGCGCACGATCAGCAGGAGTCCCTTCTCAGAAAAGACGCAGATATCCGCCGTCAGTGACGGACGCGGAAAATTGCCGGGATCGTACTGCTTCAGGAATTCCTCAAGAGTCCTTCCGCTGCTGTCGATCTCCGATTCAACAGTCCATCTTTCCTTCATCGTCTTTTCCTCAGCGGTTCATGAACGCTTCGATATCATCGATCTCTTTGATGATATCCTTGGAGAGCCATTCCGCGCCGTTCTCGGTGATCAGCAGATCGTCCTCGATACGGATGCCGATGCCTTCGTCGCGGACGTAGAGACCGGGTTCGTCGGTGATGATGTTGCCCGCCTGAAGAACGGAGCCGAGACCGCCGTCGACGTCATGGGTATCCAGTCCGAGATGATGGCCGATCCCGTGGAAGTAGTATTCGTTGACCGGCTTGTTCAGGCCGTGCTTGGGCAGTTCTTCCTTATAGTAGTCGATGACCAGCTGCTGCAGCTCGCGGATGCTGACGCCCGGACGGGCGGCTTCCTTGACCATCTTCTGAACGTTCAGGACGATCTGGTAAAGCTCTTTCTGGCGGTCGGTGAAATGACCGTTGGCCGGATAGGTGCGGGTGATATCGGCACAGTAATGACCGTAGGTCGCGCCGAGGTCACTCAGGAACAGCTCGTTTTCGCCGATCACCTGGTTGTTGTCGGAATAATGCAGAGTCGTCGCTCTTTCGCCGCTGGCGGCGATCGTCTGGAAAGCGGTCTCCTTGCAGCCGTTGCTCATAAGGGAGAACAGGAAGGCGCCTTCCATCAGCATCTCGTTCTGGCCGGGGGCAATGTGACGCATCATCGATTCAATGCCTCTGCGGGTGATCTCGATGGCTTTGCGGACCGCCAGGACCTCGTCCTCATCCTTGACGAGACGGCTTCCGGTCAGAAGCCTGAAGGCATCCTTGATCGCGATCTGCGGATAGCGCTCACGCATCTTATTGGCATAGGTGATGCCGTCGGTCTCGCGCTGGTCGAACTGCTGGCGCCAGAGATCGAAATACAGAGTCGGCTCCTTGGAACGGTAAGTCCGTTCGTAGAGACCGGCGAAGTAATCATCCAGGTCGTGGATATCGCGGACATCGTCGACACCGGAGATCTCCTTGGCTTCTTCGGAACGCATGCGTCCGCCGACCCATCTGGCCATGACTTCGTCATACGGTTCGATAAAGAGCGTGGAAGTGATCTTGCCATCTCTTTTCGCCATGACGAGCGCCATGTTTTCGCGGTCGATGCCGGTCAGATAGAAGAAATTGCGGTTAACGACGAAAGGATAGCTCTCGTCCGCCGAACACATCGGTGCTTTGCCGGAGAAAATGTACAGAAAGGAATAATCCTCCGTTTTCTCCATGATCTTTTCACGTCTGTTTTTGTAGTTCATTTTTGCAGTCCTCCTTTAGAACAGGTCGGTGTTGGGTTCTTCTCCGTTACGGATCACGACGATCTCTTTTTTGGCGATGCAGTCGTCGATCATCGTTTCATAGTCGAATTTGCTTTCGTAATAGCGGCAGCGGTCTTCCTTCGGACGGGTCGTCGGGTTCTTCGGCGCGAAGATCGTGCAGCAGTCCTCATACGGCAGGATCGAAGTCTCATAGGTTCCGATCTTCACTGCCCGGTCGATGATCTCCAGCTTGTCCGCCATGCACAGCGGGCGCAGGATCATCGTGTCGCAGACGCTCGAGATCACGCTCATCGATTCCGGTGTCTGGGAAGCGACCTGGCCGACGCTCTCGCCGTTAACGATCATGGTGATCTTTTCGGCCTTGGCGATCTTGTCCGCGATACGGTACATCATTCTCCGCAGCAGCGTGATCGCATAGGATTCGTCGGCATGACGGTAGATCGCCAGCTGCAGATCGGTAAACGGGATCACGTGGACGCGGATCTCGCCCTGGTAGGCAGAAAGCAGGCGGACCAGCGAAAGGACCTTGTCCAGCGCCTGTTTGGAAGTATAGGGCATGGAAGCGAAATGCAGGCATTCGAGCCGCATTCCGCGCTTCATCGTCATCCAGCCGGCGACCGGCGAATCGATCCCGCCGGAGATCATCAGCAGCGCCTTGTGGTTGATGCCGACCGGATATCCCTTGGGACCCTGGACCTTTTCGTCCATGATATAGGTCGCGTCCTTTTTGACAACGACGTAGATCATCAGTTCCGGATCGTGAACGTCGACCTTCATCTCCGTATTCTGCAGGATGTGGCCGGCGATCGCGCGGTTGATGTCGTCGCTGCGCATCGGGAAAGACTTGTCGTTGCGGTGCGCCTTGATCTTGAAAGTCTTGTAGCTGTGGTTCTGGGCGATACGCAGAGAGGTGGTCTGCATATCCTCGATCGTGTTGCCGCAGCGGATCGCGCCGCTGAAATAGGCATAGCCGAAAACGTATTTCAGCTTTTCCTTGACGGCTTCGTAGTTTTCGCCGTTCAGGTGAATGAACAGGCCGTCATAGACCTTATCGTATTTCAGAGCCGGAAAATCCTTCAGGGTCCGGCGGATATTCTGCACCAGACAGTTGATGAAGTCTTTGCGGTTCTTGCCTTTGGTCGTCAGTTCGCCATAGCGGACGACGATATATTCATAGATCATTTCATCCATACTTCTCGATACTCTCCTTCAGGGCCCCGATCAGCTGATCCAGCTCCGCTTCGGTATTCTCTTCCGAGAGCGAGATCCTCAGGGCATATTCGTCATCGATCCCCAGTGCTTCGAGAGACCGGGATACTTCGGCTTTGCGGGATCCGCAGGTCGACTTGGAGGAGACCATGATCCCTTTCAGATTCAGACAGTTCAGCATGACTTCGCTCTTGACCGGCGTCGAGATGTTCAGCAGGTTGACGAGCGCGCCTTCCGGACTGTTGATCCGGATGCCGTCCAGTGTTTTCAGTTTTTCAAGCAGATATGCATGCAGCTCCGCGGTCCGCTTCTGAGACGCAGGCTGTTTTTCCAGCGCTTTGCGCAGGGTCTTGGCCAGTACGATATTGACCGGCGCGTTGGAGGTGCCTCCGCGCAGCGAGAACTCCTGCTGGCCGCCGGAGATCAGCGGTTCCAGTTCGACGTGACGTTTGCGGATCAGCACACCGCTTCCCTTCAGGCCGTGGATCTTATGCGCCGAGAAGGAAGCCAGATCGATGTCTTCGAGATCGACATCCGTCTTGCCCAGAGCCTGGGTGATGTCGCAGTGGAAATACGCGTGGCTCTGTTTCCTGACGATCTTTTTGATGGCGGCGATATCGTTGATGCTGCCGAGTTCGTTGTTGACCTGCATGATCGATACTAGGATCGTATCCGGACGCAGCGCCTGTTCGACCTTTTCCGGAGAGATCCGGCCGTCCGCTTCCGGCTTGAGCAGAGTCACTTCAAAACCATGCGTCTGAAGCTGCTTTAAGGCCTCGCTGACGGACGAATGCTCGTAGTAGGAGCTGATGATATGTCCGCTCCGTTTCTTCCAGGCAACGCCCTTTAAAGCCATATTGTTGGCTTCGGAAGCACCGGAGGTGAAGATGACTTCTTCCGCTTTTACACCCAGCAGTTCCGCGATCCTGGCGCGGGACTGTTCCTGTAAACGATAAAGAGTGACGCCGTCATCATATAAGGCATCACTGTTGGAGTACTGGGTTTTGAGTATATGGAAATAGGTATCCAGGACTTCCGGATCCGGTCTGGTCGTGGAAACGTGGTCGAGATAGATCTTATGCTGCACTTTTTGCGTTCTCCAGGATCTTGTCGTCGATCGAATTCGGGAACAGTGTTTCCATACAGGAGAGCGCCGTCATCAGAGCCTGGGTGTACTCCCCGTTGAGATAGGAGAATTCCGCTCTGGAGAGTTCGCGGTCGATCTCGGGATGTGTCGAACGGTATTTGTTGCCGAAGACGATCGCATTTTCGACCATGACTGCCATGCCGATTACGTTGTTGACGTTGTTGTAGAGCTTGTATATAAAGTCGATCGCCTCATCCAGGACGGAATTGAGGTAGTCGATACGGAGCGGGATCTCAGAGAGGATGCTCTTGATCTCGCTTACATATTCATGGCCTCTTTCAAGGTCTGCCTTATAGGCGTCGGAGATCGCCGGCAGACGGTACTGCGCGATCTTGACTTCGACTTCGTTCAGGACGACCTGCAGTTTCATGACCTGGGAGATCGCTCTGGCTTCACCGTTGGAAGTCTTGTCGATCTTTCCCTTGATCTCCTTGAGGTAATCCTTATCCTTGCGCAGCGCTTCGAACATCTTCGCCGCATCGGCCAGAATGCCGCTTGCCGCTTCTTCGTTCTTCGCGATCTTCTGTTCGAATTCCTCGTAACGGTTCTGGTAACGGTTTACGTTTTCCTTCTGGACACGGAGGATATCCTCGAGCTCGTTCAGGTTGTAGCGTTCCTTTTCCTTGTCGTAAACGACCTCAAGATAGTTGACGATCTTTTTGAAGGCGCCGACTTCATCGCGGATGGTATCCGAAGCCTTGCGCAGGTCGCGGTAAGCGTCGTTTTCGGTCTTGACCTTGTTGAGGGCATCGCTGAGCGACTGCTTGATCGCAGCGAGATCCTCGCGGACGCCGCCGGTCTCGCCCTTCAGGAGCAGGC
This sequence comes from Erysipelotrichaceae bacterium, assembly GCA_017533785.1. Taxonomy (GTDB): domain Bacteria; phylum Bacillota_I; class Bacilli_A; order Erysipelotrichales; family Erysipelotrichaceae; genus RGIG5669. Next base: position 20,385 of record JAFWII010000038.1, on the reverse strand, counting down.
GGAGATCTTTCTTCAGCAGTTCGTCGTTCTTATTCAGTTCCTCATCGAGATTCAGATGCGTGAGGAAAATGCCGCGCTGGGTGGAAAGCGCATACTGACGGCGCAGTTCGTCGTCCATTACCGGGATCACGCCTCTGGCTTCCTGGACCAGATCCGGGATCTCGTCGATGCTGCCGTTGATGTCGATGATCGACTTCTCGATCATTTCCAGGTTCTGCTGGGCTTCGGCATATTCGTTGCCGTACATCCAGTCTTCCGCGGAGGAGAACAGCTTCTCACAGACGGCAAGACGTTCATTGATGCCTTCCAGCGAGTAGTTCAGTTCGTTTTCTTTGTCATGGATACGAAGTTTCAGATTGCGGAACTGTTCTTTCAGACCGTTGGCATATTCACGCTGTTTGTTTTCCTGCTCGACAAAACGGTCGAGGAAGCGGTCGATCTCGTTGACCTCTTCTTCGGAATCCTTAAGGTTTTCATTGACGATGTTGACTGCCTTGCGGGCGTCGCTGTACTTGCGTCCTGCCAGGGAGTCTTCGATCCCGTTGATCAGCTCCTGCAGCTGGTCGAGATTCTTCTGGGCAGTCTCATATTTCTGATAGTAGTCTTCGACAGTCGAAGAAGTTTCCGCGTCGATCTTGGCGATCGCTTTCGCTTTGTTCAGCTTAAAAGCCAGCGGGACCGTCTGGATCTTATTGAAACGGACATTGATGTCGTCCAGCTCTTTTCTGATGCTTGCTTTATGGGAATTCTGGATCAGAAACCAGATAACGATGAGCGCGATGAGAACGAGTGCGCCGATCAGGATATAGCGTGTACGTGTGTCCATGGAAACCTCCTGTATCTTCTTTTTATTCTACACTGTCGGAAAACTGTTTTCAATTTTGACAGAGGGATATGCTTACAATAATTTTACCGCAAAACATGCTTAAAATCCGCATTTTTACCTGATTTATTTGACTTTGTCCAAGGGAATTTGTTATAGTATTTGAGCAATATAGCAGCATGTAAAGTTTTCGGTCAGGCGTTGTTACCGAATCAGGAGAAGAGTAGTCCTGCTACTAGGACGAAAATTCCAATAGCAACACCCCCGGGAATGATTTACACCTGTTGTTGAGCGCCATTCAACAAAAGGAGGAAAAAGGTATGGCAAGATACACCGGTCCGGTATGGAGACTGTCCAGACGTTTAGGCTTCTCAGTCCTCGAAACCGGCAAAGAGCTCCAGAAGAGAGCTTACATCCCCGGACAGCACGGCAGTCCGACAAGAAGAGTCAAACAGAGCAACTACGGTCTTCAGAAAGCTGAAAAGCAGAAGATCCGCAATACTTACGGTCTCAGCGAAAAGCAGTTCTACAACACTTACGTCAAGGCTTCCAAGTCCGAAGGCGTTACCGGTACCATCTTACTTCAGATGCTGGAATCCAGAGTTGACAACCTGGTCTACCGCATGGGTTTCGCCGCTACGAGAAGAGCTGCCAGACAGCTGGTCAACCATGGCCACATCCTGGTAAACGGACACAAGGTCGACATCCCGTCCGCACAGGTAAAGCCGGGTTCCGTCGTCGAAGTCAAGGAACGTTCCAAGAACATGGCTTCGATCAACGAGGCTCTCGAAGCAGCCGTTGCAACAAAGGGATTTGTTGAAGTTGACAAGGAGAACAAGAAGGGCAAATACGTCCGTCTCCCGGAAAGAAACGAACTTAACACAGACTTCAACGAACTGCTCGTTGTCGAATACTACAACAGATAACAGGCATGAAAAACCAGCGCTACGCTGGTTTTTTTCATGGATAGTATTTCTTCCGTCCCGAACACATCGTGATAAAATCACTGATATGAACACGATCACAAATACAGCTGTCGGCCTGCTGATCCCGCTGCTTGGGACTACGCTGGGCTCGGCAATGGTCTACTTTATGCGCGGTCTCGACCGTCGTCTCGAAAAGATCCTGAACGGCTTCGCTTCCGGGGTAATGATCGCGGCCTCTGTCTGGTCGCTGCTGATCCCGGCTCTTGATATGAGCGCCTCCCGGGGGAAAACGCCCTGGCTCGCCCCTTCCGTCGGTTTTCTGTTCGGCATCTTCTTCCTGCTGCTGCTCGATGAATGCATCCCGCATGTCCACTTTCTGAAAAGCGACCGTCCGGAAGGCCCCTCATCCAAATTAAAAAAGACCACGATGATGGTCCTTGCGGTCACGCTTCATAATATTCCGGAAGGCATGGCGGTCGGCGTCACCTACGCCGGTGCGCTGGCAGCCGGTTCCGGCATCTCCTTTGCGGCGGCAACTGCCCTTTCCCTGGGCATCGCGATCCAGAACTTTCCGGAAGGCGCGATCATTTCCATGCCGCTCGAAGCAGAGGGATTATCCAAGTCCCGTTCCTTCCTTTACGGTATGCTTTCCGGTGTCGTCGAACCGGTCGGGGCACTGCTGACGATCCTTCTGACAGGGCATGTCCTGAAGGTGCTTCCCTATCTGCTTTCCTTCGCGGCCGGCGCCATGATCTATGTCGTCATCGAGGAACTGATCCCGGAGTCCCAGGAAGGAGGCCATTCCAATATCGCGACCGTTGCGGCTGCGTTCGGCTTCGTCCTGATGATGATCCTCGACGTCGCCTTAGGCTAACAGTTCCAGCAGTCCGTCCTCATTCAGGATCTTAAGCTGAGCTCCCTGTTCTTTCAGGAGCTCGGCTTTTTTAAAGCGGATCGAATCCTCGGCACCTTCTCCGTAGAACAGGAAGTCGGTCGTAAAGCCGATCTCGTGGACGACGACCGCGCCGCGGGCAGCGGCTTCCGTCTCCAGTTCCCTGCGTTTCCGGCTCTTGAAGCTTCCTGTAAACACGACCCGTTTCCCGTAAAGCGGATGCGCACGGTCGTATCCCCTGCGTGTCACTCCTTCTTTCCGGTCATCGAGATGCAGGATCCCGAACGAGAGCTCGCTCTGCGGGATCTGTTTTTCCTCGATCAGCGCGCACAGCGAACGGTAGACCGCGTAGGTCGCCCGGCAGTCGGAAAGCGAACGGTGCGCCTGTTCATTCACGATCCCGAAGTGATCACAGAGATTGTTCAGCCTGTGATGCGGCATTTCCGGAAGCAGCAGCCGCGAAAAGCTCAGGGTATCCTCATAATCGTTGCGGAACGGCTCGATCCGGGCGGACCGGCAGCCGTGAAGCAGAAAGGAAATATCGAACGGGATGTTCTGACCGACCAGGATGTCGTCTCCCAGCCAGTCCAGAAAAGCCGGAAGAACTTCTTCCAGTTCCGGCGCATCCTTGACCATCTCATTGCTGATGCCGGTCAGGCTGACGATATTGTCCGGGATCGGATGCAGGGGATGGATCAGCGAAGAGAATTCCGCGACGATCTTATGACCGCGCACGCGCACGCCGCTGATCTCGGTCATTTCACAAAGATCGGCTTTCAGGCCGGTCGTTTCCACATCGATCACGGTATAGTCTTCTAACGGGGCAGCGAGCTGCTTCCCCTGATAGATCCAGAATAGATTCATTACTGTTTTGCTTTCAGGTATTCGTTATAGAGCTTGTTCTTGGAGCAGCCGCTCTCTTCGGCGACAGCGGCAGCAGCCTCTTTGGTCGACATGCCGCCCGCGATGGCTTCCTCCATGCGCTGCAGCAGTTCTTCCGGAGACATCTGCGAAGGTTCTTCCTTCTTTCCGGCTACGACGACGACCAGTTCGCCGCGGTAGCTGTCCCGTTTCGCGAGCTCGCCAAGCGTCGAGCGGATATATTCCTCATGAAGTTTCGTAAGTTCCCTGGCGACAGTCGCCGGACGGTCACCGAGGATCTCGTTCATCAGTTCCAGAGTCGAAAGGATGCGGTGAGGCGCTTCGTAGAATACGAGCGTATACGGATAGGAAACGAGCTTTTTCAGTTCCTTCGCGGCATCCCCTCTTTTGGAAGGCAGAAAACCATAGAAAAGATAGTGTTCGGTCGGCAGACCGGACGCGATCAAAGCATTGACGGCAGCGTGAGCGCCGCTGACGGGAATGATCGTGATCCCGTTTTCGATCGCTCTTTGGACCAGGGTATAGCCGGGATCGGACATCAGCGGATACCCGGCGTCGGAGATCAGGGCGATATCCTTCCCCTCTTCCAGCATCCCGATCAGAACACGGCTGGAGTCTTCCTCGTTGAAGTTGTGATAGCTGCGGGTCGGCGTAGAGATCCCGAAATGCTTCAGCAGCACGCCGGATGTGCGGGTATCCTCGCAGGCGATACAGGCAGCTTCGTTCAGGATCCGGATAGCGCGCGGGCTCATCTCTTCCAGATTGCCGATCGGCGTCGCGACCAGATACAGGTTTCCCTTACTCGGCTGCGTCTTTGGATTCGGCGTTTCCTTCTTTTTCATTTGCCTTCTTAAACTTTCCTTTTTTGATCAGGTCGTCCAGCGTCAGGTACAGTGTGGCTTCCCGGTTCTCAAGTTTGCAGGTGCGGTCCATGACATTCATCGCGGTGACATGATAGCTGTCGCCTTCGTATTCGACACGCGCGTTCAGTTTCGGCAGACCGCGGCGCAGTTCCTTGTAGGCATCATCCTCGAAGCGCAGACAGCACATCAGCGCGCCGCAGTGACCGCTGAGCTTCGCGATATTCAGAGCCAGAAGCTGGTTCTTGGCCATATTGATCGAGATACGCTCGAATTCATCGATGAATTTCGAACAGCAGAGCTCCCGTCCACAGACGCCGATGCCGCCGACCATCTTGGCCTTGTCGCGGGCACCGACCTGCCGCAGATCGATACGGCAGCGCAGTCTGGATGCGAGCTTTTTCAGCAGTTCACGGAAATCGACACGGCTGTCCGCCAGATAGGTCAGGGTGATCTTGGAACGGTCGAGCGTATATTCCGCAGTGATGAAGTTCATCTGCAGACCGAGCTCATCCGCTTCGCCCTGGGCGATCTTCTTGGCGTTTTTCGCCTCGGCTTTGTTGCGCTGATAGGCGTCGAGCTCTTCCTCGGTCGCGACATGAAGGACCGGTTTGATCTCCATATCGCTGCTGAGTCCGCTTTCCTCCGCCGGCTGGGAGATGACTTCGCCGATCTCCATGCCGCGTTTGGTCTCAACGACGACTTTATCATGGGTATTCAAAGGCATATCCCCGCAGGAGAATGTGTATGCCTTATTTGTCTGTTCGAAGCGAACAGCTACGTATTTTTCCTGTCTTTCCGACATGTTAAACCTCCCTGCGCATCAGGCAGTATGCGTGATGGTCCATCAGCAGTTTCAGATCCAGCGGACCGTTCAGATAACGCAGCACTTCCTGGGCGCTCTCTATATATACTTTCTTTTCTTTCTGAGAAAGAGAACAGATCTTTCTTTTTTCCTCTTCCGGCAGGAAGCAACCGTCCTGCAGGATCCCCTGATTCAGCAGCGAGGCATAGAGCTGCAGCGAATCGATGAGGACCGAACGGTCTTCCCTGGCAAAACGGGGGAAGAAATCCCGGCTGAGACGGACCGGCAGCGAAGTCAGATCCTCTTCCAGAACGGATGCGAACAGGTCTCTGGCTCCGAGATAGGCAGGATCGTTCAGACCGCGCTTACGGTAGACATCGGTGATCTCACTCAGTATGCGGGCGTCGCTTTCTTCAAAGCCGTCCGCCAGATACAGGGACTTCAGTTCCTTTCTGTCCGCTTTCGGGAACGGAATGCGTTCACAGCGTGAAACGATCGTCGGCAGCAGCGAATCGATGTGATCGCTGAGCAGCACCCCGAAGGTGTTCTCGCCGGGCGTTTCCTCCATGAACTTCAGGATCTGGTTATAGACCTTGTCCGAAGAGTTGTTGATATTCTCGATCAGGTAGCCTTTGCGTCCGGTCGCCTCGAGCGCCGTGCGCTGAAGCTCGCGGATCAGGTCTTTCAGCTGGTCGGTCTTCAGGGTCTCGTCGCGTCCGCTCAGATAATAGAAATCCGCGCAGGTGCCGCTGCGCAGACGCTGATAGAGCGGATCGTTTTCTTCCGGCAGAGCATCCCTGCCGCCGATGACACCGGCCAGAAACGCCAGTGCGGTATCCTTTCTGGTCTCTGTATCCCCGCCGTAGAAAAGATAGATCTGCGCGATCTTTTTGGAACGCAGAGCGTTGTTCAGCAGTCGAAAAGCGATCGTTTCGGATCTAACGATCGCCATTCAATGCCTCCTCAATGATCTGCATGCAGTCATGCAGGACTTCTTCGACGGTCTGATCGGCATTCACGATGCGGATCCGTTCAGGGAAGCGCTTCAGCACTTCCTTATATCCCTGGACCACGCGGTGATGGAAAGCGACGCTTTCCACATCCAGACGGTCCTTGAAGGAACGGTCCTTGATACGTTCCAGACCTTTTTCCTCATCGATATCCAGATACAGGGTAAGATCCGGCATATAGGAACCGATCGCGAAACGGTTGATCTCATAGACGGCGTCGAAGCCGATCTCCCGGCCAAAGCCCTGGTAGGCAAGCGAGGAATCCAGGAAGCGCTCGCAGAGCACGACCTTGTTTTCCCGCAGCGCCGGGATCACTTTCTCGGTCAGATGCTGACGGCGGCTGGCCGCGTAGAGCAGCGCCTCCGTCTTGACGTCCATTTCAGTATTCTCAGGATCCAGGATCACGTTGCGGATCTCTTCCGCGATCCTGACGCCGCCCGGTTCACGGGTGTGCACGACTTCCCAGCCCTGTTCCTCGAGCTTTTTTACGATCGCCGTGGCGATCGTTGTCTTGCCGGAACCGTCCGGCCCTTCCAGTGTGATAAAAAGTCCTTTATTCATTTAATTCAGCTTCCGCTTCGGTTTCAGTGTCTTTTCCAGCGCGTCCAGGACCTGTTTTTTCAGATCCTCATATTCGTCCTCGTCGAGTTCGATATTGCCCTGGGGAATAATCCGGATCTCGGCAGGCTTGCTGAAACGCAGCGGGTCATTGACCGCTGCTTCGTAATAGGCCTGGACCAGAAGTTCATAGTCCTCAACTCTCAGCAACGCATACCTGTCTTCCTTGCCTTCGCAAAGATAGACTGCATTCAGCATTTCCGGTTCTTCTTTCAGATCGTCAAAAGAAAAATCACGAAGTTCCATCCTTTTCATGGCTCTATTATACATCATCCGCCATGCACGCAAAAGTGGAAAGACTGCCGGCAGCGGCACTGCCGGAACACAAAAAAAAGACGGCTAGGAATACCTCGCTGTCTTTTTCGTCTCTGTGAACCAGGGGAAGAAATCCTCGACCGAAAGCAGATGGTCATAGATGAAATCCAGGGTATTGAAGAACGTCTCCGCCTCCTTGGATTCATCATCCGCCAGATCCTGGGGATGATCGAGGAAGATGCTCAGCGGATAGACTTCGATCATATCCCGGCAGACTTCCTCCGCTTTCAGGAAGTTCTCTTCCTTCAGCAGCGTCACGATCAGCATCAGATATTGGAAAAGGGAATTGAATTCGGTATCGAGATAGAGCTGATAGAACTCCTCCCCTCTTTCCAGGGTCGCGTAGCATATGGCATACATCTCCACCAGCCCCTGCCGGGTGCCCTCGAGCCCGCTCAGAAGATCCAGCACACTGAGTGCTTTATGCACGTTGTGGATCGCGGCAAGATAATCGGCATGACGCATCAGGATAAAGCGGTAATTGTCCTTTTCGTATTCATTGAAGCCGGCATAGTCCTTGGACAGCGCCAGCCAGCGGCGCAGAAGATGATGATTCTCCTCTTCCTCCGACAGTTTGTGCAGGATATACCAGGCTTCGATACAGAGCGGATCGATCTCCAACGCCTCGTCGACACGGGCTTCCAGCTCATCCTCGCTCTCGAACAGATAGCGGAGCGCGCTGACGTTGGCTTCGCTCATGCGGTCGTCGAACTCGTACTTCTCCTCGTTCTCGATCTTGAAGAAGCCGGTAAAGTAGATGCGCGCTGCCGGGATCTCCAGATACAGGGTATCCTCCAGCAACTCTTCGAAACGATTCATCGTCCGGCCCTCAGACGGTACACCAGGGCGATCGTCTTGGCGTCGAAGATCTCGCCGCGGAAGATCATCTCCTCGATCTCGTCCAGAGAGTACTTCTCCGGCTCGATCTGCTCATCCTCATCGAGATGCATGCCGACATTCTTTCCTTTGTCACCGGTGAACAGATAGATCTTTTCGGAGGAATAGCCGCAGGTCGGAGCGATATAGCCGAAGCTGCGGACGTTCTCGGCGGTCACGCCGAGTTCTTCCTCGCATTCCCTTAAGATCGTAACTGACGGGTCTTCTCCCTTCTCCATCTTGCCGGCGCAGAATTCGAGCATCTCGGTCTGCTGGGCATAGCGGTACTGGCGCACCATGTAGTATTTATCGTCTTCCGGGTCACGCAGAGCGATGCAGCAGCCGCCGCGGTGATAGACGATCTCCCGCAGTGCAGTTCTGCCGTCATCGAGCCCGACATCGTCGCAGACGACCTCAATGACCCGGCCTGAATAGATCGTTTTTCCGTTGATTCTTTTTTCCATTCACTGACCTCTTTCTGCCATTATAGCACTTCTCTCTCCAAAACAATTGTTGTATATTTAGTGTATATCGTTTCTGAAAGAGGGAGTTTTTTTATGGCCGGTCTCACTGATAAGCCTCTGGTCGCAGGGCGCAATATCTATATCCACAACAAAAAGACGATCTATTACGACCGTCTTACTGATCAGAATTACATCATCCGCAACGAGAATGTCCGCGCTTACAACTATCTCTCCATCCGCCATTTCCTGGCTTTCGCATTCGGCTACACCGGCGCGATCCTCACCAGCAACTTCTGGATCGGCCTGGTCATCGGCCTGGGGATCTGGGGCGTGATGAGCTATGTCTTCTATAAGAGATATCTTCCCAAGCTTGCGGTCGATGAAGGCTTCAAACGTCCGAAGACCGTCCCTTATACCGATTCACTGGCGCAGCGGCTGTCCTACGGCCGTCTGCTGAGCGCCTTCCTGGTTTCCCTGATGCTGGCCTTCGTTGTCGTTTTCAATGCCATCGTCAACCAGTATGACACGGTGGTCCTGGTGCTCAACTTCGTGCTCGCAGCAGGAGCCGCAGCTCTGGCTTTCGCCTGTCTGATCGCCTTCTTCAAAAAGAGGAAAGCAGAAAATCAATAGCTTCGGGAACGCTTTCCACGATACGGTCAGCCAGCGTCTGGTCCAGACCGAAATAGTCGTCGCGGATCGCGATCACCTTCATCCCGGCGCGCTTGCCGGCCAGGATCCCGTAATAAGAATCTTCGATGACTGCGCATTCTCCGCTCTGCAGCTGCAGCGCGGAAGCACAGTTGAGATAGATATCCGGGGCCGGTTTCGGATCCTTCAGATCCCTGCCGGAATACATGCAGTCAAAGCAGGAATAGATCCCTGCTTTTTTTGTGTTCTCCTCGAGATAGCTGAGCGGCGAGGAGGAAGCGAGGGCCAGTTTGATTCCTGCTCCCCTGGCTTTCTGAAGGGCTTCCTTCACGCCGGGGAACAGAGCGTGCGCGACGTCGTTGAACTTTCCCCGCTCGCGCAGGAAGGCGTCCAGTCTGCCCATGAATTCCTCATAGCTGCATTTTGGTCCGGCTTTCTCATAGATATCGAGCCAGACGTTTTTCTTGGGATCGGTGCCGACAAGTTCGATCAGCCACTGTTCCTCATAGAAAAGGCCTTCGCTCTCCATAAAAGCGCAGTTCTCGAAATGATGGATCTTCTCGGAGTCAAACAGGACTCCGTCGAAATCAAAACATATACCCTTCAGCATACATCCAAAAAAAGAGCTGTAAAAGCTCTATTTTGTACCGAAGATACGGTCGCCGGCATCGCCCAGACCGGGAACGATGTAGCCGTGTTCGTTGAGGTGGGAATCGAGTGCAGCCAGATAGATATCGACATCCGGATGTTCTTTTTCGACAGCCTCTACGCCTTCCGGCGCACCGACCAGGCAGACCAGCTTGATGTTCTTGGCGCCTCTCTTCTTGATCATGTCGATCGCGGCGTTGGCGCTGCCGCCGGTAGCCAGCATCGGATCCAGGACCAGGTTGACTGCGTCTACGAGGTTATCCGGGAATTTTGCGAAATATTCATGCGGTTCCAGTGTCTTTTCATCACGGTAGAGGCCGATGAAGCCGACTTTGGCGGTCGGGATCAGGGCATTGATGCCGTTGACGAGACCGAGGCCGGCACGCAGGATCGGGATCAGCACGATGTCATTCTTCAGAACGAATGTGTTGCAGCTTGCGACCGGTGTTTCGACCTTGACCTTCTTGACCGGCAGATCACGGCAGACTTCATACGCCATCAGGCCGGCGATCTCGTTGAGGTTCTCGCGGAAGTCCTTGGTTCCGGTGTTCTTGTCGCGCATGATCGTCAGCTTATGGGTGATTAATGGATGATTTAAGATTGTTACCATAGGATTTTATTCCTCCGTCCTAGACTATTATACTTGCTGAGGATAGGATTTCACAATATCAATTACCTCGGAAAGATCCTCGGCATAGGCATCGGCTTTTGCGTCGAGAAGCTTCTGCCGGCGGGAATCCAGATCGAAATAGCCGACGGTATAGGCGCCGTAATTCTTCCCGGCTTCGATGTCAGAATTTGAATCGCCGACGTAGATCACTTCGTCGCGGTTCCAGTTGTTGCGGTTGACGATGGTGATGATCCCTTCCGGGTCCGGTTTCATCTTCTTCACCTCGTCGCAGCCGATCGAGTCACCGGTCAGGTCGCCGATCTGCAGCAGATCGTTGATGAGTTCGATCGAACGGTGCGCACGGACGGAAACGACACCGACGTTGTAACCGTCCTTCTTCAGTGCTTCCAGCAGTTCTCTTGCGGAAGGCATGAGATCTGCCTCGGTCTTCAGGAATTCATCGTTGTATTTCCGGTATTCCTTTACCAGTTCATCGCTGTCCTCCCCCGGGAAGTACTTCTGAAAGATCTCCCAGAGCGAAGGTCCGATGATCTCGTTCTGGAATTCCTCGGTAAAGAGGTCTGCCCTGCCGTGATCGGTCAGGACGTTTTTATAGGAATGGCGGATCGCCCGCTTGGTATCGACCAGGGTGCCGTCAAAATCGAACAGCACCGTCGGTTTGCGCCGCGGCAGAAAACGCTCAAAGAGGCCGATATAGCCGCATACGCCGATCACGACGCCGGCGATCGAGGTCAGCTGCGCCATCTTCAGATTTCCGATCATCAGAGCGTCGGTGCGCTTCATTTCGATGAAGAAACGCAGCATGCCGTACCACATCATGTATGCCCAGAAGAGATCTCCACGCTTGTTCTGATGACGTTTCAGCAGGAAGACGATCAGACAGAAACCGATCACGCAGCCCACGCTTTCATAGAAGAAAGTCGGTTCATAGTAAACGCCGTTGATGCACATCCTGTCCTTCAGGAAGGAAAGGATCCCGTCGTAGAAGGACGCGTCGACGACACCGCCGTGCGCTTCCTGATTGACGAAGTTGCCCCAGCGGCCGATCGCCTGGGCGAGCAGGACGTTGGGCATGATCATATCCGCCATCTTGAAAAAGGAAAGGTTCTTGCGGCGGCAGTACCAGAGCGTGAAAAGAACGCCGGCCACCAGTCCGCCGTGGATCGCGAGTCCGCCTTCGTAGACCTTGAGGATACGCAGCGGCTGCGAGAAATAATAATTGAAATCAAAGAAAACGCAGTACCACAGACGCGCGCCGATGATCCCGCACCACAGCACGAAAACGAAATAGTCGGCAAGGATATCGGAAGGATAATGCGCCTTGCGGGCGTTGTTCTGGGAAAGACGGTAAGCCAGATAGGCGCCGGTCAGGATCAGCACCGCATACCACTGTATCGAGAACGGACCGATCTGCAGAAAAGTCTTGTCTGTCGGAAAGAAACTCATACGCCGGCTCCTTTGTTTTTCTCACTGATGACACGGAAGACACGTTCCTTGAAGTCTTCTGTACTGTTGATCCCCTTTTCCATCAGCCGGAAATTGGAGACCGCCGCCTCGATGATGACACTCAGCAGACGGCCCGGGGTGATCGGGATATTCAGGACCGGCCGGGATAGACCGAGGATATCGATCGAATCCTGCGGATAGGAGAGACGGTTGTTTTCATGCGTTTCCCCGTAATCCTCAAGCCGGATCACAAGATCCAGGTTGCAGTTCTCAAGAAGCGTGGAGGCGCCGAACATCGCATTGATATCGATGATGCCGACACCGCGGATCTCCAGCATCCCTTTCAGGATCTCGGGAGCGCGGCAGACCAGGTCATTCTGGATCCGGGAGATCTCGACCCGGTCATCGGAGATGAAAGTATGCCCGCGACGGATCAGTTCCAGCGCCAGCTCGGATTTACCGATCCCGCTCTGGCCGGTGATCAGAACGCCTTTGCCGTAGATATTCAACATGACGCCGTGCATGCTGGTGTCCGGGGCGAGCTTCCGGCTCAGGTAGCCGACAACGTTCTGGATCGTCATATAGGTCACCCAGTCCGTTTCAAAGACCGGGAAATCGCGCAGGTTGGCGATCTCGATCAGAGCTGCCGGCGCTTTGTTGCCGCCGGTCATGATGATGCAGGGCGTATAGGAGTCGGTGATGAATTCAAAGCGCGCTCTCTGCGTCTGGTAATCCATCGTGTTCAGGACGTTGCATTCCTTATTGCCGATGATGACGACCCGCTTGAGGTCGGTCGTATCCTTATAGCCTGCCAGTTCGAGACCGGGACGGTTGATATCCGGGGCGATGATCCAGCGCTTGAGGCTTTCTTCGCCGCCGGTGATCTGTTTCAGATGAAAGTATTCCTTCAGTTCGGATACATATACCCGCTTGCTGAGTTCCTGATTACTGCCCATGATAACCTCCCAGGGCTAACCGCACATACTCGGATGTGTAGCCCTTACCTGATGCTGCGACCTCTTCCGGAGTGCCGGTGACGACGATCGTGCCGCCGCGGTCACCGCCATCCGGACCAAGGTCGATGATATGGTCTGCGCATTTCAGAACGTCCAGATTGTGTTCGATCACGAGAACGGTATCCCCGTTGTCGACGATCCGGTCGATGATCGTGATCAGCTTGGCGACGTCGTCGGTATGAAGACCGGTCGTCGGCTCATCCAGCACGAACAGCGTCTTGCCGGTCGGCTTCTTCTGCAGTTCGGAAGCAAGCTTGACACGCTGTGCTTCACCGCCGGAGAGCGTGGTCGCGCTCTGCCCGAGTTCGATATAGGCGAGGCCTACATCGTAAAGGATCTGCAGCTTATGACGGATCTTGGGCACGTTGCGGAAGAACTCCAGCGCTTCCTTCACGTTCATCTTGAGTACGTCATAGATGCTCTTGCCTTTATATTTGACTGCCAGCGTCTCGTTGTTGTATCTCCTGCCGCGGCAGGCTTCACATTCGACGTAGACATCCGGCACGAACAGCATGGAGATGCGCTTCACGCCGTCGCCCTGACAGGCTTCGCAGCGTCCGCCCGGAACATTGAAGGAGAAGCGTCCCTTATCGTAGCCGCGTTCCTTGGCATCCGGTGTCATCGCGTACAGATCGCGGATATCATCGAAAACGCCTGTATAGGTCGCCGGGTTGCTTCGCGGGGTGCGGCCGATCGGATCCTGGGAGATCGCGACGACCTTGTCGATATTCTCCAGACCGAGGATCTTCTTGTGTTTTCCGGGAACGATCCGTACCCGGTTCAGCGACTGCTGGACGCCCTTGGTCAGGATCTCGTTGACCAAAGTGGATTTGCCGGAGCCGGAAACGCCCGAGACGCAGATGAACTTCCCTAACGGGAATTCAACGTCGATGTTCTTCAGGTTGTTCTCGGTGGCGCCGATCACTTTCAGGCTTCTGCCATTCCCTTCCCTGCGCTTCGCGGGGACCGGGATCTCCTTTTTGCCGCTGAGATACAGGCCGGTGATGCTTTTGGGGTTCGCCATGACTTCCTGCGGGGTTCCGGCTGCGACGATGCGGCCGCCCTCTTTGCCGGCACCGGGACCGATGTCGACCAGGAAATCGCTTTCCAGCATCGTCTCCATATCGTGTTCCACGACGATCACGGTGTTGCCGAGGTCGCGCATGCGTTTCAGGGTATCGATCAGCTTGCGGTTGTCTTTCTGATGCAGACCGATCGAAGGTTCGTCCAGAACGTAGATGACCCCTGTCAGCATCGAGCCGATCTGGGTCGCCAGACGGATACGCTGGGCTTCGCCGCCGGAGAGCGTACCGGCATTGCGGTTCAGAGTCAGGTAGTCGAGTCCGACGTCATTCAGGAAGCCGAGACGGGAACGCAGTTCCTCCAGAAGCAGACGGGCGATCTCCCTCTTCATCGGCGAGAGTTCAAGATCATCGATCCACTTGGCCGCCTTCTCGATCGAAAGCTCGGTGAATTCATGGATGTTCTTGTCGCCGACGCGGACGCTGAGCACCTTGTCGTTCAGACGGGCGCCGCTGCATTCACGGCAGACCGATTCGACCATGTAGCTCTGGTAGTATTCTTTGGACATCGCCGAAGTCGTCTCGTCAAAGCGGCGCTCGATGAGCGTCTTAACGCCTTCGATGATCGTATTCTTCTGATAATGGATGCCGCCGCTGCTGGTGATCTCGTAGGCGATCGGGACTCTCGAACCGTAGAGGATGATGTCCATCTCGTCCTTGCTGAAATCCTTCAGCGGCTTATGCATGTCGATGTTGTAGTGCGTCAGCAGGGCCCTGAAGTTCTGCCATTCGAGGTTTTCGGTGCCGACGGTGTTCTTGAAATAGCGGATGCCGCCCTGGGCAATGCTGAGCTCAGGGTTCGGGATCAGGGAGTCGATCCCGACTTCCATGGTGATGCCGAGGCCCTTGCAGTTGGGGCAGGCGCCCAGCGGCGAGTTGAAACTGAACAGCCGGGGCTCCAGCTTCGGAACGGTGAAACCGCAGATCGGGCAGGCAAAATTGGAGGAGAAGAGCGTTCTTTCCTCACCGCGCTTGACGATGCAGGTCCCTTCCGTCAGTTTGAGGGCGAGCTCCAGAGAGTCGTTCAGACGGGTCTCGATGCCTTCGCGCTTTACGAGGCGGTCGACGACGACCTCGATCGTATGGCGCTTGTTTTTCTCAAGCTCCGGAACTTCTTCGATCAGGTATAAAGTGCCGTCCACATAGACGCGCAGATAGCCCTCTTTCTTCAGTTTTTCAAAGTAGTCCTTAAACGTTCCTTTGCGGTTGACGACGGCGTTGGCGATGATCTCCAGACGGCTCCCTTCCGGGAATTCACCGATCCGGCTGACCATCTCCTGAACGGTCATCGCTTCGATCTTCTGGTGATGGTTCGGACAGTAGGCGTCACCGGTGCGGGCATAGAGCAGACGCAGGAAATCGTAGATCTCAGTGATCGTACCGACAGTGGAACGCGGGTTGTTGTTGGTGGTCTTCTGATCGATCGCGATCGAGGGTGAAAGTCCTTCGATCAGGTCGACGTCCGGCTTATCGACGCCGCCCAGAAACTGCCGGGCGTAGGAAGAAAGAGACTCGACATAGCGTCTCTGTCCTTCCGCGTAGAGAGTATCGAAAGCCAAAGAGGTCTTGCCGGAGCCGGAAAGACCTGTCATGACGATGAAACTGTTGCGCGGGAGATCGATATCCACACTTTTCAGATTATTCTCGCGGGCTCCGCGGATGATGATCTTATCTCTCTCCATACAAATATCTTTCCTTCTTTAACAGATAGTCTTCTTCATTCATGTAGTCGATCTTCAGCAGATACAGTCCGCTGGGATCGATGTTGTAGCGGCGTTTGGATTTGCACGGATGGTCCAGGAACTCCTGCACCTCCGCGATCGTTTTCTTTCCTCTGCCGACTTCAAAGATCATGCCGGTCATGATCCGCACCATGTGGCGCAAAAAGCCGCTGCCCTTGAAAAGCAGCACCAGCCGGTCGCCATGACGGATCAGCCTGCAGACATAGACCGTGCGGACCTGGTCCGGATGTTCCTCATAGGTGGAAGTGTTGAAGGAACCGAAGTCATGGGTCCCCAGGAAGATCCGGCAGCACTCTTCCATCTTTGCATAGTCAAGGTCGTAATGACACTGAAATGCCCTCTTTTCATAGAAGACATCGCGTTCCCCGTTGTTGATCAGATAGGCATAGGTCTTCGCTTTGACCTGGTAGCGGGCATGGAATTCCGCGCTGACCGACTCCACGCTGTTGATATGGATATCCGGAGGCAGCAGTCCGTTCATGCTGTATTTCAGCTTGCGCGGGTCCTTCTCTTCCGCATCGAAATGAAAGACCTGCCCGTAGGCGTGCACGCCCTGGTCGGTCCTCGAAGCGGAAACGATCCGCAGCGGCTTGCGAAAAATCGTCAGCAGCGCCCGTTCGATCTCATCCTGGATCGTCCGGCCGTTGATCTGACTCTGGAAACCGGCATAACCGCTGCCGACGTATGAAAGTGTGACTTTATATCTCATAATACGAAAGCCAAAACGATGGTTCCGGCCAGTATGAGCAGCGACAGGATCCGCAGCACGTGATCCCTGCCCTGATAGATCAGTTCCTTATAACGCGTTCTCTCCGCGCCCGGCACATAACCGCGCGCTTCCATGGCATTTGCCAGGTCATCCGCTCTCTGGAACGCGACAGAGAAAAGCGGAACGATCAGCGACAGGATGGCGCTGATCTTTTCTTTCAGGCTGCCCTCGTCAAAGTCGACGCCACGGCTCTTCTGGGCATTCATGATGCGTTCGGTCTCTTCAATGATCGTCGGGATGAAACGAAGTGCGATCGAGATCATCATGGCGATCTCGTGGGTCGGCACATGCAGTTTGGCCAGCGGCTTCATCAGCTGTTCAAGGCCGAGCGTCAGTTCGAGCGGTTTCGTCGTCGCCGTCAGCAGCGTGGTCAGCGTGACCATCAGCAGCAGGCGGATGACGATGTACAGGGTATTCAGAACAGCATCGCTGTAGATATTGATGAATTTCCAGGAAAACCAGAGGTCTCCTGTCTTTACACTGAAGATGTTGATAACGAGCAGGAACAGCATCATGAACAGCATCGGCTTAAAGGCTTTCAGCACCATGCCGGGACGCAGCTTCGCGATCAGAAGGCCGATCACGAGGAAAGCGCCGATCAGCGCAAAACCGTACCAGCCGGCAGGCAGGAAGATCGCGATCAGGATCAGGAAAAGCGCAGTGATCTTGGCGCGCGGGTCGCAGCGGTGAAGCACGCTGTCGATCGGGATGTATTTACCGAATACGATATTGTTCATCGCTTCACCTCTTTCGCTGCATCTTTGATCAGCGCTTCAAGGTCATCGTAGTGTTTCTTCAGAGAGAAGCCCTTTTTCTGCAGCTGACTCTTCAGTTCCAGAAGCTGCGGAAGCACCAGGCTGTATTTCTCGACGAGCTCGTCGCTCTCAAACAGTTCTTTCGTCGGACCGCTGTAGATGACTTCACCATGGTCCATGATCACGGTGTTGTCGGTATAGCGGTAGACGATCTCGTTGTCATGACTGATCAGGATGATCGTCTTGCCCTGTTCTTTATTCAGGGTATGGAAAAGTTTGATCATTTCGCGGGAACCGTGCGGATCGAGTCCGGCTGTCGGTTCGTCTAGAACGATGATCTCCGGGTCCATCGCCAGGATACCTGCGATAGCGACACGGCGTTTCTGACCACCGGAAAGATCGAGCGGCGAACGTTCTTCAAAGGAAGAATCCAGACCGACGATCTTCAGTGCGGCGCGTGCGCGTTTGACTGCCTCTTCCTCTGAAACACCGAAATTCTTCGGGCCGAAGGCGATGTCCTTCAGGATCGTATCCTCAAACAGCTGGTATTCGCTGAACTGGAAAACGAGCCCGACTTTCTGGCGCAGCTGTTTCAGATTTTTCGGCTTCTTGTCAGAAGTAACGGTGAAACCCGCGACTTCGACTTCTCCGCTGGAAGGAAGCAGCAGCGCGTTAAGGTGCTGGACCAGCGTCGATTTTCCGCTTCCGGTATGGCCGATGATCGCGGTGATCTTTTTTTCTTCTATCTCCAGGTCGATGTCCTTCAATGCGTGAAAGGCATACGGCATATCCGGAGAATAGGTATGGTTCATCTTTTTGAATGTAATTGCCATAATTCCTCCGCGATCGCTTCTGCCGTATCTCCGTGGACCGTGATGCCCCTGGACTTGAAAAGATTCTTGACGTAATAAGAGAACGGGATATCCAGACCGATCTTGCGCATCAGATCGGCTTCTGCGAAAACTTCTTCCGGCTTGCCTTCAAGAACGATCCTGCCTTCGTTCAAAACGATGCATTCGTCGCTGAAGCACGCCTCTTCGATATCGTGGGTGATCGAAATGATCGTCAGATCCTCGTTTCCGTGGAAGGAACGGATCATCCGTTTCAGTTCTTCCTTGCCGACCGGATCGAGCATGCTGGTAGCTTCGTCAAAAACGATGATATCCGGCTTCATCGCCAGTACGCCTGCAATGGCGACTCTTTGTTTCTGACCGCCGGAAAGGTGCTCCGGCTCACTATTGAGAAAATCCTGCATCCGGACGAGAGCGGCATACTCTTCGATGATCCCGTTCATCTGCTCCGTCGGCACTTTATGGTTCTCCAGACCGAACGCGATGTCGTCGCGCACGGTCGAACCGATGAACTGGTTGTCCGGATTCTGGAATACGATACCGATCTTGTTGCGGATCTGCGGGAGGTTTTTCTCCTCCATCTTCAGGCCATCGATCAGGATCTCGCCGTTCTTGGGCTCAAGCAGACCGACGATCAGTTTGGCAAGCGTCGATTTTCCGGATCCGTTGTGACCGATGATCGTTGTATATGAACCTTTTTCAACGTTAAAAGACACTCCCTGCAGAGCATCTTTCTGCGCATCATATGCGTAACTGAGATTTTTCACTTCGATCGCGTTCATTCTTTTATTATACCCGCCCTAATCAGTGTAAGCAAATTAAAAGCCGTGCAAATCAGCACAGCTTTCATAAGGATTCTTTATTGTTCTTCGGCGTATTGCGCTGTGTTGTCTTCGATACAGATCCAGGCGCTTGGTCCGATCCTGCCCCAGATGACGCCGCCGTCTTCGGAGAGCTCATAGACATCGATCACCGTGCCTTTGACCATCATCGATCCGTCAGTGTTTTCCTTGTATTTGGACGGAATATTGGCAGGGTCGATCTTCTCATATTCGGTGGACGGTCCGGTACGGATGTTCATCGTTGTCAGCAGTCTGTATCTGCCGATCACAGCAGCCGTTTCCTGCGTCGGTTCCGCTGAAGGTGTCGGTTCCGTGCTCGCGGAAGCGTCCGGTGTTGCAGAAGCATCCGGTGTTGCGGACGGAGCCGGGGTCGCGGAAGCGGTCGGGGTCGGAGTCGGTGATACGATCGGGGTCGGAGTCGGAGCGTTATGGTTGAACAGCGAGATCGTTCCCAGAACGAGCGCGACCAGAGCCATGATGAGCGCAATGAGCGCAAGCACCATCACGACCGGGGAAACCTTTCTTCTGCGTTTTTTCGGCGCTCTGTTCGGTTCCGGCGTCTTTACCGGGGCAGTCTTCTGCACCGGGGCGGGTTTTGGTTCTTCGTGAACCGGTTCCTCAACGGTTTCCTCTTCGATGACCGGTTCCTCTTCGGTCTCATCCGGTTCTTCAACAGTTTCCGCCAGATGGCTGGAAATGTTGTTGGAAGCGTGGCGGTGACGGTATCCGTTGTCGGCAGGAGCCGCCTTCACTTCCGGTTCTTCGAAACGGAATACAGACTTGTCAATATCGTCCTTTGCTTCTACAAATGACGGGATCTCAAATCCTTCGTTCTCTTCTGGCAGCAATTTTTAGTCCTCCTCGGTGACAACATCAATACGATATCCGTCATACTGACCGCGCAGCAGTCTTGCCTGGTTCGCGATCTCAAAGATATTTGTAAGGATACGACCGTCGGTATTCCGATACTGCTTGAAGATATCGACGATACACTGGTTTTCATCAACATTCACGTTATAGCCGTGATTCGATACGATCTCAACGAACTGGCGGAGATCATCGACGGAAGTGAAGAGGATACGGTGAAGTACGATGACTTCCTTATCCAGCGGATACTCTTCCGCGATCACTTCCTTGAGTTCGTACACAGAGCGGATGAATCCGAGAGAGAGGTAAGGATACAGATCGTTGATCTTGGCGTAGATATCTTCCTCGCTGTATTTCGGAACTTCCTCGATCTTGATCTCGATCCGGTCTTCTGCCTCGGGATCCTCTTCTTTTATTTCTTCGGCAGGAGTTTCCTCAATGATTTCTTCCTGGACGGGCTCTTCGACGATTTCCGGTTCTTCCTGAACAGGCTCAAGCGTTTCAGCTGGTTCTTCAGGAGTTTCTTCTGCCGGGATCTCTTCGGTCACTTCGACAGTTTCCTGCGGAACTTCCTCAACGGGTTCCTCAGCGACTTCGGGTTCTTCCGCGACAGGCTC
>JAFWII010000037.1 GCA_017533785.1 Erysipelotrichaceae bacterium | reverse complement strand
GATCATTCCTTCGATCTCCCGTGACGAACACCTTCAGCTCTTTGAAGAAGGCATCGCCGAAGAGGTCAACTTCGCTTTCGCCGGCGTACAGAGCGTTCAGCTTTCCCAGATGCTGGCTGCTCACAAGCTGAAGATCGGTGCGATCCACACATATCTTGAGCTTTACTCCCGTATGTACGTCGACCTGATCCCGAATGTCTGCCTGATCGCCGCTGATAAAGCGGACAGAAACGGCAACCTTTACACAGGTTTCAATACTGAAGACACTCCGATGATCACCGAAGCTGCCGCATTCAAGAACGGCATCGTCATCGCACAGGTCAACGATATCGTCGATACAGCGGATCTTCCGCGTGTCGATATCCCGTCTGACTGGGTCGATTTCATCGTCAAGGCCGACAAGCCGTACCCGATGGTCCCGCTCTTCACCAGAGATCCGCGCAAGATCCAGGATGCTCATATCCTCCAGGCTATGATGACGATCAAGGGCATCTACGCAAAGCACGAAGTCAAAACCCTGAACCACGGCATCGGTTTCAACGGCTGTGCCATCGAACTGCTGCTCCCGACTTACGGTAACGAACTTGGCCTGAAGGGCAAGATCTGCACCAACTGGGTCCTGAACCCGCATCCGACACTGATCCCGGCGATCGAAGACGGCTGGGTCCAGTCGATCTGCGCGTTCGGCGGCGAAGTCGGTATGGAGAAATACACAAGAGCTCATTCCGATATCTTCTTCACCGGTAAGGATGGTTCTCTGCGTTCCAACCGTGCCTATGCACAGTGCGCCGGCCTCTACGGCATGGACCTGTTCTTAGGCGGAACTCTGCAGATGGACTACGAAGCGAACTCCTCTACTGTTACCAACGGACGCTTATCCGGATTCGGCGGCGCTCCGAACATGGGCAACTCCACAGGCGGCCGCCGTCATACGACAAAAGCCTGGAGAGATATGGCACCGGGCAACGGTTCACTCATCTCCGGCCGTAAACTGGTCGTCCAGATGGTCAAGTCCGCTTCCAAATTCGGTCCGGCATTCGTTCCGGAACTGGATGCTGTCAAGATCGGCAAGGATGCCGGTATGGATTCCACTCCGGTCATGATGTACGGCGAAGACGTGACCCATGTTGTAACCGAACAGGGTATCGCTTACCTCTACACAGCTCAGAACAAAGCCGAAAAGGCGAAACTCATGGGCGCTGTCGCTCAGGGCACTCCGCTTGGAGATACTGTCTCTGCTTCCGAACTCGAAACACTGCGCCGTCAGGGCAAAGTCGCGTTACCGGAAGATCTGGGCATCGATCCGAAGCGCGCAAATAAAGACCTGCTTGCCGCTAAGTCTCTCGAAGAGATCGCAGAGATCTCCGGCGGTCTCTATGAGATTCCGGAAAAACTGAAGTACAAGCCGGAAGAAAACAAATAAGAAAGGACAAAGAATAATGCCAACAAAAAAACAGGAGGAACTTCTTAAGAAAAAAGAGCAGTTAGCTCTTGGCGGCGGCGAAAAAGCTATTGAAAAACAGCATTCCCTCGGTAAATACACCGCCAGAGAAAGACTCGAGAAATTCTTCGATGAAAACACATTCGTCGAAACAGGTATGTTCGTTAAGCACCGCTGCTCGAACTTCGGCATGGAAAAGAAAGACCTCGCAGGTGACGGCGTCGTTACCGGTCACGGTTATGTAAACGGACGTCTTGTCTATGCTGCAGCTCAGGACTTCACTGTCGTCGGCGGTTCCTTAGGCGAAATGCATGCATCCAAGATCGCAGCATGCCAGCAGGCAGCGCTGAAAGTCGGAGCTCCGATGATCTGCATCAACGACTCCGGCGGAGCCCGTATTCAGGAAGGCGTCGATGCCTTAGCTGGTTACGGCTGGCTCTTCAAGAACAACACGATGGCTTCCGGTGTCATCCCGCAGATCTCCGTCATCATGGGACCGTGCGCAGGCGGAGCCGTCTACTCCCCGGCGATCACAGACTTCATCTTCATGGTCGAGAACACTTCCCAGATGTTCATCACCGGACCGGCTGTCATCAAGAGCGTTACCGGTGAGGAAGTCACCGCGAACGAACTCGGCGGCGCAATGGCTCATAACTCCATTTCCGGTTGTGCGCACTTTGCCTGCGAAAACGAAGACGCCTGCCTGAACAAGATCCGTGAACTGCTGTCCTACCTGCCGCAGAACAATAACGAAACTGCTCCGGAATACGCTTCTTCCGACGATCCGAACCGCGAAGACGAATCTCTGGATACGATCGTTCCGGAAAATCCGCGTAAAGCCTACGATATGAAGGAAGTTATCCGCACTCTGGCTGATAACGGCGTCTTCTTCGAAACACAGGAACACTACGCTAAAAACATCATCACCGGCTTCATCCGTCTGAACGGACAGTCGATCGGCGTCATCGCCAACCAGCCGAAAGTCATCGGCGGCTCCCTTGATATCAACGGCGCAGATAAAGCAGCACGCTTCATCCGCACATGTGACTCCTTCAACGTCCCGATGCTGACGATCGAAGATGTTCCTGGCTTCATGCCTGGTACTTCTCAGGAACACGGCGGCATCATCCGTCACGGCGCCAAGATGCTGTACGCTTACTCAGAAGCAAGTGTACCGATGGTCACTCTGATCACCCGTAAGGCTTACGGCGGCGCGTACATCGGTATGTGCTCCAAACACCTGGGCGCTGATGTCGTCCTCGCATGGCCGGACACTGAGATCGCTGTCATGGGTGCAGAAGGCGCAGCCAACATCATCTTCTCCAAGGACATCAAGAACGCTGCTGATCCGATCGCTGAAAGAGCGAAAAAGATCGGTGAATACCAGGATCTGATGATGAACCCGTATGTCGCAGCTTCCAGAGGATACGTTGACGATGTCATCATGCCGCATGAGACACGTAAACACCTCATCGAAGCATTCGCTTCCCTGAAGGGCAAGAGAGTTTCCCATCCGTTAAAGAAACACGGCAACATGCCTTTATAAGGAGAAGTTATGTACGGAGATGTAGTAACGATCCCTCAGGCAATCACGGTCTGTTTATTCTCGATCGCTGTCGTCTTCTTCGTTCTGTTCCTTATCTCGGTTCTTATCAATATCGTCGCCAGAATCATCAACGGCGCACAGAAAAAACCGGAACCGGCACCCGTGAAAGCGGCGCCGGCACCGGTTGAGACCGAAACAGTAACAGCAGAAGCGGAAGACGATACCGTTCTGACTGCAATTGTCGCTGCGGCAATCGCTGCCGCCACCGGCAAGAGCACAAACTCATTCGTCATCAAAAGCATCACTCCTCTTAACCAGGAATCCGATTGGAGCCGCATCAGTCGCAGCTCATCCTTAAGATAATAGAAAGGTAAAAGAATAAAATGTCTGTAAAAAAATTCAATATCACCGTTGACGGTGTTGCACATGTCGTAGAAGTTGAAGAAGTTGGTTCTGTTGCTTCCGCTCCGGTCACTGCACCGGTCGCTCCGGTAGCACCGGCTCCGGTAGCACCGGCACCGAAAGCTGCTCCGAAGGCTGCTCCGAAGGCGGCTGCTGCCCAGGGCGATGTCACCGCTCCGCTGCAGGGTACAGTCCTGTCCGTAAACGTTAAGGTTGGCGATTCCGTCAAGGCTGGTCAGACACTGGTCGTTATCGAAGCCATGAAGATGGAAAACGAGATCGTCGCTCCGGCTGACGGCACAGTTACCGCTGTTAAGTGCAATAAGGGCGAGTCTGTAGCTGCTGGTGATCCGCTGGTAACCCTCGGCTAGGAGGTTAGCCAATGCTCGATATACTCTTTGGTTTCTGGGAGAGTACGGGCTTTTCACAGATCTTCCGTTTAGACACGGTGCTCTTCGGAATTCCGCTTCCGGGACACTTCGTCATGATCTGCCTTGCCTGTCTCTTTCTCTGGCTCGCAATCCATAAAGGCTTTGAACCGTATCTTCTGATCCCGATCGCGTTCGGTATGCTGCTGGTCAACCTGCCGCTGGCAGGCCTGATGGACCACGCAACCGAATCTGCGAAAGGAGGTCTTCTCTACTACCTCTACCAGGGTGTCGATCTCGGTATTTATCCGCCGCTGATCTTCCTCTGTATCGGTGCCGGCACAGACTTCGGTCCGCTGCTTGCCAACCCGAAGAGCCTGCTGCTTGGCGCAGCTGCTCAGCTCGGTATCTTCACCACCTTCTTCGGTGCGATCGCTCTGGGCTTCACCGGTCCGGAAGCTGCATCCATCGGTATCATCGGCGGTGCGGACGGCCCGACAGCTCTGCTGCTGACTTCCCAGCTCGCTCCGAACTTCCTTGGTGCGATTGCGATCGCCGCTTACTCCTACATGGCTTTGGTTCCGGTCATCCAGCCTCCGATCATGAAGCTGCTGACAACGGAAGAAGAAAGAAAGATCAAGATGGAACAGCTCCGTCCGGTCTCCAAGACCGAAAAGATCGTGTTCCCGATCATCGTTACGATCTTCGTCTGTCTGCTTCTCCCGGATGCCGCACCGCTGATCGGCATGCTGATGCTCGGTAACCTCGTCAAGGAATCCGGCCTCGTTCCGCATCTGGTAAGTGCTCTCCAGAACTCCCTGATGTATATGATCTCCATCTTCTTAGGTGTTACCGTCGGTGCGAAAGCAACTGCGGAAATGTTCTTAAGAGCTGAGACGATCAAGATCATCGTTCTCGGTATCCTGGCGTTCTCCCTCGGTACAGCCGGTGGTGTCCTGTTAGGAAAACTGATGTCCAAACTCGATGGCGGCAAGACAAACCCGCTGATCGGTGCTGCCGGTGTCTCCGCAGTCCCGATGGCTGCCCGTGTCGTCCAGAAGGAAGGACAGAAATACAACCCGTCTAACTTCCTGCTCATGCATGCTATGGGCCCGAACGTTGCCGGCGTTATCGGTTCCGCGGTCGCGGCCGGTATGCTCTTACTCTTCTTCGGCAAGTAATCTCTGCTTGCTGTCCAACGATTTCTTAGCGATATAAAACTCCCCTTTCCACCTTTATATTTGCTAAGCAAAAGGCGGCCTATGGCCGCCTTCCGCATCTTTCATCAATCATTCCAAACGAAAGGAATACCCATGCAACTTACTGAAAAAACGCAGTTGACTTCACGCGAAAAGATCCGTGCGATGGTAATGACAGCGCTTGGTGCAGCGATCATTTCCGCTCTTGCGCCGATCGCGATCCCGCTTGGAAATTTCGTTCCGATCTCCCTGGCGACTCTCGGTGTTATGCTGTGTGGCGCTGTTTTGGGCAGAAAAACGGGCACAATGGCGACCCTGATCTATCTGATCCTCGGTATGGTCGGTATGCCGGTCTTTGCCAATTACTCTTCCGGTGCCGCGATTCTGATCGGACCGACAGGCGGATATCTGGTCGGTTATCTGCCGCTGGCATACCTGACGGGTCTGCTTGCCGAAAAGGAAAACAAGACGATGCTGATCGCCGGCATGGTGATCGGTACCGCTGTTCTCTACGCTCTCGGCACAGTCTGGTTCATGCATGTTACCACGATGGATCTGAAGGCCTCTCTTGGTCTCTGTGTCATTCCGTTCCTTTTCGGTGACACCTGCAAGATGATCACCGTCTTCCTTCTGCGTGACGCCCTCAGGCGTTTTTCGCCCGGACGATTCTAATCAGTCATTTCCTTCCCGTAAAAAAAGCCGGAGGCTGCTTCAGCAGTTACCGGTTTTTTTATTTCCAGTTTTTCAGGGAGATCTCTCCGGAGGCAAGCACGTCTTCGCCTTCCTCTGTTAAGACGACAAGGTTTCCCTTTTCGTTGATATCTGTGACCCGTCCGCTCTTTTCCCGGCCGTTGATCTCGTAAAGAACTTCTCTGCCGATCAGAAAGGAGCGGTGTCTATATTCTCTGAGGACTTCTTCCTCCGGTGCACCAAGCCATTTCAGCAAGGCGTCTGACAGAAGTCCGGCAAGCTGGTTCCGGTCGATTCCTCCGAGCCGGACGGCCTTGTCTTTCAGTTCCTCGGGGAAAGGGTCTTCGGAAACGTTGATGCCGATCCCGATGATGACTTTTTTCAGTGTGAAGTCCTCATTTGAACGGATCGCCTCGCAGAGTATCCCGGCGGCTTTCTTTCCGTTCTGATACAGATCATTGACCCATTTGATCTCCGTTTTCTGTCCGCAGCCTTCCAACGCCTCAGCGGCGGCTACGGCGCATACGAGCGTGTAGAGGATCTCCTTGCCGGAGACTGCGTTGACGCACATCGAGAAGTAGAATCCGTGATCAGGCGAGTAGAAATCCCGTCCGCGCCGTCCTCTTCCGGCATTTTGTTTCTCCGCGAGAAAGATGAAGTCTCCGTCATATTCCTCCGCATATACCCGACAGTCCACATTGGTCGAACCAGTCTCCGCTTTCAGGAAGAAGGGGAGCCGGTTGCTTCGCCAATGATCGATCTTATTCAGTTCCAGCATGTTTTTATTGTAGCAGAAATGCACAGAGGAAGTCTGAAAAGACAGTTTTTTGGAATTAACTGAATTTTCTGTGAAAAAAATGGAAAATATATCTTTTTTTACATAAATTTTATAAAATAAAATTGCTTAAGGTTGGAGGTAGTTTATGCAACTGAATGCGGCGTCGGATTATGCCCTGAAAGCCATGGTATATTTGGCAAATCGGGACGGAGTGACAAACACATCAGAAATCTCCCAGGAGATGAAGATTCCAACTGCTTTTCTCTACAACATTCTCGGAAAACTGCGCAAAGCAGGCCTGATCGAAGCTTCGCGCGGCGTAAAAGGAGGATGGAAGCTCCTCAGAGAGCCTGGAGAAATCACGCTCTACGATATTCTTTCCACTTCGGAAGAAACTTTGCTGATCAACAGAACACTGGCTGGGAAAATGCCGAAAACAAAAGCAGAGCGCAGGAAAGAACCGTTCTATGAACTGTTTGCAGCGATTCAGAAAGAGTTTGAAAACAATCTGAAAACACATACACTGGCGGACGTTCTGAAATTCTACGAAAAAGCAATAAACTAATGAACAAAGAGTGTGAGTTATCGCACTCTTTTTCATTTCGCATATAATAACAGTGGAGGATTACCCACTATGTACAATGCTCTTCGGGGACAGAAAGTCCTTTCCAATCTGAGAAAAAACAGCCTGCGCCAGTGCCTGCTGAGCGATCCGTACGCAATCTACTACCTTTGCGGCAGATGGATCTTTCCGGGCGAGCGTTTTCTGGCGCTGATCATAAAAGAAGACGATAAGCCGGTGCTTGTGCTCAATGAGCTTTTCCGTTTTGAGGAAGAGATCGGCGTCCGCAAAGTCTACTATAAGGACGGTCAGGAACTGACCTCTCTTCTCGGACCTTTGCTGAATGAAAACGAAGCGCTCGGCGTTGACAAGAACCTGCCTGCCAGATATCTGCTGCCGCTGATCGATGCGAAGCTCGCGTCTGCGTTCGTCAACGCCTCCTGGGCGGTTGACGATGCCAGAGCCCTCAAGGACGAGGAAGAAAGGGAAAAAATGCGCCGTGCCAGTCTGATCAACGATCAGGCGATGGAGCGCTTTACCAAACTTGTAAAAGAAGGGATCACGGAAACAGAGATCGCCGACCAGATGCTCGGCATCTATAAAGAGCTCGGTGCCAACGGCTATTCTTTCGAACCGATCGTCGCATTCGGGAAAAACGCAGCGGATCCGCACCACATGCCGGACGATACAAAACTGAAGAAAGGGGACGTTGTCCTCTATGACGTCGGCTGTGTCGTCGATGAATACTGCTCGGATATGACCAGGACCTTCTTCTTCCTGGAAGAGCCGGGCGAGGAAGCCAGACGGATCTATGAACTGGTAAGAAACGCAAACGAAAGCGCGGAAGCTTTCTGCGCTCCCGGAAGAAAGATCGCAGATATCGACAAGACTGCCCGGGACATCATCGCCGAAGGCGGCTATGGCAAAGACTTTACACATCGTCTCGGCCATTTCATCGGCATGGAGACCCATGAGGCCGGAGATGTTTCCCAGGCCAACCCGAATACAGCCGCAGCCGGCAACACATTCTCGATCGAACCGGGTATCTACTCTCTGGAACAGGGTGTCGGTGTCCGCATCGAAGATCTCGTACTGATCACCGAAGACGGTGTGGAAGTATTAAACCATTATCCGCATGATATCCAGATCATCGGATAGAAAGGAGAGCTACTATGAGTGAAGTATTGAACAACATCTACCAGCGTGTATCCTGCCGTTCCTACACGGAGGAGCCGGTCAGCAAGGAAGACCTTGAAAAAGTCGTGAAGGCCGGTCTTGCCGCTCCGACGGGGATGAACAGACAGACCCCGATCTTTCTCGTCGTTCAGGATAAAGAGACCCGCGACGAGCTGAGCCGTGTCAATGCGGAGATCATGGGCCGTGACGGCGATCCGTTCTACGGCGCTCCGGCGGTAGTCGTCGTGCTGGCGGACAAAACGTTCCCGACCTATCTTTACGACGGTTCCCTGGCAATGGGCAGCATGATGCTGGCAGCGGCCGATCTCGGTTTGGGCAGCTGCTGGATCCACCGTGCGAAAGAGACCTTTGAAAGAGAAGAAGGAAAAGCGCTGCTGAAGAAACTCGGCGTTGAAGGCGAGTACGAAGGCATCGGCAACCTGATCCTCGGTCATCCCAAAGGAGAGCTTCCGCAGCCGAAAGAAAAACGTGAAGGACGGGTGTTCTGCATTTAATGGCGCAGGACAGAAGATTTACCGACGGCGGAACGCCGAAGACCTTTTTCAGCGGTCTCCGGGCACCAACTCTGGGCTATCGCCGTAAACGTCTCGCTGAATGGGCATTGTCGCTGACGCAGACAGAGAACCGTCACCATGTGTTCGTTCCCGGATGCAGCGGCGGAAGCAGCGTGCTGACGCTGCTGAAAGTCTGTCCCAAAGCCAAGGTCGCCGGCGTCGATCCGTCTCAGGTCGCGATCGAGAAGGCAGGAAGGATGCTGAAGGAAGAAGTGGAAGAGGGACGCTGCGAACTGATCTGCAGTGAACTGGAAAAACTCCCGCTCCGTTCCAGAGCTTTTGAGTTGGCGGTATCTCCGGATAATATCGAGACATATCCGGAAGGCGCGCTGAAGGAAGTTTACCGGGTCCTGAAACCCAGAGGGATCCTGCTCGTCTATGCACTGGATGGTGAAAGGACCGACAAGGCCATCGTTCTGCAGGAAGTCATGAAAGCCGGATTCTCCGAGATCCGCGATTTCAGTGATTCCCGGCAGGGCTATATCGGCATCGTCGCCTGCAAGCGCTGAACAAGCTAATACGGCCGCCTTTCGGAAGGAAGGCGGCTTTTTTCCGCGCTAAACAGATATTTCCGCTTCTGTTAGAATAAAGACAGATGAATATCTTTAACGAAAAAACGCACGCGCTGGTCGCCGGACTCTATTACCGGGAGTTCACTGCGCTGGATGTTCAGAAGGGAAAAGAAGCCTTCGCGTACGGAACGGTCCTGCACGGCATGAGCCGGGGCAGAAGAATGAGAGAGAGGGTCCTGAAAGACGGAGAAAAACCGGATTTCCGGAATTATTTCCGTTACGGAGAATGGCGCCCGAGCGACTACTCATGCAGTCTCCGCCGTCCGGCGGCACAGACTCTTTCGTTTTCGCCTGATCGGGTGATCTCCATTCCGAACTGTCTCTGGCATGACCAATTTCAGGAAATGGGACTCGGGGAAGCGGAGCGGATCTACTGTGCCGAGATCGACCGGGCGATCGTGCGCGGGTTTTCGCCGGAGCTGGAATACCGGACCGAACAGACACTGCTTGACCATCTATGCTGTGTGCAGCGGGCAGTCAATGCCGGGGTCAGAGAAGGGGAGGCGCTTACCCGCAAAGAGGAATACGTAAAGGACTTCGGTTTTCACTGTGCGAATTCCTTCTATGCCTACAGGCAGGCAGCGGAGCATTTCTTTCCGGAAGAAGCGGATACAGTTGCGCAAAAGGTGCACGACAGGATAGAAAAGGAGCTGGGAAAAGAAGCCGCAGAGCTTCTCGACAGTTACCGGGGATATGATTTTGACCATATCAGGGAGGAAGACCTATGAGCAAAGGAAAATACAGTTTGAGTTTTCTGAACGGCGCCCTTGAACTGGCAGTGAGAATGTCGGTCAATATGGGTCTGGACGATGCGGTCGTTTTCAGTCTGCCGAAAGAAGGCCTGATCGAAGCGTTCAAGAAGGAATTCCGCTGTCAGAAGTTTCCACTAGAGCTTGAAGAGGCGGATATCAGCCTGAAAGAAGCTCTCCGGGATTTTCTCTGCATCGGTCCTGACAGTGCGGAACTCTCTGAAAAACTTGCCGAACTGACAGAAAGACACTTCGGAAAGACGGAAAAGATCTGCTATCCCCGCGAATACGGAAAGTTCCGTGACAACATCGGCGGCCGGAACGGTCCGTTTTACAACATTTCCGACGTTTTCTTCGCCTTCATGCCGGAGGAAGTCCTTTGTTTCTTCTCCGGAAACTTCGAATGACCGAAACTTAAGCGATTCTTCAACTCTTCCGATTCTGCGTTTGTTAGAATATCCATTGAACTATGATAGATAAGATCCTTCACCGGCTTTCGCCATACTTTCAGCCGATCTACTGGGCCTGCGTATTGTTCCCGTTCATTGCAGGCCTTTTCACATTGCCGTTCATCATCCGGCATTACCGGAAATACGGCGGCATCGCCGTGATCCGGGTCATGATCGTTTATTCCTTTATCCTGTACTGCATGTGCGCGTATTTTCTGACGATCCTGCCGCTGCCCTCAAGAGAAGCGGTCGCGGCCAGTGAGCCGCTGCCGATCGGCTGGATCCCGTTCCATGACATTTACATCGGCATGCAGAAGGCGGGTTTCGATTTTTCAAATCTGTCTACTCTGAAAGACACATCGCTATGGCTGCGCTTTCTCAAGAGCAGCGATCTTTTCACCGTTCTGGCAAACGTGGTGATGATGGTGCCGTTCGGATTCTATCTGCGCTATTATTTCCGTCTCAGTCTGAAGAAGACGATCCTGTTCGGTTTTCTGGCCAGTCTCTTCTTTGAACTGACTCAGCTCAGCGGACTTTACGGCATTTATCCCAAACCCTATCGTTATACGGAAGTCGACGACCTGATCGCCAATACACTCGGCACCACGATCGGTTACTGGATCGCGCCGCTGCTGATGTTTTTTCTGCCGAGCCGGGACGAGATCGACCAGATCTCCTACCGCAAGGGCAAACGGGTCACGTTCCTGCGCCGGGTCTTTGCGGCTGGCTTTGACGTGATCTTCGTGATCCTGTTTACAGTCCTGGTCGTT
The DNA here is from genome assembly GCA_017533785.1 of Erysipelotrichaceae bacterium. GTDB lineage: Bacteria > Bacillota_I > Bacilli_A > Erysipelotrichales > Erysipelotrichaceae > RGIG5669. The sequence continues at coordinate 27,343 of JAFWII010000037.1, read as the reverse complement.
GCCTTCTTTTCCGGAACAGGGACTATGCTCGCCTTTACGGCGATGCTGCTGATGTATTTTGTGCTGATCCCGCTGGCATTCCGGGGGAGCACCCTCGGGCAGGCGGTCCTCAAACTGCGGACTGTCAGTGCTGACGGTAGTTCTGCAACTTTTATCCAGCATTTCATCCGCAACTTCGTTCTCTACGGCATAGAACCGGTGCTCGCAGTGCTGTGCGGAGTTTTCCTGGGGATCCTGCTGTTCACGCTGATCGGCAGCGACGTCGAATGGGGCGGTTTCCGGATCTTTGCGATGGCGCTGTCTGCTTTTTTCCCGGCAATCGCGTTTGCCTGGCTGCTGCACAGTCAGAACCGCTACGGCTGTCTGCCGCATGACCATTATGCGAATACGGTCCTGGTCGGAAGAGGAAATCAGGGACCGGCATCCGCAGAATAAGTCTGCGGATTGTTTCCTCTGCCTAAATCTTCTACAATAAAAAACGGAACAGTCCCATGGAGAAAAGAGACTGCTTCCGCTGGGGATAATCAAGGAAAATGCAGAACAGTTTTTTATTTGTGATCAACAGCGTGCTCTTCGGCGTTGGCCTGGCGATGGACGCTTTTTGTGTTTCAGCCGTCAACGGGCTGAACGAGACGAAGATGCCGGTCCGGCGGATGTGCCTGATCGCCGGAGTCTTTGCGCTGTTTCAGGCGGCTATGCCGCTGATCGGCTGGGCAGCGGTCCGCTGGATCGAAGATACTTTCCGTTCTTTCCAGAAAGCCGTTCCCTGGATCGCGCTGCTGCTGCTTCTTTATATCGGCGGCAAGATGCTGTATGAGGGGATCGCCGGCGATCCGCTTGAAGGTGAGAAACCGTCGGTAGACTTCCGCAGTCTGCTGCTGCAGGGCATCGCCACTTCGATAGATGCGTTGTCTGTCGGCTTTACGATAGCAAACTATAGATTTGTTTTGGCCTTTAACGAAGCGCTGATCATCGGCGCCGTGACCTTCGTGATCTGCCTTGGCGGGATCCGCATCGGCAAGCATTTCGGGTCCAAGCTCGCGAAACGGGCATCTCTGCTCGGAGGCATTATCCTGATCGCGATCGGGATCGAGATCTTTGTAACAGGAGTCTTTTAAGAATATAGGAGAAAGATATGAACTGTGTTGCCAAACGTTTCAGGGAACTGACGACCGATGAACTGTATGACCTGCTGCAGCTGCGCTGTGCGGTCTTTGTCGTCGAACAGAACTGTCCGTATCAGGATGTCGACGGGATCGACCGGGAAAGCACGCATCTCTGGCTCGAGGAAGACGGAAGGATGCTGGCATATCTGCGCTGGTTTCGGGCTCCCGAAGATCCGGGAAAGCTGCATATCGGCAGAGTACTGAGTGCGGAACGCGGGAAAGGATGGGGCGCAAGAGTCCTGAAAGAGGCGCTGCAGCGTATCGACAGTGAATCGCCGGCGGAGATCGAGATCGAAGCACAGGTGTATGCCCGCGGTTTTTATGAGAGAGAAGGTTTTGCCGCCTGTTCGGAAGAATTTGATCTGGACGGTATTCCGCATCTGCGGATGGTCCGTCCGAGAAAGGAAAATGATTAATATGAAGCGTTTTGACGGATTTCAGCACGGGATCGATCTGGGCGGCTGGCTGTCCCAGTGCGACCACACACAAAAGACATATGACACTTTTGTCACCGACGCGGATTTTCCGCTGATCGCATCCTGGGGACTGGACCATGTCCGGATCCCGCTCGATTATGAACTGTTCGAGGATGAAGAGGGCAATTACCGTGAAGAAGGTTTTGCCCGTCTGGAACATGCCGTCTGCGAAGCGGAGAAATGCGGTCTGAACACGGTGCTCGATCTGCATAAGACCTGCGGCTTCAGTTTTGACGCCGGTGAGAACGAAGAAGGTTTCTTTACGAACGAACAGTACCAGGAACGGTTTTGCCGTCTCTGGGAGGAGATCGCCCGACGTTTCGCGCATCACCGCGGACGTATCGCATATGAACTGCTGAATGAAGTCACGCATAAGGAAGTATGCGATGCCTGGAACCGCATCTCGAAGGAATGCGTTGTCCGCATCCGCCGCATCGAACCGGAGATCCCGATCCTGCTCGGCGGCTACTACAACAACAGCATCGAAGCATTGAAAGACCTCTGGATCCCGGAGGAAAAGGACAATGTCGTCTACAATTTCCATTGTTACGAACCGCTGATCTTTACTCATCAGGGAGCTTACTGGATCCCCTCCATGGACCGTTCCTTCCGCACGGGGATCGATCTGACTTTCGGCGAGATCCGTGAACTGACAAGACAGCAGCTGGGTGATCATTATGCCGCTTCCTATGAAGCCCCGGATGAAGAAAAGCTGAGCAGCGCCTTCTTTGATGCGCTCTTCAGTGAAGCGGTCAGTGTCGCGGAAGCACGCAGCGTTGCCCTTTACTGCGGCGAATACGGCGTGATCGATCTGGCAGATCCGCAGGATACGCTGGTCTGGTACCGGATGATCTCGGAGACTTTCGAGAAGTACGGGATCGGCCGGGCTGCCTGGAATTTCCGCGGCAAGGATTTCGGTTTTGTCGATGCCCATATGCAGCCGGTGCTGGATGAGATCGTTCATCTTCTATAAAAGCATTTGACACGCGGTTCTAAAGACCGCGTGTTTTTCTTTTGAATCTGCTATACTTAATTAGATATGGGAGGACGTCAGTGAAGTTCAGTCTGAGCAAACTCTTTAATCGTCAGAGCTCCAGCGCCAGGATCATTCTGGCCTTTTTCCTTTCTCTGATCCTGATCGGCACGTTCCTGCTGATGCTGCCGATCGCCAGTGTCGGCGGTGAAGTAGACTTTATCGACGCGCTGTTCACATCGACTTCGGCGGTCTGTGTTACCGGTCTGATCGTGCAGAATACCGCCAGTTTCTGGACGCCGTTCGGCAAAACAGTCATTATCCTGCTGATCCAGATCGGCGGTCTCGGTATCCTGACTTCCGTCCTGTTCATGGTCGCGTTCCTGCGCCGCAAGGACAATTCCATCATGCAGCGGAGCATTCTCCGGGATGCGATCTCCGCGCCGCAGATCGGCGGTATCTACAAGCTTTCCGGTTTTATCCTGATCACCACTTTCGTGATCGAACTGGCCGGTGCGTGTCTGATGATGCCGGAATTCTGCAAAAACTACGGGAATGTCGGTGTCCTATACGGACTGTTCCATTCCGTCTCGGCATTCTGTAACGCCGGTTTCGATATCCTGCCGGATACCGCGCCGTTCTCTTCGCTCGTCTCTTATCAGTCGGTGACTCTGGTCAACATCACCCTGATCCTGCTGATTGTGATCGGCGGTATCGGCTTCCTGACCTGGGATGATATTGCGGTCCACCGCTTCGATTTCAATAAATACCGTCTGCAGACCAAACTGGTCCTGCTTTTCACCTTTTTCCTGATCCTGATCCCTTTCATATATTTATATTGTTTTGAATTCCGGGAACTTCCCGGGAAAGAGCGGTTCCTGGCTTCGCTGTTTCAGGCGGTAACGCCCCGAACGGCAGGGTTCGCGACAGTGGATTTCGGGCAGATGAGTGAGACCGGACTGTTCATGACGATCATGCTGATGCTGATCGGCGGTTCCTCCGGTTCCACAGCCGGCGGTATAAAGGTCACGACTTTTGCCGTCGTTGTCATTGCCACGATCGCTGTTCTGCGCCGCCGGGAAGATGCGACGGCTTTCAACCGCCGAGTTGAAAAGTATATCGTAATGAATGCGTTTGCATTGTTTGCGGTCTACATTACGCTGTTCCTGTTCGGCTCCTTCTTCATCAACAGCTATGACGGCTTCCCGCTGGTCAGCTCGATGTTTGAAACAGCTTCGGCGCTTGCGACCGTCGGTCTGACGACCGGCATCACGCCGCTGCTGAGCGCGCCTTCCAAGGCGATGCTGATCTGTTTTATGTATTTTGGCCGGGTAGGCGGACTGACACTTGCCTACGCCGCATCTTCCGTGAATTCGATTCCATTAAGCAAACAAGCCACCGAAAAGGTTAATGTCGGTTAGGAGGTAAACAGTATATGAAAAATATTCTCGTCGTCGGAACAGGACGTTTCGGACGCTATGCAATAGAGGCTCTTCATTCTCTAGGCCATCAGATCCTGGCTGTCGACCGCCATGAAGACCGGATCAACAAGATCCTGCCGATGGTCACCGGCGCCGAGATCGGCGACAGTACCGATATGCAGTTCATGCAGTCACTTGGCGTGGAGGATTTCGATCTCTGCATCGTGGCGATCGGTGATGACTTTCTCAGCTCTCTGGAAACAGCCGCTGTGCTGAAAGATCTGGGTGCGAAATATATTGTTGCCCGGGCGACCGGCGAATCTCAGGAAAAGCTGCTGAAACGCTGCGGTGCGGATGTGGTCGTTTTCCCGGAAAGACAGCTCGGACGCTGGACAGCGATCCGCTACAGTGCTGACAACATCCTTGACTACATCGAACTGGAAGACGGTTTCACGATCCTGAAGGTCGATACTCCCGCGGAATGGGGAGGAAAGACCCTGGGAGAAATGGATGTCCGCAACCGCTACGGCATCAATATCCTGGGCATCGAAGATCACGGAAGAATGAGCATGAGCATCAATTCTGAGACCGTCATGGTCGCTGATCGGGATATCCTGGTCCTGGGTAAGACCGAAGATCTGCAGAAAGTATTCCATTTCTGAGCAAGCGCAGATGACCGCACGGAAGTGCGGTTTTTTAGTGCCTGAGATCAGAGAAAACGGACAGAGATATATGTAAGCACTTTCATTCAAAAGGAGCCTGCAGTTGACTGCGAAAAAACTGACTGTTCATAAATTGAAGACAGATTTGCGTTACAAATTGCGTGAAATTGATTATAGACTGATATTGTTGACAATTATTGTGTTCACAAATCGAAGACAATCGGGAAATTGTTCAGGATATATGAAAAAACTTGATTTGTTTCATGAAATATTGGCCTGAAGTTTCCTGCAAATTCTTGACGTATGTTTTCTCAGAAATGTATAATTGTGTATATTTGCATGGAATATGCATTTATTGACATGGAGGAGAAAAAATGAAGAATGTCAGAAAACTGATGGCGTCCGTTTTGGCTCTCCTGATGGTTATGGCTTTATTTGGCTGTAACAAAAAGCAGGAAGAAGTCGTTTACGTACGCGGGGATGATGACGAAGTCTACGAAGCACAGCTTGGTGACTATGAAGCATTAGTCAACAACGCTAAAGAAGCAGCTTCCATCGACGAAAAGTTTGTCTTATTCGCTCAGGCTGAAGCTGTCCTTCTCGACAACGCAGTCATGATCCCGACAACAACTCAGGGCGGTGCTTACACATTAAGCCGTATCGCTCCGAGAACTGTCCCGTATGTCCAGTGGGGCAACGATGACGACCGTCTTAAGAGCATGGTCATCTCCGACGAATTCCTTACCAAAGAAGAGAGAGCAGAACTGCTCGATCAGTGGGCTAAGGCTGTCGTTGGTGAAGGCACATACGATCCGGCCGCTTACCTCGCAGGCAAAGGACACACACTCCAGAACACCTACACAACAAGCTTCTCTACAGCTCCGGTCACAATCGACTGGCTGAACACAAGCTCTCAGTCCGATACCGAGATCACTGTCAATACAGTTGACGGTCTGGTCGAATACAACAACTTAGGCCAGATGACTCCGGCATTAGCTGAATCTTGGGAAGTTTCTGAAGATGGATTAACTTACACATTCCATATCAGACCGGGCGTTTACTGGTACACATCCGAAGGCACACAGTATGCTGAAGTTAAGGCTGCCGACTTTGTCGCTGGCTTCCATCACATGCTGGATGCTCAGGCTGGTCTTGAATGGCTGGTCCAGGGTGTTATCGTTGGTGTTGACGAATACTTCGGCGGTGCTAGCTTCGACGGCGTTGGCTACAAGGCTGTTGACGACTACACACTGGAAGTTACTCTCTGCCAGCCGACATCCTACTTCTTAACGATGCTCACATACTCCTGCTTCTTACCGATCTGCGATTCCTTCTATCAGAGCCGCGGCGGCGTTTACGGTATCGATGAATACGCTGAAGCATTCGCTGATACAGACGCTTACACATTCGGTAAGAACACCGATGTATCCTCTCAGGTCTACTGCGGACCGTTCCTGCTCCAGAAGCTGCAGGGCGACTCCGAGATCGTTGTTGTCAAGAACCCGGGTTACTACAAGGCTGACACTGTCACCCTCGATTCCATCCGTTGGGTCTTCGATAACGGTGAAAACCCGGATGCTGTCTACAACGACGCTCTGAACGGAACATACGCTGGTGTTACACTGAGCGCTTCCACAGGTCTGTTAGACAAGGCTAAAGCTGATGGCAACTTCGATAAGTATGCTTACATCTCCGATACAACATCCACCACATACTTCGGCGGTCTGAACCTCAACCGTGGTACATTCCAGCTCGAATCCGGTGCTGTTGCTTCTCCGAAGAATGGTCAGCAGAGAATCGACACCAACACAGCTCTCCAGAACAAGAACTTCCGTAAAGCATTACTGTTTGCTTTCGATAAGACAACTTGGAACGCTGTTTCCCGTGGCGATGAACTCGCTAACACAAACCTGAGAAATATGTACACTCATCCGGAATTCGTTCAGCTGTCCTCTGACGTAACCGTCAACGGCACAACATTCCCGGCTGGTACATTCTATGGCGAACTCGTTCAGTACTTCCTGAAGGAAATGGGCAACCCGGTCGACATCCATGACGGTGTCAACGGCTGGTACTTCCCGGATCAGGCTAAAGAATACCTCGCAGCTGCTAAGGAAGAACTCGGCGATACAGTTACATACCCGATCCAGATCGACGTTGTATACTACTCCGCAAGTGATTCTCAGGTCGCTCAGGCTAACGCATACAAGAAGGTCGTCGAAGATTGCTTAGGCGCTGAAAACGTTCAGGTTAACATGGTCGAAGCAACAACTCCGGAAGACTTCTACGCATGCGGTTACCGTGCAAGTAACGGTGAAGCTGGTAACTTCGATATGTTCTACGGCTCTGGTTGGGGTCCGGACTATGGTGATCCGTCAACCTACCTCGACACATTCTTAGGTGCAGGCGCCGGCTACATGACCAAAGTTATCGGTCTGTATTAATCGTTTCCTAAGTTTATTCAAAAGTAAGATAAACTTACAGCACACATAGGAGGCCGTCAGACCTCCTATGTGTTTGCTTATAGAAACGCAGTTAAACTTACCGCTTAAGTAACAGCTCAAACGGTAAGTTTAGCTGATGAAAACAAAATCGAGAGGAAGGGAGGACAGTAATAAAAGAGATCTTTTATTGAAACATTATGAAAAAGTATCTTGCAAAACGTATCGCATTCTCGATCTTTTCGCTCTTCGTCGTCGTAATGACAGTCATGCTGCTGGTCTATACGATGATCGAAAGAAGTGTTATCTTCCAGCAGGATGATACATGGAATAAGAAGAGCAATAACGACCGGGAAATGTACGAGTATGTTCAGTATCAGAAATACGGATATCTGACATATGTGGATTATTCCAGTTTCCTGAAGGAAAAGTATATCGCGAAGTATGGCGACAGCTATGCAACGCAGGAGGACTTTTTGACTGACATGGAAGTGATCCAGGACGCGAAAGCGGCCAAAAAGAATGCTTCCGTCAAGGAATTCATGGAGAAGTATTCCGCGATGGGTTATGAAGTCCGTTACATGGAGCCGATCACTTATAAGCGCGGCGGCATCAAGCCGGGCGGAAAGGGCTATCTGCTGGCGATCCAGGAGAAGAACGTCCTGTATCGTCTCGGGGATTATTTGAGCGGATTCTTTAAGTTTGAAACGACCAATGACGTCAAGGATCCTGAGCTCACAGAAAGGTACATCCGGGTCGAAAAGGATCCGTATTCCGGGCTTTTTGCTGTAGTCGGTTCCGGCACAACGCATAAGTATCTTCTGTATTTCGATTCGAAATTCCCGTTCATCCATCAGAATTTCCTCCGTATCAACCTCGGTACGAGCTATACGACCTACCGTGGTCAGGAGATCACCTCAGTCATCAACAATCCGACCGGCGACCTCGTTGTTACCAGACAGCAGTATCCGGCTCAGCTCGGTACAGATAACTATGTAGAGACTGCGATCGACTTCCACTCCCTTACCTACAACACCGGCATTCTGAGTGATGTTGAAAGAACACAGTTCAACGATAAATATACCGTCTATAACTACAACCGCAGCGGACTGTCCATGATCGGCAACTCCTTTGTCATGGGTATCATCGCGACGATCATTGCCTATGCACTTGGTCTGCCGTTAGGCATACTGATGGCAAGAAGAAAAGACAAGACGGCGGATAAGATCGGTAATGCGTACATTATCTTTATCAGTGCTGTTCCGAGTCTGGCCTACATTTTCATGCTGGCTGCTTTCGGTACCGCTCTGTTCCATCTGCCGTACAAATTCGCGAACGCGGAAGTTCCGATCCTGGCGTATATCCTGCCGACGATCTCCCTGTCGCTGCCTTCCATCGGTTCCCTGATGAAGTGGATGCGCCGTTACATGATCGACCAGATGAACTCCGACTATGTTAAGTTTGCAAGATCTCAGGGTCTTTCCGAAAAGGAGATCTTCAATATCCATATCTCCAGAAATGCCATGATCTACCTTGTTCACGGTATCCCGGCAAGCATTCTGGGCTGTCTGACCGGCGCGATCATCACCGAACGTGTTTACTCTGTTCCTGGTGTCGGTAACCTGCTTACCAGAGCGATCAACTCGCATGACAACGGCATCATCGTTGCCTGTACGGTATTCTATACCTCTCTGTCGATCATCTCTCTGATCCTCGGCGACCTCCTGCTGACGAAATACGATCCGCGTATCTCGCTGTCTGAAGAGAGAGGAGGTGGAAGATAATGTCTGAAAAGAATCCGGCTGTTAACCAGGACGAACTGTTCCGTTTTATCGACAGTGATACGATCTCCTCGGAAAAGATCGTCGCACCCCGTTATTCCTACTGGGCCAGCGTTTTCCGCGTTTTCTTCCGCAAGAAACTCAATATCGTCGTTCTCGTCATTCTGGCGCTGATCCTTCTGATCTCCTTTGTGGGACCGCTGATCTTCCCATATGACATGATGGAAAACGTCACCAACGCTTCGACTTATAACCTGTCTCCGGCTGCGGCAATGAGCCGTTTCGGCGGCTTCTCGCTGAAATGGCTGCTTGGCACCGGTCCGATGGGCAATTCGATCTTCTACGGTGTCATTTCCTCTTCGAGAACCAGTATCCTGCTTGCAGTTATCTGCGCAGCGATCAATATGACGATCGGTATCCTCGTTGGTGCGCTTTGGGGTTATTCCCGCAGCGTTGACCAGGTCATGCTGGTTGTCTACAACATTATCGCGAACGTTCCGTATATCCTCCTGATCTCGGTCCTGGTCTATATCATCGGTTCCGGTTTCTGGAGCTTCATCTTCGCGCTGACGATCACAGGCTGGCTTGGTATCGCGTACTTCTTCCGTACGCAGGTCATGATCATCCGTGACCGTGAGTACTCTCTGGCATCCAGATGTTTGGGCACTCCGGTCACCCGTGTCATTTCCAAAAACATCCTTCCGTTCCTGACATCTGTCATCGTTACGCTGCTCGCGACCGAACTGCCGTCCTACATCGGTATGGAGGTCTTCCTTTCCTATATCGGTGTCGGCTTAAGCGCATCGATCCCGTCTCTTGGCCGTATGATCCAGCAGGCACAGTCTGCCTTCATGACCTACCCCTGGGAATTCTGGCCGCCGGTCATCGTTGCTTCCGCGATCACGATCATCCTGTACCTTCTGGGTCAGAGCCTCGCAGACGCTTCCGACCCGAGGACCCATATGTAAGGAGGAATGAACATGTCTGAAAAGAACGATAAGAAAGTCCTCCTTTCACTGAAAGACGTTGAAGTAAAATTCAATGTCCGCGGCCGTATCCTGACCGCGATCCGTAATGTCTCTCTGGACATTTATGAAAACGAATCCCTGGCGATCGTCGGTGAGTCCGGCTCTGGTAAATCCGTCCTGACCAAGACCTTTGCCGGTATGCTCGATTCCAACGGTTTCATCCCGCAGGGCAAGATCATTTTCTCGGATGACGAGATCTCCAAAACGGATGTCAAACTAACGGATAAAAACAAGAAGATCTTTGCCGAAGCAAAGGAAATGCTGAACCGGCATTCCGTTCTCGAAAGAGGCGCCAAAGAATTCTGCGAGATCGAAAAGATCAACGAAAAGATCAAATACGCGAAAGCACTGACTCCGAAAGAAGAGGCAGACTTCAGCGAGCGCATCAAAAAAGCAGATGACGCGATCGTCGATCAGAACAACTATCTCTGGACTCTGGATAAGAAAGTAGACGCCGCCGAGATCAAGACCGTAACGGAAAAAGTCAAGGAACTGACTAAGAAGAAGGAAGAGATCGAAGCGGAGAAAAAGGAATTCATCCGCAAAAAAGCAGATGATTTCGCAAAGAATACAGAACTGAATACCCAGTATCAGAATGAGATCAAAGCGTTCGAAGAACTGCGCAAGGAAAAAATCGCGAAAACAGACAAAGAGGGCAATCCAAACGGTCTGAGCGATGCAGTCCTTGCCCGCAATGAAAAGATCGCGTATGAGATCCTGCTTTCGATCGCACGTTACCCGAAGCGTTCCCAGAGAACCTTCATGACAAAGCTCGACAAGGCTTTTGAAGCCGCGATGAGCAAAGGCGAGGACCTGACAGATCCGGATGTCCTGAACCGTATCTTTGAAGTCGGTACTTTCCGTGTTGAATTCCGCGAACTGGATGAAGCGAACAATGTCGTTCACGGCTATACCATCATCGACTGCTCCAAGATCACTCTTGAAAGAGACTGGGAACAGATCCGCGGCTGCCGTATCGCGACCGTCTTCCAGGACCCGATGACATCTTTGAACCCGGTCATCACGATCGGCAAGCAGATCATGACTGTCATCCTCAAACACCAGAAGTGCTCTACCGAGGAAGCACGCAGAAGAACACTAGATATCATGGAGAAAGTCGGTATCCCGGATCCGGAAAGCCGTTTCGATGATTATCCGTTCGAATACTCCGGCGGCATGCGTCAGCGTATCGTTATCGCGATCGCGCTCTCCTGTCAGCCGAAGATCCTGATCTGCGACGAACCGACGACCGCGCTGGACGTTACGATCCAGGCGCAGATCATCCGTCTGATCAAGGACCTGCAGAAGGAACTCGGTTTCACGACGATCTACATCACTCACGACCTTGGCGTCGTCGCCAACGTTGCAGAGCGTGTTGCCGTTCTCTATGCCGGACAGATCGTTGAACTGGGTACGGTCGAAGAGGTCTTCTACGACCCGCGCCATCCGTACACTTGGTCACTGCTATCTTCTCTTCCGCAGCTTTCCGAAAAGGGCAAGGACCTGTTCTCTATCCCGGGAACTCCGCCGTCCCTCTACAACAAGATCAAGGGTGATGCCTTCGCACCGCGTTCCAAGTATGCGATGGCGATCGATCTTGAGGAAGAACCGCCGATGTTCCAGGTCAGCGATACTCACTTCGCCAAGACCTGGCTGCTTGACCCGCGTGCTCCGAAAGTAGAGAAACCGGAGAACATCCAGAATCTGCACGAGAAGATCAAGAAGACCCATGTCGAATTCGATGAAGAGGAGGAAGTAATACATGAGTAACGAAGAGAAAAAAGTATTGCTTTCCATCCAGAACCTCGATGTAGTCTTCGGACGCGGAAAGAAAGCCTTCAAGGCTGTCGATAACGTCAGTTTCGATATCTACAAGGGTGAGACGCTGTCTCTGGTCGGCGAGTCCGGTTCTGGTAAAACAACGATCGGCCGTGCGATCATGCGTATCAATCCCTGTTCTGCCGGTGCCATCTACTATGACGGCAAAAAGATCTCCGGCAAGATCAGCAAGCAGGAAGACCGCGATGTCATCCGAAAGATCCAGATGATCTTCCAGGACCCGGCGGCTTCTCTGAACGAAAGAGCGACCATCGAATACATCATTTCCGAAGGTCTCTATAACTTCCATCTTTACAAGGACGAAAAAGACCGTATCGCCAAGATCGAAAAGATCGTTGAGGATGTCGGTCTGCTTCCGGAACATCTGACCCGTTATCCGCACGAATTCTCCGGCGGTCAGCGTCAGCGTGTCGGTATGGCTCGTTCGATCGTTATGGAACCGGAATTCATCGTCGCCGACGAACCGATCTCCGCTCTTGATGTCTCGATCCGTGCCCAGGTCCTGAACCTGCTGAAGAAATTCCAGGTCGAAAAGGGTCTGACCTATCTCTTTATCGCTCACGACCTCTCGATCGTCCGTTTCATTTCCGACCGTATCGTCGTTATCTACAAGGGCCGTGTCATGGAGATCGCGGAAGCGGAAGAACTGTTCGCTTATCCGCTGCATCCGTACACCAAATCTCTTATCTCGGCGATCCCGGTACCGGATCCGATCATTGAAAAGAAGAAAAAACTCTTTGTCTACGATCCGGCCAAGTTCCACGATTACTCCAAGGAACAGCCGCAGCTCGTTGATATCGGTAACGGACACATGGTCTTCGGCAACACTGAAGAGATCGAAAGATACAAAAAGATCCGTAATGGAGAAGGAGCGTAAGCGCTCCTTCTTTTCTTCCCGAAAAGCATGATTCGGGTATAATGGTAAATGACTGAAAAGAGAACAGAAAATGTTTGAAAGTGAAAGAGATGAACGTCTGGTGCTCAGCACAAGACATATAAAACTCAGGACGGTACTGTTTGTACTGGCTTTTTTGCTGGCGATCTTTTCCTTTACCTATGGGATCCGCCAGATGACGCACAAGGATCCGGGGCTCTATGAAGTCGATATTAACCCTGATGCGGAAAACACCCTATATAACTTCGGCTTTCATCTGTTCTATTACTTTGACGGAAGTTCAAATGAGATCAAACAGGCGCAGAATCAGCTGCGCGACTTCTACAGCATCTCGCTCGGCAGAGTCGTCAAGGAGCTCGATCCGGTCAGGGAATATGACAGCCTTGTGTCGCTGGCAGCGCTGAATGCACACCCCGGTGAAGCGATTGAAATAAGCGAGGAACTGATGGATGTTCTGCAGGATGCGTATGCCCGGCAGAGCGATGTTTACTCCCTGTTCAACGGGCCGCTTTACGGTCTGTGGCAGGACATCCTGTCTCTAAGCGAACCGCAGGACAGCGACCCTGTAAATGATTCAAATGTTCGGGAACGTATTGAACTATTCAGCACGCTGGGAGAGGAAACTTTCGGAGAATTGCATTTCAGCGGAAACACGGTCACCTATCTTCCTGGCGAAGGTTATCTCGATCTGATCGCAGAGAATGAATATCCGGAGCAGTTTATCGATTTGAACCTTCTGCACGATGCCTATGTTCTCCGTCTTGTCGCACGTGATCTTATTGCCAATGGGTGGACAAAAGGTTTTCTGCAGAGCGACAGCGGCACACTGGTTCTGCTCGGCGATATGGAGATCGAAGGCCTGAATCTCTGCGGGATCGATACAGAGAATGCGGTATTGAAAAACGTTGCCGTATATGCACCTTCACCCGGCGCTGCTATGAGCCGCTTTACCATACTGGGCGGAGAAGAAGCGGCATATTATACGATCGAAGACGAGGGGAAGATCCATTACCGTCATCCCTATTACCTTGATAGCGGCGTTCCTCAGGAGCGTCTGGGGATCTCCTATGTGATCGACGAAGGCGGAGATCCGGTCGATGCTGTCAATGCCAACCTGCTTCTGCAGAAGAACATCCTTCCGAAAGATAAGGAGTTCTTCTATTCGCTTCTGGGAGAGGAAAACATTTATTATTCCGATCTTGCCGACCGTCTGGCGGTCAGCGATGCGAATGCGCAAATACGCGAGCCGGCTCAATAACAAAGTCTAAATGGTGGAATATCTATAACAGAGAAAGGATCGATTTATGAAAAAGGCACTGAAACTGATCTGCGCATTACTGCTTATCGCTACCCTGTTCGGGTGTTCTAAGAAGGTCGATGTTTCCGGCGAGTATTATCTGCTACGTATCGATGCGGAATCGGATGCATTATCGGAAGAAAGTCTGCAAATCCTTCGCGATTACGGAATCGAATTCAAACTCGTCCTGAAGAATGACGGTACCGGCACTTTTTACGCGATGGGGGAAGAGATGAAGGTTGAGTACGATCTCGAGAAAAAGACGGCGACCGTCGGAAATAATCAGGAGAGTTTTCGCTATGAAAACGGTCAGATCCTGATGGAAGATTCCAGCGGGACCATGGTTTTTGAAAGAGTAAAAGAATAGACACAATCATTTATGTGAGCATGCAGGATCCGCCTACTGGCGGATCATTTTATTACATAAAAGTTATGAAAAAAGGCGAAAAAACCCTACAAATATGAGAAATATTATAATATTTGCCATACTATTTCTAAACATATCCGAATAGTTATAAATAATTGAAAAAACATGTATTGGATGCTATCGGAAAGCCAAATGTATGCTGTAGGTACGATAATACATTTCTTTTGAAAGGAGAGAATCAAAATGGGTATTTACGGTTTAGGCATCATTGGCGCTTGCATGTTTGCCGGCTGTTATCTCGGAAACCTGTTAGGTGCAGCTCTGGGATTGAACAGTGACGTTGGCGGCGTCGGTTTTGCGATGGTCTTCTTTATTCTTATTCAGGTGTATCTTGCAAAAACAGGAAAGAAACTCAATCCGAAAACTGAAGGCGGTATCGAGTTCGTTTCTGCTCTTTACATCCCGGTCGTTGTTGCGATGAGCATGAATCAGGATGTTTACTCCGCAGTCGCTTCCGGTCTGGTTCCGATCATTTCCGGTATCCTGGCTGTCATCATCCCGCTTCTGACGATCCCGCTCATCAGCAAGCTTGCCAAGGACTAATAAAAGGAGGAAACAAAGAATGACAATTTTTGCTAAAATGGCTGCCGGTTACGGTTTAGTCGGATCCTTCATCATCGTTGCAGTAACGACTTTCCTCGGCTATAAGCTCGCTGAACTGATCGGTCAGAAAAGAATGGGTTCCGCGTTCGCGATCCTGCTCGCTCTGGTCGTTGCTTATATCGGCGGCGTTATCGCTCACAAGCAGATCGACGCAGGCGTTCTTACTACCGCATCCAAAGGTATTACAGACGTTGTTTACTGGATCGGTTCCGGAGACAGCCTTAAAAAATACGCGATCTTCGGTGGTGTTGGTATTCTCGGCGGCGGCATGATGCGTGACTTCGCGATCATCTCCACTGCCTGGGGCGTTGATCCGAAGAACCTGGTCAAGGCTGGTCTTGCGGGCATCGTCGCTCTGCTTCTCGGTCTTATCCTTTCCTTCGTTATCGGTGTTGTTGTCGGCCGTCTCTTCGGCTATACAGATGTATCCGAACTGGCTACCATTGGTGCCGGTGTTCAGACATTCGTTGTCGGTCCGGTCACTGGCGCAGCCTTCGGTGTCAAGTCTGAAGTTGTCGCCCTGTCCATCGCTGCCGGTGCTGTCAAGTCTATCGCTGCGATGATCATTGCACCGCTGATCGCGAAGAAGATCAAGCTGGACAATCCGACTGGTGCCATGATTTTCGGTGGCCTGATCGGTTCCACTTCCGGTACTGCAGGAGGTCTGGCTGCCGTTGACGCAAAGCTTGTTCCTTATGGAGCTATGGTCGCCACATTCTACACAGGTCTCGGCTGCCTGCTCACACCTACCATTTTCACAGCGGTTCTCCGCATGATCATGGGTTGATCTGCCGATAGAATAAGCAAATCAAAAGCAACCTATCACGGTTGCTTTTTTTGTTTCTTTAGGCGGACCGGTCAATCGAGATAGTTCCGCAGTTCGCGAAGATCGCTTATCATATCGACCTCGTAGTCGCAGGGGTGCCCGGTAGGGTTGAACCAAACTGTCTTCATCCCCAGATTCAGCGCTCCCAGGATGTCGCTGGTGAAGGTATCACCGACGAAAAGAACCTCTTCCGGTTTTACGCCAAGATGAGAACAGGCATCGAGATAGATACCCTTGTCGGGTTTGCGGGATCCGGCGTCATTGGAACAGATACAGTAATCAAAACAGTCCCACAGCCCCGATGCTCTGACTTTGCTGTACTGTCCACGCGCAGATCCATTCGTAACGACTGCGAGCTTGTATTTGCCCTGAAGTTCTTTAACGATCTCTTCAGCGCCGTCGTAAAGGACCATGTTTTTAGCGCAGTTATCGTTCCACCAGACATAGAACTCATCTTTATCCGGGACATTCAAGCCGTACTTCTTCTGAATGTTTTCCAGAATGAAGCGTTTACTATACTGACCGCGCATGTCCCAGATCATACAGTCCTGAACGATCACTTCCCGCAGAAGCGGATCGAGATCCGGAGTGAGGGAAGTGATGAACTGCATATAGGTACGGTAGGCGTATTTCCGGCGCCAGCCGAGTGTTTCATCGAAATCAAAAAAGACTGCTTTCAGCATTATTGTCACCTCTTTTACATGATTGTAGCGGTTTTTGCGTGAAAAGGACAGTTGCACTGGAAAGAAAAGGAGAGGGGGAAGAACGGCTTCATCAAAAAAGTATCGGCATCAATTCAAAAATTGTATAATGTAATCAAGCCAAATGCTTGTTTTTTAAGGAGGTATTTTATGCCGGAAAACAATAACTCTGAGAATAATCGTCCTGTCTCCCGCCGACGCAGGACTGTAACTTCGACGGTCGATAAGGTCGAAAAACGGGGAGAAGGTCTGGGCACCGGAAAAGTCGGAAACGTCAATACCACGGACCGTCCCGGCTCTTCCGGCCACACCACACAGGGAACGACACAGAATACCCGCTCTTTCGGCGAGCAGAGTCCGAGACAGAATACAACTCCCGGACAGCGTGCTGGTTTTACACAGAACCGTCCTTCGGCTAACCAGCGTCCGAGTTCCGGATACCAGCAGGGTCCGAATCTGCAGCAGGCGTTCAGCTCCAACAGAACTTCAAGACGCCGCAAGGGACTTCCGATTTGGGTCTTTATTCTGGTCTTCCTGCTGGTCTATTTCCTGCTTTCGGGAGGGCTGCGCAGCTGCTCCTCTTCGAATAACTCCGCGGTGACACCGACGCCGACACCGACGCCGGCAGTCAAGCCGACACCTACTCCGAAACCGGCACAGTCCGCTTCGGCTTATTCCAAACCGCAGACGACCTATACGAATGTCAACAGCAGCTCGCTGAATACGACAGTCAGCGGCGGTGCCAGAGAAAAATATACGAAGCTGAAAGGCAACGGCCAGGATACAGTCACTATCATGCTGTATATGTGCGCATCGGATCTTGAGTCCAACTACGGTATGGCGACATCCGACCTCAACGAGATCCTTTATGCAGCGCATTCCGATAAAGTCAATATCGTGATCGAGACCGGCGGTACCAGAAGATGGCGCAACTCGGTCATGTCGACACAGTCCAACCAGATCTGGCTCGTCAACCAGGGCGAGCAGATCGGTCTTGTCCCGCTGGGCAATGTCGGTTCCCAGAACATGGCTGACCCGAATAATCTGGCGTATTTCATTCAGCTCTGTGCGCAGAACTATCCGGCTGACCGTTACATGCTGATCCTCTGGGACCATGGCGGCGGCTCCGTCCAGGGTTACGCTTATGATGAAGTCTATAACCGCGGTACGATGACGCTGGATAAAGTCTACAGCGCTCTTGATCAGGGTGGTGTGAAATTCGATTTTATCGGTTTCGACGCATGTCTGATGGGAACTGTGGAAACAGCAGTCGCTACAACACCGTTTGCAGACTATCTGATCGCCTCCGAAGAGGTCGAGCCCGGCACCGGCTGGTACTATACGAACTGGCTGACCTCTCTGGCGAACAACACTTCGATCCCGACTACTGAGATCGGAAAGCAGATCATTGATGACTATACCGCAGCTTCCAAACAGGCTGCCGGACGTCAGGCAGTGCAGACGACCCTTTCTCTGGTCGACCTCGCGGAATTCGATCATCTCGTTCCGTCTGCTTTGCGAGAGTTTTCCAAGACAGTCACGGCATCCGTCAAATCCGATGATTATATGACCGTTGCCAAAGCCCGCAGCGTAACGAAGGAATTCTCGCAGCAGAACAAACTTGACCAGATCGACCTGGCACACTTCTGCTCGAACTTCAACAGCAAGGAAGCGAAGGCGCTTCAGGATGCGATCTTAAGCTGCGTCAAATATAACCGCACCGAAAACATCAAAAACTCCTACGGTCTGAGTATTTACTTCCCGTACCGTGCCATCAATAAGGTATCAGCGATCACAGGTATCTATGACAGGATCGGCATGGACAGCGAATATGCCTCCGCCGTCCGCTCCTTCGCAACTCTGCAGAGCTCCGGTCAGGCTGTGAGTCAGAATACCACCAACAGTTTCTTTGACATTCTGGGCGGTGCGCCGGTCTCCAACGGCCAGACCTACAGCAACGAGGATATCCTCAATCTGCTGCTCGGCAGCAGCGGTTATGACATCTCCTCACTGTTAGGCGGCAGCCAGCAGGCGGTCGACACCGATTCCCTGGATCTGTTCTCTCTGCTCCTTGGCAGGAATCATCTTGATGCATCTGCACTGGAACTGACCGAGAAAAACGGCGAAACAGTCCTTGAGATGACTGACGAACAGTGGAAACTGGTCGATGATATCTATCTCAACGTATGGGCAGACGACGGTACAGGTTATATCGATCTTGGCTACGATCCGTTCTTCGAATTCAACGGGAACGGCGACCTGATTGTTTCCTATGATTCGACCTGGACGACTCTGAACGGACATCTTGTTTCCTATTATCCGCTTGCAAACGAGGAAGTGAGCGAGAATGAATACACGCAGACCGGCTATATCCCGGCGATCCTGAACAATGCGGACGGAAGTCAGAGAGTCAATCTGCTGGTTCAGTTCGATCAAGACAATCCGGAGGGTTTCGTGCTTGGTGCGCAGGTCGTCTACGATGACGGCGTTCTGGCGAAAGACCTGATCCAGGTCGCAAAAGGCGACAGGATCGATTTCCTCTGTGATTTCTATGATTACAACGGTAATTACCAGGATACCTATTATCTCGGCCAGCCGCTGACTGTCAGCGAAGGAACGGGCGAATACGCAGATGCCGTATTCGCGGAGGAACTCGGCGATGATACGACCGCTCAGACTGAAAAAGGCCTGCTGGAAGTCGGACTTGCAGCGATCGAGAACGCAGACCTGCACTTCTGCTACATGCTGCGTGATGTATACGGTGCGCAGATGTGGACGCCGGTCCAGATCGCAAGCGAGTAGGATCAGCCGATACAGCGAAGCATTCGGTCTGAAATGCGGAATGCCGGAAGAACCGCTCTGATCTTCGCATATTTCAGCAACATTTGATTGACGAAAAGGCAGCAATTACATATAATAATTGTTGCCTTATTATTTTTTTTGTAGCCCCGGAAACTACATAGAGAAAGAGGTAAAATATGCGTCAGACTACGATGCTTAAAGCAGAAGAAGTGAAGAAAGAATGGTATGTCATCGATGCAGCAGGTATGACTCTTGGCCGCTTAGCTACCAAGGTCGCAACCGTTCTGCGCGGTAAGCACAAACCGACCTTCACTCCGCACGTTGACTGCGGTGACTACGTCATCGTCATCAACGCCGACAAAGTCGTTTACACAGGCGACCAGGAAACAAAGAAAGTTTACTACCACCATTCCGGATATCCGGGAGGACTGAAATCCAAGACGATCGGTGAACGTATGAGAAAAGATCCGGCCGGCTTAGTAGAAGGTGCGATCCAGGGCATGCTTCCGCATAACAAGCTCGGCAATAAGATCCGTCATCACGTCTTCGTTTATGCAGGTCCGGAACATCCGCATGCTGCCCAGAAACCTATGGAGCTGAAATAGAAAGGATAAGTTATGCCGAAGAAGAAAAACAGTGTATCTTATATGGGTACAGGAAGAAGAAAATCTTCCGTAGCCCGCGTCTATTTAACTCCTGGTACAGGCAAGATCATGGTCGGTGAAAAGACTCTTGAAGAGTATCTCCCGCAGGAGATCCTCCGCATGGTCGTCAAATCCCCGCTGGTCCTGACAGACACCGAAGGCACATACGATGTTTACATCAATGTCTACGGCGGTGGCTACACCGGTCAGGCTGGTGCAATGCGTCATGGTATTGCAAGAGCACTGCTTGAAGCAGGTTCCGATTTCCGTCCGGCTCTGAAGAGCGCCGGCTTCCTGACACGTGATTCCCGTGAAAAGGAAAGAAAGAAGTACGGTCTCAAAAAAGCGAGAAGAGCTCCGCAGTTCTCCAAGCGTTAAACGATTTATCAAAGCTGCAAAGAAAGCCCTGCATTCCATTGGTTTGCAGGGTTTTTTCATGCGCAGGCTCCGGACATCCGATTGGAAGAAAACGCGGCATGCAGGTAGAATAAAAGAGGTTAAGCATATGATCGAACTGACAAAGACACAGGCGCGGCAGTTTATCCTTGCTAAGCAGGGACTTTTGGGCAGATACCGTTTTTCAAACAAAAACGGGGCTTTTGAATATGTCAGGCAGGCAGGCTGTATCCAGTATGATCCGGTCGATGTGTGCGGAAAAAATGCGGAACTGACGCTCCAGTCACGCGTTAAGAATTTCCGGAAGCCGATGCTGGAGGAGCTGCTTTACAAGGATCGCTTGCTTGTGGATTATGCGGATAAGGAGCTCTCGATCTGGCCTGCCGAGGACTGGCCGTATTTTTCTTCCTTTAGGGAGCGCAGCCGCGCGCATGGCGCCGGTTTCCCAGGACTGGCCGAACTGGAGAACGAGGCGATCTCCTATATCCGGGCGAACGGACCGGTTTCCAGCGATACCCTCCCGATCAGCGGAGAGGTCTTCTGGTATTCCTCGATGCATTGGAGCGGAAACTGGGAAAAGAATTCCAAGGCAGCCCGTTCGGTCCTTGAACAGCTTTATACCGACGGAACGCTTGTGATCCATCACAAAAACGGCTCCCGCAAGTTCTATGATCTGGCTGAGCGTCAGCTCGAGCCGTCACTGCTGAGGGAACCCTGTCCCTGCAAAGATGAAAATGCATTGCTTTGCTGGCGCGTTCTTCGCCGGATCGGCGCGGTTGGCATGCTCTGGAATAAGAATTCAACTGCCTTCCTGGGAATCCATATGAAGGCAGATCAGCGTCTGCAGGTATTCTCGGCTCTGGAGGAATCCGGCAGGATCCTGCCGGTCCGGGTCGAGGGGATCCGGACGCCGTTCTACTATCGTTCAGAAGACGATCCTCTGATGCAGGACGTCATCGGAGAGAGACTCGACAGGAAACCGCGTCTGGAGTTTCTGGCACCGCTTGATCCGATGCTGTGGGATAAAGCTTTGATCGCCGCGCTTTGGGATTTCCGTTATTCCTGGGAGATCTATGTCCCGGCGGACAAGCGAAAATACGGCTACTATACCCTTCCTGTTCTCTGGGGTGAGCGCTTTATCGGGCGGATCGAGACAGTCGCGGATCATAAAAACCGCACTCTCCGCGTAAAAAACATCTGGTTTGAACCCGGTATCCGGCCGACCAAAAAGATCTTATCTTCCATCGACCGCACGCTGAAACGGTTCTCAAAGTTCAACGACTGCGCGGCCGTGGAGGTTATGAGCCGGGAAGCCGGATGATCAGCAGTATCTGAAACATCAAACCTGCATTCTGTAGTCTGCAGGTTTTTTCAAAGAGAGGGTCTTCCCGAAAACGGTCAACGGACGTATCATGTGATTGACCGAAGTGGTTAACAGAGGTGGATCATGAATCCGAAATTCTTTGACCTTCCAAAGGAAAAACAACAAGCGATCATAAATGCAGGTTTTCATGTGTTCTCACAAAACAGTTATAAGAAGAGCCCGATGAGCGAGATCGCGGACGCCGCCGGCATCAGCAAAGCCCTGCTGTTTCACTATTTTCAGAATAAAAAGGAGCTCTATCTCTTTCTCTGGGACACCTGTGCCAGGATCACGGTAGAGGAAATGACACGCAGCGGTGCTTATGAACAGACGGATCTGTTCGGAAGCATGGACCACGGTATGGAAGCGAAGCTGCGGCTGATGAGACAGTATCCGGATATCGGTGTCTTTGCTGTCCGGGCTTTCTACGAGAAGGATCCGGAGGTCAGCGCGGATATCCAGAGCAGTATGGGGCAGTATCTGAAAGTCCATGCCGCCAGAAAACTGCAGAAACTGGATCCCGAAGACTTCATTCCGGGGATCGATCTGCAGATGATGTATAAGGAAATGTACTGGGCATCCGAAGGCTGCCTGTGGGAATATATACAGCGCGGTGACATCGACGTCGATGAGATGGAACGCGACTTCCGCCGGCTCCTGGATTTCTGGAGTTCCGTATATCTCCGTAAGAAAAAAGAGGGCTGATATGACAGAGAAGACGTATGAGACAGCATCCGGTACGATCCATTACTGGACGAATGAGATCCTGGTCAGCAGAAAGACGCTGGTCTTTCTGCCCGGACTGACTGCGGATCACCATCTGTTCGACAAGCAGGTCGAAGCTTTTGAAAATGAATACAACGTGTTTACCTGGGATGCGCCCGGACATGCGGCATCCCGGCCGTTTGAACTGAATTTCGATCTGATGCAGAAGGCAACATGGCTGCACGAGATCCTGGAAAAGGAAGGAATCATACGCCCGGTGCTGATCGGGCAGTCGATGGGTGGCTATGTCTCCCAGTGCTTCATGCAGAAATATCCGGGTGAAGCTTCCGGCTTTGTTTCCATCGATTCCGCGCCGCTGAAACGGTGTTACGTCACGGCTTTCGAGATCTGGGCGCTGAAAAATACCGAGCCGATGTACCGCGCATTCCCCTATAAGATGCTGCAGAATATCGGGATCAAGGGGTGTGCGGAAACGGAATACGGCAGAGAACTGATGAAAAGCTTCGTGAACAGTTATACGAAAAATGAGTATTGCCGGCTGTCGGGCCACGGAATGGCTTTGCTGGCAAATGCCATGGAGGCGGATCTCCCTTATGTGATTGACTGTCCGGCAGTGCTGATCTGCGGCGAGAAGGATCAGGCCGGTTCGGCAAAGGGCTACAACCGCCGCTGGACCAAGAAAGAAGGTCTGCCGATGTTCTGGATCAAAGATGCCGGTCATAATTCCAATACGGATAAGCCGGAGGAAGTGAACCGGATCATCCGGGATCTTGTGGAATCACTCGATAAGGAGGCGGAGAATGGATAAAAAACTTCTGCTGCAGGCAGTCATCAAATTCCTTTCCGGAGTCGTACTGCTGGCTGTCCTGCTGTTCTGGCCTGCCGGGACTTTTCAGTATCCGCAGGCAAAGCTTCTGATGATCGTCCTGTTTATCCCGATGTTTCTGGCGGGACTGGTCATGATGGTCAAGGATCCGGAACTGCTGCGCAAGCGGCTGAATATGAAGGAGAACGAATCCGAACAGAAATCCGTGATCCTGTTCAGCGGGATCATGTTCATCGCGGCATTCATCGCAGCCGGCCTGAGTTTCCGTTTTAACTGGCTGATGCTGCCGTTCCCCGTCAGCATCGTATTCTCTGTCGTCTTCCTGTTTGCCTATCTGCTGTTTGCGGAAGTATTGCGGGAGAATTCCTATCTTTCGAGAACAGTGGAGGTGCAGGAGGGACAGAAGGTGATCGATACCGGTCTATACGGGATCGTCCGCCATCCGATGTATATGGCAACAGTCCTGCTGTTTCTGTCGATGCCGCTGATCCTGGGGTCGGTCATCTCCTTTGTGATCATGCTGGCGTATTTCCCGATCATTACGAAAAGGATCCGCAACGAGGAAAAAGTTCTGGAAGAGGGGCTTCCCGGCTACAAAGAGTACAAACAAAAAGTGAAGTACAGACTGCTTCCCTTTATCTGGTAGACCAACAAAAAACCTGCTTGTGAGCAGGTTTGTTTAATATGTGTTTTCGTAGGTGAAGATGTCCAGATTATCGAATTCGACATCTTCTTTTTCTTCGTAGGTGACGCGGTGCTCGTTGAGTTCCGTGCCGACCTTTTCGACTTTCGCGATCGTTCCGTTGAAGTAGCTCAGGACATTGAAGTCTCCGTAGAGGGAGAAAGTCTGACGGCCGAAGTAGTTTCTTGCCGTTTCGACATCGATCACGAACTCGATGACGGAACCGTCAGGATGGTAGCATCCGCCGACCGTGTCTTCGTCCGCTTTCTCCTCGACCTTGACCAGCGGCAGCACGATGCCGGAATCAAGCGTAAAGTAGTAGCGGTCGCCGATCACACCGTAATAGGATCCCAGAGCGACCCCGATAAAACCGTCCTCATCTACGAGCAGTCCGCTGTCATCCAGCGCCATATACTGGCGGATGTACCAGTACTGCGTAGAACTCGGTGAGGTGATCTTTTTCCAATCCATGTAGGACTTGACGGAGCTGTAGGAACAGACCCCGACATCCTGGCTTTCGTATTCTTTCTGATAATCGAAGACGACGTTGGGATCGAAATCATCCCATTCGCTGCTGTCTGCAAAACCACAGAGACAGACGATCATCAGCAGAACAAAAAAGCTTCTGCAGATTTTCTTGAGCATATGCCTATTATACACCTTTTTCCTTTTTGAACGCCACTGACCAGGCTTCTTTCAGCTTTTCGAGCGTCCAGGCTGCGTTCGCCGGGGAGGTGGAAGGCAGTTTCAGGACACGAATCGGCAGACTGCCATGGTATTTCATGAAGTATTTATAGGAAGCTGCACCGTTGCAGCAGATGGTTTCGATCTTAGTTCCGGCAAGGATTCCGGGAATATCCGCCGGTACGACATTGCGGATGTGCGCATCGGAGGAACCGAGGATCTCGCAGCTTTCAATGCTGTCGTACATGGCGATATGGTGTTTTTCCAGGATCTTCTTTTTTGCCGGGATGTCTTCGAGCTGCGGAACTTCATCATCCAGAAGCGATGCGAGCAGCGGCCAGAAACGATTCTGCGGATGACCGTAGAAAAACTGCTGCGCGCGGGAACGCACAGACGGGAAGGAGCCGAGGATCAATATCTCCGAATCCGGCAGGACAAACGGTCCGAAACCGTGGTCGATCTTCTGGTAATCGTTTTCTTTCATGCTGTCTCCGTTAGGAAGTCCAGAAGGGCGGTACAGCCTTCACGGATCTGTTCGTAAACGCCCTTGAAGTCGCCGGTATACCACGGATCATCAATCTCTTTGCTGTCACCGCAGTATTCGCGAAGCATATGGATCTTATGCTTGGGATCACGCGGGAAGAAGCGTTCCATATGCCAGAGGTTCTCACGGTCCATGATGATCAGCAGATCATAATGATCGTAATCATCCATGCGGATCTTTCTCGCTCTTTTGTCGCTGCAGTCGATCCCGTGGGCTTCCAGCATCCTCTTTGCCGGAGGATAGACCGGTCTGCCGATCTCCTCGGATGTTGTTGCTGCGGAAGCAACTTCAAAAAGGTTCGCCAGTTCTCTTTCACGGATAAGATCTTTCATAATGTATTCCGCCATCGGACTCCTGCATATATTGCCGTGGCAGACAAACAGTATTTTCACCATATTGTTTCCTATCTCCGTTTATCGTAGATCATCTTGCCAAAGCAGGCGGGAATCAGACGGGTGTCGCGCCGACGGAAATGTATCCGTTCTCAAATTCTTTGTCCTTATCGTATGCCTCGATCTCGGAGGATGATAAATTGCCTTTTCCGTCGTAACGATAAAAGCGTCCTCCATCAGCTATAAACTCCAAGATACAGTAATCCTCATCTTCGACGCCTTTCGGATAGTACTTTTCATCTCCCTCGTTCCAAAGGAGTTCTCTGTACTCTCTCTCGAAATGTGCCGCAAAGCATCCGAATAAGCACAGTCCCTCAAATGCCGAATCGTCAGAGAAATACAGACATGCATTCCCGTTCTTCAGCAGACTCTGAACATGGGCTGAACTTGTATTTGTTGAAATCAGATGCCTGCCTAATCCTTTATGCCAAACACAGAACACTCTGCGAACATTCTGCCTGCCCATTTCGTCTGTATAGCCGATCGTTGCAAAAAGAGAACGATTAACAAGATTCATCATTTCGTCTTTTGTCATTGATTTCTCCTTTGTAAATCCTGCACCTTTCAGTGTGATTTCTTCCGTTTCAGGTTCTTAAGCAGGTCAACTGTTTTTTCCTGAAGGACGAAAAGAGTCTTGTTCCGTAAAAAGACCAAATAACGGATCCATCTGTGCCGGATGACTTTTTCTCCGGGGATCGGATGGTCTTTCGCCCAGCGGCGGACTTCTTCAAAACCGGCGCTGTTATTGTCCGGCAGCAGACAGTTATTCACGTAATCCAGGACTGTACTGACCATATTGTTTGCTGCATCCGCAAGCATTTCCGGATGTGTCTTTTCAAGATAATCCCAGCGTCTGCAGCGCTGGATCCACAGCCAGTAGTACATCGAGTTGTCTCTGGCTGCTGTCGCAGTGATGCTGCTGCTTCGGCCGGGTTTGTAATACAGGACTTCGTGGATGACGGCAACTGTATCGGCCAGGTCGATCACTTCGTGGATCACAGCGTCATCCTCCCAGTGTTCGCCGAGCGGAAAACGTATATCCTTCCATAGATCTCTGCGGTAGATCTTATTCCAAATGTAGCACTGCACTTCCCCGGTAATCCTTCCTCTGAGGATATGGTCACTGTCGTAAACTCCTTCCGGAAAACCCACAGGATGCAGACTGCCTTCGGCGACATCGCCTTCTGTATAGGCCAGATCAAAGATCCCCATATCCGCATGAGTATCAAGAACACTGCGAAGAGCTTTTTCGCAGAAGTCTTCTCTTACCCAGTCATCGCTGTCGACGAACATGATCCAGTTCCCGCGGCACTGATCCAGTCCACGATTGCGGGCTGCGCTCTGTCCCTGGTTGGTTTGCATCAGATATACGATCCGGCTGTCCTTTTCGGCATATTCCCGGCAGATCGCGGATTCTTTCTCATTTCCTCCGTCATTGATGAGGATCAGCTCAAAGTCCGTAAAAGTCTGGGACAGGATGCTGTCCAGAGCTCGACGGAGCTGATTTTCCACGTGATAGACCGGAATGATGATCGATATTTCCGGTATTGTCTCATGAATTGTGGTTTCCTGCTCTGTCACGACGAATGCTCCTATAGAATGATTCCTTGACACTCCCCATGCCTGAAGGCAGGGGATTCTTGCTGCCTGCCGTATAAGAACGGCTGGTCTGTCCGTTTCCGTCAGACCGCAGCGCAAGGTATGGGTGTGTCATCACCCATCATAGGGCAGAACATATAGTTCCCTAT
>JAFWII010000036.1 GCA_017533785.1 Erysipelotrichaceae bacterium | reverse complement strand
GTTTCGCTAGCCCCTTCCTTCATCCCGGCATTACTGCTTTCGACTTGGGGTTCACTACACTTGGCGGTAAATACCTGTGGCTGGACTTTCACCAGCTGGAGATGTGTCATGCCCGACACACAACAAAAAAACGCTGTGAATACAGCGTTTTCTATTCGTTATTGCATATTTCCGCAGGGTCCAGTTCAAAGAAACGGACCGTATTCTCGAAAGCGCTTTTGACAAGCAGTTCCTCCCCCACGCCCATGTATTCCGCCAGCGTGGCGGCGACATAGCGGACGTTCTGAGGGACGTTGGTGCGATGCAGACCTTTCACGTTGCGGGGCGTCAGGTAAGGCGCGTCCGTCTCCAGCATCACCCGGTCGAGCGGAAGGATCTTCACCGCGTCACGCAGTTCCTGCGCTCTGCGGTCATCGCAGATCCAGCCGGTGATGCCGATATAGAAACCCATCTCCAGATAGCGTTCAAGCAGCGCCAGGTCACCGGTAAAACAGTGGACGACCGCCCGTTTCAAACGCGGCAGATGCTCCCTGAAAATCGGGACGAAATCGACCGAAGCGTCGCGCTCATGCAGGAACATCGGCTTCTGCAGCTCCTCCGCGATGGCGATATGCTTCAGCAGACAGTCGATCTGCTGCTCTTTCGGGGAGAACATCCGGTCATAGTCCAGTCCGCATTCGCCGACCGCTACGATCCGCGGGCTTGCCTGGTATTCCCGGATCTTCCGGAAATCCTCTTCCCTGGCGCGGGAAGCATTGTGCGGATGGATCCCGGCGGTGCCCCAGACGTCATGGGAAAGCGTATAGCGGTAGACTTTTTCGTTGTCCGCGGCGTCTGAGCCGGTCAGGATACAGGCGACTTCCTGCTCACGCGCGTCAGAAAGGATCCTGTCAGGATCCTTGAATGCGTCGCAGAACAGATTTAATCCGATGTCGATATATCTCATTTCAGCACAACGGTCAGGCAGACCGGATTGTGGTTGCTGTTGACGAAATCCAGATCGGCATTTTCAAGAGATACCACTTCCACATTCGAGGAAACGATATATCCGTCAGTCAGATAATACTGGAAGCTGTCTTTGTCGGCATCAACGTAACTCTGGTCAAGCGAACGGCGGCTGGGAGTATCCGTATCCATATAGAAGGAGAAGTCAGCAGAGAAAGCGCTGGTATCCAGAATGCCCGGATCCCACTTTCCGCTGGCGACCGGATAGGAATCACCCACACCGTAGAAGGTCTGACTGAAATCACCGCCGGCGATGACATAGTTCCCCTTCGCCGCTTCTTCTTCAAGCAACGAACGCAAAGCCTCGTTCTGCGCAGCCTTCGCTTCCGCCTTGCCGTAAGTATCCAGCTGGACATTCACGAGCACGAGTTCCTTGGAACTGTCTTCGACCGGAAGACGGCTGACCTGCAGACAGTGTTTGGCGGTCATGACGCGTACCGGCCATTTGTTCGCAAGAGGCAGGGAAACACGGGTCGAGGAATCGACTGTATATTTGGACAAGGTCATGATCCCGCTCTGAACGGTTCCGATCGGCGGCAAGGGATAGGCGATATAAACACAGATATGATTGACCGCATACGCGGATACACGGCCCGGCAGCTTGGCGAAGGTCTTGTCTTCACCGAAACGGAAGGAACGGTCGGAAAGGGAATCGACACCCTGCAGCAGGATCAGATCCGCATCTTTTTCCTGCAGCCAGTTGAACATCGTGTTCACGTTCTCTGAAACACGGTCCGGATCCGCCGGCTTGACGCCCTTGCCTTCTTCTCTGAAATAGTCGGTATTGTCACCCAGACCGCCATAGCTGACGTTCCAGCTGACAAGATCGATCTCTTCGTTCAGTCTGACTTTCGCTGCGGTTTCCCCCGTCAGTTCCAGAACTTCTTCCTGCTCCGGCTTGTATTCCACGACCGTCAGGAAACAGACGAATAGAAAATACAAAGCAGCGACCAGGAAGAGAAGCGTTGCCAGACCATGCACAAGATCCGTAAAAAACTTTGATGCTTTATTGTTCATTTAAATACCCTTTCGTGAGAAGAAATTCAGGACCGCATCGAACAGATAGCTGCACAATACGATCAGGATCGTCCAGGCGAATACGCCGGCTGTATCGAGGTTTGCCCGCAGGAAGTACAGCTCATGGCCGATACCGATCCTGGTCTGGGCGAACATTTCCGCCATGATCACGATCTTGAAGCCGAGCGACAGTGTCGAACGCAGCGTCTCGAACAGAGCCGGACGGACCAGGGGCAGATAGATCCGCCACAGTTTGAGAAAGTAACGGTCTTCATAGGTGTCCGTCTCCTTGAGGAGATCGGCATCGATATGATCGAAACCGTTCAGAATGTTGGAATAATGGATCGGCAATACCACCAGCATGACGATCAGCACAGCTGCTCTCTCCTTGCCGAGCCAGATCAGCGCCAGCACGATCACCGTGACCGTGGGCACGCTCTTGAAAACGACATACAGGGGCTCGAGAAAACTGCGCAGACCTTTCAGCCGGAAAGCGGCTGACGCCAGTACGAGCGCGATCACGAAGCTGCAGAAGACCGCAGCCAGCGCCCGCAGGATGCTGTAGAGCAGCGCCGAAAGGAAAGCCGGCCCGGTAATGATCGCCAGCAATTCTTTCATGACGCTCAGCGGGCTCGGCAAAAGAACGTCCTTATTGATCAGCGACGATAATACTGTCCACAGTACGATCAGCAGGATCGCTGACAAAAGGCGCCTGTTTCTCATTTTACATATGCTTTTTCAGCAAGTTCGATCTCGAAGACCGTCAGGAAGTTCTTGATGTCATCCAGGCATTCGCTCGCCAGACGGTAGTTCAGCGCCATCTTCTGGTAAGCCTTCTTGATCAGGTCCGGATTCTGGAATCCGAACTTGGTCAGATCGATCTCGTCGATGCGTTTGCTGAGGGCATCCGCATTGCCGTTGTATTTGGTGATGGACTGCTTGATCACGCTCGTGAAAGCGACGACGGATTCGGTATCCGCTTCCAGAGTCGCCTTGCGGACGAACAGCGCAGCCTGCGGGTAAGTCTGGTAACCGGATTTCTCCTGATACAGTTCCTGCAGATCATAGGCGATCGCGAAGTCTTCCTCGTGGTTTTCTTTCCATTTCGCCTTTGTCATCGTCAGGACCGGTTCAGCCAGTATGGCAGCATCGTATTCACCGCTCAGGAACGCGGCAGACGCTTCCTGAACACTGTTGAACCATTCGAACTGGATGCCGGTGAGCTCGTCTTCGAGATAGGAGATGACCTTTCCGGGCACAGCAGCTTCACCGAACGCGGCGACAGTCTTGCCGGTGATGAATTCGGCAGTATCCTCGTCTTTGGCGACCAGGAACAGATTGCCCCAGGTCAGGACAGCCATCAGCTGATAATTCTCGGTCTTCTGGGAAAGCTTGACGCCGAGGTTGATCGGGGCGATGATGAAATCCTTTTCCGCGTTGCTGAACTCAGCTGTCAGCGCATCGGCGCCGTCGACGATCTCGATGGTGGTGTTCGGATCATCCGCCAGATCGAGCAGCGAGAGCGACGGTGCGCCGCTCGGCGCGATGACGGAATACTGTTTGACTTCCGGCTCCTTCGGAGTTGCCGGCTTGCAGGCAGACATAGACAGCAGCATCAGTACAGTCAGTGACGCTGCAAGTAATTTTTTAATGGACATATCTCTTTTCCTCTACTTCTTTCTTTAAGGAAGCGAGCGCTTCCTCTAACGGCAGCGACACGGATTCCTTCTGGCCGTAACGGCGGATGTTGACGCTGTTGGCAGCGATCTCCCCTTCGCCGACGACGATCTGGACCGGAATATGATTGGTCTGGGCTTCACGGATACGGAAGCCGAGCTTTTCGTTGCGGCTGTCGACATGGATACGGAAACCGGCCTGACGGAAGAGTTCCGCGACTTTTTCCGCATAGTCAAGATGTGCTTCCTGGTGGACCGGAATGACAACGATCTGCTCCGGAGAGAGCCATAACGGGAAATTGCCCTTCGTCTCTTCGATCAGGAAGGCGGTAAAGCGGTCAAAGGTGCCGAAGATCGCACGGTGCAGAACGACCGGGACGACTTTTTCACCGTTGGAGTCGATGTAGTTCAGTTCGAAACGGCGCGGCAGCAGGAAGTCGAGCTGGCAGGTGGACAGAGTGACTTCCGGACCGACAGCCGGCTTGACCTCGACGTCGAGTTTCGGACCGTAGAAGGCAGCTTCGCCGATCGCTTCGAAGTATTCGACACCCAGACCGTTCAGGACTTCACGCAGACGTGTTTCCGCTTCGTTCCACATCTGATCATCATCAAAGTATTTTTCCTTGTCCGCCGGATCGCGCAGGGACAGACGGAACTTGTATTCCTTGATGCCGAAATCGCGGTAGACATCCAGGATCAGCTTGACGACTTTTTCGAATTCGGATGCGATCTGGTCCGGACGGACGAACAGATGCGCGTCGTTCTGACACATGCAGCGGACTCTTTCGAGA
This sequence comes from Erysipelotrichaceae bacterium, assembly GCA_017533785.1. Lineage (GTDB taxonomy): Bacteria > Bacillota_I > Bacilli_A > Erysipelotrichales > Erysipelotrichaceae > RGIG5669. Next base: position 52,968 of record JAFWII010000036.1, on the reverse strand, counting down.
CCCTTGACAGCGCCGCTGGCTTCATAACGGAAGTCCGTCGCGAATTCGCCGATGCGGACCGGCAGGTCGCGGTAGGAATGCAGCTTGTTCTTGTAGATCAGCATGTGGTGCGGACAGTTCATCGGACGGAGAACGAACTCTTCGTTGTCGACCTTCATCATCGGGAACATGTTTTCCTTGTAGTGATCCCAGTGGCCGGATGTCTTGTACAGGTTGACCGTACCGACGCACGGAGAATAGACATGCTGGTAACCCAGAGCGCGCTCCTTGGCGTAGATGTAGTTTTCCAGTTCCTTGCGAATGATGGCGCCGTTGGGCAGCCACATCGGCATGCCGGAGCCGACCAGCGGATGGTTCATGAACAGTTCGAGTTCCTTGCCGATCTTGCGGTGGTCTCTCTCCTTGGCTTCCTCGATCATCCGGAGGTGTTCCTGCAGCTCTTCCTCGGTATCGTAGCAGACACCGTAGATACGCTGCAGCATCTTATTGCTGGCATCGCCCTTCCAGTAGGCGCCGGAGAATTTCAGCAGCTTGAAGTGCTTGAGCAGTTTGGTGTTCTCGACATGCGGACCGCGGCAGAGATCGGTGAAATCGCCCTGCGTGTAGCACGAGATGACCGTTTCGTTCTCGTCCATACGCTCGATCAGGTCGACCTTGTAGGGATCGTCATGGAAACGCTCCAGCGCTTCCTGCTTGCTGATCTCGTGGCGGACGATGTTCTTGGCGGCTTTCGCGCACTTCTTCATCTCTTTTTCGATCACAGCGAGGTCGTCTTCGGTAATGACCTTGTCTCCCAGGTCGATGTCATAGTAGAAACCGTCTTCGATGACCGGTCCGACCCAGAATTTGGCATTCGGATACAGGTGGGACACCGCCTGCGCCAGTAAGTGAGCACAACTGTGGTTTAATATGCTGAGATGTTCATCTTCTTTGATGTTGATCATTCCTCAATCCTCCTTTTACACAAAAAAGGTGGCCGAAGTCGCTTCGCAGCGAGGTACCACCTTCGTTTCTTCTTCATACCCTTAACGCGGGCTTCACGGCTTTGATTAAAAGCGCTCATGAGTGGTAATGGTCTTCCCGGCAAATGATCGTCTTCCACCATTATGACGGTCTCTCTGGATCTGCTCATGGAAAGCATCTTGTCTCAATCGTTGTGTTCTCTCTCATTATAGAAAACTGCACATAAAAGTCAAACTTATCGCTCTGAAATCAAAGCATATCTGTACATATCATGCAGGTGTCCGGAAAAGGCGGAAAAGCAGAAGAAAAGCTGCAGGATCTGCAGCTTTGTTTCTTTGTTAACGGACTGTGTTCCGCCTTATTTGGCGATCTCGTTCGCCCTGGTCTCACGGATGACCGTGACCTTGATCTGACCCGGATAAGTCAGTTCATTCTCGATCCGTTCCTTGATCTCGTGCGCGATGTAATGGCACTTCGCATCATCGACCTTTTCCGGAACGACCATGACGCGGACTTCACGTCCGGCCTGGATCGCGTAAGCCTTCTCGACGCCTTCGTATTCGGAAGCGATCTTCTCAAGGGATTCCAGACGGTTGATGTAGTTTTCGATGCCTTCATAGCGGGCACCCGGACGGGCAGCGGACAGAGTATCCGCAGCAGCGACCAGGTTGGAGATCAGGTTCGTCGCCTCGACATCACCGTGGTGGGATTCGATCGCGTTGATGACGATCGGATCTTCGCCGTACTTCTTCGCGAGCTTCGCGCCGAGTTCGACATGGGTGCCGTCGACTTCGAAGTCGACCGCCTTGCCGATGTCATGCAGCAGGCCGGCACGCTTTGCGATGACCTGGTTCAGTCCGAGTTCGGCAGCCATCATTCCGGCCAGGAACGCGACTTCCATGGAGTGCTGGAGAACATTCTGGCCATAGGAATAACGGTATTTCAGACGGCCGAGCGTCTTGACCAGTTCCTTGTTCATCTTGCCGATCTGGAGCTTGAAGCACGCTTCTTCACCGGCTTTCATGATCGTTTCATCGATCTCGCGGGTGACCTTGCGGACGACGTCCTCGATACGGCCAGGCTGGATGCGGCCGTCACGGATCAGCGTTTCCAGAGACAGGCGGGCGATCTCTCTGCGGATCGGGTTGAAGCAGGAGATGGTGATCGCTTCCGGCGTATCGTCAATGACCAGATCGACCCCGGTCGCCTGTTCGATCGCGCGGATGTTGCGGCCTTCACGGCCGATGATCCGGCCCTTCATGTCTTCAGACGGCAGCGCAACGACGGAAACGGTGCGTTCGCCGATCTCGTCCTGAGAATAACGCTGGATCGCGGTCGCGATGATCTCCTGCGCTTTCTGCTGCGCCTTCTGGTGGGCTTCTTCTTCCTGATCGCGGATGTAGACAGCGATCTCGTTCTTGATCTTCTGCTCAACGATGCCCATCAGCTCTGTTTTCGCTTCTTCACGGGACATGTTGGAGACCTGTTCGAGAACGGCCATCTGACTGTCGATCCGCGTCTGCAGATCCTCTTCCATCTTATTTAACTTGGAAACCTTTTCATCGGCTTCTCTCAGTTTTGATTCGAGTTTCTTTTCGGTCTCTTTGATCGTTTTTTCGCGGTATTCTAAAGAATCTTCCTTGCGCAAGAGCTTGTTTTCCAGATTCTGTACCTCATTGCGACGATCTTTGATCTCCTTTTCAGCCTGGAGTTTCAGATCGTAGGCCTGAGTTTTTCCGTCAAGAACCGCCTGTTTTAAGACGGACTTAGCGTTTGCCTCCGCTTCTTCGACAATTAATTTCGCTTTTTGTTTGTCTCGATTCAATCCTGCCCGGGAGATCAGCGTCATGATGATGATACCGATCAGAATCCCGAGTATGCCAAATAGAACGGAAGTAAGGTTTAACTTATCCATAACACTTACCTCCTAAATTAAAACCATTAGGATATTAAAATCCGTTACTATTTTAACTTATTTTTTGTTTTCTTGCCATAAGGAAAAATCAAACTGCGGTCCAATCGCACAAAACAAAAAAACCTGTTCGGCGATAGTACGCTATCCTTACTGAACAGGTTTCGTCTTTTTATGCTTTATCGGCGGCTGACGGGAAGAGTTTCGCGCGGACGGCTGCCGTGATCTCGGCATCCACTTCCGGATTCGCGATCAGGTAAGCGCGTACTGCCTGGGAACCCTGGCCGATCTTCTCGCCCTTGTAGGAATACCAGGCGCCGGCCTTGTCGATGATGCCTGCCTCCACGCCGAGTTCGACGATCTCGGAGTAATGGGAGATGCCCTCTCCGTAATAGATCTCGACCTGCGTCGTCTTGAACGGCGGAGCGACCTTGTTTTTGACGACCTTCACATTGACTTTGTTGCCGATGATGTTGCTGCCGTTCTTGATCGCTTCGGACTTGCGGACTTCGATGCGGATGGTGGCGTAGAACTTCAGTGCCCGGCCGCCGGTCGTGACTTCCGGATTGCCGTAGATGACGCCGACTTTTTCACGCAGCTGGTTGATGAAGATCGCGGTGCAGTTGTTTCCGCTGATGGCGCCGGCGAGCTTGCGCATCGCCTTGCTCATGAGACGGGCATGCAGACCGACGTTCTGATCACCCATTTCACCGTCGAGTTCCGCCTGCGGAACAAGGGCTGCAACGGAGTCGATGACGATCATGTCGATCGCGCCGCTGCGGATCAGCAGCTCGGCGATCTCCAGAGCCTGCTCACCGGAATCCGGCTGGGAAAGGATCAGTTCGTCAACGTCGACACCGAGCGCCTTGGCATAGGTCGGATCGATCGCGTGTTCCGCGTCGATGAAGGCTGCCTTGCCACCGCCCTTCTGGCATTCGGCAATAGCGTGCAGGGCTAAAGTCGTTTTACCGCTGCTCTCAGGACCGAAGATCTCGACGATACGTCCGCGCGGGAAACCGCCGACACCGAGACAGGCATCGATCGCCAGGGAACCGGAAGAGATCGCGTCCACGTCTACGGAGCTTCTTTCGCCAAGACGCATGACGGAGCCTTTTCCGTACTACTTGATGATCTGTTTTAACGCATCATCCAAAAGCTGCTCTTTGCCGCTTGTTGTTTCTTTCTTATCTGCCATTTATATTCTCTCCTCTGAAATTCAGTTGATTACGTATTTGCTGCCGGCTACATGGATTCGAAGACGAATTCACGGACCTGCATGAAGTAGGAGTATCCGGACATGACGGATACGAAGGATGCGAACCAGATCAGCACATCCGCGACCGGGATGTTCCAGAGCGCGAACGGCAGGTTGTTCAGCAGGACGAAGATGATCCCGAACATCTGCAGGACTGTCTTCAGTTTACCGAACAGACCGGCGGCGATGACGACGCCGTTGCGGGATGCCAGCATGCGGCAGCCGTCGACGATCGTGTCACGGGAAAGCATCAGGAAGACCGGAACTACCGGGATCATGCGCTTGACCGCCAGGATCAGCAGCAGGGTATTGACCAGCAGTTTGTCCGCGATCGGATCGGCGAACTTGCCGAAGGTCGTTACCAGACCTTTCCGGCGGGCGATCTGGCCATCCAGAAAGTCTGTAAAACTGGCAATTGCAAAAAGCAGACAGACGATGATGTTCAGCAAGGGAAGCGATACATCGCCGACTTGATAGACCGGCAGGCTGATATTGAAATACCCATACGGAAACAGCCAGACCAGCACAGTGATCGGTACCAAAATGATACGGAATAACGTTAGCTTATTTGGTAGATTCATGGCTCTATTATAGCATGAAAAAAGGACGCGAACGTCCTTAACTCATACAGTTCATAAGCCATGTTCTGTACCTTAAAAAGGTGGCAACCATTTATCTGCATATCGCTATGCCCTCGTCCGACTTCGGTTCGTCTTTCAAGGTTCCCCTACCAAATTTGGGTTTCTCGCTTGCGGGGTTTACCACGTTCCACTCCTTACGTTTCCGTAAGTCTCGTCTCTTTGGCACTTTTACAGGCACTTCCATAGTTTCCCTTAGGAAGCTGACCGGCCGTCAGGCGCGAAGCCTGCCTAAGCTTATCGTTTCGCTTAGCACAAACACTACATCCGTCACAGGATGTGCGAGCATGGACTTTCCTCTGGTCTCCCAGCGGTTGCCGAACTGTGATTTATCTGTTTTTAAATACTTCTTCTTCGAGCCGTGATACTCTCTTCAGGAGATCGACGGAGCTGTAGGAGGTCGTATTTGTCAGATCGAAAACTTTCTTGCGTCCCTGCAGTTCGATGTTCTCTTTCTTGAGTTCCTCGATCTGCGCATTCAGCGCACCGATGCGGGCTTCCAGTTCCGCGATGTTGGCATCGTAGTTCTGGTAATCTTCCAACATGATATCGATGAACTCGTCTACCTGCTGTGCAGAGTACCCCTTGAGGTCGATATCAAACGTCTTATTCAGGATCTCTTCCGGTGTTAAATTTATCTTTTCCATTTTGCGTATTCTCCCTGTTTCATTTTAGCGATAAGGTCCGCCTTTGACAAGCGTGCTGGCATTTTAATATAGAAATGGCTATAATAATGAAAGGTAAAAAGATGAGGTATCCCAATTCGCGAAAAACGTATCAGAAAGAAGCTCTGCATAACGCTTCCCGCCGGGGAATGAGTTTCGAGACGGATATCAATCTGAGTAACCAGTATTACCTAAGGGAAAACAGAGCGGTCGTCCATAAAAAACCGACGCCGATCACTATCGTTAAAGTTGATTATCCCAAGCGTTCCGCTGCCAAGATCACCGAAGCCTACTTCAAGATCCCCAGCACGACGGACTACAACGGGATATACAGAGGGAAATACATCGATTTCGAAGCAAAGGAATGCCAGGCCAAGGCCTCATTCCCCTTTTCTTCCATCCATCCGCACCAGGTGGAGCATCTCCGCTCCATCATCGAACACGGCGGGATCGCCTTTCTGCTGATCCGGATGGTCGTCTACAACATCGACTATCTGATCAAAGTCGAGGACTTTCTTGAGTTCTATGACGCGAAAACGCGCAAATCGCTGCCCTACGAGTGGATCCAGGAGCACGGACATGTGCTGCATCCGGGCTACGTGAACCCGGTCCCCTATCTGGACCTCCTGGATGAACTGTATTTTGAGGAATCTTATGAAAAAAACGCAAAAACCAAAGCGCAGAGTCAATAAACTGAACGTCGCTGCGATCATCGTATCGATCATCTGTCTGATCGAAGTGCTCGGCATCCTGGCGAGCTCTTTGTTTCTGATCAGCAACCTGAAAGATAAGCCGGAGCTGAAGATCGACGATTTCCAGAACCAGGAATCAAGCATCGTCTACGATGTCAACGGCGACGTGATCGCCGAGCTCGGCATGACGATCCGTGAGAACGTCGGCTACAACGAACTGCCGACTTCCCTGATCGACGCGTTCGTCGCGGTCGAAGACTCCCGCTTCTTCTCCCACAACGGTTTTGACGTACCGCGTTTCACCGCGGCACTGCTCAACAATATCCGCACGATGAGCTTCTCCCAGGGCGGATCCACATTCACCATGCAGCTCGTCAAGAACACCTACTTCGTTGACGATGAAGCCGGCATCAACGCTCCTAAGAAAGTCTCCCGTAAGATCCAGGAGATCGCGCTGGCGATGGAACTGGAAAACGAGACCAGCAAGCGCAACATCTTCGAGCTTTACCTGAACAAGCTGAACTTCGGCGGCAACCGCAACATCCGCGGCGTCGAAAAAGCCGCGGAATACTATTTCGGCAAGAGCGTCACCGAGCTGAACCTCGCGGAATCCGCGATGCTGGCAGGCGTCATCAATGCCCCCTACCGCTATAACCCGTTCAACTTCCTCGACAAAGCGACGGAACGCCGCAACGAGGTCCTACATATGATGTCCCGCCACGGCTACATCACCGAAGAAGAGGAAATGCTCGCCCGTTCGATCAAGGTCGAAGACCTGCTGGTCGATGAGAGAGACCGCGCCAAGAACGCGACCGGCGGAAACGCCTACCAGGCGTATATCGACGCTGTCGTCAGCGAAGTGTACGAACTGACCAATACCGATCCGTACACCACGCCGATGAAGATCTATACCTATATGGAACCGAAAGTCCAGTCGCTGATGGATGACATCCAGGCTGAAAGAGTCGAAGGGATCGAATTCCCGGATGAATGGATGGAAGTCGCTTCGATCTCCGTCAATACGAAAGACGGCTCGATCAACGCGATCCTCGGCGGACGCAACTACGCCAAGGGCGGCGAACTGCTGCTGAACCATGCAATCGACCAGTACAAGCAGCCGGGTTCCTCGATCAAACCGATCCTCGACTACGCACCGGCCTTTGAGACCCTGGGCTGGTCGACCAGCCACTCGCTGGTAGATAAACCGATCGTCTATCCGGGCACCAACCTCGTCATCCGCAACTTCAGCGGCTACTGGCGCGGTGAAGTCACGATCCGTGATGCTCTGGGCAACTCGCTGAATACGACTGCCATCCAGGCGCTGCAGCAGGTCATCGAAGCCAGTTCCGTAGCAGACGTCGTCAACTACATGAACGATATGGGATTCGATCAGGTCACGACCGGCAACTTCAACATCCAGTTCGGTATCGGCGGCGGCGAACTTGCCGTCTCTACCCTGCAGATGGCCGGCGCGCAGGCCGCGCTGATCAACGGCGGCCAGTACAACAAGCCGCACACCATCTCCAGGATCGAATTCCTGAACGGACGCAACCCGATCTATAACGAATCAAAACCGGTCCAGGCGATCAGCCCGCAGTCCGCTTACCAGATCAGCGACCTGCTCTACTCCAACGTATACGGCGGCTACGCCAACCTGATGCAGATCCTGCGTGACGATTATCCGATCTATGCCAAGACCGGCACCACCGACTGGGGCACCGACGGCGCTGCCTACAACATCCCGACCGGTGCGGTCAAGGATTCCTGGGTCATTGCCTCGACGACCGACTGGACTGTCGCGACCTGGCTGGGCTATGAAAAAGCCAGCCTGAACCAGCAGTCCTATATCATCTACGAACAGTTCCTCAGCAATCTCCAGGGCAAGATCGCCAACGCGATCTGCGACCGCAACGTGGAGGTCTACGGAATGCCGGAACGCGTCCAGCGTCCGGACGGACTCACCAGCATCACCCACATCATCGGCACCTATCCGTATGCCGCACCGATCTCCGGCATGGATGAACAGTATGTCATCACCGGACTGATCAACACGAAATACGCGAAGCTCGTCGACCCGCAGACTTCGACTGTTGAACGGATCGACGAAGGAAAGACCAGCGTCAATTTCGATACCTACAACAACGAGCTCAAGCTGAACTGGCCGGCTTATCCGGATGAATCCAAGACCAAGGTCGACGAAAACGAACTGGATATCTCGCTCCGCCGTGCTGACGGCAGCGTCATCATCGAAGCCTTCGGTACGAAGCTCTTCGATTACTCCTGGGTCTTCGGTCCGATCCGTTATAAAGCGGATATCAAGATCAACAACGGCGAAGCGCACACCGTCACTTCCGAGAATACGGAATACACGGAAACGCTTGAGGCAAGGCCGGGCGATACCGTCGAAGCCTGTCTGTACTACGCGTACGACAAGCAGCCGACCGTACGTTCCGAAAACAATGCCTGCTCGAGCTTCACTCTGGAAAACAAGCCGGTCGATCTGCAGCTTCCGTCCGCGAACCTGACCAAGGATCAGATCTCGTCGTTCAAGGTCTTCCAGAACTATGACATCACCGTCAAGTTCATCGATCAGCCGACGACCAATGATGCCGAGGTCAATACCTACACCTTCACCTTCAAGGACACGACTTACCGTCCGGGCGATACGGTCAAACAGGTACTGATGAGCGAGCTCTACAACGCTGAGATCACTTGCACCTACATGGTACCGGCCGAAAGACCGCTCTCGCTGTCTGCCGACAAGCGGACGGAGGAGATCCGCGCCGGTGATACCGTGAAATTCACGGCGACCCGTTCCGACATCAGCTGGTCGCTTTATACGGAAGCGTACAATGTATCTCTGGATGTGGATCCTGACAACAATGCGATCGCGATCCTGACGATCGGCGAAGATGTCGAACCGGATACCGAGATCACGATCACGGTCTATTCCGGCGATCAGAGCAGCAGTGTGACTTTCAGCACCATCGAATAGAACCAAACTATAAGACGAAAAGATCCGGATCAGCTCCGGGTCTTTTTTTGGTCTTTCCGTTGTCGGACAGCCAGAATAAAGAAATACTGTCCGTATTTCGAAAGCCATGGAAAAACGCTATAATTTTAATTGTTAGAAAAGAATACAGAAAGCAGGTAAAGATTATGAAATTTCCTAATGAGTTCCGCATCGCCAGAGACAGGATACTCGGTCTGCTCGAACATCCGGATGAGATCGAAGAAGGAAAGAAACGTTCAAAGATCTACAGAGATTATCTTGATCTGTCACTCTCCCGCGCAAGCATCGGCAAAGTAGACGAAGTGAAACTCGGCGGAGCCGCTGTGCTTCTTCTGCTGGCTGTCATCTGCTTTTTTATGCGCGGCGGCGTTGAAGGACTGGCGTATAAGATCTATATCGTGGTCGCAGCCGTTGCGTGCATCGGCGGTTTTATATTCGGCAGTTTTGTCGGCGTGATCGCAGTCGCCCTGCTGTTCGCCCTCGTTAAAGTCGCGATCGAAAAGTTCGGTCTGCTGCTGGCGATCGTCTTTTTCATTGCTGCCGTAGTCGTCCTGTTCATGGCGTTAAGGGAAGCCAGCGTAAACAAAGTCCGGCAGGAAAGCAAGGTCCGCCTGGGCATACCCGCTTTGGAAAAGGACTACAAGATCGCGGACCGTGATTTCAAATTCGAACTCATCTCCCGATTCGCAAAACTCGCAGAGAAGCACTCTCTTACCGTTGACGAATACAGGGATGAGGCGACCAGATTCGCTCAGAAACTGATCGGTCACTATCCGGGCGAGATCGAAGGATATACATACGATGATGTCCAGATGATGGTCACACGCGCGATCGATGATCGGATGGAACTGAATCCCAACTATATCAAAAACGATGGTCTGCCTGATCCGAACCGGGATCTGCCGTTCCTGCTCTATCCGGAATACTCCTTCTATGACGCGCAGAACGGCCTGACCCTGAGCGGCAAGATCGTTCACGGCAGAGTCAGCCGCGGCGATACGCTGGAGATCGTCGGCAACGGGATCACGAACCGTACAGCCGTCGTTTCGAAGATCAAAACAAGAGAAGGCGGGAAGACCGTCAATATCGAACACGCAGACCACGGCGAGGTCAGCCTGGTGTTCCCGGATCTGAAGAAAACGGATTTCGTAAAAGGAAGCGCCGTCGCCGCCGTCGGATCGATCCGGCTGACCGATTATTTCAAAGCCAAAGTCCAGATCCTGGAGTCTGAAAAAGGCGGAGCGGAGCCGATCTATAACGGAACGCTGTGGCTGCTGCATGCACATGAATACCCGCTTCGGTCTCTTGCAACGATCAATTTCATGGGTTTTAAAGAGGAGGCTCACCCCGGCGAAGAACTCCTCGTGAATATCGACCTCGACACGCCCCTTCCGCTTGAACTGCATGCGGACTTTTCCATGAGCGACGAGAAAAAGAAGAGAACGATCCTGCTCGGTTCTGTCGTCGATCTGTATCAGAATCAATGATTCCGTTTCATCGAGAGAATCAATCCGAACAAAAAGCTTTTCGCAGCAAGCGAAAAGCTTTTCTTCTTATGGTGTTTGCTAACCTGACTTACTTGAGATCTTCCATCCAGGGGATGCTGGAAGCAGCGCCTTTTCCCTGTACGGTGATCGAAGCGGCACGGGAAGCAAGGTCCAGTGCCTTCTTAACATCCTTATCGCTCAGGTAGGATGCCAGGAAGAAACCGCTGAAAGTGTCGCCGGCTGCTGTTGTGTCAACAGCTTTGACCGGATAGGCATCCTGGTGGATCACAGTCTTGCCGTGAATGTAATAGGAACCCTGTGCACCGACGGTCAGGACGATCTCGGTTTCCGGATAGCGTTTCTGCAGACCGGCAATGATCTCCTCGATCTTTTCGCTCTTCACTCCCGCCAGTCCGGCGCCCTCGATCTCGTTTACGATGAACAGATCGATCAGGGAAAGCGGATAAGTAAAGACCGCGTCATTCATCGGAGCAGTGTTGAATGCGATGTACATGCCCTTCTCATGGGCTGCGGTGATCAGTTCCTTCATGCAGGAGATCTCGTTCTGCAGCAGCAGGACGTCTCCCTTTTCAAAATGATCCAGCGTATCGTTGATCTGTTCCTCACCGATCAGCTGATTGGTGCCACCGTAGAGAACGATGCGGTTCTCGGCGTTGCAGACTTCGATCCGGGCGTGGCCGCTCGCGTTCTGCGGGTCTTTGACAAGATAGGCGGTGTTGACTCCGAAGGAATTCAGATAATCGATGAAATCCTGTCCGTCATAGCCGACCCGGCCGGCATGGTAGACGTCCAATCCGGCTTTTTTGAGGGCGATCGACTGATTCAGTCCCTTGCCGCCGAAACCGCGGCTGTAGGAGAGCGAAGACATCGTCTCTTTTGGTAATACGAAATGATCGACTTCATAGACATGGTCATAATTCAGAGATCCAAAGTTGAGTACTTTCATGATATTTGATCCTTCCTTCGTTTACTTTTTCATTATAGCGCATCCCATAAAAAATCTCCCCTCTGCGGGGAGATTCTCATTCATGGTTATTCTGCGGATTTCTTTTCCTTGGTATAGAAGCCGGCGATGTCCAGACTGATGTTCTGGCAGTCGATCCCGGTCATCTCCAGGATATTGTCGTGTACGCGGGTCTGCAGCGCTTCGCAGATCTTGACGACGTTGGAGCCCAGCAGCATCCGGATCGCGATCGCGACGTTCAGTTTGTTGTCCTTGTATTCGACATCGATCGGATCTTTTCTTGCCGGAACGACGTCCTTTGTCTTGGCCAAAGCAGCCTCTGTGATATCAACGAAAACATCGATCGCGAACGATGCTTTGCCGTTTACCAGTTCTTCACTGTCGATTGCGATATATTCCATAATCTCCTTCTTATGATAATCACGTGCGGGGCACGCAAGTATCGTTCCTTTCTAGCTTACGCAAGTATTATACCACTCTTCGCAGACCCTTGGGGTATTTATTCTTGAGTTTCCCGCCTCCGGCCTTGCCGAATCCGAGCGCAAAACCACGGTAACCGACCGCGGTATAACCCTGCAGCGGGCAGTCGATCTCCAGTCCCTGAATGAATTGACGGTATTCCTCCTCGTTCAGTGAATACGAGTTCCTGTATCTGCCTTTCAGCGTATTTGCCCGGTAGAAGGCGTGGGAAGGCTCATAGCGGCCTTTCTTCAGTTCACCGAGGTCGATCCCGTAACGGAGACAGGGCAGACCGTATTCGCTCTCTTCCTGCAGCGACAGGAAGAAACGGTCTTTTTCCCGGTATAGATAGTATTCCTTCAGATCGGTCTCCTTCTGCAGGAAATCGTCGATCAGTTTTTCCTTTACACAGCGTTTTCCGGGCAGGACCTGCTTTGTTTTGACTCCGTCCTTGCGCAGCAGCGCCATGAACTGGCCTTCGCTGCCTTCCAGGAAAGTAAGCTTGATCATCCCGTCCTTTACCGGCAGATCCGGCCGGACCGGGGCGATCAGGTGCATATCGGGATGGCGGGCCATGAGGCTGAGCACCTGCTGTTCGTCTTCTTCTTCCGCAAAGGTGCAGGTCGAGTACAGAAGCTGGCCTCCCGGCATCAGACAGCGGTAGGCATCCTCCAGAACGGCTTTTTGTCTTTCGGCATTCAGCCGGATATTGTTTTCGTTGTATTCTTCCCGGATCTCCGGATACTTGCGCACCATACCCTCGCCCGAACAGGGCGCATCCACGATCACGAGATCCGCCTTTCCCTGCAGCTTTTCCGCGATCTTCGCGGTCGGCAGCGAAGTAACGGCAGCATTGCTGAAACCAAGACGTTCGAGATTGGAAGACAGGATCTGGGCACGGCTGTAATTCACGTCGTTGGCGATCAGCTTTGCCTTTGAAGAGATACGTGACAGCAGGCCGCAGCTCTTGCCGCCGGGAGCGGCACAGAGATCGACAGCCAGCGAAACGTCCGGATCGATCAGGGTGACCGGCATGCCGGCGCTCGGTTCCTGACTGTAGATCAGTCCGAGTTCGAAAGCTTTGGTCTTGCCGATATTGGCGCAGTCATGATAGAAGAGGTCCGGACTGTACGGATACTCTTTCCGGGGGAAATCACAAAGTGAAAGGATCTCCTCCACGGAGCCCTTTCTGCGGTTGATGAAAAATCCCTGAGTCGGCGCTTCTTCTGCCAGTTTCAGCAGTTCGTCCGCCTTCTCCGGGAAAGTACGGCGCATCGCTTCCTCAAAATTCATGAACGGTCTCCGTCATCGCCAAAACAGCCTCGCGGTCCTTCCGCAGCTGGTCCTGCAGTTCTTCAAGACCCGCAAAGCGCATTTCCTCACGCAGCTTTTTCAATAAGTACAAGCGGATCTTCTCGCCGTAGAGATCTCCTTCAAAGCCAAGCAGATGGGCTTCAAGATGCAGCGCCTTGCTGTCACTGACCGTGGGATTGCTGCCGAGATTGATCATTGCCCTGTAAAGACCGCCGTTTGCTTCCGCATAGCCGGCATAGACGCCGGTCTTAAGGAGAACGAGCCGCGGATCAAGTTCTGTATTGACAGTCGGAAAACCCATCCTGCGGCCGTTCTGCAGGCCGTGGATGACCTTTCCTTCGAGATTATATGTATAGCCGAGGAAACGGTTCGCCTGACCGATCTTTCCTTTTTCCAGAAAATGTTTGACCGCGGTCGAAGAGATCTTCTGACCGTTCTCACTGATCTCGCCGACGATCCGCACTTCAAAAGGACGGTCTTCCGCTTCTTTCAGCGACAGTGCATTTCCGCTGCCTTTGTATCCGTAGCGGAAATCAAAACCGCAGACCAGGGTCTCCAGTTGAATCCTGTATAAAAAGTCCTTCAGGAAATCTTCCGCCGGCATGGCGGCGATCTCCCTGTCGAACGGGATCAGATAGACCTGATCGACACCGGCTTTTTCCAGCATCGAAAAAAGGCTGTCCCGGGAAAGGATCTGTTTCTGTTTCACCCCGCTGATCACTTCCAGCGGATCGCGGTCGAACGTGATGACGGCTTTTCCGCATCCGTGCTCAGAAGCCGCTTTCAGCATCTCCTTCAGCAGTTCCTGATGGCCGCGGTGCAGACCGTCGAAATAGCCGATGCAGGCGCAGCTCCTGTTGTTTACTTCCGGATCGCGGCGCGGATCGAGTCGCAGGATGCGCATCAGAAAAGCCCCCTTACAGAGCGGAACAGACCGTCGTCCGCGCTTCTTTCGTAGACCGCCAGGGGTTCTTCATTCTCATAGAGATAGACTCTGTCAGCATCGCAGGAAAGCTGCAGCGGCTTGCCGCTGCGGATATCCTCCGGCTTTTCTGCTTCAAGCGAAAAATACCGGGCTTTCAGCAGATCGTGCAGGGAATGCAGATGATAATTTCCCTTTATCACTTCCTCATAGGGATCACATAGATCGATCGTGACGCTGCCGGTGCGGGTGCGCTGCAGATCCTTGAGGGTCGCCAGATTCCCCGTCTTTGCGAAGATATCGCGGGCCAGCGAACGGATATAGGTGCCGCTGCTTACCGCGCAGCGCAGGACGATCTCATTCTCTTTCATTTCCAGCAGCTCCAGCTCACGGATCTCGACTTCCCGTTCCGGGATCTCGACTTCTTTGCCTTCGCGCTGGTATTCATATAAACGTTTTCCTTTGATCCGGATCGCGCTCGTCAGCGGCGGCATCTGTTTCTGCACGCCGAGAAAAGAGGAAAGGACTTCCTCCAGCTCCTGCCGGGTAAACGGCACGATCGCTCTTTCTTCCGTGGTCTTTCCGTCGATATCCAGCGTATCGGTCTCATAACCGAGTTCGATTGTCGCGATGTATTCCTTATCGACTCCCGTAAGGAACTGATTTGCCTTCGTCGCCTTGTCGAGCAAAACGACCATGACCCCGGTGGCATTGGGATCCAGCGTCCCGGTATGGCCGATCGAGCGTGTGCCGAAAACCGGACGCATGTCCTTGCACAGGGCAAAGCTCGTCATTCCCTTCGGTTTATTGATAAATAAAACGTTCTGCATGGAACATATTATACCTTGTTTTTGAGGTTCTTTATACTAAAATTGTCTTATGAACAGCATGAAGCACATCCTCGGCCAGATGCGCCGGGCAGACCACGATTATCATCTGATCGAAGACGGCGACAGGATCGCGGTCGGTCTTTCCGGCGGAAAGGATTCCTCACTGCTGATCTATAGTCTGTATATCTACCAGAAACTGGCGGAAAAAAGCCTGGGCAAGCGTTTCGAGATCCTCGGGATCCACATCGACCTGAATTTCGGCGAAGAGGATTTCACGCCGCTCTGGAACTTCCTTGACCGCTATCAGATCCCCTATGTCGCGGAAAAAAGCCGCATCGCGGACATCCTCGGCCTCTACCTGAAAGACGGCAAAGTGCAGTGCAGCCGCTGTTCGCAGCTGAAAAAAGGCGCGGTCATCAAGACCGCCAAGGAAAACGGCTGCAATAAGATCGCCTACGGTCATCATGCGGACGATGCGATCGAGACCCTGCTGCTGAATATGATCTACGGCGCCAAGATCGCCTCTTTCGAACCGAATATGTATCTCTCCAGAGAAGACATCCGGCTGATCCGGCCGTTCATCTACTGCGAGGAACGGGATATCTTAAAAACAGCGAAAGCTCTTGAGCTTCCGCGGCTGGGCAGCGGCTGTCCGATGGACGGCGTCACGAAGCGCAGCGAGATGAAGGAACTGCTGAAGCAGATCGAACATGACTATCCCGGCGCCAAAAAGAATCTTCTGACTTCGTTGACGAATACCGCGCAGGCGGCGCTGTGGCAGCGAAGCGAAGAGGACGATCCGGAATGAGCTTTCCGCCGGTGCGGAGGCTTTTTTATAAAAAAGTCTTCCTTCCGGAAGACTTCTGAATGATCGTTTTACTGCAGGATCACTTATGCAGGCTGACGGTGAAGGTCTGCATGTCGCTGCGGATATAGGAGATGCTGTGGGCAATGACATTGCCCTTTTCATTATAGAAATCGCATTCCAGCAGGAAGAGAGCCACCTCCTCCGGCATATTCAGCATCTTGCGGATCTTGGAAAAGCCCTTGACGATCCGGAGCGACTGCGTCATCTTCGTGAGATCGATCCCGTAGAAGGACATGATGTCACGGAACGTGAAGACTGAGGAATTGACCGAATCCAGAGAAGGCAGCACTTTCTTGGGAATGAAGAACTCCTCGATCGAAGTCGCAACGCTGTTGATCGTATGCAGCTGCCGGATATAGTAGATCCCGTCCTCCAGTTCCAGACCGAACAGATTGGCGTATTTGTTGCCGGCTTCTCTTTCCGTCTTCTGCAGTTCTTTGATCGATAGTCTGGTATCGTTCTTGAAGGAGTCGCTGACAAAACCGGCATGCTCCTCGATCGAGATCTCATTCTTCTTGCCGACGACGAAAACGCCTTTGCCCTGGACCCGGCGCAGCAGGCCCTCGTTGACCAGAGCGTCGACGGCATTGCGGATCGTGAGCCGGTTCAGCCCGAAGGTCTCAGCCAGTTTGTTTTCCGAGGGGATCGCCGTTCCCGGCATGTATTCCCCTTCTTCGATCTTATTTCGGATCAGCTCGCGAAGCTGAAGATAGATCGGCATCTTGTATTCTGCTTTTGCCATAATATCCTCAGCTTTCTATCGTACACACGAAGGTGAATTTATCGGAACGGATCAGCTGCTTGTAGAACATGACGGTCTGCTTGTTCTGGTCCAGCGCGACACCGGAGGCAAAGAACAGCGGAGCGCCGCTTTCGATATCCAGGATCTCGGCTTCCGCTTCCGTAGCGTAGGCGACGCTGATCTGCTCAGTACCGGAGGTTTCGACCGTATCGTAATGTTCTTCGAAGATCGGATCCATCGACGCGTTTTCATTGTAATAATCCGTGAAGCCGGGATAGCGTTCGACAGCCATATAGGTCGTTTCGATCGTGCAGGGCACGCCGTCCACCTTGCGGCATTTGATGATCTCATATACTTTCGTGCCCAGCCGCACCCGCAGTTTCCTGGAGATCTGCTTGCTGGCTTCGATCACATTCATTGAAAGGATCTCTTTCGTGAGCGTATGTCCCTGATCGAGCAGGTCACGGACCATCGCGACCACGCCGGCCATATCACGCAGATAATGGGGTTCCGCCACATAGACGCCTTTGTTCGGAACGCGGTAAAGGACGCCGTTCTCGACAAGCTCATCCACAGCCTGGCGGAGCGTCGAGCGGCTGATATTCCAAAACTCGCACAGATCCTTTTCGCAGGGGATCCTGGTATGCGCTTTTACGCGGTTTACTTTGATGAAATCTTCGATCTTTTCGATCGCTTCCATCCCGGGGGAGATCTTAACTGCTGCCATGTTCAATAGTCCTTGTGGCTGTTTGCCACTTTACAATATTATATAGGTAAAGGAAGAAAAAAAGGAAATGCATATGAAGAAGATAACCCTGAATGACTTTGCCGTCATGACCCCTTCCTACCAGCAATACTCATTTGACTACGTCCTGGACTCGCTGCAGAAGATCGGCATCCGGAATATCGACTTTTGGGGCGGTATCCCGCATTTTTACCGTTTCGACTACACCGATGAAGGAGCCGCTGCGTTCCTGAAGGAACTGCGGCAGAAAGCCGAAGACCGTGGCATGAGATTCGTCATCTACACGCCGGAGACCCTGGCGTATCCCTACAGCATCGCCGATCCCAACAGGAAGACCGTCCAGCGAACGATCGACTTCTTCTCGATGAGCATGGATGACGCGCTGACGCTCGGCACCGACCGTCTTTTCATCAATACCGGCACCGGTCTGCGCGACCTGCCCAGACAGCAGAGCATGGACATCTGCATCGACGCGATCGCCCGCATCTGCGCGGAAGCGGAGAAGAAAGGCATCACGATGATGCTGGAACAGCTGCAGCCCTACGAAAGCAATCTCTGCACGACGATCGGAGACATCGAAACGATCCTGAAGGCTGTGGATTCCCCGGCTCTGAAGGTCTGCGTCGACCTCGTGGCGATGGACGTCGCCGGGGAGTCGCTCGAGCAGTATTTCGAACGCTTCGGTGAGGAGAAGATCGGCTTCATCCACTTCTCCGATGCCCATCACGAGATCTGCGGAACCGGAAATCTGCCTCTGAAAGAATATATCGAGACACTGGAAAGACATGATTACAGTTCGATCGTCGACCTCGAGATCAACGACTCGATCTACTGGTTCGATCCCCATGCCGCCCATAAGCAGACAGTCGACTATCTGCGCACCTTCATCCCGGAACGATAAAGCCGGATCCTCTGAAAGAACAGCGGCTGCAGTTCAGAATCTGCAGCCGCTTTTATTATCCTTATTCGCCTTCGATGATGATGCTGACGGTCCGCTGCGAGGGTCCGTCGTATTCACAGAACCAGATATCCTGGGCACCGCCGGCGACCAGTTCGCCGTCGATGATCGGAAAATGACAGTGGTTCCCGGTCAGCAGCGCCTTGAGATGCCCTGTCGGATTGCCGCCGGTGCTGCCGTAATCCGGCAGCATATGGCAGTGCGAATACGGAGCATTCTCCGGGACAAGCCGGGAAAGAAAGACATCGATGTCGCTTTCAAGGCACTCGAGAGCCTCGTTGACGGTGATGCCGGTCGTCGTATGCCGGGTCTCGACCGTCACCATGCCGTTACGGATGCCGGAGGCGGCGACAGCTTTCTTCACATCTTCCGTGATGATGAAATACTGGTTGTACTCATCGGTCATGATCTTAAGCGGGACGATCTTGATCATTCGGCGCTCCTTTCCGGGTCATAATGCATGAATTCCACGGCATTCCTGCCCATGATCAGTTCCAGCGTGCTCTCCCGGAACCCGAGTTCCGCGATCGCCTGAGCCATACGGATCATTTCAAAACGCGGATCGTTGGTGCCGAACATCACCTGGTGGCGCAGACTGCGGTCGATCCAGGTCAGCGGCACGTCCCGTGTCAGCATCTGGGTATAGAATTCTCTGGCGCTGTCGAAATAGAGAACGCCGGTATCAGTATAGACATTGGGATACTTCAGCATCAGCATCGCCACTTCGCGGCACCACGGCCAGCCGAAATGCGCGAGCGAGATGCGCAGGCCCGGACGTTTCTCCGCCAGCGGCTCGAATTTCAGCGGATGGCAGTTCTCAGTCAGAGCGTGCGGTTCGAACGAAAGACCGCTGTGAAAGGTCACCGGCCGGTCATATTTCTCGCAGATATCATAAAGCGGATCCAGAAGTTTATCCGCCGGGGCGAAATGCTGACGCCCAGGATGCAGCTTCAGTCCTTTCAGACCGTATTCGGCGAATGCCCGTTCGAGTTTTTCCGGCGCCTTTTCGTCATGCGGATCGACTGATGCGAAACCGATGAAACGGTCCGGCGCGAGATCAACGAGCCTGCGGATCTCCTCGTTGCTGACGAGCGGTTCTCCGCCGCCTCCGGAACTGTAGTCTTCCGGCAGCAGGCAGACGCGGTCGATGCCGGCGCATTTCATTTTGTTGAAAAAATGCTTCAGCGGTGCCGTGCCGTTTTTATGCAGATTCAGTTCATCGTGACGGAGCTGTTCTTTTTCCTCATCTCCGTTGATCGGTTCGAAAAAAGCCGGATGGACGTGGATATCGATGACCATCAGAAACCCGCCTCTTTCATCATTTCGCGGACGTTGTCGACTGCCCTGCGGGCATAGAAGCGCGGCTCGTTGATATAGCCGGTCACGAGTTCGATCGTCGCGGTGCGGTCGTAATCGATCTCCTTCAGTTCCTTGATCAGCTCACGCATCGGGATCTGGCCTTCGCCGGGCATCACGTGATCGTCGGAATCCCGGACGCCGTCGATCAGATGCAGATGGTACATCTTGTCGCCGAGCTTGTCGAAGTAATCCATGATGCTTTCGTACTGGGTAAACGGCGGGACCAGGTCGCACATGCCGACGAGATTCGGGGAATCGACCGCCTTGAAGAGCTTCTGCAGATCGTTGGCGGATTTGATGACGTTGGATTCATAGACGGTCAGCGCTTCCATGACGATCTTCATGCCGATCTTCTCCGCATGGTCGGTCAGTTCGCGGACGCTTTTGATCAGACGGGACCAGATCTCGTCGTAGGTCGCGCCGTAACCGGCGTGCGCGGCGGAGATCAGCGTATAGTCGGCGCCCATCGCTTTCGCCATGTCAAAGCACAGTTTCAGGTATTCGATGGCATCCTGTCGCATGGCTTCGCTGCCGATCATGTAGTTATAGGGATAGGCGTTGTGTTCCGGGCAGTAGCCGCGGATCTCGACGCCGTATTTGTCGCGCAGACGGAGGATCTCGTTGATATCTCCGTTTTTCAGATCCGGGGCAAAGGCGTGCGGACGGCCGCCCCAGAGTTCGATATAGTCATAGCCGAAGCGTTTCGCATCGATGAAGATGTGTTCAAGATCGTTGCGCTGATAACCGCTTGTAAACATTCCGAGTTTCATCTTATCTCCTCCTTATGAGACCCAGGGCTCAAATACTTGTACGACCGCGGAAGCCACTTCCGCGCCTTTCTGCAGACATTCTTCAACGCTCCAGCCGCTCAGGATCCCGTACAGGAACCCGGCGATGAAACTGTCGCCGGCGCCGACGGTGTTGACAACTTCCTTTGCCGGAACGATCTTTCCTTCATGGAAGCCGTCCTTATCGTATGCCAGCGAGCCTTCCTCGCCGAAAGTCGCGACTGCGATCTTCATGCCGCGGTCGACCTTGTCTTTCAGGAATTCCTCGATGAAGGCATCGCGTCCGTGATGGTAGGAATAGAAGCCGTAGCTCACATACGGCAAAGTCTCCTCGACCAGCGGATGGTCCAGACGGTCGGCATAGTCAAAGGCGACCGGCGTTCCGCTGGCGGCGATCTTCGGCAGCGCTTTTTCCGCCATGCCCCAGAGCGCGCTGTGAACGAGATCATGGGTACAGGCGAAACGGATGTCCTCTTCGTCGAACACCATGTCCGCCAGGACCCCTTCCACATAATCTCCGTGGACCCGGTCGTTGCCGATCATGTCCATATAGGTCACGGCAGTCGGTCCTTCGGCTACCTTCAGATGGCTGATGTCGAGCCCTTCGCTGCGCAGCGACTCGATCATCCATTTTCCGTTCTCATCGGAGCCGGTCGTCGAAATGATCGAGACTTCCGCTCCCAGTTTTTTCAGATTGACACCGGTATCCACGACGTTTCCGGTCGTGTATTTCCGGTCCAGGCGTTCGTAAAGATCGATACAGTTATCGCCGATCTCTGCTACTTTCATGATCAATACCCTCCCTGATTACAGTTTTTCCCTGATCTTGTATACCTCGTTCATGAATTCTCTGACACGTCTCACGTCGACGTGGTTTTCCAGTTTTCCGTCGAATTTGAATGTCGTTCCGACGACCGCGGCGTCAGCGTAGCGCAGCTTGCGCTCGATCGTATCGACGCGGCAGCCGGTGTTGCAGAGCACGACGACTTCCGGGTTCGCCTGCTTGACCGAGATGATCAGTTCATCGTCGACATCCTGGCCGGCAGCGTCTGCGGAAATGCACAGTCCGTCAGGCGCGGCCTTGGCGATCGTCGTCTTCGCGATATCCTTCAGCGGCCGCAGGTCGAGGCTCTGGTCGGATTCCGGATTGATGAAGTACAGCATCTTCAGTTCATCCATATGCAGAGCGTATTTGCGGCGGATGACCTGGGAAAAATCGTTGTTGTAGAAGCCGCCGTCCCCGACATAGACGCCGGAGAAGGTGCCGCGCACATAATCAGCGCCGACACCGGCGGCCAGTTCGATGCAGGCGATGCCGTCGCTGATGGCATCGACGCCGAACGGCACTTTCAGATCGCTTTTCAGGCAGCCGATGACATAGGCCATCGCGGCGACCGTATTGCGGTCCATATTGCGCTGATACGGGAAGCTGAACTCATTGGAAAAGATGATGCCGTCGACACCGCCCTCCTGCAGGGCGAGCAGGTCTTTTCTGGCGTCCTCCACGACCTGATCCATGGTCATCCCGTACTTCCACATCGGATCGCCCGGAAGCGGGTCGAGATGCAGCATCGCGATGATCGGTTTCTTTACTCCGAATAATTCTTCTGTCCACATAGACTGGTTTCTCCTTTTACACAAAGAAGCCGGACGGGCCGGCTTGTATTTCTCAGTAATCGAACTGACGGTAGTAGCGTCTTACCGACAGCGGATGCCGCAGGAACAGCTCCATATAGGCATCCACTCTGGCATTGACTGCCCGCATCACCAGATGCGAGATAGAACCGCGGAATTCTGGGGAGATGCCTTTCAGCTCGAATTCCTTCGTGTCGATGATCGTATAGTTCGCGCAGACCTTCGGCAGGAAACGGGCGACCCGTTCCGCCAGCGGACGCTGTTCGTCCTCGCCGATGAACAGTGTGACCGGCGTATCCGCCAGGATGATCTCCTGCATGCCGTGGAAGAACTCCGGAGCCGACGAATACCGCGTACGGACCCACATCTGTTCCTCCCAGTAGCACATCGCGTAAGAATAAGCGGCGGCAGCCTGGTTGCCGGCGCCGACGAAATAGTGCGGCAGATCCGGATGTTCCTTCAGGAAAGCGATCTTCTTTTCCGCATAGTCATATGCCCAGGCGTCAGCCTCTTTTTCGACTGTGATCAGCGCTTCCGCGAGACAGTTCTCCATCTCGCTGTTATAGCGTTCATACTCCGGGAATTCCCCGTTCTTGTACATCAGATAATTGGCGACCATATAGAACTTCAGCTGTTCGTTCATCTGGTAGATGACGAGATAATCCTGCTTGTCGCTCTGCGTCAGGGTCGAACCGGGGGTATCGATGAAGGCGAAGACTTTCGCCCCGATCCCTTTGACCTTTTCGACCAGCTGCACCATCTCCTTCGTGTTGCCGGAGACAGAGGAATAGATCAGGACCGAGTTCTTCGTGAACTTCCGGTTCCCGGTCGTCAGGAATTCTGCCGCATTTTCGACATAGACCGGCAGCGCGGAACGTCCGCGCATATAGACCTCGACCTGCATGGCGCTTGCCCAGGTACCGCCGATCCCCATGAAGTAGATCGCATCAAATCCCTTTTCCCAGATATCGTCGACGATCTTTTCGATCTCGCCGCGCAGCGCCAGCGCGCCGTTGATGCTGGTGCGGGTGAAGTTCTCATCGAAATTCCGGAGACAGGGTCCTTCCTTTTCTTTCCACATTTCTGCTTTATACATAAGAGTCCCCTCCTTAATAGATCCTTGTCGTATTGAGGTCGAGACCGCGGAAGAACATGAAGGCATACTGGACCGCTTTGTCCCAGTACGGCCATTCATGATCTCCGGGTCCCTCGAGATAGATATGTCCGTAGCCCTTTTCTTCCAGGGCTTTACGGAAGATCTGGTTATCGGCATAGAGGAAGTCCTCCGTGCCGCACAGCTGGATCAGCTTCGGCCTGTCGGGATCCCCGGCTGCTTCCAGCGCCAGCGAAAGAGGCGTGATCCCGTCCTCCAGAAGCTCCAGTTCGGAAATATCCATTTCCGTCCATTCGCTTTCAGCGACGAGCTGTTTAAAGGCGTTATAGTTGAGCACGCCGCTCAGCGACGCGATCCCGGCATAATTCTGCGGGCGGGATAGGCCGATCTTCACGGCTCCGTAGCCGCCCATGCTCTCGCCGGCGATAAAGGTATTCTCTCTTGCGGAAGAGATATTCAGCCAGCGGCGGCAGATCTGCGGAAGCTCGTCGGCCACGTAGTCGAAATAGGCGATCCCGGTCTTCGTGTTGCAGTAGAAACTGCGGTCCGCGGCAGGCATGATAACGATAAAGTTGTATTTCTTGGCATAGTACTCGATCTTCGAGAAACGCAGCCATTCTTCCTCACTGCCGCTCAGACCGTGCAGGAGATAGAGCACTTTCGGCTCGTCCTCGTAAAGAGGATCGACGTCGTTCGAACGGTCGGGAAAGATCACGTTGATATTCGTATTGCGCTTCAGACACGCGGAATACGCAGTTCCTCTGAATACAGCCATCTTACCACGCTCCGAAATACTGCAGCGTATCGGTCGCGGTCGCCGCGCCGAGATGCATGCATTCCTCGACCGGTCTGCCGTCTGCAAGACCGCCCAGGAAACCGGCGATATAGGAATCACCCGCGCCCATCGTATCGACGACATTGTCGCATTTTACGATGCCGTAGGCATGGAATTCTTTGCCGTCATAGCAGAGACTGCCCTGCGTCCCCAGCATCGCGATAACGAGCTGCGGACCGCGTTTCTGGTAGTCTTTCATCTGCTCGCGGAGTTCCGGCGTATCGCCGTTGTCCGAGGAGAAGAACAGATAATCGGTATAAGGGATCGCGACCTGCGCGTCCGGGTCTTCCGGCCGTGTGGCGCAGTCGAAGGCGGTGCGGATGCCTCTTGCCCGGAGTTCCGGGTACTGGACACCGACCTTGCCCCAGAGATCGCAGACGACCATGTCGTGCTGCGCGATGAAATCCATGTCCTCTTCGCTGAGAGTATAGGTCTCCAGCACTCCCTCGTCGTAGTCGCCGAAGACTCTTTCGCCGTCGATCAGTTCCACTTCCGAAACGGCTGTTTTCCCCTCAACTACGTGCATATGGGAAACGTCTACGCCCTTGGCGCCGACAGCTTCAATCATCAGTCTGCCGTAATCGTCCGTTCCGACCGGACCGATATAGGAAGCCGAACCGCCGTTGCGGACGGTATAGACAGCCATGTTGACCGGACCGCCGCCGGGGAAACTCTTTCCTCCGTCAAGGTTTTTATAGTGATCGATGCAATTGCTTCCGACTGCTGCGAGTTTCATCCTGATCCTCCTTGTATTAATCATATATGACTTTCAGCTGTTTCCGATACGGGATCGGCGGCAATTGAAAGCCAATACTCGGAATGTCTCTGTATCTTGGAATGCAGGACTTTCGAAAGCGAAAGTCCTGCATGTGTTTTTTTGATTTTCCGGGAACTCAGAACAGCGTAACGGTTACGCCTGTTCAGCCTGCTTCTTGAAGAAGAGGTATGCCGGGACGCCGGTAATGAATGTCAGGGCTGCGCAGATCAGGGACGGGATCGGTGCATAAGTGATCTCGCCGTAGATCAGGGTGCAGGTCATGAAGATCGCAATGATCGGCATGAGCAGTCCGCCCGGGCACTTGTATGTCGGCTTGTAACCGCCGGCTTCACCTTTTCTGCGGAGAACGAAGATCGTACCGAATGTCAGAGCATTCTTGGTCAGCGCGATCATTGTGAAGTAACCTAACAGGCTCGCCAGGTTAGACGCGAAGATCAGGATGATACCGAGAGCACACTGAACGATGATCGAGAAATACGGAGTCTCCCATTTCGGATGAACATAACCGAACTGTTTGAAGAACAGGTTGTCTTTCGCCATTGCGTATTCGATACGGGGCTGGAACAGGATACAGGAAGACAGAGAGCCGAGGACGACGATGATCGCCATGACTGCGACTGCGATACCGGCGATATTGCCGATACCCGGCAGTTTGGAAGCCATCAGAGCGATCGGAGCTTCGGAAGCGGCGATCTCATCGATCGTCAGAAGACCGGAAGCAACGAATGTCAGACCGCCGTAGAGAGCCAGGACGATGATCGCTGTCAGGATCAGGCCTCTGGGCATATTCTTATGCGGGTCCTTGATCTCACCGGACATGTAGCAGGCAGCGCCCATGCCGTCATAAGACCAGGTCGTACCGGCGACACCGGCGATCAGGGCTGTCAGACCGAGAGATTTGCCGAAGCCCGCCAGAGGCGCATTCGATAATAACAGGTGGGAGTTGAGGTTGAAGAGGCCGATGCCGATGATCAGAGCGAACGGGATGATCTTGAACGCTGTGATAACTGTCTGGAAAGCGCCGCCGCCCTCAACGGATCTGAGATGCAGGAACATGAAGATCAGGACGAAGACGACCGCAACGAGCTTCAGTGTCAGGTTGCTCATCGGGACGAAGAACGCCAGATGGTTGACGATCGCCAGAGCCATGATCGAAATGGACGGCGGGTCTGTCGCGAGGATCGAGATCCAGCCGCACAGGAAAGCCAGCATCTTGGAACCGGCTTCGCGGAAATAAACGTACTGGCCGCCGTCTTCCGGATATGCCGAAGCCAGCTCCGAGTAACAGAAGTTTGCCGGGATCTGCAGCAGACCGCCGATGATGAATGCTAGAAACAGGAACAACATGCTTCCTGAAGCGTTGGCAACTTCAGAAAGCGATGAAAAGATACCTGAACCTACAGTGGTACCGACGCCCAGCGCGATAACTGCCCCTAAGCCTAGTTTTCTGCCGAGCTCTTTCTTGTTTTGAGTTTCCATATACTCCTCCTAATTTGATGTTTCGGAGATCACGAAGGCGTTTCTCCCGGTACGTCTGTGCCGTGATCTTCCTCACTTATCTTCATAATAGACCTATGATATAAATTATGCAAGTTATATTTTTTTCAAACAATATTAGTTATTTTTATTGGCTCTTGTATATTATATTTGGGGTATTTCAAGTATTTTGATAGATTTTGTTTGGTTTTTTCTTCTGTTTTCAAGTTGCTTTTCCTTCGTTTCTTCCATACAAGATTATTGATTTATAATACGATAATGTGGTACTTATTAATTGTCTTATATATGTTAGGAGTTATAATCTATGAGTGAAAAACCTGAACTGATCCTCATGTCCGACTGTATTTACACTGCAGCCGGCAGTGCGCCCTTCTCCGGCTATGTTGCTGTTGAGAACGGGATCATCACTGCGACAGCCGAAGGAACCGTTCCTCCGGAGATGATCGGAAAAGAAACCAGAGTGCTTGAACTCGGCAGCCGGACGGTCACGCCGGGCTTTATCGACGTGCACTGTTTCTTTACGGGATATGTCGTCCGTTTTCTCGGCGCCGATCTGAGCGGATGCGGGAATGTGGAAGAAGTGATCAGCATACTGAATGACTGTGCTAAACAGCTTCCCGGACACTATCCCCTTCTCGGTCACGGTCTCCGCTTTGCGATCCCGGCTGAGGTTTTGGATAAAGCATATGAAAAGCGTCCCACTGTGCTGTTTGTCGAAGGCTGCGAGAGCTGCGCGATGAATACGGCAGCGGTCGAAGCCTATCATTTCGATCCTGAACACTGCTGGCCGGAAGCCTATGTCGCTATCTTCCCCTACATCCTCGGCGATAAGGAATTTATCCGTCCGCAGTTCATCGAATATATGAAGATGATGAATTCACACGGCGTGACCTCCGTCAAGGAAATGGGATTTGATGATTTCTACGGTTTCGACGAGGTGCTTTCCGAACTGGAAGCGGAAGACGCGCTGACGCTGCGGGTGAACTTCATGTCGCAGCCGGTGGCGCGGGCGATCGACTTCGAATACGGGGAACGGATGCGTGACCGTTTTCAGGGCGCGAAAGTCAGCTTCTCCGGCTACAACCAGATGACCGACGGCTCAGTCAGCGAGTACAAGGCAGAACTGAAAAGACCGTATAACGGGACCGACAGCTGCTGCGAGGAAAAGATCGACTGGCAGAAACTGGAAGACTGGACGCTTGAAGCGGACCGCCGCGGCTTCCGTTTCTCGCTGCATGCCCAGGGTGACGGTGCAGTTGCCAGGACTCTGGATATCTATGAAAAATGCGGACGGGATGAAAACGGCAAGGTGCTCCTGCGCCAGGCGATCACCGACCTTGAATTCACTGATCCTATCGACCTCGAACGGATGGGACGTCTGGGCGTCATCGCGGAGATCTATCCGCAGATCCAGTCGATCGCGCAGCGCGACAGCAAGCTTGCCATGATCCGGGAAAAGATCGGCGAGGAAAGAGGAGCTTTCTACTGGAACCGCCGCAAGATGGCGGACAGCGGCGTGACGATCAGCTGCGGCACGGACCTGCCGCTTCTGATCGACGATATCCCGCAGTCTGTCTATCATGCCGTCGGCGGCTATTTCCCTGAAGGCGGTGAGCCTTTCAATCTGAAGAATATGCTGACGCGGAGGGAACTGGTGGATGCCTGGACCCGCGGCGGTGCCTGGAATCTCGGAAAAGAAGACAGTCTCGGCACGCTCGAAGCCGGGAAAAAGGCGGATATCGCCGTCCTCAGCGGCGATCTGTTCACTGTTCCGCTTGAAGAGATCCGCGATCTGAAGGTCTGCCTTACCGTCTGTGATGGTAAGATCGTATATGAAGGAGACCAGCTATGAGCAAGGCATATTTCATGGGTATCGACACCGGTACCAATTCCTCAAAAGGCGTACTGATCGATGAGACCGGACAGGTGATCGCGCAGGCTTCCGCCACGCACTCGCTGATGAATCCGGCTCCCGGCCATTACGAACACGATGCCGAAAAAGACTGGTGGGGCGACCTCTGCCTCATCTCGAAAAAACTGATCACCGACAGCGGGGTCGACCCCGCGGACATCAAGGCGGTCGGCACCAGCGCCCTCGGCGCGGACTGTCTTCCGGTCGACGAAAACTGCCGGCCGTTAAGAAAGGCCATCCTCTACGGCATCGACGCAAGAGCCGTGGACGAGATGGCGCAGCTGACCGAGATGTACGGCGAGGAGCAGATCCGCAAATGGTACGGACGTCCTCTCTGCTCGAGCGATGTCATGCCCAAGATCCTCTGGATCAAAAACAAGGAACCGGAGGTCTACGCGAAGACCTATAAATTCATTACCGCTTCAACTTATCTGACGGCGAAACTGACCGGCAACTACGTGGTCGACAAGTTCCTCGGCCTGGCCAGTTTCAACCCGCTCTACGGACCGGACTGGAAACCGGTCGAAGAGTACTGCGCGCCGATCTGCCGGCCGGACCAGCTGGCGGAGATCCATGAAGCCACAGACGTCGTCGGCTATGTGACGAAAGAGGCCTCTCTTGAGACAGGTCTGGCGGAAGGCACCCCGGTCCTGACCGGAACGGACGACTCCGGAGCCGAAGCGATCAGCGTCGGCGTCGTTTCTCCCGGCAAGATGATGATCCAGATCGGTTCCTCGATCTA
This sequence comes from Erysipelotrichaceae bacterium, assembly GCA_017533785.1. Taxonomy (GTDB): domain Bacteria; phylum Bacillota_I; class Bacilli_A; order Erysipelotrichales; family Erysipelotrichaceae; genus RGIG5669. Next base: position 23,860 of record JAFWII010000036.1, on the reverse strand, counting down.
TATGATCCTGGGGACCTCTACCCTGATCGATGACGAGAGACTGTGGCGCGAGGAATTCATCGTGCCCGGACTCTGCGATATCTCAGCCGGCACCAATACGGCCGGCTCGCTGACCAAATGGTACCGGGATACACTGTTCCCGGACGCTCTGGAAAAGGAAAAGTCCGGCGGAGCGGACGCATATCAGTCGATGATGGAGGGCGTAGCGGAGATCGCTCCCGGTTCAGACGGTATGATCACCCTGCCCTACTGGGCCGGGGAACGCACCCCGATCAACGACCCCGACGCCAAGGGCATCGTATTCGGACTGACCCTGTCGCATACCCGCGCACATCTCTACCGGAGCGCGCTCGAGGGTGTCGCCTTCTCGATCAACCAGCAGCTGAAACTGATGGAAGATCACGATGTTCCGATCGACCAGATCTTCGTGACCGGCGGTGGAACACTGAACGAGACCTGGATGCAGATCATTGCCGATGTGCTCGGGAAACAGATCAGTTCCCCGCTCGTCAATATCGGCGCAAGCTTCGGCGACGCTCTGATGGCTGCTTCGGCGATCCGCTATCCGGGTTTCGAGACCTATGACAAGATGCTTGATTTCATCCAGCCGGGCAGGACTTATCTCCCCGACATGAAGAATCACGAAAAATACAAAGAATATCAGAAGCTCTACGACGAGCTCTACGAAGCGAATAAAGAACTGATGCACCGAGTCCACAGGCTGAGCCTTGGTTGAGTGAATCTCCTTAAGAAAAGAAGCGGAAACCGCTTCTTTTCATTGTTGTCCGTAATTGCCGCGCGGAACGTCTTCCGCTTCCGCCTGTTCCCTGCTCAGGACCGCGATCTCCTTTCCGGTCGCGAGCGCGTCCAGATAGACCGCGCAGCTTTCCTCCAGGTAAACGGCGGCGCAGAGCGCCTGCTCAAGGTCTTTTCCGTACGCCATGATCCCGTGGTTCTTCAGGATCACGCAGAGCGCCTTTTCGGCATATTCCACAGTCTTTATGCCCATGCCCTCGTCCGAACTGATCGTAAAGGGGGCGACCGGGACCTCTCCCTTGACTTCGTCGACCATCGTCGTCGAGATGATCGGCAGACGGTCGGCAACGAGAGAGAGCGCAACGGCTTTGGGCTGATGGGTATGGATCACCGCGTTGACTTCCGGCATATGGTTCAGGATATAAAGGATCGCCTTCAGGTCGCTGGTCGGGCGCCGGTTCCCTTCAAGGATATTGCCCTGCAGATCGACAGCGACGATATCGTCGATATCCATCGTGTCATACGGCATGGCGGAGGGCGTCACCAGCACGGTCTCTCCGATGCGCAGCGAAACGTTTCCGCCGGACATCCTGACCAGACCGTATTTTTCCATCCTGCGGGCGGTCTCCAGCACTTCTTTCCGTTTTTCAGCAAACAGCATTCTCTTTTCTCCCCTTTCCGTTTCTGCCGGCTTCCTTTTCGTAAGCGCGGCCGGCATTCAGATAGTGTTCGTACGCTTCCCGGAAGTTTTCCGCCTGAAAGACAGCCCGGCCGATGACGACGCCGTCAGCACCGGCTTCCACGACCTCTTTCAGGTTTCCGTCATTGATCCCTCCGTCGACCCAGACCGGCAGGTCCGGACCGAAAAGCTCCCTTGCCTGGCAGATCTTTTTCAGCACGCCGCGGCGGAACGGCAGTCCCTCCTCGTCGGCCTCGACCGATACCAGCAGAAGCTGGTCGAACTGACCGATATACGGTTCGAGAAAAGACACCGGTGTCTTCAGATTCAGGGCGATGCCCGCCTTTTTACCGAGATTGTGGACCCGGCTCAGAAACAGGGACGGATAATCGAGTACTTCCAGATGGGCGCTGATCAGGCTGACGCCGGCTTTCGCCAGACCGTCGACATGATCGAGCGGATTGAGCACCTCAAGATGCGCATCCAGCGGAACAGAGGTCGCTTTCGCGATCTGTCCGACGAGTGCGGTACCGAAACTGATGCCGCGGACGAAATTGCCGTCATCGATATCGAGATGGATATGTTCAAAGCCTTCCGCCTCCTTCAGCACCTTCCTCAGGTCAAGCAGATCGGCGGAATAGATCGACGGGCTTACGGTAAACATCGTTATTCTCCTTCCCCGGCCAGCAGGTCGACTGCCTTCAGGGCAGCCTCGTAGCGCCGGTATTTTTTCATATAGATCTCCGCGTTCTCCTTGCGCGGTTCGTACAGCCTGCCGAAATGTACCATCCTCCCGGCCGCTTCCGGAAGATCCCGGAAGATCCCGCAGGCAACGCCCGCGCCGATCGCCGCGCCTTTCGCGCCGGTCTGGCTTCCCTCCAGGGTCTGGATCGGGATCTGCAGGGCATCCGCCATCATCTGCGACCAGACTTCCGAATTCGTGATCCCGCCGGACAGTTTGGCGATGCGGTAGGATTCCAGTGGCCGCTGCAGATTATGGACATGGTGAACGCTGGAGAAAACGACCCCTTCGTAAATGGCGCGGATCAGGGATGCCTCGTCATCTCCGGCCTGAAGATTCAGGAAAGCGCCATGCGCTTCCGGTGCGGTGGCGCTGGCGAACAGATACGGAACAAAGACAGCGTCCGTATCTTCCGGTGCTTTTTCGGAAACTGCCCGGTTGCAGTGCTCATAGATCTCGGCGCTGCTCAGCGACGGGGCATAACGGCGGATGACCTTCTCGATGTACCAGTTGAAGTTGCCGGCCGAAGTCGGAGTCGAATCCTCCATCAGATACAGGCCGTCCAGATAGGACAGCGTGGCTGTGTTTGTCCGTTTGTCGTATTCCGTCGTCGCTTCCTTCGTCAGATATTCGTTGATCGACCAGGTGCCGGCGATCAGACACAGTTCATCATCGCTGAGGATGCCGCTGGCCAGAGCGTTTGCGTCGATATCGAAATATCCGGCCGCGACCGGCGTGCCTTCCTTAAGGCCCGTCAGTTCCGCCGCCTCCCTGTTCAGATATCCGGCGACCGCCGTGCTCTCCAGAACAGGCGGGAATTTGCCGAAGCATTCCTCGATATTCAGGATCCGGAAGAGTTCCGGATCATAGGTTTTTCGATCCAGCGCGACCAGGCTCGTCGAGGAGGCTTCAGTGAGCTCTCCGTACAGTTCGCCGGTCAGGCGGCAGCGCAGATAGTCTTTGAGCGAAAGGATCCAGCGCGTCCGCTGCAGGATCTCCGGACGGTTTTCCCTGAACCAGGGCAGAAGCACAGCCGGCTGCGCAGACCATACCGTCTGCCTTGTGAAGGGAAAGAGCCTTCTTTCCGTTCCGTCCGCTTTGAACCGCTGCACGAGTTCCGCTGCCCGGTCGTCGGTCGAAACGATCACCGGATAGACCGGCTGCATCTTTTCGTCCAGAAAGACCAGACCGTTGCCGTAGGCGGTGATGCCGATCCCGGCGATCTGCGCGGGATCGCAGTCTGCTTCCTTAAGAGCCCGGCGGATGACGGCCAGATTTGCCTGCCAGACCTCCTCCGCATCGCGTTCTGTGCATCCCGGTGCGGGTACGCTGACGGGCAGCTGCGCGGTGGCGCAGGCAAGTTCCCTGCCCTCCGTGTCGAACAGCGCGCATTTGATGTCGCTGCCGCCGTTGTCGATTCCAAGTAATATCTTATTCATTCTCTTCGACCTCCCTGAGAATGTATCCGATCATTTCTTTTACCGCATCATGGTTATTGTCTTCCGCGGTCACATAGCCGGCAGCCTCTTTGACAGGCGCGACCGCGTTGGCGACCGCGATCCCCAGGCCTGCCCGTTCGATCATATCGAGATCGTTGTAGTAATTGCCGGCTGCGGCCGTCTCGTTCTCTCCGATGCCCAGCAGTTCCGCCAGCGCCCGGATGCCGTTCCATTTGGAAACGCCCTGTTTCATGATGTCGATCGTTCCGGGTTCGGAATGCAGGTAACAGAGTTCCGGCAGTTCACGGTCGATGAATTCCGCGATCGGCTGAAGATCGCCGGTAGCCATGAAGCCTTCGATCGCTTCGGTATCGATCTCAGCAAGCGAGCTGACCGTCTCGGGGACGACGCCGAGCAGAGACGCGTAGCGCAGCGTGCTTTCGCTCATTTTCGTCACCTGCCACAGCATTCCGCTGACGATGTGCAGCTGCAGATCGTTTTCCAGCGCATAGCGGATCAGGCGGACGCTCGTTTCCCGGTCGATGCAGTCGTTCCGCAGGATCTTTCTGTCCTCGCAGCGGATGATCTTTCCGCCGTTGTTGAGGATGTGGTAATCGACGCACCACTGCTCCTCGCCCAGCGTCAGCATGTCGACATCTCTCCGGCCGCTGACAAAAGCGGTCCTCAGACCGTGTCTGCGCGCTTCCCCGATCGCCGCAATGGCGGAGGGACTGAGCGAATAGTCGTCCGCTACCGCGGTGCCGTCAAGATCCATTGCCAGTAGTTTTCTTTTCATATACATCTGCCTTCGGAACACTGTTTTCCGGCAATCCTGTCCGGGATCCGTGAATGATCTTTCAGAATATGCTCTACGGATTTACTATAGCACCCGTTTTACAGCGCTGACAATTATCAGCAGAAAATAAAAAAAAACCGGCCTGCTGACCGGTCATGTCCTGTTCTTTCGGGGTCCTGTTCAGTTTTTGTCCGCACGCAAAGAGTAAAGTCTTTCGAAAGTGATCGCTCCGATCATCGTCGGCGAAAGCTCCTGCGGGTTCTGCTTGCGGATCGAATAGGTCCGGCAGTCTTCTGCCGGAAGACCTTTCTCCTGCATCAGAAAACTGCAGTGGGAAGAAGTCTTCAGTTCGCCGATCTCGGTCTGCGCATCCGGCGCATAGGTATAGATCCTCTGGCCCGGATACCAGGCGCTGTATTCCTCGAGAGTCGGAAAAACGCAGAGATGACAGTGAAAGATCGCTCCCATCGAAGCGCGCACCGTCCTGGGGTCAAAGACATCCGCATGACAGCCGATCAGCGCGATCTCTTTCTGATCGAACGAAACGGCGGAGCGCAGAGTCGTTCCCAGGAAACCCTCGTCCTCGAATGCCGAAAGCAGGATATGGCAGCTGCCCTGCAGCCTGTCGGCGAATTTGCGGAAGATGCCGATCGCGAAACAGTTCTCCTTGACGGACAGGCGGGCGATCCGCTTGTCGTCGGTCTCGACCGGGATACTGCGTTCACGGCACAGACGCAGCATCTCCTCGAGTGAAGCATTTTCCTTGGCGCGGGAAGAAAGATAGACCTTTTCTATGGTCTCCGGGCGGTGACGCAGTCCTTCGATCAGCGGCGACATGCCCAGACAGTAGCTGTATTCCGAATTCTTTTCGTATTCCATACCCCTTTTATATCAGTTTTCCGCAAAAAGAAAAAGACTGCAGCGTTATGCCGCTGCAGTCTCTTCGTTCTTTTCGGTGACTGTGTAATGGTCTTTGTCGTAGCCGACTTCGATATTCTTCGCTGCCGGGTTCGCGATCACGAAACGGGCAAGCTGGGATTCGACGCTGCGCTGGATATGCCGTTTCATCGGCCGTGCGCCATAGGTCGGATCGTATCCCAGTTCCGCGATCTTTTCGATCGCCTCGTCGGTGAAGGACAGGTTGACGTTGCTGTCCTTCATGCGGTCGATCAGCTGACCGAGGAACTTGTAGGCGATCTCCTTGATGACCTTCGCGTTCAGCGGTTCGAAGATGACGATCTCGTCGATACGGTTGACGAACTCCGGTTTGAAGGTCGCCTTGATCAGCGCTTCGTATTCATCGACTTTCTTCTCGTGATCCTTCTCGAAGGCGAATTCGCTGCCGAGGTTGGAGGTCATGATGATGATCGTGTTCTTGAAATCGACAGTGACACCCTTGGAGTCGGTGATACGTCCGTCGTCGAGGATCTGCAGCAGGATGTTGAAGACATCCGGATGCGCTTTTTCGATCTCGTCGAGCAGGACGATCGAATACGGCTTACGGCGTACGGCTTCGGTCAGCTGGCCGCCCTCCTCATAACCGACATAGCCCGGAGGAGCACCGATCAGACGGGATACGGAGAACTTCTCCATATATTCGGACATATCGATACGGACGATCTTGTTTTCGTCGTCGAACAGCTGTTCCGCCAGCGCCTTGGCGACTTCGGTCTTACCGACGCCGGTCGGGCCGAGGAACAGGAAGGAGCCGATCGGACGGTTCATATCGCCGATCTGGGCTTTGTTGCGCAGGATCGCGTCGCTGACGAGATGCAGAGCTTCCGACTGTCCCATGACCCGTTTCGTCAGGATCTTTTCCAGCTGCAGCAGTTTCTCACGCTCGCTGGACATCAGCTTGCTGACTTCGATATGGGTCCACTTGGAAACGACTTTGGCGATCGCTTCCTCGTCGACGACTTCCTGGATCATTCTTTCCCCGTCGTTCTCCGCGGAGAAGCTCTCGATCTTCTTCTTCAGAGCCGGGATCGTTTCGTACTGAAGCTTGGCGGCTTCCTCGTAACGGGCGTCGTTCTGGGCGGAGGTGAAGGCCAGTTTCGCCTTTTCGAGGTCTTCCTTGGCTTTCTTGACTTCCGTCAGTTTTTCCTTTTCCCTGCTCCATTTGTCGTAGAGCTCGTCCTTACGCGCACGCAGCTGCTTGAGTTCCTTCTTCAGTTCCTCGTAACGCAGCAGCGCCTTTTCGTCTTCCTCGTTCTTCAGGGAGACTTCCTCGATCTCGAGCTGGCGGATGCGGCGGATCAGTTCGTCAAGCTCCGCCGGCATCGAGTCCATTTCGACTCTGGTCGCCGCGCAGGCTTCATCGATCAGGTCGATCGCCTTGTCCGGCAGGAAACGGTCGGTGATATAGCGGTTGCTGAGCACGGAAGCAGCGATGATCGCCTCGTCACGGATCTTGACGCCGTGATGGGATTCGAAACGGTCTTTCAGGCCTCGAAGAATGGAGACGGTATCTTCGACGCTCGGCTCATCGACGTCGATCTTCTGGAAACGTCTTTCAAGCGCTTTGTCTTTTTCGATATATTTGCGGTATTCATCGTAAGTCGTGGAACCGATACACTTCAGTTCCCCTCTCGCCAGCATCGGCTTCAGCAGGTTGGCCGCGTCCATCGCGCCTTCCGTCTTGCCGGCGCCGACCAGGTTATGAAGTTCATCGATGAACAGGATGATCTGGCCGTCCTTTTCCTTGACGGCTTTCAGGACCGCTTTCAGACGCTCCTCGAATTCACCGCGGTATTTCGCGCCGGCGATCAGGGCGCCGATATCCAGTTCGATCAGATCCTTGCCTTTCAGTGAAAGAGGTACGTCGCCGTTCATGATACGCCAGGCCAGACCTTCGACGATCGCGGTCTTACCGACGCCCGGTTCACCGATCAGGACCGGATTGTTTTTGGTTTTACGGGAAAGGATCTCGATCACACGGCGGATCTCATCATCACGTCCGATGACCGGGTCGATCTTGCCGGATTTTACGTCCTCGACCAGATTGCGTCCATATTTCTCCAGCGGATTACGGTTGTTTTCCTGGCTTTTATCCTGAATTGTCATAGTCTCACCTCTTTCTTCCAATTCTTTTTTCAATAGTTCTTCCTTCGTGCACGGGATGCTGCGGCGCATCTCCTCCGCGACTCCGGAACGGTTGTACAGGAGGCAGATGAAGAAGAGAAATGCGCCGAGATACTGGTCGCCGCGCTCCTGTTTCAGCTTCTGCGCCTCGCTGTAGGATTCAAATACGATCGAGGACACCCGCGGCTCCGTCACGACATCGTTGACCGGCAGTTTGTTCAGATATTCTTCCGCGATCTCTTTCAGCCGGTCCGCGGAGATCCTGTTGTCTTCCAGAAAAGCGGTCAGGTCATCATCTTCCAGACAGGCGCTCAGAAGATGCTCGGTCGTGATCTCCGGATTGCGGAGATCCTGCATCCTCTGGATCGCTTTCATGAAGATCTGCTGCAGTTTTTCTGTCATTTCCTCAATATTCATTCAGTACCTCCTTTAGCACTTTAATGATCCAAGTGCTAACGTTTTTTGTTTTTTAAGTAAGGGTCGCCCCTTACTTAAAGCTTTTCTTGAAGCGGTCAAAGACGGATTCTTTCTTCTCGCCTTTTTTCGCCAGTTGCATGTAGAGTTCTCTTTCCTCGCGGGTGATCTTCTTCGGGATCGTCACATCGATCTCGACGTATTCATCACCGCGGTTGCTGCTGCGGAGATCCTTGACGCCGTAGCCCTTGATACGCATCTTCTGCTTCGGCTGCGTACCGGCCGGGATGGTCAGTTCGACATCTCCGTGGATCGTCGGCACTTCGATCTCAGTGCCCAGCGTGGCATCGATCGCGGAGATCGGCACGGTGATGTGGATATCGTTGCCGTCTCTGCGGAAGTATTTATGCGGCAGGACATTGATCTCGATATAGAGGTCGCCGTTCGGGCCGCCGTTGCGTCCGCGCTCACCCTTTCCGCTTACCCGGATCTGCTGACCCGAGCTGATGCCTTCCGGAATGGAGATCTCGACCTCCTCGTTCTTGGTGATATAGCCTTCACCCCGGCAGTGGGAACAGCGGACTTTGATCCGTTTGCCGCTGCCCCGGCAGTCCGGACATACGCCGACCTGCTGCATGACGCCGAATGCGGTACGCGTCTGATGAACGGTGCGTCCGCTGCCTCCGCAGGTCGAACAGGTCTCGATGTCTCCGGGGTTTTCCGCTCCGGTTCCGTGACAGTGTTCGCAGGGCTGATCCACCTTCAGACGTATCACCTTGTCGACGCCGTGCACGGCATCGAGGAAATCGATATCCATGGACATGTACTGGTTATCGCCCTTGATCGGACCGGTGGAAGCACGGCTGCTGCTGCGCCGCCCGCCGAAGCCGAAATCGGAGAAACCTCCCATACCGCCCATGAAGGAATTCAGGATATCTCCCAGATCATCGAAGCCGCCGCTGAAGCCGCCGCCTCCAAATCCGGAGTTCATACCGTCCATTCCGGCAAAGCCGAACTGGTCATAGCTTGCTTTCTTCTGCGGATCGCTCAGCACTTCATAGGCTTCGTTGATCTCTTTGAATTTTTCTTCCGCACCCGGTTCTTTGTTTACATCCGGGTGATATTTCTTTGCCAGGCGTCGATAGGCTCTTTTGATCTCATCGTCGCTGGCGCCTTTGGCGATGCCCAGCACATCATAATAATCTCTTTTATCTGCCATATCGTCACCTCTCAATATTCGCGATGTACGCGTTCAGACCCTGACCGCCGCTGACACGGACTCTGGGCAGAGCATAGATGTCCTGCGATGGGTCGATCCAGCCGTTCTGGGTGGTGAAAGCGATCTTGACGCCGGCATCCTTCAGGATCTGGACCGCATGGTCGTTGAAGTCGCCGAACGGATAGCAGTAAGCGAATCCGCCGTCACAGTAATCCAGCGACATCTTCGTGTCCTGGACACCTTCTTCGTAATCCATGCAGAGGATCCTGCCGCCGTGCTGCATGCCTTCGCATCCGCCCTGGTGGGTCAGGAAACCGTGGGACTGCAGTTCCATACCGGCTTCACGCATCTCCCAGAACTCAAACGGCATTTCCGGATCAAGCCAGCCGCAGATCAGGAACAGGGTCGCGTTCAGCCCGTATTTTTTGAATACAGGATACGCGTATTCGTATACGCTTGGGTCACCGTCATCGATCGTGATCGTGACCGCCTTGTCCGGGACTTCCGCCCTTCCCTGCATGAAGTAGAGCGTTTCCCGCATCGTCAGCGTATCGCGGCCGTTCTCTTTCAGATAGTTCAGCTGTTCGTCGAGTTCGCTGACTCCGAGATAGTTTCCGTCTGACGGCGCTGGATCTTTTGAATCGTCATAGAAGAAGTGGTACATCATCACCGGGATGCTGGATGCAGCCCCTTCCGGTACAGTCTCGCTGAATTCCTGCGTATCTTCCTTGAAAAGATAAACGACCTGATTCAGGAACAGAACACCATAACGGGGATCCTCCTCGGTGGCGCGGACAACGACGTCGTAAGACGTGCTTCCTTCTCCGCTGAACAGTTTGTGGTTTTTGACATCATACAGAGAATAGTTCTCTGCCGTGCTGACACTTCCCAGCGTCAGCAGATGATTGTCAAAACGGTAGTAGCGTCCGCTGTTTTCGATATCCGTAGCGTGGACATAGTATTCCCCGCCCTTCAGCCCGACATAGTTGCCGCGGCTGTCGGAAGAAGTATCGATGACCGCTCCTTCACAGAGTTTTCCGACCTCACGGAGCTCCTCTCCTTCGAGCTGAAAGAGAGGAGTCTCGCGATTCGCCTTCGCTTTGATGTCGAGCAGCGGAGTGACGTCGATCACAACTTCTTCTACAGGTTCTTCTTTATTTGGTTCTTCCGTCGCTGCCGGTTCCTTGCTGCCGCTGCCGCCGCAGGCGGTGAGCAGAAGGACCAGCAGGAGGGTCACAAGCTTTTTCAAAGCTTATCCTTTCGTTTTGAAGTCAGCGTCTACGACGTCATCGTTGTTGTGCGGTGCGTCGTTCGGATGAACGTTTGCGTACGGATTGCCCTGAGCCTGTGCGCCGGCGCCGGCAGACTGCTGGTACATAGCCTGTGCCATTGCCTGAGCGGCTTTTTCGAGCTCGTCCAGTTTGGTTCTGAGGGTCGGGTAATCGTTTGTATCGATCGCCTTGCGCAGTTCGTCTCTGAGCTTCTGGACTTCCGCCTTCTGCGAAGCATCGATGTTGGCGTTCTCGTTGTTGAGAGTGTCATCGATCTGGGTGATGAAGGCTTCCGCCTTATTCTTCAGTTCAGCTTCCTCGTGGCGCTTTTCATCTTCAGCCTTATGTTCTTCGGCTTCTCTGACCATCTTATCGATCTCAGCGTCGCTCAGACCGCTGGAATTGGTGATCGTGATCTCCTGTTTCTTGTTGGTAGCCTTATCGGTCGCGGAAACATGGACGATACCGTTGACGTCGATGTCGAACTTGACTTCGATCTGCGGGATGCCTCTTCTGGCCGGTGCGATGCCGGACAGCTGGAAGTTGCCGAGCAGTTTGTTGTCGCGGGCCATCGGACGTTCGCCCTGATATACCATGATATCGACAGCCGGCTGGTTATCCGCAGCGGTCGAGAAGATCTGGGACTTGCTGGTCGGGATCGTTGTGTTACGCGGGATCATGACAGTCATGACCTGACCCAGTGTTTCGATACCGAGGCTTAACGGAGTGACGTCGAGCAGCAGGACGTCTTTGACATCGCCTGCCAGGACACCGCCCTGGATCGCAGCACCCATTGCGACGACTTCATCCGGGTTGACGGAACGGTTCGGTTCCTTGCCGAGTTCTCTCTTGACAGCTTCCTGAACGGAGACCATACGTGTGGAACCGCCGACTAACAGGACCTGGTCCAGATCGGACGGGCTGAGGCCTGCATCTCTTAATGCCTGACGGACCGGTTCAACGGTCATATCGACCAGGTGCTTTGTCATTCTGTCGAATTCAGCTCTGGTAAGGGTCGCATCAAAGTGCAGCGGACCGCTTTCGTTTGCGGAAATGAACGGCAGGGAGATCTGTGCCTGAACAGAAGCGGACAGTTCCTTCTTTGCCTTTTCAGCTGCTTCCTTCATTCTCTGCAGAGCCATACGGTCATTCTTCAGGTTGATGCCGTACTGCTTGCGGAATTCATCGTTGATCCAGTCTACGACGACGTTATCGAAGTCATCGCCGCCGAGCTTGTTGTTGCCGGCTGTAGCCAGAACTTCGAAGGTGCCGTCAGCAAGGTCCAGGATGGAGACATCGAATGTGCCACCGCCCAGGTCGTAGACCATGACCTTCTGTTCCTTATCGGTCTTATCGATACCGAAAGCCAGAGCTGCAGCTGTCGGTTCGTTGATGATACGTTCGACTTCGAGACCTGCGATCTTACCGGCATCCTTGGTAGCCTGACGCTGCGCGTCGTTGCAGTAAGCCGGGACGGTGATGACAGCCTTGTCGACCTTTTCACCGAGATACGCTTCTGCGTATGTCTTCATGTACTGTAAGATCATTGCCGAGATCTCCTGCGGTGTGTATTTCTTGCCGTCGATCTCGACTTTTTCCGTGCTGCCCATCAGTCTCTTGATGGAAGATACGGAATTCGGATTCGTAACGAGCTGACGCTTTGCGGCATCACCGACGATGCGCTCATCGCCCTTGAACGCTACGACTGACGGAGTTGTGCGGTTGCCTTCCGGGTTTGTGATGACCTTAACATCTTTACCTTCCATAACGGCAACACAGCTGTTTGTTGTACCTAAGTCAATACCAATAATCTTGCTCATTTTTCATTCCTCCTCATTTATTCAGAAACTTTCACCATAGCGGCTCGTAAAATACGATCCTTAAGCATATATCCTTTTTGTAAGACTGCCGTTACGACGCCGGATTCAACACCTTCTTTTTTCTCAAGCATGATCGCCTGCGATGTGCTGGCGTCAAACGGTTTGTTGAGCACATCGATCTCCTCGACGCCTTCCGCCTTCAGGGCTTTGGTCAGCTGTGAGTAGATCATCTCTACGCCTTTGCGGTAACCTTCCGCTTCCTTTGCGCATTCCTGCGACAGAGCTCTTTCGAGATTGTCGAGTGCCGGCAGTACTTCGAGAGCGAAGCTCTGGATGCGGTATTTCTTCGCCTGGTCTGCTTCGTTCTGCAGACGACGCTGCATATTCTCGGTATCCGCATATGCTCTGGCATATTCGTTTTTCAGACGGTCGACCTCTGTTTTCAGAGTTTCGATCTCTTTTTTCAGCGTCTCGGTCCCCTTTTCTTCCGGGGTTTCTTCGACAGCTTCTTCATTCAGATCTTCAACGATCTCTTCTGTATCCTCAATCTTATGGATCTCAGGCATGTCTTTTTTCTTTTTGTCCATTTCACACTCCTATTTGCGATAGATCTTTTCGATCTCCCGTCCAATGAAATCCATCAGACTGACGATCTTCTCGTACTGCATACGCTTCGGACCGACGACCATCAGCTTCACGGTATCTGCCTGTTCATTGACGTGGATATCATTCGTGATGACCGCCAGATCATCTTTCCAGATCATCTGGGTGCCATCCGAAGTCTGCAGTGCCAGATCGGATGCGTTTTTGTCGCTGACCAGATCACGCCACATCCTTGAATCGTTAATCTGGGTGATCAGGGAACGCATACGCTCGATATCGCTGAATTCCGGCTGATACATCATGTTGCTCGCGCCGCTGATATACATCGTGTCGCTTGCAAATTTCACGAACGCTCCCAGGAATGCGTTGAACAGCATTTCATAACGTTTGACATGTTCCACCAGCAGCGGTTTGATCGCTGTGAGTCTTTCTGTCAGCTGGGACAGCGGGATCCCTTTCAGTCGATCGTTGATGATATCCGTACACTTCTTGATGTCATCCACCGAGATCGCTTCTTCGAAATGGAATACCTTGTGTTCCGTATGGGAAACGTTGGTGATCAGGACGCAGACAGCTGTCTTTTCATCGACCGGGATCAGCTGGATGTGTTCCAGAGTCTGTTTCGAGGCGTCCGGGCCGAGGATTCCGCTTGCCAGATTGGTCATTTCAGAAATAATGGAACAGCTCTCTTTGATCGCCTCTTCGATATTCATCGATTTCTGATCGAAGATATTGCTTAACGCATATTTCACATCCTCATCAACGCTCTTCTCCAACAGATGTTCGCAATAGAACTGATACGCTTTGTTGGATGGAACTCTGCCTGCGGAAGTATGTGGCTTTTCGAGGTAATTCTCAGCTTCCAGGGCTGCCATCTCGTTTCGGATCGTGGCGCTTGAATAACTGAGGTGATACTTCTGTTGAAGAGTCTTGGAACCAACCGGTTCAGCCGTATCGATAAACTCATCGATAATCGCCTTCAAGATTTCGATACGTCTGCTAGTAAGCACGGAACTCACCTCCTTTTAGCACTCTGTTTTTCTCACTGCTAACATTTTATAACACTCTTTTAGCACTGTCAACAAAAGATTGCTAATTCTTTTTCTTTCACGTTTTTCCGATTTTTCGCTCCCGGTCCACGGCCGCGAAACGACCTGCCGGGAGGATATATCCCACATAAAAACATCCCTGCGGCGGGATGTTTTTAACACTGTTGATCTGTCCGGATATCAGTTTCTGACGAATACCTGGGACGCGAAGATGTTGAGATACAGATAACATCCTTTTTCGCTGTAAAGCAGGATGCCCTCCGGCTGTTGTTTGAATGTATAGCGTATCGTCGATTCCCCGGCTTTGATCTCGTATTCAAGCGGCAGATCGAACGATGTCTGCAGGATCCCGTCCTTCAAAATCCAGCTTCCGCTGTAAGCTTTCGTGTTAGAAGTTTCTGTATCTCCTGCCGTCACTGTCAGTGTTCCGCCCGGGGAAAGCTGCACGCTCTTCAGGTATGCCATGGGATGATCTGCAGACGGTTCAAGTGTTCCTGTCCAGCTGCCGAACGGCATACCGATCTCGAACGACAGAGAATTCGCACGGTCGATATAGGTCGTATCAAAACTTGCGGAAGAAGGCCGGAATTCGGCCGTTTTCTGCGTAAACGGGTCGTATATCAGCAGATTGTCGTCTTCGATCCCGATCTCCCCTTTCGCCGTGACATAATAAGCGGTCGAATCGAGAGACAGTCCAAGCGATTCGGGATATGCGCCGGCGGCTCTGTATTCCAGTGTTTCCGCATCGTATTCCAGCGGAATGAAGTATTCGCCGTTAAAGAACCAGCCCTTTTCGTTGTCGAAGTGAGCATAGGTCTCTCCGGAATAATATGTTCCTTCATTCAGACGAGCGGCGTTTTCCGGATCCGGTTCACCGGTCATATTGTTCGCTGAAGGATCGGCTGTCGCGTTGGAAGCCGCATTCCCGGCGGAAGAAGGATCGCTGAACAGCCCGGTGCGCAGTGTTAAAGGAAGGATGATCAGGACCACGGTTGCCAAAACCAGCACCTTGCGGAGCTTTCTTTTCTTTTTCTTCTTTTCCTCTTCTTCTTCCTTTACCGGTGGTTTATAACCTAGATTGAATTCCTCCGGCAAGGGGCGGAATTCCTTTTTATCCATTATTTGACTTCGAGTTCCTTAAGTTTCTTCAGCAGGAAGAGATTCATCTCTCTTCTGGCATTATAGATATCCTTTTCTTCAACTTCTTTGGTAAAACGGACGACCGGTTCGCCGGAAATATCCTCAACGCCCAGACAGCTGATATCGCCGTAGTCCGCGGCAAGCACTTTGTCCAGCGCTTCTTCCGGGATCTCCAGGTCGACGACTGCGACAGACTTGTAGGAAGAACGGTTCAGGACGTCCTTCATGGAAGAATTGTTGAAGATCTTCTCGTTGCCGGCGTTGTCTTTCAGACAGGTGGTGCGGATACCGATCTCGGTAACGGTTCCCAGAAATTCATCGACTTCGATGATATCGCCGACTTTATACTCCTGTTCAAACAGCATGAAGATGCCCGTCAGCATATCCTCGATGATGCCCTCGGCACTGGTGCCGATGATCAGGGCAAGGATGCCGATGCCGGCAATGATTCCGTTGATATCCGCTCCCAGGATGCGCAAAGACCAGACGACCATCAGTACCAGCGCGATGTAGTCGATCGCACTGCGGAGGATCGTGACCAGCGTCGCCAGTTTCGGAATGCGGATAAGGGATACCAGCAGTTTCAGCAGATACTTCACCACCAGCAATGCGGTGATGATGATCAGCACCTTCAGCAGCGATTCAAGGTCGATGTGAAAATTGGAAATGAATTCCCGCACATCCAGACCGATCACATTCGCCAGGGCAAGACAGATCGCCAGGATCACAAACGATGCAATGATCTTTCCCAAATCTTTTTTCATAAGTAGTTCCCCCTTATTCTTCCGCTCCTCCGCGGATCATTTTCGATATATACTGGCCCTCGCCGATGCCGACGAGTTCCTCGTTTCCCTGCTCCCAGTGACCGATCTCACCGAGGATCTTCGTTTCATAGTGCCCCACTTCCGCGCGGGCATACTGATCGATGACTTTTACTGTCTCGTCGTATGCTTCCCGGTCGACGACAGTATTGTAAGAGACGATATATCGTTCGATATCGCCTGCCGGATTCACAATATTTCCGTCGCGGGCTCCGGCAGCAGACAACGCTTCATCGTAGGAATAGTATGTTTCCGGAGCGACAACTGAGGAATATGCCGGAAACGTAACGGTCCAGTATCGCCGTTCACCGTATACCGGTTCCTGATGCGTAACTGCTTCATGATGCACTCTCTCGTAATGACTGATCTCTTTTCTTTCCGGGGAATCAACGATATAGACCTCTTTCGGCGTTCCCTGTACGTCGATGACCCAGAGATTGTTCTCTTCGTTCTCGGAGATCCACATGTTCCTGGTCGTGACCGAGGTCATCGTTCCTTCATGATGCAATTCCGCGCCGGTCTTTTCCAGTTCCCGGTGAATGATATCCTTCATATAGGAAACCAGCGAAAAACTGTCCGGGGAAACGCCCGTCAAAGACAGTATGATCGTCAGTATCCACAAATATCTCATGACAGCCTCCGTGATCAGCCGAGCAGGCCTTTCTGTTTCAGATCGTCAAAAATGATCTGGTCGACAGCAGAGGTCCGCTCTTTATCTTTATAAGTAAACCAGTCGAGCTCCGCGATCTCGTTTGCCGGCTTCAGTTCGCCTTCGAATTCCGCGGTGTAGCAGCTCATACGCACAAGGACGCCTTCCGCCTTCCCGTGCGCCTGCGCTTCAAAAACGCCATACGGCACGATCGTTTCCGGAAGGATCTGAATGCTCAGCTCTTCCCGCAGCTCACGGATCAGTGTCTCGGCATCGGTCTCCGATCCCTCTCTTTTTCCGCCGGGCAGGTAATAGGTGTCCTTCCCTTTGGAAAGAGTCGTCAGGATCTTTCCGTCTTTCAGGTAGATCAAAGCGATTTTGTCGATCAGTTTCATCTGCTTTTGCTCCTCTGTTATTCTTATTCTACTATGAAAAAACGCCTGTCCGGACAGAGCATTTTTCTTGTTCTCCGTTACAAACAGGCGCTATTTGTCTTTTTCCTTATCAGAGGATCACGGCGCTGTGGAAATAGCGTTCCTGGAACCAGATCTTCCCGCGGATCTCTTCGAGTGAAAATGTCGTATTCTCCGGGGCTACGACAAGCTTGTCCTCGTCGTCGTCAAAACGTTTGACGACGGCAATGACCTTGCCGGTAAAACGGCCGACAGGCTGATCCACGCCAAGGATATAGGCGTCCTGTTCCTCACCGTCGCCGCCTGTCATCCCTTCGATGTATCCGTAATTCAAAGGATAGATATGTTCCGGATATTTCGGATGCGAAGACCCCAGAGGCCGGTCGACTGTCACAGTCAGTGTCGTGCCGATCCTTTCATCGCAGATCTGTTCGTATTCATATCCTCTGGAGACATCACCGTCGTACCCTTTTACGTCGCACAGAAAATGCCAACCGTATTTCTCGTAGAAAGAATCATGGTCGGTCAGCAGATAGACTTTTTTGAATCCGGCTTGCTTAAGATCCTCACAGGCGCGGTTCAGAAGAGCGCCGGCGATCTTCTGCCCGCGGCATTCCTTCTCTGTATAGACCGCGCAGATATTCGGCGTCAGGTCTTTTCTCTCATGGAAATCGTTTTCGATCACCCCGAGACCGCCGAGGATCTTTCCGTCGCAGGCAATATACCACTTTGGAACAGGACCTTGCAGGGAAGCGCGCATGCTTTCGAGATAGACTTCTTTCGGGATCCCCCACTTCCCGGAAAACCAGGCGGCAGCTTCCTCCATGCGGTCCGGATAGTCGTTTAACAATATGATCGTAAAGCTCATCCGCGCCGTTCTTCCCTCAGCGGTTTTTCCCAGAATACCGTTGCCTTCTGTTCTTCCGCGATCTCATCGATCGTGCTCTGTAGTTCCTCTAAAAGTGCACTTTCTCTCTTTTTGGAGCGTCTTCCCTTGCCGGAAAAGAGCGTTTTTGCGAAATATGCGTCATAGGAGACGGCAAAATCCTCTTCATCATCATGCGGAAAGAAGGAAACGGCTGCTTCATAAGTGATATTGCCTTCCGCGGAATCCGCCGTCAGCATGACCAGCGCGGCATGCCGCGCGCGTCCGTTGAAAGTGCCTTCGGCTTCATAATATCGTTCATAGACATTAACGTTCATCGTTCTTTTCCTCCTTCCCGGGTTTCGGTTTTCCGCTGCGCTTTTCCCGGTTCATTGCCTGCCTCGTCTTTAATCGTTCGTCTTTGTGTGTGGAGAAGGAAAACTTCCCCAGCAGATCGCCGAGCGCGAAATACTCACCGTGGCTGTAGGCGATCAGATCCGCCTTCTTCAGGTCCAGCCTGCCGTTTTCGTCCAGGACCTCTTCATCAACGGAGGTCGCGACGACTTCTCCGATGAACATATCATGCGATCCCAGTTCCAGCGCCTGTCTCACTTTGCATTCCAGTGAGATCGGCGACTCCGCGATCGAGGGAGCGCCGACTTCTTTCGAGGGGACCGCCGTCAGATGGATGTCGCCCTTCAGTCCGAACTTGTCGATCTTCCGGCCGGACTTGACGCCGACGAAGTCGCAGGCTTTTACGAGATCGCGGCTGACCAGATTGACGACGAATTCGCCGCTGGCAGAGATCAGCTCGTGCGAGTAGCGGCTTTTTCTGATCGACACTGAGACCATCACCGGATCGGAACAGACCGTTCCGCACCAGGCGGCAGTCATGACGTTATTGCGGCCGTTGTTGTCGCTGCAGCTGATCATCACGGCCGGGACCGGATTCAGCAGGTTGGCCGGTTTCCAGTATTGTCTGCTCATAGTTCCCCTTTCTCAAACACCCGGCAGCTGTGGCCGGTGCTTTCCGCGATCCGGATCAGATCTTCGTACATCAGCGCGATCGTGGCGGTATTGACATTCGGATGGACCAGCAGTTTTCTGTTCCGCAGAGAACCGTCGATCACAAGCGTTACGCGTTTTGCGGCATCGTTGATCACGCCCAGCGGGGTGACGCTGCCGGCTTCAAGGCCGAGCAGCCCGTTCAGTTCCCCGGCAGAGGCGAAACGCAGTTTCTTCTCGTTCAGAAAAGACGCCAGTGCCTTCAGGTCAGCGTTCCTGTCCCCTTCCAGCACATAGAGATAATAGCTGTCGCCGGAACGCAGAAACAGATTCTTGCACTCCGTTCCTTCGATGCGTCCCGGGATATTCTCCCTCATCGCTTCCGCGATCGTATAGACCGGAGCGTGTTCCAGTTTCTCATAGCGGATCCCAAGCTCCGCAAGAAGCGAATAGACCTTTTCGGCGCTCATTCGCTCTTCCTGTCTTTGAACTGTTTCAGGTATTCCCTGACCGAACGGGTCATCTCGCGGGAAAAGTCCGAATTGTATTTGCGTTTGCAGAAAGCGGCGATCCAGCCGTCATACGTCTCTTCGCTGCAGTTCTTCAGCAGCATCTGCTTCAGTTCTTCCTTGTTCAGACGGTGATAGCTGTCTTCAGAAACGATATATCTCAGCTCCGCTCTTTTCGGCTTGATCCTTTCCTTCTGCTGCTCGGTCGGATAGCCGAACACCAGCAGAGCTGCCGGGAAGACGTATTCCGGCAGTTTCAGCAGGGAGCGGACCTCCTCACAGTTTTCCATGATATCGCCGATGTAGCAGGAGCCGATCCCCAGTGACCAGGCAGCCGTAACGGCGTTCTGGGCGGCGATCAGAGCGTCATCTATCGCCAGTATAAGATCTCCCTCTCCCGGATCACGCGGCTCGCATCCGTTCTCTCTGAATGCGTCGTGCCATTTGAGGCAGTCGGCGCAGTAGACCAGGACGAGCTTTCCCTCCGCGATGAAGGGCTGATGGTCGCAGACCACGCTCAGTTTCTCTTTCAGATCGCTGTTATTGATGCGGATGATGGAGTACAGCTGCTGATTGCCGGCAGTCGGTGCCTGCGCCGAGCAGGTAAGGATCTCTTCAACGGTCGCTTCATCGATCTTCTGATCGGTGAAGACCCGGACGGACTTGCGTTCCGTCAGCTGTTTTGTAACTTCGTTCATATGCCTGTCCTCGTATATGTCCATTCTACCATATTCATTTTGCAGCCCTTCATGTTAGAATGAAGTCGAAAAGAGGTGAGAACGTGAAGAAGAATTAATCGCCCGGCTCAGTAGATCGTTTATCTGAGTTGCGTATCCCAAAACGAAGATAAAGGAGATTAATTTTTTTCATGTTCAACATCAATCATTTAACCATCGAAACGCTGAAAGGCAGGATCCTGCTGAAGGACTTTTCCTTTACCCTGAATCCGGGCGACAAGATCGCCCTGATCGGCGAGGAAGGAAACGGAAAGAGCACCCTCCTGAAGATCCTTGCCGGCATAAATGTCGATGACTATGTCCGCTGGAGCGGAAATATCTATACGAACGAAAAGGTCGTCTATATGCCGCAGTCGCTTTCTGCAGAGGAACTGCAGACCGGAGTCCTCGATTATATCGACGGAACAGATCCCGATTTCGGCGAGATCTATTCGCTGGCTGCCGATCTGCAGATCGATCCCGCGCTGCTGAGCAACGAGCGGAGGATGGTGAGCCTGAGCGGCGGTGAAAAGGTCAAGATCGCGCTTCTGAAACTCCTCTATGCAAAACCCGATATCCTGCTTCTGGACGAGCCGACAAACGACCTGGATCTGCAGACGCTGATCTTTCTTGAGGAATTCATCCGGCAGTGCCGTCAGTCCGTGCTGTTCATCTCGCACGATGAATCGCTGCTGGAAAACTGCAGCACCGGGATCCTGCATCTGGAGCAGCTGAAGCGGAAAAGCGAAGCCCGCATCACCTTCAGCGGGGAAAACTATAAGGAATACTCCGCGCACCGGCGGCAGTGGATCGATAAAACGAACCAGAAAGCAGCCAAAGAGAAAAGCGAGCTTCACAAGCAGCTGGAAAAGTACCGCCGCATCTATCAGAAAGTCGATCATGCCCAGCGCACGATCTCACGTCAGGATCCGCACGGCGGCCAGCTCCTGAAAAAGAAGATGCATGCCGTAAAGGCGCTGGAAAGGAACCTGGAGACCAAAAAGGAGAATATGACGAAGAAGTTCGAACCGGAAGAGGCGATCGACATCTTCTTCGAACCGCTCCGTACAAATCCCCAGCGGATCGTTCTGGATCATCACTGGGATCAGCTGAAAGCCGGAGACAGGATCCTCAGCCAAGATTTCGATCTTATCGTTAAAGGACGGGACAAGATCGTGATCATCGGCAGCAACGGCTGCGGGAAAAGCACCCTGCTCAGGGAGATCGCTGCCCTGCTGCAGGAGAGCGGCCTGAAGACCGCCTATATGCCGCAGAACTACGAGGAGATGCTGGATTATTCAAAGACCCCTGTCGACCATCTGAGCGCTTTTGAAAGCCGCGTAAAAGCCGGGCTGATGCTGGGGGCACTGAAGTTCACAGCGGAAGAGATGACCCACCGGATCGCGGCTCTTTCCCAGGGGCAGCGCTGCAAGCTGCTGATCGCCTCTTTGATCCTGCAGAAGGCGGAAGTCCTGCTGCTTGACGAACCGACCCGCAACCTGTCTCCCCTCTCCAACCCGGAAGTAAGAAAGATCCTGCAGGACTATCAGGGCTGTATCATCGCAGTCAGCCACGACCGGGCATTCATCGACGAGGTCGCCGAAAAAGTCTTCCTTCTTGATCCCGAAGGACTGCATCTGCTTGATGATCCGGCGCAATAAGGATCTGCGGACACAGCTCCTCTAGATGCACGGCACAGGCTGCACTGCCTGTGCTTTTTTCATTCCAAAAGCCTCAAAACAGAGAATTACCGTGTCCCTGCCAAGACATTCCGTTCACAGTTCAGCCACTCTGAAATCCGTGTCATATTGCAAGTTAACTCTTGAGTAAAGCACATTATTGGAGTATGATTATCTTACTGGGGCCATAATATAGCGGCTATTATACCACGCTGGCAGCGTGGCTACACGAGTTCGATTCTCGTTGGCTCCACCATGTAGTTTTATTTTGCTCCGAAATACGCCGAAATACGCCGATTTTCGGAGTTTTTTTATGGAAAAAGGCTGTTTATTCCGAACTACTCCGAATAAAATGGCGACATTTTTGCCGGCAATTTGTTATTTCCTCCGCGGCAAATTTCGCGACAAAAATAAAAGGAGGCCCCCAGGGGGAAGGGAGCCTCTATAATCAGCCGTCTTTTTGCTTGCCGGTATTATCGGGGCGGCTGCCCATAGTCAATAGAAAGGAGGTAACCAATGAATAATTCGTATCGTTGCTGCGTCACTTTTTCGACGGCTAATTACCTAGATTTGACTTCCTGGGGAGTTATGGTATTATGAGCTTAGAAAGAGCACTGGCGCCGACCGCTACCAATGGTTGACGCTGGTGCTTTTTTAGTCCTTTTGCACAACGTCAATAATCTCGTCTCCTTTTTTAACGACAACGAAAATACCACTTATATGTAGTTGCCGCAATTTATCAGCGATAATAAATGAGATTATCGAATCGCTCCTTATTCCTTTCTCCAATATGTCAATAATGAGCCCGCCTGGTTTTCCGTCTTTTCGTATTTGTTTAGCGCCTTTCGAGATAGCATTGTGGATAGCATTCTCGGTTGGAGTGACATTAGTTTTCAAGTCCCAATATTCTCCGTTTATTAAAAAATCGGGTTGCTTGACGTTTTCTTCGTCGTCGCTCTTTGTTTTTAAAACAACGATATCTCCTCCGAAGTATTTTAGGAACCATTCTGCTGCACGTGCTTCATCGCAGTCTTTATTGACTCCAGTAGCAAGCGTGACTCTTCCTTTCCCTGGATTGTAATTCTTGATCATCTGTTTGGGTATGAAATGAGTATCTTTTGGTACATTGAATTTCCTCTTCTGCGGATCGAAGCATGCAATCCTTCCTGATTTTGTTCTGTAAAAAACCAGTCTGCTTTCATCGTATTTATATTTTCCCATTTCCGGTCCTCACAGATGCTTCTTGAGGTAGCGATCAATCTCGGCCAGGCTCCTCTTCATGGCGTCGGTATTATTGCCGTCTACCGCATGCTCGAGGAGAGCTCTCTGGGCATCCAGGGAGATGGAGAGGAACTCCCGGAAGTCGTCCTGGCGTTCCTCCAATTTCCCAAGCCTTTCAGCATGATTGTGAAGAGTTTCGTAGTCGCTGGTCTGTTTTTCTTTGATTTCAGAGATATCACTTTTGATCGTTGTTAGATCTTTCCGGATATCTTCGATGGCAGTCTTGTTGTCTTTGCCTGGCTTGAAGAGCTTATCGTAAACTCCTTCGATCAGCATCCACAGAGCCTTTACGACAGCTGCCGCTGCAACGATCTCCGTGATCGTGATCTTGCCGATGTCGATCATATTACCCCTTTCAGGATCTTGTTGATCTCACCATAGGCGGACAGCAGCTTGTTGTTGGTGTCAGTTAAAAGGCGTGCGTCTTCCTTGAGCTTCTCGTTCTCGGATGTCAGCTTGACGTTGAACTGGCAAACCTCGTCGTATTTCTGCTGCATCGTTTTAAGGCCGTTTTCAGCCTCTGTAAGCGCTGTTTTTAATTTGGCGATTTCCTCTTCGAGATTCCTCTTTTTGCGGTACAGCAGCACACAGTTCTTTACCTTGCGGGTCGTGGTGATGTCCTTGACGCCGTTTACTCTTCTGAAGACCGATCCGCCTCCGTCGAAGCAGATCGCGTTCCAGAAGCCGAGCTTCTTGCATAAGTCATAGTCCTTCTCTTTTCAGGGTCTTCAGATTTCTCTTTTCATCCGATCGGAAGGCTTTTCCGTGTTCAACCGCTTTCGCCACCTTCTTCTCGCGCGGGTGCCCGCCGGGGATCTTCGTCGGGTCAAACCATCTCAGCTTACCGTTTTTAGTGCGGTAGAAGACGATATTGCCGTAGTCTTTCGCCATCTGCTTATTTCTCCTTTTCTGC
>JAFWII010000035.1 GCA_017533785.1 Erysipelotrichaceae bacterium | reverse complement strand
TTATACAACGATCAACCATCTAATTCAAAGCCGGTTTTGAAGAATGATTCAAGACGCTGATTCAAGACCGATTCCGAAGAAGGAGAGACACCTTATATCCCCATGTCTGAAGACAGGGGCTTTACGGTGATGGTTTGGTAAAACGCCCCTGGATGAATTCAGGGACGTTTTAGGTTGTGTTAAGAATTGGGAAATCGGGTTTTTGAAGTTTCCCTTGGTCTATAGATCCAATTCATCGAGTTTACAGATTATCTCAGAAACGCTGCCAATCGCTTCTTTATAGGAAACACTGTCTGTAAGTAGTATTGCAGTCCGATTTTCATAATCCGCCTTGTAAATTTCAGATCTAATGATTTCTTTCAGCAAGTCCGCATTTATCGACAACATCCTTCAAAGTGTATTTGATTTCTTTTCTCTTTTTCTGATTGAGGGAATCGTGATCAATATAGTTGAGATCAATGTCTTCTGAGAAGCGGTTAATAAGATGATAACCTTTTGAAAGACTTGTGCCGCCTTTGAAAACCAAGCCTTCTTCTTTCCGAAAGAATTCACTTAGGATCATGGTCACATAGTAGTCCTTTTCAATGATGTCTCTTGCGATTTGCAGGTCTTCAGATGCTGCATTAATGATCTCCATAAAAGCATCTTTATCTGTATGCAAGTTCATCATATATTCCAGACCTCCTTAATGCTTTCCTAAGCTTCGCCGCTACTTCTTTTTCAATTTGCTGCAGCGAATTAAAATTTAATCGGTTTCTGTCAAAAAAAGCTATAATCTTCTCTTTGCTTTTCGTAATACTGTCAATGTCTGCATAACGGAAGATATCAAGAAACTGAAGATAAACTGCGTTCTCTTCACTGATCTCGATTTCGGACTTGCGGACTATAACAGATCTTTTCCCTATTGTCACTTTTCTTTTGCGGGTTGCCTCTTTGTTTGTGGTGATTTCGGGGATATTTGGAACCTGCGTTGTAAGGCCAACAGAATTAAGAAGCGTCATGCCGGAATAATAGCCGAACACCTGATTCTTATCAGCTATGTATTTCCTTTCAATAACACTCTCGAAGGGGATCGTGCTTTTTCCTAATACGGTGTTTTTGGGAATGTAATAGATCCCTTGAGCATAGCGCATCAGTATGCCGGCTCTTACCCAGTTTGACAACATGGTTTTTGCAGAGTCATATTTTACATTTTCATTAACAAAATCTTCGATAAAAAGAGGCTCATTCACCATTTTGGAATTATAAATAATATCTAATGCCGTCATATGAATACCTCCTATATCCAGGATATACTAAATGTATAAAAATGTAAATATTAATGTATAAATATATAAACTATATACACTAGTTTTACATAGAGACCCGGACCATAAAAAACGTCCCTGAACTCAGGAACGTTTGATCTCTATGAACTTTTTCAGGGAAAGGGCATAGATAAATGCCTTTTTCTTTTTCTCCGGATACAGTTTATCCAGCACATCCAGATAGCTGTTCAGCTGTCCCTGATAGCGGGATATCAGCGTTTCCTCATCGACGCCAACATCGGTCTTGTAGTCAGCCAGCAGGATATCGTCACTGATCGCGACGAAGTCCATGAAGCCGTGCAGCGTGCGGCTTCCCTCGCGCAGATAGAAGGAGTATTCCTGATGGATCTCCTCTTTCGTGTACTTTCGGATCCGCGGATCGTTCGCGAAACTGAGGATGCGGGATACTTCCTCGCCGGTAAGCTCCGGATCGATCTCCTTCAGCGTCTTCTCGTCTGCCGGACGGCTGTAATCGATCTTTGCCAGGACCTCGTGGATGCGGGTTCCGTAGTTCATCCCTTCCAGGGCATCGAGGTCGAGATCGCGGGAATGCTGCTCGAAGTCGGACGGGGATGCCTCCTCCTGTTCCTGCAGGACATAGTCTTTATGTGGCAGTTCAACAGGCCGCGCTTTTGCGCGCGGAATGTAGCGGAGCTCCGGATCGAATGCATACTCCACGGTACGGATCAGCTGCGGATCGAGTCCACAGTTCGTGATGACGGTCGTGAAATCCAGTCTTAAGGAGGCGAGCCGGTTCAGATCCTTCTCGGTTTCTTCCGGATTGAAGGCGTCAAGGATCACGATCTTTTTCTTTGCCCGGGTCAGGGCAACGTATAAGAAACGGAGATACTCTTCCTGGTCGAGCAGGTCGTCTTTATTGATGATCGCCTGCCGTTTCAGACTGTTATTCAGGAAATGGTAGGGCTTCTCGAAGACGGTCAGTCCGATGCCGAGATCGATGTCCGTCATCGAAGCGGAGGTCTTCGCGCTGTTGGAATGGCTGGATAGGAAGAAGACTGCATCGTATTCCAGTCCCTTGGAACCGTGGATCGTCATGATCTTGACGACCGGCGCGTCTTCGGAAACGCCGACAGCCGCGTCCTTCTGGGTCTCCTTGGATTCCTCGATAAAGACGATCATCTCATGCAGGGAGGCGAAGCCGTAGTTGTCGAAGGCCGCCAGGAAATAGGCGACGTTGGTCTTCTCTTCTTCCGGCAGTTCATCATAGAAATGATGCAGGGAGACCAGTTCGTGCAGAAGCTCCCTCAGCCGGTTGGCAGAGGAAAGAACACGCAGTCTTTCGAAGTCTTCGCGGAAAGGCGGGTAGTCTTTGAAGTTTCTCCTTATCGATACGAGTTCCTCATCGTTCAGCCCGTAGAACGGCGAAGTGAGGACAGCCGCCAGGCTGATCGTATCCTCCGGATCCTCCAGGACCCGGAACCAGGAACTCAGGATATCCATGGCTACGGAATTGAAGTAACCTTCATTGTCTTTCATGAAGTAGGGGATGCCGGCATCTTCCAGCGCCATCCGCACTTCGTTCTTTTCATAGTGGGAACGCAGGATGACCGCCATCTCCTTATAGGGGATGCCTTCTCTGGCGGCTTCCTTTATCTCCTGCGCAAGCGCCCTGGCGCGTACGATCCGCAGCCCGGACGCATTCGTCTTTTTCACGGTCGAGACCGCACGGACGAAACGCAGTTCACTGTTTTCCTTATCGGCGTTGATACCGGCCGGGATCTGGGCGTCTTCCGGTGTGAAGACTTCCCGGCGGAGGTTCATCGCCTTTTCGAAGAGAGTGTTGTTGAAATCGACGACATTCTTCTTGGAACGGTAATTCTCCCGCAGATGGATCTTTTCGAAACGGGGATCGCCGCGCAGGGAAATCATGATCTCGGGTCTGGCATTGCGGAAGCGGTAGATCGACTGCTTGACGTCGCCGACGAGGAAGAGATTGTTGTCCTCGAGCAGCGACAGCAGGCTCCACTGGCCTTCGCTCGTATCCTGGAACTCATCGACCATGATCTCCTTATAGCGTTTCTTCAGCTGTTTCGCGATCGCGTTGTCATTCTTCGTCAGAATCGCGTAGGCATAGTGCTCAAAGTCGTCAAAGTCCAGGCATTCATTCTCCGCCTTGATCACGTTGTAGTTGCGCAAAGCGTCCTTGCATAAGCCGATCAGCGCTTTTTCGTACGGCAGGGACTGTCGCTGATGCTTCAGCAGGTCTTCGGTCGAGTCGTAGCTGTTGGCGATCTTCTCAAAGTACTTCGTCAGTTCATCGCGCAGCGCTTTGTATTCTTCGGAGTCGCCTCCGTTTTTCGTCTTTCTGGTCGAGGGCAGGCTGTGCAGGATATGCGGCAGCATGTCGTTGAATTCGCGCAGGTCTTCCGTTTTCAGGAGCTGTTCGACGCCGGCTTTCAGGGACGGATAAAAGTCGCTGTGCTCCCCGGTCAGCAGGATGTCTTCGATGACCTGCAGGGCGTCTTTCAGAAGCAGCTGCTTGTTCAGCATATAGAAACGGACCAGTTCCGGATCGAGATCTTCGAGACGGGTGATATCGTTTTCCGCCCAGCTGTCGAGTTTGGCAAAAGGATCGGCGGCGCTTTGCGCTTTTTTCAGGATCTCGGAGATCACGTTTTCCAGAGAGTCCTTGGAGAAGAGCGTCTCGCTGAAAAGCAGATTCAGCTCGCGAGTATCGCACTGCGCTTCGCTGACGGCGCGGTGGATCGCTTCTTTTAAGTAAAGGCTGCCGCGGGCTTCGTCCAGGATCGTCTCCGCTCGTCTGCGGGAAAGAGGCAGGACATAATAGTATTCCTTGATCAGCCGCAGGCAGAATGAATGGATCGTCGAGATCTGGGCGGAGCTGATGGCAGAGAGCTGCTTGGTGATGAATTCATCGTCCGGGTCGTTCCGGTGGGCGTCCTGCAGCGCTTTTTTCAGGCGGCGCGCCATATTTGCCGCGGCCGCTTCGGTAAAGGTCATCGCCGCGATCTCTTCAAGCGGGATGCGGTCGGTCAGGATGCGCTTCATCAGACGTTCGATCAGGACGGTCGTCTTGCCGCCGCCGGCGCTGGCGAAAACGAGCACATTGCTGCCGCGTGCCTCGATCGCTTTTTTCTGGGAGGGATTCGGGGTAAAACTCATTCGTCAGCCTCCTCTCCCTGTTTCAGGGTCCCGTCAAAGTAGATGCGCTCAGTGTAGCCCTCGCGGCCTTTGAAGCGGCAGACCGCGCCATAAGGGCAGTATTTGCAGGCGTCCTCCGCCGGTTCGAGCGGAATGCTGCCGCGGGAAAGCTGCTGATAGAGCAGGGTATAGATCTTCTGCAGAGCGGCATAGATCTTCTCCCGGTCATAGAGCTGCTTCGCGGAGATTGGGCCTTTGGGATTGCCGGTCGGGATCGAGTCGTAGTTGTCGTAGATCCCTTCCGGATCTTCCATCGCCCAGCCGGAAAGTTTCTGCTTTTTGTAGAAAGCCTCTTCCTGGCTGATCTCCTTTTCGGCAAAGCCTTTGGTCTTGGTGTAGCCGTAGCGCTTTTCGCGCTGGCGGCTAAGATTGAGATTGCAGTAATAGGCAGACAGGGTCTCCTTGCCGGTGATCCCGGCGTAGAGGAAAAGATAGGTCAGCAGCTGTAAACAGAGACCGGCGCGGATCTTCTCCTCCTTCAGGGAATGCTCGCTGGTCTTGTAGTCGAGGATGCGGAAATACTTCCCGCATTCGTCGATCCGGTCGATGCTGCCGCGTAAGCGCACCTTCGCGTATTCGTTGTCCGTGAACATCTCTTTGAAACGGTATTCCTGTTCTTTCGGGATGAAGTGCGTCTCGCTCTCCATCTTGGTCAGGAACGCGAGCTCCAGTTTGAGGTTCTCGGTCAGATTTTCGAAAAGATGAGCTGTCTCCTGCAGCCTGCGGGGATAGAGTTTTTCAAAGCGCTCGCGGCTGGGCTGCAGTCTTTTGCGGATCTCTTCCGTTTCGATCTTCGCGTAGTCTTTTCCGTGATCGGCGATCAGCCCTTCAAAGAAACCGTGCAGGATATTGCCGACGGTCGCGGGATCGAAGCCGTAGGTCTGCGGTTCTCTGAGACCAAGGCCGTAGCTCAGGAAATAGGCATAGGGACAGGAGTTGTATTTTTCAAACGCGGAGACCGAGCCGTTGAGGACGCCGTCTTCGTCAAAGAAGAGCTTTCCGGCGGTCTCCGGGCTCAGCGTATGGGCATTGGAGAGCGGCCGGACGCTTTTCAGTGGCTGCACGCTTTCCAGCGGGATATGTTCAAGACTCAGCGAAAAGCTCTGCGCCTTTCCGTCATAGGAGCTCAGCGGGAGGAGATAGTGAGTCCTTTCGCTGCGCTTCAGGTAAGCGAGTTTTTCGAGATGGTCCTTCTCGCGCAGGGCGATATCGGGATAATTCGTATCTTTCAGCAGATATTCGTTCAGAAGGCCTTCCTTCGGCCTGAAGCCGGGGAAGAGGCTCTCGGTGCAGCTGAAGACGAACAGATCGGTATAGCCGTAACAGGGACGGTCATAGGAGGAGACCAGGACTCCGTTGTTGCGGCGAACGGAGGAGCCGAGCTTCAGCAAGGCTTCCTTCAGCAGAGCATAATGTTCCTCTTTCAGCGAGGGACCGCGTTCCTGCAGATAGTAGCGGACCGCTTCCTTGTCCTCGCCGTCTTTCAGGAAGGAGAAGGCTTTGATGAGTTTTTTCTTATAGGTCGGGGTTTCGCAGAGCTCCTTCAGTTTCGGCCAGGTCCGGCTGTGGACCCGGTCGGCAGCTCTTTCGATCTCTCTGTAATCACGGTCGTCCTGCAGGCGCTGCAGCGGGGCGAAGAGTTCTTCCTTCCGCATGTGATCGTTGAGATAAATGTACACGGACGCGTTTCCCTGGGCGAAGAGATTCCGTTCCAGGACCGTCTGATAATGAAGGAGGTCCGGAGAGAAACTGAAATCGAGCAGGGCAATAAGATCCGCTGCGGCGGTATTCGCATTCAGCAGATCCGGACTGTAGAAGGGAACGCCATAGCGTTTTAAAGCACTGAAGCAGAGATCCTTTTCCGAAGAGTCACATAAAAGGAACGCGCATTTTTCCAGAGGCAGATCCTGCAGGATCAGCTGCTGGACCGCGTATTCAAACTGATCGGCAACGCTGCCGGTCTCATAGCGCCGCTCTTCGTGTGCGGGCTGATCGATCAGGTCGATCTCCTTCACACCTTTTTCTTTCAGTATACGGAGGAGATCCTGATCGGACAGGGAGTAATGGTCTTTTACGATCACGATGTCCTCTTCCGGCAAAGCGAGTTCCGGAAGCAGCGCGTAGCCGCGCTGAGGGACGGCTTTCAGCAGTCTGCGGATATACGCGGGCAGCTCCAGTTTATCCGGGTCGATACCGTAACGCTCGCATTCGTCGGCGATCGTTCTGATCTCACGCAGAAAACCGCTGTCCGCAAGCAGCGGCAGCAGATCTTCATCCTGCAGGCTTTTTCCGATATCGCAGATCTCCTCCGCAGTCGGCGCTTCCTTCAAAAAGGAATTCCGGAACGCGGAAAGGCTTTTGATCTCGGTGTCTTCCAGCGAGCCGTTCGCGGCTCTTTCCAGAAGCCGGTCCAGAACATAGTTTTTGGCTTCGCGGTTACATAAGTAAGTCTTTTTCATATCATTTTCATTATGCACCAGATCCGCTTCGTTTTCACTTCAGCGGCGGTGTTTTTTATCATTCAAAGGACTGCATCTTCGCGGCGAGCAGCTCCTGAAAGTTTTTCTCCTCTTCCTGAACGGTCCTGCGCCAGAGAGCGATCTCCTCTTTCGGCAGAATCTCAGCGCCGTGCCAATGCAGACGCGAAAGCGCCTTTTCGCTTTTGACCGCCCATTGCGTGTATTCCGCTCCCAGGCGGAGGATCGCCAGCGCTTCGCTGCCGGAAAGAAAACCGCTGGTCAGGATACCCATCGTGTCGTACAGGGTGTCGTTGGCGATCGGACCCGCGATCACGTCGTATTCCGTGAACATATCCGGCTGTCCGTGCCGGTTGGCGAAGATATAGGAAAACCATTCTTCGTCTCTCCAGAGAAATTTGATCCGCAGATCCTTTTCATCGAGATCATAGATATTCAGAACGCTGCTGCGGTCTTCCCTTTCCTTTGCCCAGCGACAGGCGAATTCTCTGTCCGGGGACAGATAAAAGCCCTGGCCGAAGTCGGCATTCTTCCTTCCGTAACGGATGTCCGGCTGAGGGATCTCCTGCAGTCCGGTATGAAAGAGGATCATTGTCCTAATTTTACCATAGGAGACATTCCGGCTGTTTCATGTGGTAAGATTTTCATATAACCAGACAGGGAAGGTGACAGTATGAAAAAAGAGATCGCATTTTTAAAGGAACTGACAGACCTGCGGGCGACCAGCGGCAACGAGGGCTCCGTGCGGGAGTTTCTGCGCAAAGCTTATGAACCGGTCGCGGATAAGACTGAAACGGACGGGCTGGGCTCGCTGATCGCGTATCACGGAGAAAAAGGTCCGAAGATCCTCGCAGCCGGTCACATGGACGAAGTCGGCTTCATGGTCCGTTCCATCACCAAGGACGGATTCGTGCGCTTTTCGCGCTGCGGTTTCTTCTTTGTCTGCGGCGCGCTCTCCCAGCATTTTACGATCGAGACCGAAAAAGGGGACGTCGACGCGATCTGCTCGCTCGGCCCCGGCATGGAAGACAAGGAATTTCCGAAGATCGAGGACCTGGCTCTGGATATCGGCTGCAAAAGCGAGGAAGAGGCGAGGGAGCTCGGCGTCCGGATCGGCGATTTCATCGTTCCGAAAGGACATTTTGAAGCGCTGGGCAAGGGTGGAAAGTATCTCGTCAACAAAGCCTGGGACAACCGGATCGGCTGCGCCGTGGCTTTACGGGTCATGGAGAATCTGAAAAAGACCGGCCACAAGAATATCTTTATCGGCGCCGGTACTGTACAGGAAGAAGTCGGCACCCGCGGCGCGGCGACGCTCGCTGAAGCGGTAAAGCCGGACATTGCCTTCTCGGTCGATATCGGGACTGCGGACGACGTCTGCGGCGGCAAAAAGGAAGAGGCAAGCCTGGGAAAGGGTCCGGAGCTCACCTTCATGGACAACATGACGATCTCCAACCGCAAACTGATCCGTTTTGCCGTGGAAGTCGCGGAAGAATGCGGGATCCCGTACCAGACCTCGATCATGAAACGCGGCGGCACGGACGCTTCGAAATTCCAGTTCGCCAATGCCGGCACTCCGGTCCTGCTGGTGAACATTCCCTGCCGCTACGCGCATACGCCGACCACGATGATCCACTACGATGATTATGTCAATGCCATAAAACTGATGACGGAGATCGTGCTCCGTCTCGACGAGAAAAAAGTAAAGGAGATCCGCAGTTTCTGATCTCCTGCCGGAGCCCGCACACATGCGGGCTTTTTATTTTCAAAAGAAAAGCATCATTACGATGCTGAAAGTCAGAGGAAGAGATAGAGGAGCGTCCCGGCTGCGGCGGAAAGCAGCAGCACGGCGATCGGCGAGATCTTCGTTTTCCGCAGAAGTAAAAGCGAAACGAGGAAAAGACATGCCTCGACCGGGCGGACCGCTGTCAGCGAGACCTCTTTATAGGAAGCGGCATTGAACAGCGCCAGCAGCAGGATCGTCACGCCTGCGGAGGCGATCAGTGAAACGACAGCCGGACGCAGACGGAAAAGGACGTTTTTCATGACGCCGAGATCGCGGTATCTCTGATACAGAAGGGCAAGCAGCAGCACGATGATCAGGGAAGGGGTGATGCAGCCCAGGGTGCAGAACAGCGCTCCGGGCAGGCCTGCCATCTTCTGACCGACGAAAGTCGCCGCGTTGACACCGATCGGTCCCGGGGTCATCTCGGCGATCGAAGTCAGATCGGCATATTCGCTCAATGTCAGCCAGCCTTTCTGTTCCACGGCCAGCGAGAGGATCCACGGCATCGCCGCGTAGCCCCCGCCGAAGGAGAACAGGCCGATCAGGAAGAAGATCCCGTATAACTCCAGATAGATCATTGTTTTCCTCCTTTCAGCGAGGAGGCGATCCCCAGGATCAGCGCCGCGGCAATGATCCACAGCGAAGAGACCTTAAAGACACTCAGGGCAAAAAACGCCGCCAGCATCAGGGCGATATTGAGTAGGTTCTTCGTTTCAAAAACAGCTTTGCCGAGATCGATCACGACATCGGCGATGACCGCCGCCACGCCGGCACGCATGACCTGCAGAACGATATTGGCGACCTCGTTATTGACGAAGCGCTCATAAAAGAAGGTGATCAGGGAAATGATCACGACCGGCGGGATCACGGTTGCCAGGAGCGAAAGGAAAACGCCCGGCAGACCGGCGATGCGGTAGCCGAAGATGATCGCGGAATTGACCCCGAGTGCACCCGGTGCCGACTGGGCGATCGCCGTCATATCGAGCACTTCCTGATCGTTCAGCCATCCGTATTCCCGGGCATAGCGCTTGCGCATCATGCTGATGATGACGAAACCGCCGCCGAAGGTAAAGGCGGAGATCTCAAGCATGGAGAGAAAGAGCTTCAGATAGGGATGTTTCTCAGCGGCGAAAGCCTCGTTTTTCATATAATTAATTATAGAGACAATGATCCGAAACGGAGAAGATTCATTTATGAACAGAAAATATCGGCCTGACACGCCGGAGAACCGGGAGTACCTGGAGGAACTGCGGAATGAACTGCTGAGATTCGGCAGATCCTTTCCTTCGCCTTCCGGTGCTTCCTACTACCTCGGAAGTGACGGGAGTCCGCTAAAAGACCGTGACCTTGAGACCTGGATCACCTGCCGGATGGCGCACGTCTATTCCCTGGGCTGCCTGCTGGGATTTCCGGGAAGCGGGGAGCTGGTCGATCAGGCACTGAATGGTCTAAGGACCGTTCTTCATGACGAACAGAACGGCGGATGGTATCCGGCTGTGGACCGCGGTCTGAATCCGAAAGCGGACAAGCAGTGCTATGCCCATGCCTTCGTGATCCTGGCCGCATCCAGCGCGCTGGCAGCCGGCCGTCAAGGAGCAAAGGAACTTCTGAAAGAAAGCACGGAGCTGTTCCTGGAATACTTCTGGGATGAAGAAAAAGGCTTAACGAAAGATACCTGGAACACGGAGTTCACGGTCTGCGATCCTTACCGCGGGCTGAATGCCAATATGCATACGGTCGAAGCATTCCTTGCGGTCGCGGATGTGACCGGGGAAGAAGCCTGGCGGCAGCGCGCCGGAAGGATCATTCGGCAGGTGCTGAAATGGGCGGAGGAGAATGACTGGCGGATCCCGGAGCATTTTGACGAAAACTGGAAGCCGCTCTATGAATACAACAGCGATAAGAAGGACGATCCCTTCAAGCCTTACGGGGCGACCCCGGGACACGGGATCGAATGGGCAAGGCTGATCACCCAGTGGGCCCTGGCGGCCCGTCCGCAGGAAAAAGAAAACAGCCGCAGCTATATCGAAAAGGCGGAATCGCTGTTCAACAGAGCGGTCGCGGATGGCTGGAACGCCGACGGGGAGCGCGGCATCGTCTATACGACAGACTGGAGCGGAGTCCCGGTAGTACGTGACCGGATGCACTGGACACTGGCGGAAGCGGTCAATACCTCCGCGGTCCTGTATCACATCACCGGGAAAGAAGCATACGCGGAAAAGTACGGGCAGTTCCTGACATATCTGCAGGACTGCGTCCGTGATCCGGTGAACGGCTCCTGGTATCATCAGCTGGATGAACACAACCGGCTGAAAGAAACGGTCTGGCCGGGAAAGAGCGATCTGTATCATGCCCTGCAGGCAACGCTGATCCCGCTGCTCGATCCGGCGGTATCCGTCGTGCCGGCGCTGCAGAGAAAACTGGTTTGGGAGGTCGAAAATGGAGAAAGAGTATGATGTCGTCGCTTTAGGCGAACTTCTGGTCGATATGATCGGGACCGGAGAATCCGGATACGGAAACCCGGTCTTTGAGGCGAATCCCGGCGGAGCGCCCTGCAATGTGCTGGCGATGCTGCAGAAGCTCGGACGGAAGACTGCTTTTATCGGCAAAGTCGGCAGGGACATGTTCGGAAGAAGGCTGCGCAGCGAGATCGTTTCCTGCGGGATCGATGACAAAGGTCTTTTGGAAGACGAGACCGTCCCGACGACCCTCGCCTTCGTACATAAACTTAAAAACGGGGACCGCGATTTTTCCTTTTACCGCAGTCCCGGCGCCGATGTGATGCTGAAGGAGGAGGAAGTCGATCTTTCACTGATCCGCAGCAGCAGGATCTTTCATTTCGGTTCTTTATCTCTGACTGACGAACCTTCCCGCTCAGCGACCAGGAGAGCCATTGAAGAGGCGGAAAAAGCCGGGATCATCCGTTCCTATGACCCGAATCTGCGCATGCCTCTCTGGCACAGCGAAGAAGAGGCGAAAGAACAGATCCTCTGGGGAATGAAACACTGTGATATCCTGAAGATCGCCGATAACGAGATCCTCTGGCTGACAGGCGGGAAGGAATACGATGACGCCATCCGTATCCTCCAGAAGGAGTATGCGATCTCGCTGATCGCCCTAACGCTGGGAGCGGAAGGCAGCCGGATCTATTACAGGAATGAAAGGATCTGTATCCCTGCTTTTCCGCAGAAGACCGTCGATACCACCGGTGCCGGGGACACCTATTGCGGCTGCCTCCTGAATGGGATCCTGGAACACGGGCTGAACGAACTGGATGAAGAGACGATCCGCAGTTTCGGCATGTTTGCCAGTGCCGCGGCAGCGATCGTGACAACACGAAAAGGCGCATTGAAATCCATGCCGGACGTGGATAGTATAAGAATTCTGGTAAATAAGTCCCGTGATTGAGGCGGCAGGCAGTACCTGAATTTACAGCCTGCTTGTTCATTGCTGATTTGCTTGTGTATACTTATGTGTATTAGGAGGCTCAATGTGCATAAAGATCTTTTTGAAGAATACAATAAAGTAACTGAACCTGAAAAATACTATAAAAAGTATGCTTGGAAAACTGCCATAGGATTACAACAAGTCGATGGACTGGAAACTTCACAGTATCTTTTAGAAACTGCACAGCAGAACATCGAGGGACGTATTTCTTTTGCAGAAACAAAAGAGCGCATTGATTCTTATTATCAAGCCAAAAGTGAAAGAATTGAAATCAGAACGAAGGAAGCTGATGTTGTATCGGCTAGAATCGCGGAAATACTATCAGAAGAATCATTCTCATTCTCACCGGAACAGTTCCTGGCAATACACAGGAGACTTTTTACCGGTATTTATAAACACGCGGGAAGAATGCGGGATTACGATATCACAAAAGATGAGTGGGTGCTTAATGGGGATACGGTTACCTACGGGAGCGCTTATTCGTTGAAAGAAATGCTGGATTATGATTTCAAACAAGAAAAGTCCTTTTCCTATAAAGGATTGCCAAATGATGATATCATCTCTCATTTGGCAAGGTTTACTGCAAATCTGTGGCAGATCCATCCGTTTGGGGAAGGCAACACAAGGACAACTGCTGTATTCTTGATCAAGTATCTTTCTACTCTCGGATATGATGTGACAAACGACATTTTCGCTGAGAATTCCTGGTATTTCAGAAATGCGCTTGTTCGTGCCAATTATACTAATATCCGAAAAGAAATCTACGAAACGACCGAATTCCTGGAGGCTTTTCTTCGGAATCTGTTGTTTAGCGAAAACAATAAGTTAACGAATCGGGAACTCAGGATTCCCGAACGAGATAAAACAAACAACCTGGAGCGATGAATACATCGCTTTTCCTTTCCTTTGTCTTACCGGTTGTACCAGATGTTTGTCCTGAATCAAACAATTATTTCAAAGTCATTTTTCAAGATTTACCCCGTTTTCCCGTTGACGCAGACGGGCATGCAAAATTATAATTTTTAAGGAAGTTTTATGGGCAGTCCGGAACACTATGTTGAAGTTCCTGAATGTACCGAGACATGAGTGGCCGGAAACTTATCAGGTTTTCCGACCCGTTTTTTTATGAGTGATTAAGGGGAGAACTTATGGATTATTTCAAAGATATACAGCTGAAGCCCCTGTTTAAAGAAGGCGATATCTCCTTCGGCGAACTGGAAGGAAGTTTCAAGAACCGCTATTACGTGCTGTCCGATCCGAAGATCGCGAAGCTGCTGAATTCACCTGAAGTCGTCGGTTTTGATGTCTACAAGGCGCTCTTACCGGCAACCTCCGCAGCTCTCCGCTACTTCGATGAACAGCATTTTTTACATCCGGTCAATATCTTTACGATCCTGCGCGGAGCGCTGAACTATCCGATGGAGGAAAGCTGCTACTCGCAGGGCATCCCGGTGCATGACATCAGTTTCCTGTCCTGCGAACGGGTCTTCAACGGAAAGCTGATCACCGGTCTTGACACCCGCTATGCCAAACTGGCAGTCGTGCCGGACGGCACCCTGCTTCTGGGAGACATCATCGCAAGCGGTGATACCCTCGTCCACTGTCTGGGACATATGCTGCAGTATTACAAGCAGAACGACGCGCAGCTGAAGAATATCATCGCCTTCACGATCGGCGGCACCAGAGCGGTCGAGATCGCCGAGGAGATGACAGAGAAGATCCGCCGCTGGTGGCCGGACTTCGAAGGTTTCAGCGTCGTCTTCTACGGCGGCATGTTCAGCTGCTACGAGGATGCCGGTGTAGCCGGGATCCAGATCCGGAACATCGATTTCTACTGGGGAGAGAAGGGCATTGTCGATCCGGAATACCGGAAGATCACGCTCTCGCAGAGAGATCCGATCTTTGAAAAATGCATCATCTACGACGGCGGCGCCCGCCGCTACGAGATCTACGAGCATGTTCAGGAAGTGCTCGAATACTGGGAAGCGGTCCGTGAAAGAAGCGAAAAGATCGATATCTTCGAACTGCTGGCGGAACGCCTCGGCCATCCGCTGGAGATCAGCCTTGAAGACTGGACCGCAGCGAACGGCTACCGTTACCTCGATCAGAAGACCTGCGGGGAGCTTTACCGGCAGGAACAGGAATACATCCGTGCATTGAAAGAACAGGCGCCGACGCTGAAGGAGATCGCGGACAAGCGGATCTCCGAGTTCAGGGAAGCCCTGCATACCTATATCGCCATTCATTAAGGGGGACAGAAAGATGACGACAAAGAACGAAAACGTAAAAGACATCGACTTCTCAACATCCGCGGTGCCGCAGAGCCAGCGCCGCAGCTTCCTGACCATGTTCATGATCATGCTGGGCTTTACCTTCTTCTCCGCCAGCATGTGGGTCGGCCAGCAGATGGCCGACGGCCTGGATTTCGGCGGCTTCCTGGGCGCCCTGATCCTGGGCGGTATCATCTTATCGTTCTATACCGGCACACTGGCCTATGTCGCCGCAAAGACCGGCATGTCGATGGATCTTCTGGCCATCAAGGCTTTCGGTGAAAAGGGTTCCTACATCTCTTCCGCGATGATCTCGCTCACGCAGATCGGCTGGTTCGGCGTCGGCGTCGCGATGTTCGCGATCCCGGTCGCCAATGAGCTTTTCGGCGGCAGCACCTTCGTAACCTATCTGCTGGTCGTCATCGCCGGTATCCTGATGACCTCCTCGGCTTATTTCGGCATTAAATCGCTGACGATCGTCAGTTATATCGCCGTACCATGTGTCGCGATCCTGGGCACGGTCGCCATGATCCTGGCCGTACAGAGAGGGGACGGCACTTTCCTCGAGAACTTTGCCCGTTCCTCCGGCACGCTGACCATGATCGGCGGCGCCGGACTCGTTGTCGGCTCCTTCGTTTCCGGCGGTACGGCAACTCCGAACTTCGCCCGTTTCGCGAAGAACGCAAGAGACGGCGTGATCACGACAGTCATCGCTTTCTTCATCGGCAACTCGCTGATGTTCCTCATGGGCGCCGTTTCCTCGATCTATGTCGGCGGCAACGATATCTTTGAAGTCATGATCAACCTCGGTCTGTTCTACGTCGCGATCCTGGTTCTTGGTCTCAACATCTGGACGACCAACGACAACGCCTTATACTCTGCCGGTCTCGGCCTGGCGAATATCTTCAACAAAGACAAGAAACCGATGGTCCTGATCTCCGGCATCATCGGCACCCTGTCCGCGATCTGGCTCTACTGGAACTTCGTCAGCTGGCTGAACATCCTGAACTGTACGCTTCCGCCGGTCGGCATCATCCTGGTGCTCGGCTACTTCCTGCATCCGGAGGAGTATGATCATATCGGAACAGATAAAGTCGTTGACTGGCCGGCTGTGATCGGCGTTATCGCCGGTGCTGCCGTTGCCAATCTGCTGCACTGGGGCGTTGCCTCGATCAACGGCATGGCTGTCGCCGCCGTGATCTATATCCTCGGTCAGAAACTGAAAAAATAAGAATAATCGATCATTATTCGATCAAGCTGTCCTGAAAGGGCAGCTTTTCTTTCCTTTTAAAAAATTACAAATATACTATCCTAAACCATTTAAAAATATACATTAATAAGTAAGATTTCTATTTAATAAAATACAAAACGTATCATCGAAACCTTTTAAAAAAATACATAATTCACATATAATATAAAATGAAGAGGAGCAAGTATGTTAAAAAGATCAATAAGTGCTGACTTGGAAAAATGGAAGAATCGGAATCATCATCCGCTTGTTCTCAGTGGATTGCGTCAAACAGGAAAAACATTCAGTGTACAACAATTCGGGAATGATAATTATTTAAATGTTGTTTATATCGATCTGCGTAAGAGTGTCAGTCTTCATAGTGCATTTGACGGCGACTTTGATGTAAACAAAATGACGAGCAGGATCACTGCGAATATACCGAATGCAAGGTTCCTTCCGGGTCAGACGCTTTTGATCTTGGATGAAATACAAGATTGCCCGAATGCAAGAAGCTCATTAAAGTACTGGGATCTTGACGGGAGATATGATGTCATCGCAACGGGAAGTTTCCTCGGGGTAAAAGGATTCCGAAGACCATATCCGAGAGGAATACCGGTTGGTTATGAGGAACATTTGGTGATGTATCCATTGACGTTTAGAGAATTTTTAAATAATTATGGCATGCCAGAAGATGTTCTAAACTATGTACAAAAGTCTATTAGTTCCGGAACGGTAATCGACAAAGCGATTCATGACAGAATGCGTGAACTATATCTGGAGTATTTAATTGTCGGTGGAATGCCGGAGGCAGTAAATGTATTTTTTGAAAATCATGACTTAAATGCAGTAAAGGAAGTCCAGTGTCAGATTATTGGATCAATAAAAGCAGATTTCGGAAGATATATTGATGCAAACGGTAACGAAAAGGTTAATGAGGTTTTAAAACTTCGTGCTGAAGCATGTCTGAATTCTCTGCCGTCACAACTCTCAAAGGAATATAAGAAATTTCAGTTTAGTCTCGTTGAAGGGAAAACACACGCTGCAGACAAGGCTGATGCGCTTCAGTATCTGGTAGATATAGGATTGGTGATAAAATCATACAACTTGTCTGATATTTCCCTCCCGTTGGAAGCGGCAAAGATCGCGAACGAGTACAAAGCTTTTTATGCGGATACCGGTTTGTTGATTTCACAAATGGAACAGGGAACAGCAGCAAAAGTTTTGGCAGGAGAACTTGGGGCGCATAAAGGCGCAATAACCGAAAACATGGTAGCCGTTGGATTTCATGAAAACGGACAGAAGCTGTATTATTACCGAGGGTCAAGCGGATCCCCGGAGTTGGATTTCGTTACGATGATAAAGACACGGGAAACGATCATCGAATGCAAATCGACGAACGGAAGAGCTACCAGCATGAAGCATGTGCTTCAACACCCGGAAAAATACGGAAAGCATCCGGCGATAAAAATTGCTGACACAAATATCGGTGAGGGAGAAGGCTTCCGTACTCTTCCAATTTATTATTGCGGATTCATTGAGCCAAACGAAAGACTGATCGTTAAAAGGAAGACATTCGATAATCTCTCCATTCCCGAGAGGTGACTTCGACCTTCAGAAAAGAGTTTTGTGTTTCCTTAAAGAGTAAGTAATAATCCAATTATCCAGAAGATAACCATAGATTATCTAATTTAAACATGTCATTTTAGCGGGATTTTCGGCGGCTCTTTTGGTTAACAAAGAAAAATGTAAACTACTATGTTACATTTTGCACGTAAGAATTTCTTGAGCAAGTGTGATTGCAGTGGGTAGAATCAGGTTGTAAAGGAGGAGTTCAATTGTATGAATGAACTTGGAAATAAGATCGCGAAGAAGAGAAGAGACATCGGTCTGACGCAGATCGAATTCGCGGACAAACTGAATGTGACCCGCCAGACAGTCAGCCGCTGGGAAGCGGGAACGGTAATGCCGGATATCGACAAGATCGGCGATATCGCACAACTGCTGGATGTCAGCTGTGACTACCTGCTGAAAGACGAAGTTGAAGAGGAAAGCATTCCCGTTTCGAGAGGGATCAGCCGTTTGCTGCAGACAGCTTTGGGCAAGACTGTCCGTATCAGTTTCTTTGAAGACGAAGGAGATTACGATCTGTTCAATACAGACTGCCGGATCCTGGAGTTTGAGGGCAACTGGATGAAAGTTGAAGCGGATACAAAGAAGGGCAGGATCGTAAAACTGATCCCGGCATCTTCGATCCTTTCGCTGGAGATCAGGGAGGCGGAATAATGGAATATCTCGGATTCATATTAGGTGTCTTCGGACTGATGGCCTACATGCAGCTTTCCACTCTCAAAGGAAGGATCGATGAGCTGGAGCGCGAACTGACAAAGATGAAAGGCACTTCCTACCACGAAGACCGCACAGCGCTCCTGAGAGCGACGAAGTCCTATATCGGCAAAAAAGTGAAACTTGATCTGAAAGAAGACCAGATGGATGCCGACATCACCAACTACGGGAACACCAAACACGGCAGCAATACGATCCTGGACGCCGACGAGGAATGGCTGCTTGTCTGCATCGACACGCCGAAAGGAAGAAAAGAAAAACTGATCCGCATGGAATCGGTCGAACGGATCTGGGTATCGGAAGAAGAACAGTAAACAAAAGGAACGGTCTCTATACCGTTCCTTTTTCGTGTTGTTTCAGCGAAGCGATGTTTGTTCGTTATCTGAATACAGCAGGCAGAGACTGATTGTACACAAAGTCTTTGCACTGCGAAGTCAGCGCGTCCGCTATCATTTCGTAGAGTTTCTTGAGCTCGGTCCCGTGATCCCATGGATAAGCCTTCGACGGTTTAAAATCATATCGCGATGTCGCGGACTCAAGGCTCGGCGGATTCTTCATGAAGCAGAAAGGAGCGTCTTTACCATCGGCAAACTCTTCGTGGGTATCGATGTTCTCCATGGCGTGTCTCTGGACTTCACGCACGAGTCCGGTCATGGCATCGAGCGCATCCTGGCACGGCTTGTGAGTGATCTGGTTGCTGTAGGGACGGATCTTCTCACTCATCAGTTTCGTGCATTCATCGCGGATCTCTTTCATTTTATCCTCGGTAGGCGTTTGCCTTGTCAGGATGTTCGTGTAATTATCTATGACCTGCATTTTTGTAGACCAGTCATATCTCACCTCGTATTTTCCGGGTGACGACTCTTTGATGCAGTCGTCCAGTCCTCTCTTCTTCAGGTCTTCCTGATAATCCTGAAGCCTCCTTTTGTAGTACTCATCCATCACCTGGGACTTCTGGTTCTCGAGTTCCCGGATCTTCAGGGCATAGAACGCCGCGTAATCATTGGCCCTACCGGCCGGGATCTCCCTTGTGCGGCTGAGCTGCCAGTCGACCGTTTCGATCTGGGTGTCGATGCGGGCGTAAAGATCTTCGTCATAATCTCCCTCGGCGAAATTATCGACCCAGCATAAGTAGTTATAGGAAGCTTCCAGCGGAAATTTCCTGAGCATTTTGTTCACGTGATAACAGGCGTCGCTGAGCATTTCGATATCTTTGAGATATTCCCGTCCGGT
The DNA here is from genome assembly GCA_017533785.1 of Erysipelotrichaceae bacterium. Lineage (GTDB taxonomy): Bacteria > Bacillota_I > Bacilli_A > Erysipelotrichales > Erysipelotrichaceae > RGIG5669. The sequence continues at coordinate 3,609 of JAFWII010000035.1, read as the reverse complement.
GTTCAGGCACCGGATCTCATCATCGTCGTAATCCGACGTGACCAGCCTGCCGTCAGTGTAGGACAGCGTAGTTCCGTTCTTCCGGTAGTAAGTGCGGATCCATCCGCTGTCGCCCAGATCATTCATGTACAGTGCTTTCATCATGTTGTCTGTGGTGCTGAAATCACGGACATCGATCAGTTTGTTTAAGTGGCTGGTAAAATTATTGGTCCGCTGGGCAAACCCGCCAAGTTCATATTCAAATACCTTTTCATCGACAGACAGGAAAGACATGGCGATCTGCGCATCGTCTTCCTGCTCCTGAAGGAGTTCAAAGCGTTCTTCAATACTCAGTTTATCGAAATCAATACCTTCACCCATATTCTGTTCTCCTTTACATCAATGCAGCTGTATCCCGGTCATCAGAACCGGATCTCGTAATCACGCACATACCATCTGCCGCCGTTGGTGCGGATAAGATTTCTTCTTACCGGACTGCCCAGCTGCTTGCCGTTCTTGTCGAAGGCAATGGTCTGTACGGACGCGTATTCGACTTTTTCGCCGTATCTTTCAGCGATCTTCTGCTGATCCTCGGAAGAGAGGAAGTAGGAATCAAGACCTTTTTCATCGTTATATCCCTTGACCACTGTGATCTTGGTGGCATCCGGGACGACTTCAGCATGAACGTATTCCCCGTGGAAGCGTTCCTGATGCAGATCCCAGTGATAGAGAAGCAGAGATTCCTGTGTCGGATTCTGTCTTCTTTCCGGCTGGATGCAGTCGACGTAAAGATCGTAGTTCTTTTCCTTGATCGCCTGACGGAAGATCTCGACGAGACGTTCCGGGGTGACATCTTCCGGTACGGATTTTTCGGTATACCAGCTTTCCTTGATCCCGGCAACTTCTTCTTCGCCGAGGAAGCGGCCGCTGTTCTCGCGTTCCGGATCATACAGACCGAGGACATGTCCCGGCACATAAAGAGCGACCGGTTCGACGACAACGGCATAGACCGGTCCGCCGATCTTTTTCTGACCAGCTTCCGGGATCTCCATGGTCACGTCGGTGATCTCACCGAGGATCGTCCAGGTATCAACTTCCATCATCGTGGAATCCACGAGCCGGCGGTAACGCTTGACGGCTTCGTAAGGCCCAAGCCATTTTCTGGAGTCGATCTTGACGAAATACATGCCGGTGGAGCGTTTGCCGACATAGATGAATTCGCCGGTAACGCCCATAAACTGGTTCATCGGATAGCGGACTTCGTCCAGAATGACATACTTGCCGGTCACTTCATCCATCGAATCGTTCATCGGATCGGGTGCTGGATAGATTTTTTCAAGCGTTTTATCCGCGTATTCCGCAGTCAGTTCCTTCCAGCCGTTCTCGCTCTTTTCGCAATAGAGTCTGCGGATGTTTTCTTCATTTACGAGATACTGGGTCATCGCACCGGTGATCTCGGTGAAGTTGCCGGTAGAGCCGATGACACAGTTCCGGGCTCTCTGAAAAAGATCCTTGACCCTCGGGTCATCCGGGGCAAACTCATTGAGGATCTTGATGCGTGATAAAGCATCCTCACGCGAGCGAAAAATGCCGGTAGCTCCCTGTGCTCTTTTGATTTCGTTTTCAAATTCTTTCAGATACATCTCCGCCTGCTGTATCCGCATGGTGAGATTGGTGCTGTTAACAGTAAAAGTTGTGCTGTCGACCATGATTATCATCCTTTCTCAAAGAATCTCTCTTTTAATTATATCATCCGGATATATTCTCTAATACTGCATCAAAAATGACAGTTCCGCTAAAAATGTCAAGAAAACAAAACCGCCCATTGATCGGGCGGAGTCTGTGAACAGTGATCGATGGGAATATCGGGCGGAGGGCTGGCAGGCTTATTTTGAGTCTTCGGCGTTTTCCTGCTCGATCTGAGGGAAAGGCTCACTCAGATAGACCGTCACCACTACATCGCCGCCGATCTGTCTGCAGGATATATATCCGTCATATTTGTTTGCCAGCAGTTCAATGGTCTTAAGGCCAAAGCCGTGTTCCTTTGAACCGCCTTTGACGATAAATTCGTTGTTTTCATCCAGTACCTGACCATTAACGGAATTCGTGATTGTAATGCAGAAGAGTTCTTCGATCTCCTTGATTTCAAGATCGATCCTTTTGTTGAAACCGATGTGCTTAATGGCATTGTCCAGCAGATTCGAGAGAAGAAGAAACAGGTCTTCGGTTTCGAATCCGGGATCATGTGTAATGTTTAGAGTGTATTTAAGATCGATACCTTTCTCAACGGCTTCTTCACGCTTGACATTTAACACGTAATTAACAGCCGGGATAGCCGTGTTAAAATGATCAAACCGTTTTTCTTTGACAGTATCGTACTTTTTGATAACATCCTGTATTTCGTCAGACATCGGCTGATTATTGTTCTCTTTGAGAAGAGTTATAAGATGCTTTATGTCGTGGCGAAGGCTGTGAATGTTTTGTTGAGCTTTGAGGATCTGCTCGTTAGAGGATAATTGTGTTTTCAGAATTGTGTTTTCAAGGTTCAATTTGTTTTCCAGCGAGATCCGGGCATATATCAGATTGAAGAGAATAGCGATAAGGATAATAAAAGCAGATGAACAGTAAACACCGATCGCCAAATATGATTTTGTGTTTTCGTAGTCCAGATAGACCGTTTCCAGACAGGTGGAAACGGTGCATGCGGTCAGCAGTAAAAGTGATAGAATGATGCATTCCCTGCTGGATAGTTTCGGCAGTTTATCCTTAAGCTTCTTTACAACGAAATAAAAACAAATGACATGGATGAGCTGGACTGTTAATGTTGTCGGAATGCCGTAAAGATTCAGAAGTTCCAAAAATGACCGTCCATTTCCAAGAGCAAGAATAAAAGTGATATCAAACACTGTATTTGTCATTGCGGCGATGGTCATCGGTAATAAAGCATAAATAATAAGCAATCCTTTCCTTTCGTTGCTGATCAAGCAGAGGTAAAGGAAATAAAATGCTGTGAACACTGTAAAAAACAGACTTTGCGAAGGGGAAAAATAGTTAACCGCCGACATGGCGGCAAAATTGATTATTACTGCACCGATCGAAAGCCATATGGAATTGGGCTTATGTGTTAATGGTAATGAGTAAAGAAAGAATATAAACAGCATACTCTCAAAAAGGTTAATTACTAAATCAAATATCATCGTTTATTTCTCCCTGAGAATTATCAAAAAAATGCTTAAATTCTTCGAGCTGTTTAACGGTCATTTGGATCGTCTGCCTGTTGGTTAGCGTAACTGAGCGTTGAGACTTATTGATGGAAATGATGTATTTCGTATTTACTACAAAGCTTTTTCCGATCATTACGAAACCTTTGTTTTTGACTTCGTCATAGACAATGGCGATCTGCTTTCTCTCTTTGATCTCTTTTCCGTTAACGAAGTGTATATACAGATCGTTATGACTGACTTCAAAATACAAAACATCTTTTAATGAGATCTTATAGATGCCGTTTTTATTTTTAGCGATGTAGGTATCGTTAGAAAGCATATCGATGTATTTAATAAAAGCGGCTTTTATATCTTCTGTTAACCGGTCTTGTTTGCGAATGAAATAAAACGTATTCAGCTTAAAAGA
>JAFWII010000034.1 GCA_017533785.1 Erysipelotrichaceae bacterium | reverse complement strand
CATTGAGATTTATTACAGCTTTGTCGGCAAGATTGACTTGCCCGAATAACCGCCCGACCTATCCGACACAATGGCCAAGTGTCGGATAGGAACGGCAAAATTTTTTGCACTTCTATTGCTTCTTTATCACACATAAGCAAACGTTCATGGAATGCAGCATCGAACCATTGAACTTACCCGCAAAACCCAGGAGAACGGAAGCGATGTAGATTACTGCCATATTCGGCGCAAAGACCATCGACAGGATCATAAAGATCTGACAAACGCCGCCAAATAAAGCCATGACTCTGGAACCGAATTTATCAACAAGCTGACCCGCGATAAGCGAGACGAACATGCCTGAAAAACTCGAGATGGTGAATATTAATGCATACTGCGTTGGAGAAATGCCCAGTCTGCCCATCAAGTGAGCGGCAAATATGATGATTACGGTATATGATGCATTGCTGAAAATAAGGTTGATTCCAGAACCCAGTGCGCTCATAAAACCACGAGTTTTATTATTTTTCATATTGCTCTTTCCTCATTTATCTGTGGCTTAAAATCACAATAGCGATTTCAAATGGTTCGTTATGCTTCTTTCTCTGCTTCACGAGCTGCTTTTCCGATCTCGAATCCTCTGTCGAAGGCAGCATTGTTCAGCGGGATCAGTTCAGGGCGTTTAGCACCAAGCTTCTTCTCGGCAGTCTTTTTGATGTTTTCAGCCGGAAGAAGTCCGGTATAACCGATGTAGGCACCAAGCATAGCTAGATTCGCACAGCGGATGTCGCCGACTTCGTTTGCGATCTCTGTCGCCGGAACATTGACGATCTTGATATCCGTGCGTTTCGGAGCGTCAGTTGCGACAGTCGTGTTGACAAACATCGTTCCATTCGGCTTTAAACGAGCTTCGAATTTAGCAAGTGAAGGGTTATTGAAGACGATCAGATCATCACACTTAGGGGCCGTCATGGCACCGATCTTTTCGTCAGAAATGATGACAAAACAGTTTGCGGTGCCGCCGCGCTGTTCGCCTCCATATGTTGGGAAATAGCTGACATATTTGTCTGTTGTTTCCGTGGCTGTGTAGCACATCAGCTGTGCCAGTCTCATAACGCCCTGACCACCGAAACCGCCAACGATTAAATCTCTTTCCATACTTTACTCCTTATTTAGCGCGGATCTCGCCGAGCTTGAACTCTTTAAGAGTGTGCTCCTCCATGTATTCAAGCGTTTCAAGTGGGCTCATGCCCCAGTTTGTCGGACAGTTCGACATGACTTCCACATAAGAGAAGCCTTTCCCTTCCATCTGATACTGGAACGCTTTTTTGATACAAGCCTTGGCTTTACGAACATTCTGAACACTGTTCATGGCAACTCTGGCAATGTAGGCAGGAGCTGTCAGCGAGTCGAGCAGCTCAGCGATGTGGACCGGGTAACCATGTTCTTCAGGATTACGTCCCCAAGGAGCGGTCGTGGCTTTCTGGCCGACCAGCGTAGTCGGAGCCATTTGGCCGCCTGTCATGCCATACGTACCGTTGTTGATGAGGATCATCGTGATATTCTCACCTCTGTTAGCGGCATAGATCGTTTCTGCAATACCGATAGATCCGCCGTCGCCGTCGCCCTGATAGGTGAAGACGATGTTGTCCGGGTTTGTACGTTTAATACCTGTAGCAACTGCGCAGGCACGTCCGTGCGCACAGAAGACATTATCCAGATATACATATCCGAGTCCGAGACCGCTGCAACCTACACCGTTGCATTCGATAGTTTTGTCGACGATTCCCAATTCATCAAGAACTTCTGCGATGACTTTGAAAGTCGTACTGTGCATGCATCCGGGGCAAAACCCGATATAAGGGTTCTTCGGGATGGATGATGCTCTGCTATATACTTTTACTTCTTCCATGTTGATTTCTCCAAACTATTATTTCGCAAAGATCTTTTTGACATCTTCGACGATCTGATCACGGGAGATGATCTCACCGCAGGAACGCAGGCAGGTATCGATCTGGATGGTGTTGCCGGTCGCAAGTTTGACGTCATAGATCATCTGGCTCGGGATCGAATGCTCGACGACCAGGATACCTTTCACCTTGGCCGGGTCGAGGGCTGCATAAGGTTTTTCCGGGAAAGGATTGACTCTGATCGGTCTGATCATACCGACCTTATACCCTTCAGCGCGCAGGATATTGATCGCCGTTGCGGAGATACGGGCTGCAACGCCGTAAGCGGCGATCACTACTTCTGCATTGTCCAGCCTGTATTCTTCATAACGCACTTCCTCTTCTTTCCAGAGTTCATACATAGCGGCATCCGTCTTGTTGCGGTCTTCGCCGGTATTCATGAATTTTCCCTGCGGAGGTTTTGAACCGGCATTGAAACTGATCTTATGCAACGGCTGTCCTTCAACTTTTCCTTTTAAAGCCCAGTCCGCTTTCTTTGCGGCTTTGATAGCCGCAAGCTCTTCCTCGCTCTTCTGTTCCGGAAGGACGACCGGCTCCATCATAGCCGCAGTGAATCCGTCAGTTAAGACCATTACCGGGTTACGGTACTTGTCAGCCAGATCAAAAGCTTCATAAGTCATATCTGCTGCTTCCTGAATCGTCGAGGGGGCTAAGACGATATACTGGAAGCCACCGTTTCCAAGGGCTTTCGTAGCCTGAAAGTAATCCTGCTGAGCCGGGCGAATATCACCGACGCCTGGACCACCACGCTGTGCATTCAGAACAACCGCCGGAACTCTGGCCATAGCCATATAGGACATACCTTCCGCTTTCAGAGAAATACCACAGCTTGCTGATGAGGTCATACAGCGGGTACCTCCACCGGCAGCGCCATAGACCATGTTTACGGAAGCAACTTCCGATTCGCCCTGAAGATAAACGCCTCCAACTTCCGGCATTCTTCTGGCAAAGTACTCCGGGATCTCATTCTGAGGGGTGATCGGGTAGCCGGCGTAGAATCGGCAACCGGCCCGAACAGCCGATTCAGCAATTGCTTCACAACCTTTTAAAAACTGTCTTTCCATTTTGTCCTCCCCTACTTATAAACTTCGATAACAGAATCGGGGCAGATGATAGCGCACATCGCGCAACCGATGCAGTCTTCAGGGCGAACCTGAACAACATGCAGGTAGCCTTTAGCATTGGTCGTCTTCCCTATCTCCAAACATTTTTTCGGGCAGACGCGGACGCAGTAACGACAGCTTTTGCACAAGTCGTTACGAATCTCAACTCTTGGCATATATTATTTCCTCCTTTGAGTTAAACTCCGTCATTAATCGGTATCGATATTAGCCAGTCTTACAAAATGGTTTGGATCAAGACCAGGCCCGTTCCGGACCATGACCTTCGGACGGTCCTGAAGCCACGGATACAGGATATGGATCTCGACAGGTATGAGCTCTTCAGATATCTGTTCAGATACTTGATCGACGAGTTTTTCCAGCACACAGACATAATCGATCTGATAAGCGCCCTTCAGCATGGCTTCCAGTTTTCTGTTGCCGCCGATGACTTCTTCAGCGGTAGTCGTCGGCCCGCAGTTCGGATTACTGATGATCCGGATATTATTCAATCTGGACACCCGCGTAATTTTAAAGATCGTTTCCCTAATGCTTTCGGTATCTTTTGACCATGGTCTGTAAGTATTGATGACGAAGAAGACCATGGTTGTGTCACTGTTGAGGATATCGGCAAACTGGCCGATCATTCTGGCGCCAACTTCATTTCCGCCGATATCCATCAAAACGATGCTTTCCGGATCTGCAAGTTGTTCGCGCACGCCGGAAACGACCACCGGAGAATCCAGCAGCTGATGTTCGCAGTGGAAAATGATCCCTTCAGCTTCCATTTGTACAGCGACATCCCGGGACCGGAAAAGCGGTTTTACCTGATCCATATCAAAGAAATGGACATCTTTATCAGTGTTCTTTACGATCTCAAGCGCAAAGTTGATCGCCAGCTCCGATTTACCGCTGCCGGCCTCGCCGATAAAGACAAGATTTTTCTTTTCTTTGAGAAGATTCTTAAACATCTGGCTTGTCATTCCTAAACACTTTCCGGACGTTAAACCATATTGGGAACGATCACCTCGACCATATCGTGGTTCTTGATCCCGGCAGCGTTGCCTTCCTCCATATCGAGATGAAGTTGTCCATAGGCGCTGTTTCCTGCTGCCCGGATGATCACGTTGTTGAAGATAAGTCCGCGCGGACCGCCTGCTTTAACGCTGACCAGGTCGTGATCCTTGATTCCCAGCTGGTCCATCAAAGCTTTCCCCATATGGATATGACGGGCAGCAATGATCGCGCAGTGTTCTTCTGTGATCTCGCCTGCCGGGCCGATGATCGTCAGCTGAGCCGCATCTTCCAGTTCACCGCTGTCCCGCACCGGAGCGTCAACTCCCAGTTTCACAGCATCAGAAGCGAACAATTCGACCTGCGTATGTTTGTGACCTTTACCACCCAAAACTCTGACATTTTCAATCTTTCCTTTCGGACCTTTTAGAGTTACTGTTTCATTGGCTACGAATTCCGATCCCATATCTTTCTTCACTGTCAGTTCCGGATATCCGAAAAGAGCCTGACAGTTTTCAGGAGTAAGATGAACATGATGATTCGACAGCATTGCTTCTACTTGTGCCATTTTTATTCCTTTCCTGCATGAAATGCTATATGTTGCAAAAAGCAATTATCCTAATTAAATTATAGGTTTGGCTTAGGGGAGCAAAATTACACCAAGGAGGCTATTTCATTGCATCTAAATGGCGTGAATGTCCTAATGATCCTTTAAAGACAGAACTAAAATATAAGTAGCGAGCAGTTTTTTTCATTTGTACCATGACGGTCTTTGGCCGTCTTTTTTCTAAAGGCCAGAAACATATGGTGGCGCATAAAAAGAAAAGAAGCCTGCCTCGCTTCTTTCAAGCTGCAAGCTTCTATTCCGGGCATCAGGAGATACTGATCAGGATCTTGCCGTATCCACCCTATGTGATCAAACATCCTCCTCTGTCACCCATGGTCTTCGCAGGTCATAGGCAAAAGCATCAAGTACATTGTGGTCGATCGTTTCCCTAATCCTTTGGCAAACAGGAGCAGGACTCGAGGTTATATTATGGCCGACACCTCCCCACAAATGGAATTCGGTGAAGCTACCGGCTTCAGCGACTTTTCCGGCGAAAACTCTGCTGTTGTCACGGTCGGGATCGAATTCAGAGGCGTGTAAGTATAACGGCGGATTGTCGATGCAGGTATGCATGGGCACGAAGCACCCCAGCATCTGCGAATTCGCCGCGTTGACGATCACGTCGGCTTCCAGACGGGTGATGTCTCCCTGCCAGACCGATATCCCTTCTTCCGCAAGAGGGATCTCGTCCACGGTCACGATCCCCTTTTCAGTGTTTCTGCGCTGCAGATAACTGTCCTGAACGGACAGGACTTTTGCCGGAAGCTTTCCCGGCATGCGGATATTCATCAGCGAACGCAGAAGGACCCGTTTCTCTTCCGTGCTCTCCGGTGTCTTCAGATCCCGATACTTGCCGGAATCTTCCTTAAACGCTTCGACCAGAAACTCCAGACGCTCTTCCTGTATATCGTATTCCTTCATTTTCCTGCCCGTCCTTTCCTGCTCATTATACCCTTTCTGTTTCCCGGTTTCTCTTTTCAAGCCCTCTGCGCATTTTGCGCACATGACGGATCTGCTGAACTTCCTTTCAGCCGGAGAGAGGATTTGTGGGATAATGGAGATGAGGTAAAGTATCATGGAAGAAAAATGCATATTCCGTTACAGCGTAATAAACGCCTATGCTCTGCCCATTTGCTGGATCGAAGTTCTGGACACCGGGAAGGATAACGTCCTGGTCTACCGTTTCGATTCGAAATCCTGGAATGGCGATACGGATATCATCAAGCCGGAAAAACTGACGGTCCCGGAAATGACGGTCAGAAAGATCCGGGAACTGATCGACGGACATCCTGAGCTCTTCGGATTTGATGAGCTGGAGGAACCTCCGGATACCTTTGGCGAAAACAGCCGTTTCCGTTTCATTTCCGGCGATAAAGTCGCGGACATCAGCGGATACAACCTCTGGTACTACGAAGACAGGGATAACCGGGACGCCAACGGCAGAGAACCGGTACGCGCCTGGAACGTGCTCGCCGTCTTCAACAGGATACGGGACCTCCTGCTGAAGGTCGGGATCGATCCCTACTACCTGCGGCTGGCACACGAAGAAACAGAATAGAATACGCGGGACCGGAAACGGTCCCGCTTTTATTCTAGATCCGGCGGCGGAACTGTCTTTTTATCCGGAAATCCTGTAAAATCATGAGGAACGCAATTACAGCAGGAGAATCAGAATTATGATACTGGACCAGATCGATAAGCGTCTGCTTGCCCTCGCGGAGCAGTCAGACAGCGATTTAAAAGAGATATATGACCGCATTGACCAGACCTGTCTGATCAATTCCGACCGCATCCTCTCCGCCTTCATCGAGAATAAGGTGTCCTACACGGATTTCAGTGACATCAACGGCTACGGCGACTATGACGCCGGCCGCGACAAGCTCGAAAAGATCTTCGCGACTGTCCTGGGAACGGAAGATGCTCTTGTCCGTCCGCAGATCATGAGCGGCACCAACGCCCTCTTCCTCACCTTTTCGGCTCTGCTGAAGCACGGAGACACGATGATCTCCCTGACCGGGACGCCCTACGACTCTTTGCAGGAGATGATCGGCCTGGTCGGTGATTCCTCCCAGTCCTTAAAAGCCCATGGCGTGAAATACGAACAGATCGATCTCGTCAATTATGAATTCGATGAAGAGAAGATCGTGGAACGACTGAAAAACGGCGGCGTGAAGCTCGTCGAGATCCAGCGCTCCCGCGGCTATTCCGCAAGACCTTCCCTGAATCTCTATAAGCTGGAGCACCTGATCCGGAAGATCCGAGAAGTGAACAGCGAAGTCATCATTATGGTCGACAACTGCTACGGCGAACTCGTCGAGGAACGCGAACCCGGCCATATCGGCGCGGATATCGTCGTCGGCTCGCTGATGAAGAACCTCGGAGGCGGCATCGCCTCCACCGGCGGTTATGTGGCCGGAAGAGCGGATCTGATCGAGATGGTCGCCGAACGGCTGACGGCTCCGGGTATCGGCAAACACCAGGGCGCCAACTTCAACCAGCTCAACAGTTTCTTCAAGGGCATCTTCTATGCCCCGAGCGCTGTCCGCAGCGCGCTGAAGACCGCGGCTTTCTCCGCCTACATGCTGGAGAAGCTCGGTTTCAACAACGTTTCCCCGCGCTACGATGAACCGCGCACGGATATCATCCAGACGGTCGAGCTCGGCAGCAAAGAGAATCTTGTCCGCTTCGCCCAGGGCATCCAGGAATCCTCTCCGATCGATTCCTTCGTAAGAGTCATGCCGGCACCGATGCCGGGCTACCCTTTCGACGAGGTCATGGCCTGCGGCACCTTCACCCAGGGAAGCACGATCGAACTCAGCGCCGATGCGCCGGTCGTTCCGCCCTACACTCTCTACCTGCAGGGAGGTCTTTCCCTTGAATACGGAAAGCTCTCCGTCCTGCTGGCGCTGACCAAGATCCTGAGATAACACAAAGGTCCCGCCCTTCTGTTTTTCGCAGAGGACGGGATCTTTTATGTTCTTATATATAGCGTGCTATATTATCAGTCTTCTTTTTGTCCGTGCATCCAGATGACCTGGTGCGGCATACGGGGATCGGTCTGCGGGAGTCCGCTGCGTTCCACATGTCCTTCGCCGTTAAAGACCATCATCTGCCGGCTGCCGGAGGTGAAGCGCGGCCAGACCGGCAGTCCCTCCGCGTGAGGCCTTCCCTCTTTCATGAAGTTTATGACTGCTTCGCGCATCAGACGCGCCTGCAGATCGTGTTCCGGGGAGGAAGGCGCTTTTACCGAACCGCTGTTGAAAAGGAACTGCGACTCGGAACCGTGGCAGGCAAGATACTTTGTCCCGCTGCTGTCGCAATTGTCTTTTTCCCAGTCGTTGCGGCATACGTAGACCGGCTGACCGGCGTCGGCGGCTGCGGCGGCGAACTGCACTGCGCCAGCACGGTAGATGTATTCTGTCATCCAGTATACGAAGACGCGGTGATACTCCTCCGACTCTTTATCGAGACCCGCGAGCTTTTCTTCAATATCGCTTTTTACGAGCTTTCCGTAATCCCCGAACAGGCGTTCCGCTGTTCTTTCATCCAGTTCACGGAAGCCGTAGACATGCCAGTAGAGATCGATCTCGTCGCGGTTGGTCAGGATCATCAGGGGAACGTTGTTTCCGGTCTTGTTCAGGACGATGTCGAGCGCGTTCCGGCCTTCGAAGTTCTCTCCGTCGAAAACAGCACCGACAGTATGCAGGTTCAGTCCGGCAAAGATCTTCTTCTGCCGTTCGACGATCTCCTCCCAGGGCATCGTCAGAAGCTCCTTCGCGTTTTCTTTCGTCAGACCGGCGTCTTTCATGAACTGTCTTCCGACCGCCTGCGCGGTCTTTCTGTCACGCAGGCACTGAACGCCGCCGGATAAAAGGACAGCTCTGGTGAAGAGCCCTTTCGCCTTCCGGCAGCAGGTCAAAAACCCGACGGTCTTGGCGCCGGCAGACTGGCCAGCGATGGTGATGTTCTCCGGATCGCCGCCGAACTTCGCGATGTTCCTTCTTGTCCATTCCAGGGCTTTAAGGATATCGAGCAGGCCGTTGTTGGCCATCGTTTTATACTCTTCGCCAAGGTATTCGCTGAGGTCCATATAGCCGAAAACGCCGAGGCGGTAGTTGCAGCTGACGACGACCATGCCTTCCTTCGCGAAGGACAGCTCATCGATGCCCAGCGTTGCGGAACCTTTCTGGAAGGCGCCGCCGTGGATCCAGAAGAGGACCGGACGTTTTCCGTTGTCCGCTTTCGGAGTCGTGACGTTCAGAAAGAGGCAGTCCTCGCTGAGCGGGGTCTCGCCCTCGCCGCGGAAATGCGTCAGTCCCGGGACGAACAGCTGGGGCGCGGCATGCCCGTACTTTTTACATTCCCGGATCCCGTTCCAGGGCTGTGCCTTCTGAGGTGCACGAAAGCGCCGTTCGCCGAGCGGCGGAGCGGCATAGGGGATGCCGAGATACTGCTCACATCCTTCTTTTACGATTCCTTCGGTCTTTCCCAGTGTCGTTTCAACGGTCATGGCCCGTTCCTTCTTTTTTTCGGCTAGTTCTCCGGCTGCTGGTCTTCCTGTCCCGTTGCGACCCGCAGCAGTCTGACCATCAGCGGCACATACGATACCGCAAAACCGGCTCCGGCAGCAACGGTCGCGAACTTTTTGTATTTCTCCGAAACTGCCATTCCGGCGGCCAGTCCCATGGAAAACAGACAGAGCTTGGTGAGCGCGAAATCTTCCCAGGTGCTTTGTTTCGCGTAACGGTCTCCGAGTTCAAACAGTTTTGACATAATCCTATTATCTCCTTTGGTTCAAGACACACGGTCTTTCCTCTTTAAGGATAGCGGTTTCCGGAAAAAAGGGAAACCTCGTTTTGCCGTTAGAAAAGCCTGCCCTTCTGCCGGGAGCAGGCTTTTCCATGGAGAAGAGATCTCAGATCTTCCTATTTGACGACGTGTACGATGAAAGTGTCCGAAGTCACGCTGAGCGAGCTGCCGTCGGACCAGGTGAAGTAGACCGGGATATCCACGGTGTCATAGACCGCGCCGATCGCCTGGACGGTGCCGCCCGAGTAACCGAGGGCGGAGGTATAGGCGGTATGGAATTCGATCTCGTGGTGGATGTCCTCCGCATTGAGATGCATATCATAGTAGGAGTAATGAAAGGCTTTGACCGGGATCGTCTGATAGCTGCCTGCCTTGACAGAGACGTTGTTTTCCATCTCGATCGTGACCTTTTCGCCTTCAACATAGATATTCGCGTATGTTGAGAGACCGTTCTCGGTCGTGGCGTAGATCTTGACCGCGCCGATATCGACGCAGGTCACCTTGCCGTTGGAATCGACTTTCGCGATCGAGGGATCATCCGACTTGTAGTAGACCTTCTGGGGAGCGGTGCTTGGCACAACGACCGGTTCGAGCTGGATGGTAGCGCTCGGATAGCCTCTGAACGCGCCGGTCTTAAAGTAAACGTCCGTCGCGCCTTTGGAGCGGGTCTCAAAACCGAGGGTCAGGCTCTGGCTGCCGCAGGTGATATGGATCTTGGTCGTGCCCGGGTTGAGCGCCGAGACATAGCCGTTCTCATCGATCTTGACGACCGATTCGTCTTCCGACTTGTAATAAAGCTTATCTGTCGTATTTGCCGGAGTGACTGTGACATTGAGCTTCCAGGGCGCAGTGCCGGCCATTGCCCAGAAGTAGGTGTACGGCGAGCTCAGACCGGTGCAGGGGATCGTAGTTGGTTCCGTATAATGATATTCCCAGGAGAAGACATCGCCGGTCGCGCAGCTGCCGACATCGTTCTGCAATATCATCTCCTTGCCGTTCTTCACCAGGAACTCGACGGTCTTGCCGTTGATATAGTTCAGGTAGATGGTGTCGCCCTTGCGGGTATACGTTCCGTTATATTCGTTGACATAGACGTCGCGCTCGATGAAAGTGAAGCTTCCGTCGCTGCGGATCTCGACGTTCGAAGGCTCTTTCCCGCCCTGGGTGAGGTTGTAGTAGTTCGTATAGGTGAAGCCTTCCATCGGGTCTTTTTCCGTACCGGAGGTCGGTTTCGGATCAGTGCCGGAGGTCGGCTTGGGATCCGTTCCGGACGTCGGTCCCGGATCGCTTCCCGATGTCGGAGACGGTGCGCTGCCGCCGGTCGGGCCTTTGATCTCGTTTGTCGAGAATATCTGGTCGGACTTCGAACCGACGAGGTTCGACCGCAGGATCAGGTTGTCCGCGTCCTTGAATTCAAACAGGATCTTGCTGCCGTCATTGACGGTCAGCGTCAGAACGTTTTCACTCACGGTCCATTTGCCGCTGTACTCATAGGTACCGCCGTTGTAGTTGTCGCGCAGGACGAAACTGCCGTCCTTGCCGAACCAGACGCGCGAATGATCGTTGTTGCCGAACTCCTCGACCGTGTTGTAGTAGGTCAGACTGGAGGGATCAAAAGCGGTTCCCTTCTTGCCGGTGCAGGCGCCTAAAAGAAGCGCACAGACGGCCAGGAAACAAAAGATCTTCTTGTATTTCATGGGCACCCCCTAATGACGGATCGCTCCGTTTCTATCTTCATTATAAAGGAAAAGCAGGGGCTTCCCCCTGCCTGTAACTGAAGTTTTCTGATACAGATTCCGATTTTTTGTAAGAATCTTCTATTCCCGTGTCTCGAACTTGATCGTCAGCGACTGTTTGCCGCAGGTGATCTCGATCGTCGTGTTGCCCGGATTGATGGCACTGACGTTGCCCTCTTCGTCGACCTTTACGACGTTCTCGTCGTTGGACTTGTAGACGATCTTGTCGGTGGTGTTCGCCGGTTCAACGACGACGTCCAGATTCCACGGTTTGCCTCCGGCCTTGGCCCAGTAGCTCCTGTACTCGGTGCTGATCGCCTGGCAGGGAACGGCGGAAGTGCTGGTCTCGCCTTCTTCGCCGTTTTCAGCAGCCGCTTCCTGCTTGTCCTTGTCGTCTTTGTCATAGGTGGACCAGCCGGATTTGTTGGTGGAGAAGATCTGGTCCGGCTTGGAGCCGCCCATCTTGTTCTGAAGAACCAGAGTATTGCCGTCTTTGACCTCGAAAGATGCTTTGGTCTTGGCGGTCGATTCCTCGCCGATCTCCAGAGTGACGGTCTTGTCCTTTAAGGTCCATTTGCCCTGGAACTCATAGCGGCCGTGCTCGACGTTGTCGGTCATGAAGAAAGTGCCGTCCTTGTTGAAACGGATCCAGGAATGGTCGTCATTGTTGTATTCGTTGACGGTGTTGTAGTAGGTCTTGCCGCCGAGATCGTATGACGCTTTCTCGCCGGAATCGTCCTGCCCGTCGGTCTTGGCGGATGCACATCCGCCCAGTAATATCACTGCTGCCAGCAGCAGAATGAAGAATGCCTTTCTGCGCATTTTTATTCCTCCCTGTTCCGTTTTTGCGGAACGGTTTTCATACATATCCCTATTATAGCCTAACCGCAGAAAAGCAGACAAATGAAGTCATCTTCATGAGGACTTTCCGCGCTCACTGCATAAAACGGCGTCATTCCGTTTTATAATGTATTCAGCAAGACCTCCGGAGGTGCCCTATGGACTTTGTCGAACTCATCACTTCTTCCCGTGAATATCTGGATTACTTCACCTACGGCAATTATCCGACCTGTTTTTCCGAATTCACCGTCAAGGCGGCGCCGCTGTTCGCGTCGATCGACGATCCGGAACAGGCGGCTGCGGAATGCTTCGGGAAGATGCAGGAATACTATAAGACGCTTTCGAAACGCGAACTGAAAGAGCTTCCCTTCCTTGACAAGCAGGTGCTGGCGCTGTTCCTCTCCCCTGCCTGTTTCAAACAGGGCGAAAAGACCGGCGCGTTCGCCAGAAAGCTGGCGGAGCTCTGGAACGCAGCTTATCCGAAAAACAGATACATTCCCGGGATCTACGACGAGATCATCGACGGCTTTGAGATCAATATCCTCGGGATCGCGATGAGAAGACCGAAGAATCCGGACAGGCACTGAGATCCATTGCGCAAAACGAAAACGGCACACAGGTGCCGTTTATTATTTTGGATAGTCTGACAGAAGCCGGCCGGCTCAGCAGCTTCCGTACTGTCCCCCGTCGATGCGCAGGACCGTGTTGTTGATGTAGTTTGCTTCATCGCTGATCAGGAAACGCACGAGGTAGGCGACTTCCTCCGGTTCGCCGTAGCGGCGCACCAGGATCTTGTCCGTCTCCTCTTTCAGGAATTCCGGATCATAGCCTTCCAGTTCCTTTTCCGTTCCGATGAAGCCAGGCGCGACCGCGTTCACGTGGATGTGCGGCGCGAACTGCATCGCCAGATCGTGGGTCAGGGAATTGAGAGCTGCCTTGGAGGCGTCGTAGTCGAAGCACATCGGGTAATAGGTGTTGATCCCGTTGGTCGAGGAGATGTTGACGATCCGTCCGTACTCCTTTTCCTTCATATGGGGATATACCCGCTTCGCGCAGAGATAGGCGCCGACGACATTGACGTCGAGCGTACGGCGGAATTCCTCCGCTGTTTTTAAATGAAACAGATTTGACAGATCGACTGCCGCGTTGTTGACGAGAACATCGACGCCGCCGAGCTTCTCCTCGATCTCGCCGACCATCGCGTCGACTTCCTCTTCCTTCGAGATATCGGCCCGGATCGCCAGACAGCGTACTCCGTAAGTCTCAGAGATCGTTTTCTGCAATTCCAAAGCCCGCTCTTTCGAGGAAAGATAGTTGATCACGACATCATACTGATGCTTCGCCAGTTCCAGCGCGATCGCCCGGCCGATACCGTTTGCCGCGCCGGTGATCAGCACGACCTGATTCATGCGTTAAGCTCTGGAGGAATAGCTGCCGTCAGCAGTGGAAACGATGATCCTTTCGCCCTGGTCGATGAACTGCGGGACACGCAGGGTCAGACCGGTGTTGGTGACTGCGTCCTTCGTCTGGGTGGACGGAGCGCCCTTGATCGCCGGAGTGGTCTCCACGATCTCGAGTTCGACCTTATCCGGTACGTTGACGGTCAGGAGGTCGCCTTCGAAGAAGACGAGGGAAAGTTCCATGCCTTCAACGAGATAGTACTTGCTGTCGCCGATGACGTCCGCGCTCAGCTCGTAAGTCTCGTAGGTCTCTGTATCCATGAAGTAATAGGTATCATCGGATTCGTAAGAGTATGTCGCAGCTCTTCTGGTGATGCTGGCCTGCTCGAATTCAACGTTCGCACTGTAGTTCTTTTCCAGCGTCTTGCCGTTGCGCAGGTTCTTCATCTTGGTGCGCAGGATCGCCGCGCCTTTGCCGGGTTTGACGTGCTGGAAGTCCAGTACCTGCCACGGATCGCCGTCGATGATCAGTGTAAGACCTGTTCTGAAATCACCTGATTGAATTGCCATATTG
This sequence comes from Erysipelotrichaceae bacterium, assembly GCA_017533785.1. Classification (GTDB taxonomy): domain Bacteria; phylum Bacillota_I; class Bacilli_A; order Erysipelotrichales; family Erysipelotrichaceae; genus RGIG5669. The sequence continues at coordinate 34,642 of JAFWII010000034.1, read as the reverse complement.
ATTACCGCCTTTCTTGTGGTTTTCTTAACTATATTATTTTAACAGAATATCGTTTCCTGTGACAATCAGGGAGACACGCGACCCGCTCTGTCACAGGAAAACAAACAGAAGAAAAGCTCATCCGGCTCCGTGCACAGAACAGAACGAGCTTTTCGGTCTTTTATTGAACTTACTGAATCGGGACCCATTCAACGTCCCTGGCATCGAGCAGCTTGGCGGTTTCGGTGCCCGGACGGGCGTGGATGGTCAGTTTCTTTCCGGTGCTGTAGTCTTCGTAATACACGTTGCCGATGCTGGTCAGATGATCCGGCAGGTATACGTCGGTAGCCAGGTCCATGCCAGGGTCAAAGGCACTGTAACCGATCTCCTGCAGGTCTTCCGGCAGGTAGACCGGACCCTCCTGCAGCGGCGGCACGCGCAGCAGTTTCTTCATATCCCGGCTGAACAACATGCCGTTCCAGACAGCGTAGTTCTGGTTATCCGCGCTGACTTCATAGTCATGATAGAGGATCTTGTTGAAGGGATCGTACTCCATGAGGACATTTGCGGGCAGATAGACGGTATCCTGTCTGAATTTCTCATCATATCTGAGAACGCCGAAGGCCGAGCTTCCCAGCATTTTCAGATTCTCCGGCAGACGGATCTCACCGAAGGCATCGCTTACCGAGAACGCGAAGGTGCCGATGATCTCCACGGAATCCGGCAGAACGACATTCTCCAGCGGCGTGCTGTTGAAGCCGCCGTAGCGGATCTCCTTCAGACCGTCATTGAATTCCACATGGGTCAGACGTCCGCAGCTTGCAAGCGCATAGCGGCCGACGATCTCCATGGAGGACGGGAAGACCACCGACTTCAAGTTTTCCGCAAAGTAGCAGGCCTTGTCCGCGATCTCGCGGGTCCCTTCCGAAATGATGAGATCCGTGACCCGGGAGTTTCTCGGGTACGCGAACAGTGTGCTTCCGTCTTTTGAATAGAGGATGCCGTCCGCGGTGCGGAAATGCTCCGCCTCTTCCGGGATCCCGATCGTTTCGAGATAGCGCATATCATAGAAGAATTCGTTGTCGATCTCTTCCACACAGGCCGGAAGCGTGACTTTGCTGAGCCAGTAGCGGTTCTGGAAGTCATCACGATTGCCCGCAGGCTTTTCGACCGCCCGCAGAGGTTTGCCGTCATAGCCTTCCGGGATGACCAGTTCCATCATCTCATCCGGCACGCCGGCATTGATGAGGTTCACGTGATCCTTATAGACGTGCCACAGGAATACGGTGCCGTCTTCCCTTTCCTCAAGGACTTCTTCGTAGATCAGGTTCTCCGGATCCGTCTCGTGGTCATAGTCCAGTTCAAAGAGCTGCGCATAGGCTTCCGCAGCCGAACCTTCGGAGCAGTGGATCTTCACTTTGTAGACCGGTACATAGTCGCCGGTCGTCGGATCGGATTCATAGGTATAGGGGAAGACATTCTTCGAGAAGCGGTAAGCCGAATCCGGGAAAACGAATTCCGTCTCCTCGGGAAGGTCCTCGAACAGGTAGCGCGGAATGGTCGTGATGCCGTCCGGGACCACGACGATCTGTCCGGGATCGCCCGGTACAGCGAGGATCGTATCCTTCGCCTTGGAAGTCAGGAAACCGCCGGAAGAAGCGTAGCGCTCATTCTCTTCGCTTACATCGAACGCCCGGTTGCGCACGATCCCGAAGGCGTCGGTGCCGATCCGGGAAAGGCTCTTTCCGATATGAACGCTCTCGATCACATTCTCCGGCTTATCCCAGGCATAGGGGTCGGCGAAAGCCAGGTCGCCGATCTCTTCCAGGCTTTCCGGGAAGGAAAGCTCCGTCAGGGTGACGCAGCCGAAGAACGCGTCGTTCTCGATCTTTTTCAGGGTCTCCGGGAAGGTGACTTTCGTCAAAGTGCAGTTAGCGAAAGCGCCATAGCGGATCACTTCCGTCCCTTCCGGGACTGTATATTCCCCTTCTCTGCCGGCAGGATACTGGATCAGTTCCTTTCCGTCTTTGGAATAGAGGACGCCGTCTACTGTCTTATAACTGGAATTGGAGGACGGGACATCGATGGAAGTCAGGGATGCGCAGTTGGCAAAGGGGACCGAGCCGATCTGCTGCAGCGAGGCAGGCAGTTCGACATTTTTCAGCGCGGTATCCATGAAGGCGCCGCGGCCGATGGATTCGAGGCCTTCCGGCAGGTCAGCCTCTTCCAGAGCCCGGCTGTAGTCGAACGCGGTCAGACCGATCTTCTTCAGGGTTGACGGCAGAACGATCTTCTTCAGGGCTTCCATATGGGAGAAGGACGAATTGCCGATCTCGGTCACGCCTTCCGGCACGGTGACCGTTTCCACGGTCTTTGCGCGGTCAAAGGCATTGTCGCAGATCTTCGTCAGCGGCAGTCCGCCGGCTTCCGCCGGGATATTCAGCTCGGTGTCTTCGCCGCTGTAATATACGAGTTCGCTGTGATCTTCCGCCAGACGGAAATAGAAGGCGCCGTTCTCCGTATTCACGGTGACGGTGTTATCCTCCTCTCCTCTGGGAAGTTCGATATATTCGCTGCCATGCGCGCCGCCGTTGATGTCGCGGATGATCACCTGGCAGATAAAGTCAAAGTCAAATTCGGAAACATGCTTGCTGAGGAAGCGGAAACTGCTGTCGATCGCCAATGGATAAAGGACATAGCCGTTATACTGCCACTGGCTGTGCGGCAGCATCCTTCCCCGGCTGTCGCGCACCGGCCGGTAGGATAAGGCGCCGGCATCGATGATCGATTCGTAGTTCTGCACGTCGACAGAACCCTTGCCGGAGAGCCAGGCGCTCTGCTTGCTGGAGGTGATGTCCTGGATCGAAACGGCTTCCTCGCCGGTCTCGCGCTTGACAGTCACCGTTACGCTCTCGTCTTTGCGCGGATCAGGGTCGGTGAATTCGTGTCCGCTCGAAAGGAAAGCCTGCAGGGTGCGGTAGACGGCACGTCCGCCGCTGTCTTCAGTCTGCAGGAAGGCCCAGGGAGCAGGACAGGTCTCCATGTCGGTCTCGGCTGTGATCAGAAGCGGATCAGACGGGATATGCAATACACCGTTCTCATCTGCCTCGATGCGCACGTTGGCGACTGCGATCGCATATTCTCCGAACGAGTTGCGCTGCAGAACGGCATAGTAGGCCTGGGAGGTGTTCTCCACCTGTTCGGGCGTCAGCTGCAGGGTCACTTCTTCTCCGTCAAGGCGCAGCGGGGCGAAGTCCCAGATATCCAGCGGATCCTTCAGCCATTCATCGGTATAGGATTCGACGAAGTTGCGGTACGGGCCGGAAAGAACGTCTTCCTCGCCGTAGATCTCCTGCGATACGGCATACAGACTGCTGTTGTCGCCCGGAAGATAGACGGAGACGCCGCCGGTGCTGCCGATGTTGGCGGCGGAAGCGACGACCGTCTCGTCCAGCGCATTTTTGACTTTTTTGTATTCGTCCGGATAACGGTCTTTCAGATTCTCCGCCAGATCGAGCAGATCGATCAGGTCATAGGCATCCGATTTGCCGGAAGCGGCGCTGAGGCCGAATGCCTTGGAACGGGAACGGGCTTTGTTCAGGTGGGCATAGTTGCCGCGGTCGATATCCGCGTCCATAGCGGCAAAAAGATCGTCGACCGCTTCAAACAGCGTATCGGCCTTTGAAAGATCGAGCGCGGACAGGGTGATGTCGGGATCGAAGAATTCCGAGCGTCTTCCCGCATAGTAGTCTTCAAAGGAGGAGACGACGCTCTTCAGGATCGTCTCTGTGTCCGTCGTTTCGTTCAGTGTCTTCAGGAAGGTATAGTCCCAGCCGCTGCCGGCTTCCAGTTCCTCGGAGCCGACAAGATAACCGGCATAGTCCTGCCACAAGCGGGCGTTCTCGATCGAAGCCATCAGACAGGCATCGAAACCGACCCAGTCAAGCTTCTGCCCCTTGCCGAAGACCGTGGTGTCCATCGCCTCGCGCAGTTCCTTTAAGAGCAGCGAATCGTTTTCAAAAAGCTCGTCGCAGCCGTAGCCCCAGAGCGGTCCGCCGCCGTGATCCCAGAGGATCAGGGCATAGTGGTCGGCCGGATAGTTCTCGGTCGTATAGTTGATGAATTCCGCCAGTGTCTGCGGAGAACCCATATCCGCCGCTTCCGCGGTCGAAGCGATGATCCGCTGCGCATCCGCTTTGGAGAGATCCAGAACGGAGTTGCTGGAAGTGGGGATGTCGCTGTTCCAGCGCTTGCTGCCGCCGGTGTAGACGATCAGGTTGGTCTTATTGAAGTCAAGACCGGCCTCCTTCATTTCCAGAAGGTCGTTGCTGGCGGCGCCGTAGCGGCTCTCAAGGTTCGAGCCGACGATATAGACCATCACTGTATAGTCGCGTTTCTTTGCCTTGACGGAGTTTTCGGTGTCGAAAAGACGGGCGGACTCGCTGTCCACCAGCTGCACTTTCAGGCCGGCTGCCCGGTTATAGTCTCCGTCGTCATTCTCGTCTTCGAGGATGACAAGGGCAGGCTTATCGGCAGGCGCATTTTCCTTTTTGTCTCCGCAGCCGCTCAGAAGCAGCAGCAGGGATAGCAGTACGGCAAAGGTCTTTTTCATGACGGTCTCCTTATCGGTGAAAAGACCGGAGGATCTCCGGTCTTTTGTTTCTTTGTTTTACTTTGCGATCGGTGCGTTTTCAACGACGTAGCTGTACGGTTCCCAGCCGGTCAGCTCGCTGACACGGTAATGGACGCCGGAACCGACGAGCGAGTACATGTACTTGCCGTCCTTGGAGTAATAGGTATAGGCATCTCCCGGATCGTATTCACGGAGCTCGTCCGTGGTGATCAGGTAGAGATAGTGCTCAATGCTTTCACGGTAAGCGCTGTCGTTCAGAGCTTCCATGTAGTAGGTGTAGACGTTTTCGCCTTTATAGTCCTGAAGCTGGTCTTCCAGGGTGCCCATGTCGTCCCAGGTGGAGTCGACTTCGTGCCATGTGCCGTCGATCTGAACGACGTTCCAGGCGTGTCCGCCCATGGTTTCCTTATCCGATCCCGCTTCGCCGACGATGACCGCCGCGGTCAGACCGGCCTGCTGGAGCAGATAGAGGTAAGCAAGGGAGTAACCGTCGCAGACGGAGGTGTTGTCTTCGCCGCGTCCGTTCTCGACCAGCGGTCCGTAAGCGGTATGCGCGTAGTCGCTGCGGATATTCTCGTTGCAGACCTTCATATCATAGGTGACGGTATCGATGAGCTTATCGTGGATCGCCTGGGCGATCTCCCCTTCGCTCTTGGTCAGATCGATATCTGCCAGGAAGGCGTCAGCGGCATCGTTGAAGCGGGTCATGACTTCCGGGAATTCCTCGAACTGCTCGGTGAAACCGAAGTAGATGTCATAACGGCTGCCGTTCGGGTTGTAGCCGATGCCCATGGAGGCATTGATGTCGTTGTAGAGCCAGAAGAGTTCCGGGTGATCGTACAGCATGCTGAAGTAGGCTGTCTGCAGTTTCACTCTGAAGTCATCGGTCGACGGATCGAGGTCCGTTGTAAAGACGACGATATTGTTGGGATCGGTCGGGTCTTCCGCCGCCATCAGCATGGCGTCGTACATTCCCTGCTCGTCTTTATCGAGAGCTTCGTAATAGACGAAGGTCTTGGCTTTGTTTTTCAGGTAGCTTTCCGGTCCGGGCGTGTAGGCGCGCATCGCTCTGTCCGCATCGGCAACTTCTTCCGCGCTCATTTCCTTGGAATCCGCGACTTTCAGCCCGGAATCGAGGTCACCGGTCGGGAAGAGGAAGCCGTTGAAGGAAAGCGTTTCCGCGTTCTGCGACGGTTTTTCCGGTTCAGGCTTGGTTGAGGAGCATCCTGCCAGCAGCATCGCTGCGATCAGGAACATAGCGATCAGTTTTCTAGACATTGTTTATCCCCTTAATTGAACTATTGCTGTATGTATTCATTTTAACACAGGCATCCGGACGTAACGCATTTTTGGAAATGATTTACCCTTTTTCAAAAGAAAACCCGTTCTCGTCAGAACAGGCCTTTGGATTCTTTGTGTGACCGGATGTAGCGGCTCCATTTGATATAGCCGTAGGTCGTGTTGGTGAAGTAGCCGAGCTTCAGCACCAGCAGGACATACTGTCCGGAAATGACGTTGATGACTGCCTCCAGAGCGGCGCAGACGTACCACGCGATCCACTGCTCGCGCAGGCGGAAGAAGATGAACAGACCGTTGGCGACGCCGACTGCGGACGCGCAGGCATCGAGATAGGCGATCGCCGTCTCCACGGATTTGCTCTGAATGAAGTCCGTCTGGATATCGAGACCGCTGAGGAAATAGCCGACGACGACGGTCCAGACAAAGATACCGGCGATGATCAGCACTTCCTGATAGCCTTTCAGACGGCGGACGGCAGTGAGCTCCTCCTCTTCCTCGTCCTTATGCTTGGACCAGTTGATGAAGCTCACGATGTCGATCGGCAGCCAGAAGAACAGGGTCGTAGCCATCGTGGCGAAGCGGTACATCAGAACGACGCAGATCGCGATCTCGAGGATCTCAACGACGACGGAGACCAGGAAATTGTATCTCGACTGCTTGGAGATCAAAAGCTCGCAGAGGATATTGAAGAAGGTGTCCAGCAGATACAGCAGCATGATGATGACGCCGTTGACGCCGTTCGCGCTTTCTTCCGGGAAGAGCACGGCGACGACCGTCGCCAGCGCCATGATCGTCAGGAACCAGCATTTCTCGTAAGTCGTAAAGACCTTTCCGAAGAACAGTATCACCCCGACGGAGACCGCCAGGATCAGAAGCGAGATGGCGAAATTGAAGGTCGGCATCGTCCGGTCGACCAGGATCTCCCGGTAGCTGTCGGCGACTTCGGCGGTAGTAGTATCGGGATGGTCGAAGAAGATCCGCGTTCCGTCTTCGGTCTCGACGCCGTAAGCCGTGATCGTATTCTCGGAATACTCTTCGTATTCCTCGCAGGGGATGTCCACGCTCAGCGTATCCTCCCCGCTCGCATAGACGATCTCGCAGAATTTGCTGTCTTCGTCGTATTCCTCCTGCGACTCGTCGCGGACCATCTGCACGGGTTCGAGCGAGGTCAGCTGACCCGGCGAAGCGCCGGACTTGCGCATGCCCCCGGCAAAGGCAATGAAAAAGCCTGCCAGCAGCAGGATCAGTGCGATCGTTTCCAGAATCCGGACCGTTTTGTTCGGTTCGGTATGTCCCTTAAGTTTGTTTATCATACCCGTTTATTGTAGCGAAAACGGCACGCGTTTACAACGAAAGCACAGATCAGAGTCCGTAAACAACGACCCCGGCCAGAGCGGACAGACAGATCAGAAGGATCGGTGAGATCCCGCCTTTTCTGATCTTCCGCATGCCGAAGTAGAACGCGCCGAGCAGCAGCGTCAGCAGCAGCGGCCGTAAAGAAAGGACCTGCTCCTGCAGCACAAAACCGTTTTTCAGGATCATATAGAATCCCGTCGCCAGCACGATGCCCGCCATACAGGGCTTCAGCCCCCGCAGAACCGCCTGGACATACGGGTTTTTCAGCACGGTCTTAAGAAGTGCTGTTACCAGCAGGATGATGAGAAAAGAAGGCAGCACGACTGCCGCTGTCGCGATCAAAGAACCGGAAAGACCGGCCTGTGAACTGCCGACATAGGTCGCCAGATTGACCATGATCGGACCGGGCGTGCTCTCACTGACCGCGATCATATACGTCAGCATCTCCTCGTCCAGCCAGCCGTAGGAAAGCACGATGTCCCGGATCAGGGCGATCGATCCGTAGGCGCCGCCGAAGGCAAAGCAGCCGACTTTCAGAAAACCGAAAAAGAGCTCAAGCAGGATCATTTCGCGCCTCCTTCCGCCGGCTTCCCGAAAAGAAAGACAGCCAGACTTACGAGCCCTGCCGTGAGCAGCAGCACGATGGAGGAGATCCTGAGTGAAAAGATACTTATCGCCAGCATGGCAATGAATGCGCAGGCAGCGATCATTCTCGGCAATGCTTTCGCCGGCATCTTCTTCAGCATCTTCAGCGCCGCGTCCAGGATCAGGATCCCGACCGCGATCTTGATCCCCTGAAACGCATGCGCGATCCAGGCGATCTCAAGAAAACGGTCCAGAAAGCGGGAGATCAGAAAAATGATGCAGAAAGACGGAAGGACGATCCCGAGCGTCGTGAGCAGCGCTCCGGCAAATCCCTTCTGTTTGTACCCGATATAGGTGGCGCAGTTGATGGCGATCGGACCCGGTGTGGATTCGGCGATCACGGTGATGTCCATGAGCTCGTCCTGGCTGATCCAGTGCTTTTTCTCCACACAGAGATCTGTGATCAGGGCGATCATGGCGTAACCGCCGCCGAAGGTAAACATGCCGATCTTCGCGAAAGTCAGAAACAGGTCAAGCATTTTGTTTCCTCTCGTCGGTCACGATGTGTTCGATCCCCTCGTGTTCCGACTGAAGATAGTCTTTCATGAACGAGGGAAAGGCTTTGTATCTGCCGAGCTCCCCGACCGGGATCCAGTGCATGGTCTCCCGCACTCCCTGGGTGTAGCTCTCGCTGAAAAGTTCTTTGCTGCCGCGCGGCTTCATCAGGAAATAGAAGGCGATCTCATGGCAGTCCAGCCCTTTGTGCGATCCGCTGTCGTCATTGAAAAAGTTCTCGTGGATCACCGCGAGACGGTCGATCTCATATTCCACGCCGGTCTCTTCGAAGACTTCGCGTTTCACCGCTTCTTCTGCGGTCTCGCCGTGATGGATTGCGCCACCGATCGAATAGAGATAATCCTCTCTTTCGTTGCCGGCAAAAAGCACGCAGCCCTCTTCGACGATGATCGCGGCTGCGCGGCAGCGGAACCACCTGTTCTGGTCTCTGTAAGCAAGATCGTATTCCATTCCTACTCCTTTATGAGGTCGATCACCGCATAGCTGCAGTGCGTTTCGTTGCGGAAGGGATAATACCAGTTGCCGATGCCGGGACTCACATAGAGGTCGGTATCCCCGAACTTATAGGTGTAGACGACGTTCAGCCCTGCCAGCGTATACAGCCAGCGCATGGGGAAGATCTGTCCCGCGTGGGTGTGGCCGGACAGCTGAAGGTCTGCTCTGGTCGCCAGGATATCTTCATTCTGGTAGGGGCTGTGGTCAACGTTGATGACATAGGCTCCTTCCGGACGCGCGGGAAGCTTGTCTGCCGGCAGTCTGCCTGTATTGGACTCGTCTTCTCTTCCCATCAGGATCAGGTCGCCGCCGAAAGGAACGAAGCTGTCTTTCAGGATGATCACGCCGTTCTTAAGGACTGCCTGTTCGAATTCTTCTTCCGTATAGTGTTTCCCGCCAACGTAGTCGCCTCTGTCCTGGCGGTCATGATTTCCGTAGATGTAATAGACCGGGATATCCAGTTTCCCGAACTGTTCGAAGACGTATTCCATCTCCTCTTTTTCCGTGTGCTCGTCGCAGATGTCGCCGCCGAGCAGGATGAATTCCGGGGAGGCAGTCCTGATGTCTTCCAGCGCCTTCAGAAAGGACTTCTCCGTCTGGGAGGAGCCGTAATGCAGATCGGAAAGGAACACGAAGCGGTGGTCTTTGCTGAGCTTATCCGAAGAAAAGCGGATATGATCTTCCCGGATGTTCTGCGAAACGACTGTTCCGTAGACCGCGACGATCAGAAGGATCACCGCCAGTAAAGCAGTCCGGAAACCCTTTTTCCGTTCTCCTTTGAAAAACGAGAGGATCAATAGCGCGATATCGCAGAAGCAGTCCGCCAACAAAGCGATATAGATGCCCATCAGCGGATAGGCGTATTTCCATAGGAAAGGACTCGCGTCAGCGATCAGCTCGAAGCCGAGGCCGGTCATCGCGAGAAAACGGACGAGAAAGATCAGCACTTTCAGCCATTTGCTTTTGATTCCGGACAATGCCTTTTCAAGCAGAGCGATGAGCACAAAGCCGAACAGGATCGAAAGCGCCCAGAGAAGATAACGTATGGGTGTCATAGACCGTTTCCTCCTTTACCCGTTTCCCGGTATATTCAGCTCACGACTTCATAGCGAAGCCGGAGATAGGAATCCTTCAGCGCCGTGCACTCGATCAGTCTGAGCACACCGAGCCGGGACAGTTCGTTTTCCGCTGCCAGCGAACGGCCGTCGATCAGAGTCGGCGTATCTTTCCCGCCGATCAGGACCGGCGCGACGACGATATCTACATAGTCCAGCAGCTTCTCCCGCAGGAACAGACCGTTTACCGTTCCGCCGGACTGGACGGTCAGGCGTTCGCAGCCGCATTCTTTCTTCAGCCGTTCCAGCGCTTCGCTGAGGGAGGGCTGTTCCTGATAGAGGATATGCAGGTTTTCTGCGTCCACCCGGAAAGCCGGATGCTCCGGGTTCGAGGTGATCACGACCGCCTGTTTGGAAAGCGCGCAGAAATAGCGCACACCGTGTTCAGTCAGATGATGGTTGTCCAGCAGCACGAAGGACACCGGCGTTTTCGCCGGCATCGTCTTTTCGTTGACGCCCAGCTTGGCCTGTACCCTTCCGGTATTGAAAGACCATAGGTCAGTCGTCTGCTCGATCTCATAGTACTGATGAAGGCCTTCCCGGACGCCCGGGATCTTCGGAAAGTCGCAGTCCACGTCCAGTTCGTCCGTGGAGCCGGTGCTGATCTTGCCGTCGACCGACATCAGCATGAATAACGTCGTTACAGGCCTGTTCATCCGGTCACCTCCGTTTTTCTTCCCTGAAGGACCATCGAGAGCGGGTAACCGCTGTGATCGAGTTCCGCAAAGGCGCTGCTGATATCGTAATCCAGTTCCTGCAGACCGGTCACCGCGATTCCGTTTTCGCACATGCCCGTTATGATCTCAGACAGCGGATGGGTAAAGTCGGTAAAGGTCTTGGACTTGTACTGTTTCTGCGTCATATAGTACATGCCCTCGTTCCCTGTCCATTCATGTTCGAAATAGGAATAGCGGGCTTCGGTCTTATGCTTCGGATCGTAGAGCTCCTCCCCTTCCATTGCCAGCATGTTGGTGAAGGGATGCTGCTCGTTGATCACGATGTATGCTCCCTTTTTCATACATTTCGAAACGACCGCGAAGAAGCGCTTCAGGTCATCGAACCAGCAGAGCGCGCCGATGGTGATGATCACCACGTCGAACTGTTCCTTATAGCGGTCATCGATGTCGTATACGTTGACGGCCACGAATTCACAGGGCAGTTCCAGCTCCTTCGCTTTTTCGTTCGCGAAAGCGACCTGGTTCTCGGCAATGTCAAAACCGATCCCCTTCGCCGCTTTTCCGCTTCTGACGAGGGAGAGCAGTTCGCGTCCGTTGTTGCAGCAGAACTGGCCGATGACTTTCCCTTCTGTGGAGATCCGCTTCAGGACGTTCTTCGTTTCCTCATAGAAAAACGGATAGTCTTCCTTCCGGACGCGTTCCGTGATGTCGGCGCCCCAGGAAGCGGTCCTGTTCTCAAAGGCTTCCTCCCATGCCGCTTTGTTTCCCTCGATGTATTTTTCCATAGTTTCTGTTTCTTTTTCCTTGATTGACGGCCTGTTCAGCCCTTATATGAACAGTTCCATAGATACTTCTTCGTCATTGCGGGCGTATTCTCTGAAACCGCATTTTTCATATACATGGATCGCTCTGTCGTTTTCTGTATTCGCACGCAGACGGATCCTCGTGAGTCCGAGATGATCCGTTCCGTATTCCGTGAACGCACGGATCGCCTCCGTCCCATATCCCCTGTCCTGCATCTTCGCAGTCAAAGCGATCCCGAGTTCTGCTTCTTTCTCTTTCAGATCAAAGAATTCGATGTTGCCGATGAATTCTCCGTTCTTCTTTCCGATCATCGAAAAGACCGGGGCTTTTTCCGCGAGTTTTTCCTTTACCCAGTTTCGTTCCTGTTCCGGAGAATAAAGCTTGTTTTCGCCGCCGAGAAAACGATTGACGTTCTCATAGTCGTTGACCATGATGAGATACTCTTCAATGAGCTGCTCCGACACTTCGACAAAGCGGATATTCTCCGATTCAAACACCTGTTTCATACCGTTCTGAAACTCAGTCGGATCCTGTCTTTCTGATCTCTTCCAGGATCGGTGCGAGATAGGACCTGTCTGTCCAGTCATGGCGTTCCGTTCCGGCTTCAAGCAGCGCCTTTTCCCAGACTTCGAGAGTTTCCGGATCCTTTTTGGCCACGGCTTTCTGCAGCATCCTGCAGAGACCGCGGTCCATGACCGTCATCTTTTCCATATCCCAGGCGCCGCGGCAGTAAAAGCACGGGATCCCGGCAAGTTTGCCGGTCAGATTATGTTCCCTGAGCTTTCTGAATGCCTCTTCGTCATACGGTGAAGCGCCGGCGCAGAACACGATCAGTTTCTTGTCCTTCAGCTCTTCGTAATACTTCTTGAAAAACGAGAGCCGCGAGATGCCTGACGCATAGACGCCTCCGCCCAGTACGATGACGTCGTATTTTTTTACGTCCTCAAACTCTGCTTTGTTTGTTTCGGCACAGTCGAATCCGGTCTCTTCCGCGAGCCATTCCGCGTAACGTTTCGTTGAACCGTATTTCGACATATACAGAATGATCCCCTTCATATTTCTCCCTCCTTGCGCTTCTCCTTATCATAAAAGTATCATAATAAAAAGAACCTGCCTATCATAAGAGCCGGTTCACGGTTCAAAAGGAGAAAAGGTATGATCACAGAGTCCTTCGACAATAAGACCCCGGCCAAGATCGATCCGAAGATCAGCGGGAACGCCCCTGAAGTCAGTGCGGTGATACTGACCTTTTCCTGCGAGATCGAAAAATACGTCGTCGAAAACTATCATTGTGAGAAAGCCGGCGAGCTGACGATGGGTCACGGCAGTACTTCCGTCTACATATTCGAATATCACGGCCGGAAGTACGGATTCTACCGCACCTGGGTCGGCGCTCCTGCCTGCGCGGGCACTGTCGAAGAGATCCGGACCGTACTCAGCGTGAATAAGATCATCCATTTCGGCGGAGCGGGCTGTCTCGACAGGGAAATCGCCAGAGGAAAAGTCATGATCCCGACGGAAGCTTACCGGGACGAGGGAACCTCCTATCATTACGCTCCGCCAGCGGACTACATCCGCATCCGGAACGCGGACATCGTAGAAGCCTGCATGAAAAAGAACGGTATCCCCTATGTAAAGGGAAAGACCTGGACGACTGACGCCTTCTACCGGGAGACCTGCGGCAATTTCGAGAAGCATAAAAAAGACGGATGCATGTCCGTCGAGATGGAAGGTTCCGCCGTACAGGCGGTATGCGACTTCCGTGGTCTGGAAGTGTATATGTTCTTTACCGGCGGTGACCTGCTGGATGCGCCGGAATGGACGAACAGAAAAGAAAAAGGCCAGATCGAACATACCCAGCACGACCCCGGGCATTTTGAGATCGCCCTGGCACTGGCGGAATATGTAACAGAATCTGGCATATAAGCATTCAAGTACAGGAAACGATCCTCTTCTGTACGATCAGCAAAGAATCTGATTTGTGGAAAGACGCGTCATACAAAAACGTTCTTAAAACCTTGAATTCTAGTACAGATCACTATGTGTGCCCGTTCGAAGCAATAGAAGGACCAGCTCTTCTTCATCAATTCGATAAATCAGAAGCCAATCAGGCTTTATATGACATTCTCTGACATTAATGAATGCTCTTGAGTCAACTAGTTGATGGTCACGGTATTTCCCCGGGAGTTTTTCCCCAGTTTGCAGAAGTCTTACAACGTTCCATAATTCATCTGTTGGCAGATTTCTCTTTTTTATTATTCTATAATCCTTTTCAAATCTGTTATGAGTCCTAATCTTCAGCATCCAATGCCTCCATCAGATCCTCAACAGTATCATAGGCTTTAGAAAGCCCGATTCCTTTTCTGGAGTTCTCGATGACTACCATAGTTTCGCTGTTTGGGAATCTTACGACGAGATCAACGGGTATTCTTTGTTCTCTGATGGATTGTTTAACAAACATGTTGATCGCGGTCGTTACGGATAAGCCAAGCGTGTTGCACAATTTCGTGAACTCTTTTTTATCGTTCTCATCGATCCGGATATTTACTAAAGTGGTCATGGAAAAACCTCCTACGCAAACGTATTGTATCTCAATATCATTGAATTGTAAAGTTAATATAAAGACAATATAAATCTATTGTATTTATTCAATGAATGGGCTCTTTACGCTGAAGGATTCGACTTCCCCCTTCGTGACCAGGACCGATTCCTGATGGAAAAAAGTGCAGAGGTCTTCGGCGATCGCTTTGATGATGTCCTTGTCCACATCGATCAGCGACAGCACCAGAGAGTTCTCCTCGGTGTATTCGCCGTCCTCGTGGACATACCCGCCTTCGATGACGTTTACGGAAAAAGGAACGCCGTAGATCCGGCAGACCTTCTTCAGGATCGTCAGATACTTCGACGTCGCGAACATCTGCTGTTTGGTCTCCAGGTCGTTCAGACCGATATAGATATCTGTCTTGATCATCTCTGCCTCCTAATACACACCCGGGACTTTCTCCGCTTTGCGCACCGCGTCTTCCAGGGTCATGCCGCTGTAGTCCTGCGCGGAGAAGATCCGGCCGGACTTCCCGTCATTGATAAACGCACCGACCAGCACGCCGGGCAGAGCGCTCTCGGCACTGTTCGGGGCAGATGGTCCGCCCATGTCGGTACGGCACCAGCCCGGATCCGTCAGACTTAAGATGACATCTGTGCCTTTATAATACTTCCCGAGGTCGCGCGTCACTTTATTCAGCGCGGCCTTGGCGGCGGAATAGCCCGCCTGTTCCGGTTCCAGGTCGATCCCGCTCGTGGTATTGACGATCCTGCCGAAACCTCTTTCCTTCATTCCCGGAAGGAAGTGGTAACAGATCCGCATCGGCGCGGTCACGTTCACCTGAAAACTGACCTCATAGTCGGAGGCCGGTGTGTTCAGATAATCTTTGCGGTAAGCGATCTGCAGACCGGCATTGTTGAGGATGATGTCCGGGACGATGCCCAGTTCATCGATCTCCTTGCAGAGCTTATCCACCTGTTCGGGATCAGAGAGTTCCGCTTCCAGGACATGCGTTTTTATGCTATACTTCTCCACTTCCCGCAGTACCTCTTCGCAGTGCGCGGCGCTGCGGCTGTGCAGCAGCAGGTTGCTTCCCTGCTGCGCCATCGCCAGGGCGCAGAGACGGCCGATCCCGCGGCTGGCGCCGGTGATCAGCGTCCATTTTCCTTTTACATCGATCATAGGCTTTCCTTCGTGTTAGAACGAGAAGATCTCGGTATAGACACGTTTTCCTTTCTTTTCTTCCGACTTCATCAGCGAGACTTTCTTCACCATCATCTCGCCTTTGGCAGCCTTGACTCCCTGGGTCTTGCCGGAGCAGTTGCGGATCAGAGTGATATGGGGAACGAATTCCCTCTCCTCCTCCGGAAGCCTGCCTGCCAGAACGGCACGGACATCCTTCGCGAGCTTGTTCAGGCCCTGATTGCTTTTGACGCCGATCCAGAAGGTATTGCCGAAATTCCCCTTCTCTCCGAAGGCCATCCGGAACGGCTTGTAGGTGACGCTCTTCAGCACCTCCTTCACGGTCTCGACGTCTTCCGTTTCACCGAGAAAAGCCAGGGTGAGGTGCAGGTTCGCCACCGGCTGATAGCTGCCCTTCACATCGGCCTTCTTCAGGTCGTGCATCATGGTGACTAAGGATGCGCGCATCTCCTCCGAGAGATCGATCGCGACAAATAAACGCATAACTGACCTCCGATCCCTTCCGGGATCCTTATTATTTTGCCTGCTGCAGTTCATTGAGACGGATCTCGACCCGGTTCAGGGTATCGAAGAAACGCTCCGTGGCGACCATCGGCCCGAACAGCAGAAGTCCGAAAACGTTCCAGCCGAACATGTGCCGGAACGACGTATAGGGCCCCTCGACCCCGAGTTCAATGGCTTTTCCCTTCAGCTCCTCAGAAACGTTTGCCATCCAGACGAGCGTGTAGAGGAAAAGATCCGGGATCCCCAGAAGGTAGGCCTTCCAGTAGTCCTGAAGTTCATGCCCCAGGATCTCCTCGAGCTCCCTCTGCAGACCCCGCGGCATATAAAAGAGAAAGAACAGACCGGCTGTAAAGAAGTCGATGAACCCCAAAAGAAAGCCGTGTCTGTCAGTATGCTCAAAACGCATTACAGATAAGTGACTGTCTCGCTCAGATCCTTGCGGTCCGCATGTTTGATCGTCGGACCGATGCCTTCATCGGCATAGCCCAGATCCAGCAGCATCAGCACCTGCTCGTTTTCGGGAAGACCGAATTCCTGCGCGGTGACATCCGGATCGAAGAAGTTCAGCCAGCAGCTGTCGACGCCGGCATCCGCGGCTGCCAGAACCATGTGGGTGGCGACGATCGTCGCGTCCTCGGCGCCGGAATCATACTTTCCGCCCGGATAGGTAAAGGTGTTATTGCGGTCGAACGCGACCAGCAGTACGGTCGGGGCATTGTAGCGGCAGGGTGTGACCTTGTCGACCTTGGCAAGCGCTTCTTCCGACTGCAGGACATAGATATGCTGCTCCTGCAGGTTCTTGGCGGTCGGCGCCAGTCTGCCTGCCTCCAGGATCTGCTGCAGCTTTTCCGCCTCTACGGGGCGGTCACTGTACTTCTTGCACGAGAAACGGTTTTTTACAACTTCCTGAAATTCCATGATATTTACCTCCGGTTTCGTTATACTCCGAACAGCGTCCGGGTGCTCTTCAGCAGCAGGACGATGAGAATGGCGAGATAGGCGACGGACTTGAGCAGCGCGAAGGCGCTGATCCTGCCCCTGAGTTTGAATGCGACCGAAGCGATCGAGAACAGGGTGAAGCCCAGGGCGACGGCATAGCCGAACGCTCCTTTATGAGAGAAGATCACATTGGCGGTGATCCCCTGCACGATGCCGACGAAGAAGGTCAGCCAGCCCATGCGGACAGTGAAGCCTTTCAGCTTGTCGGGATCATTGAACTTCAGCATGAAGCTGTCGGGCAGCTCCAGCGGGTTGAGTTTCCTTTTCCCGGAAGCGTACATCAGGCCGGTGACGATGCTGAAGACGCACAGCAGCGCATAGAAGGCGCCGCACAGTTTCAGCGGAAGCAGTCCGGTCATTCGGTCTTCTCCATTTCCAATTGCGGATACAGCGGACGGGTATAGGTCTCGTCCGTACGGGCCCTGCGGAAGAAGAGGACCATGCGGATCAGAAGGAACAGGCCGAAGAGCGCGAGACTGACGGAGATAAAGACGGTATTGTCATTCCATTCCGTCAGTTCCGGGGTCAGGCCATAGTCATAGAATCCGTGCAGCAGGAACGGCGCGAGGAAGCAGAAGACATACCAGCCCTTCTTTCCCGTCGCGGCCGCTTTCCCGTAGTATTTGCCCATGATGTAGGCGTAACCCGCGTGCAGCATGAACACGCCGCGCACCAGGATCTGGCCGACGTTCGTCTGCAGGGCATAAACGAGGGACTCCAGCAGTTCAAAACAGACGCCCACCACGATCATGAAGGCGGCCGCGTCACGCCAGGAGTATTGATACTTGCTGTTTTTCAGGACCTTGCGGAACAGCAGGAATTTCACGAGTTCCTCGGTAAAGGCGGCGATGATGAAGTCGCTGTAGGCTTCTCTGGCCAGGACCGGGAGATTCGGGAAAAGCAGCGCCCGGAGCAGCGAAAAGAGGAACGCAACGCCCATGACCGGGAATACGGAAAGAAAGCCGTATTTCAGGGCGAGCTTATAGGTATCATTATAACCCGGCTCGGTATTCTGCTTCCGCAGCCAGAAGAGAAGCAGGATGCCGGGCACGAGACTCAGCAGCAGTGCGCCGATCAGAACCAGCATACGAGATGTCCTCCGTTATTCCTTCTTCATTGTATATCCGTCATCGCGCAATGTGTCAGCGGGAGCGGAAATCGTCGTGCTTCGCTTCCGCGTCGCGGATCGTCTTCACGAGCAGCTGCAGCGCTTCCTGACGGAACGCATCATAGTTTTCGGGGTGCGCCGTGCCCATTGCCTGCATCTCGCCGTTTTCGAAGCTGAAGGCCAGCTGGAACCATTCGGCATCGTTGTAGTTCTCGGCTGTCTCATCCCAGCCGTACCATTGGATCAGGCCGTATTTTTCAAACAAAGCCGCGAATCCTTCGAGGCCGAGCTCGTCTTCGGGCAGGTCGTAATAGTAATTGTATTTTCCGGGCTCGATGAAATCGCCGCTCTCGGAATAGATCTGGACGTCGAAGCTCTTGCGGCTTCCGCTGCCGTGCGGACGGATGATCAGGACTTCGTATTTATCGCTGCCGCTGTCACCATGCTGCATTAAGTTCAGCATCAGGGTATTCAGACTGCCGCTGACGCCGGCATCGATCTTTTCCTGCTGCGCTTTTTCCACCATTTCGTTCAGATACGGTGCGAGCGTACTGCCGAGATCGTTGATGAATTCGTTATAGCCGTCCGGCCATACGTTATCGCCGCTTGCGCTCATGGACTTTCCGTCGTTAAAAGTGATGAAAAGAGAAAACCCGGAGCCGTCAAGGACGCCGGTATCGCTTTTGGAAAATCCCTCCCAGCGGTACAGCTTATGTTCACTGTAGATGCGTTCCAGCTCCTCTGTCAGTTCACTGCCGGCAGTCATCTGCAGGTCGCCCAGATCGCCGTATTCCATCGCATTGTATGTGACAGTATTGGCGGCGTCGTCCTGACGCTCGACCGCGACTGTCCAGGAATTGCCGCCGATCGAGCCGCCATAACTGTAAGAGAAGAAAGCGATCCCGCTCTCGTTAAGAACAGCCTTATCTCCAAGACCATCTTCTCCCTTTACGGTGTCGAACTCATCCGGATCATTCTTTTTGCATCCGAAAAAACTGAATAGTGCAAGTACTGCCATGATCACGATCCATCCTTTCTTCATTTTCCGATCCTTCCCTGTTCAGGATCGATCCTGAACATCGTCATCTCTATTATACTTGTTTTCCGCATTCTCCCGACAGTTCCTGCACTGTATAATGGACTCAGAAGAAGCCTTCTGACAGCGGAGGACCGGGATATGGAACGACTGGAAGCTTTTGAAAAGATGCTGGCGGATATCGAGAGACAGGCAGCTTACGAAAAACAGAAGATGGAGGAGCTGCGCAGAGCCGGCAAGGAAAAGACCGCGACCTACCGGCAGTATCTCGGCAACCGGATGCTGTACAGGATGATGCTGGAGAGATATAAGGCCTACGGTCTCCTGGACAGAGACAAAGAGATATGAGAAACAGGCTGTTCCCTGTTCTGCTGACGGGGTTCGTGATGCTGTCGGTGTCGCGCTTCCTCGTTCGGATCGTCGACGCGACCGTGCAGATCGACGGCAATATTCTCATGCTCAGTCTGCTGCTGATACCGGTGAATCTTCTGATCGTATATCTGAGCCTCAGGCTCTTCGGAAAGCCGCGCAAAAGCGGATAGTATATGAAAGGTGCGGAATATGAAAAACGCAAAGAAAAGATCTCTGAGAACAGTCCTCTCTCTGCTTCTGGCAGGTCTGCTGCTGACGGTATTCTCCGGATGCGAGTCCAGACCGATGGCGGCTGAGGCAGCCGAAGCTTTCCTGAAACAGCTGCAGGAAGATCCTGCCAAACTGGTCTCCCTCTGCTTCACGGATCCTGAGGATCCCATGCGGAAACCGATCGAGGAAATGATCGGGGAATTCGAATACACAGTCACCGGGGAGACAGGGGAAACGACATCTCCCGCCGGGCAGACAGAAAAGACCGTCACGGTCGATTTTAAAGGATATGATATCGGCGGTTATATCGGAACATACACGAAGAACCATACGACCGAGCGTCTCAACTGGCTTGCCGAGAACGGCTACAGCCTGACGAACCTGCGCACCATGTCGGATGAAAAAGCCGCGGAATTGAACAGGGAAGCGGACGCCGCCTATTTCACGGAGCTGATGGAGGAATGCCGCAATGCCGGCAAGACAAGGCCAACGACGGCAGATCTCGCCTTCTTCTGGTCCAAGGAAGAAAAGAGCTGGATCCCGACCCAGCAGAGCGTCCGCGACGTGCTGGACGCGGCCTCCGGTTATCTGTATTCCATCATGCGGGAAAATGCTGAGAACGGTGCCGGCGAGTTCGCCTTCCCGGGAAACAGCATGCCGGACTTTGACGGCTGCGTCATTCTGATCCATTTAGGAGAAGAGCGCTATGCGGTCGGCTATGAACTTCACAACAACGACGCCGTCGTCTACGGCGACAAAGGCGAATGGACGCCGGACCGCAGCAAGAATCCGGTCCTCGATCTGCTTTCCTCGAATAAGATCGGCCAGAAAGGCAAGTTCGAATATGAAGTCCCGCAGGACCAGACCTTCTTCCAGGCCGGGCCGCAGCACCGCTCCTCGGTCGAATGGACACTTGCCCCCTATGAACTCAGTGAAGAAGACGTGCAGAGATTCCGGGACGCCTGTGCTGACTTTATCTTCACGCGGGTATTCGAAAACACTGCGACCGGCGAAAAGCTGGCAGTCAGCAAAAATCTCGTGCTGACGGAGCTCGAGCAGTGACTCGAACAAACAGCGCATAAATCTGTATCGGGAAATACATCATTCAAACCAGCCCTGTTTCTGCACTAATGAAGGCGGGGCTTTTCTGTTTGGGCTAAATGATCTCCCAGTATCCAGATTTGTTTGAACCGATGCGTCGTATTTTGTTCTGATCCTTTAAAGCTTTTATGCCTTTATTTACCGAAGATATGCTCAAGCCAGTCACTCTTGCGATATCTGAAGTAAGTATTGCAGGGCTGGTGCGAATTGCATTCAGTACTTTTTTCTGTGATTCATTTAGTGAAGACAAATCTGCTTCTCTAGCTTCTGTTTCGTAAGAAAACTTCAAGGTTACAGTGATGTGTGATGAAGTGACCTCAAAGGCATCTCTTCCGTATTTGCTGACGATCAAAGGCACTCCGTGCCCGGTTTGTTCAACGATTCCCAACTGTCCCATGATCTTTTGAAGTTGTCTGTTCACCGGATGGCTGATGCCCTGATAAAAGTCTTCAAGAGGGTAGCCGACTGGCAGACCTCCAGTTGAAACGATCTCTATTCGGTCACTGTACACATTGATCACCGGTGGGATCATCTTTGACCATTTTGTATGAAGGCAGGCATTGCTCCATGCTTCTCTGACACACTCGTCATCAAACAGACGTATCTCTCTTCTGAAAGCTTTTCCGCTCAATTCCACTTTAGTTTCGTTTATTGAACTGATGTATTCAAGAGCCTGCTGCATAGCCAGGAGCAGACAGCGATAACCGTACTCGTTTCTAACAAGCATTTTCGACTTATCTTTTCCTGCAAACCGAACTACCTTGATTGAGTAATCGTTGTTATCAGATAAAAGATCCGCCAATTGATTGTATTTTCCATTCCTGCACATTAATCCGGTATTCTTTTCAAACGTTCGGTCATCTATGGAATAACCATGAAGAATGTACAGTTGCTTAAGTTGCTGAAAAGTCAGCTCCTGGTTATATGATTCCAAATTAGTCATAATTTCCGCAGAGTTCGTGAAAACCAATTCTTTTATCAGTTCCGGATCGATCTTCTTGTTTTCACTACCAGAGCGGATTAAATATTGACCATCTGCGGAATACGGCTTGTTATTGCCTTCCACATTTACAATGATTATTCTTTTTGATTCAAACTCATCTGTATCAATCGTCGGGACCACCTGGGGTTTTATTCTAGTCATCACAGCTTCCGAAAGATCTCTGATCGTCTTATCTCCGAAATTCTGCCCAACAACTTCTCCATCATCCCTCACACCGAAATAAACTGTTCCTCTACCATGCTTATTGAGCATCGCCGTTAGAGCTTCCAACGCTCTTGATGTTTGTGAAGTTGATAGTTTGAACTCTATCGTTTCAGATTCTATACCAAGATTCATAATAACTCCTACTGTTGTTTGTTCTACATTTATTCTATACTTTATTCTGTATTTATTCTATACTTTATTCTATAATCTATAAGTTCGAGCCATATAGCATTGAACATCCTCGTATCTCTTCTGGTAATCACTATTCCGGGCTTCTGTCAACAGAAAAAAGCAGGGTGGTCCCTGCTTGCTATTTCTCTGCTTTTCTTTCAGACAGCCATTCCCGGATCAGCGCGATGTCCCGGAGGTCTTTCTCCCGTCCGAGTTCCTCCTTCATGGCGATCAGTCCTTCCGGGGAAAGCAGCTGCAGATCCCCGCAGCTCACCAGCGGACCGGTCTTCCATTCCTCAAAGATCTCGATCTCTTCGCTGTAACGGAACCATCTTCTTCCGTTTTCCGTCCGGCGGTACAGATACCCAGCTTTCTCGAGTTCCTCCGCCAGTTTCTCCGTGCAGCCGAGATCGATGTCCCCGGTCTCTTCGCGCATGCCGAAGAGCACCATGGCGGCGCCGGTGATCAGCCAGTATTCGCTTTTGTCATAGGGGAATCCTTCCAGTGTCCGGAGGATCTCTTCTTTCTTCATCTATTCACCCGAAAGGACAGGCAGCGCCTGTCCTTCTTTCGCTGTTATCCCAGCGGGATCTCGACGACTTCCGCCATCTTGGTCAGACATTCCTCGATCTGTGCCGAGATGTCGTCGACGAGATGCAGCGTGATCTCCTCGTTCTTTTCGTTCTCCAGGCTCTTGTAGAGGTTGGAGCGCACTTCCGAAGTGATCGCGTCCATTCTGGATTCGATCGTATTCTTCGGCAGAAGCTTGCGCAGCGGACGCGGAAGATCCGTCTTCAGCAGCAGCTCCTCCATCTTGTCCTTGCCTAAAGCCAGCACCAGGATCGACAGCATCATGCCGGCAAAGATCCCGGTCGGACCGCTGGCGATCAGGGCGACGCCGCTGCCGCCGCAGAGCAGACCGACGATGATCGAGATGATGGAGTCGATCAGCAGCGTGATCTCGCTGACCGCGAAGACGTCCTTGGCGCTGATCTTGACGTCAAGATCGGTCAGCCGCATGAAGGACTTGAGGCTTAATGCGGTATAGGGCACGTGATGCTTGATGCAGATCGGGACGGTATACTCCTCGAGCTTCTCCGCGATCGGCTTCAGCCAGTTGGCGATCGGTTCGATCATCAGTTCCCTGGCTTCGTCGCTGCGCAGATAGTTCGCGATCTCCTTTTCGAGCTCCTCGTTGGTATCGGTGAGCTTATTGATCTCGCCGTTGCGCCATCTTTCGAAGACCGGCACCGCCGCCTTGCGGATGATCGGCTGGGTCATCGTGTCGACGATGTCCTTATAGAGATCGGCGATATGTTCCTTGACGATGTCTTCCACCGCGGTGGAGCGTTTGAGTTCCTCGAGATCGGCACGGAATTCACGCAGCTCCTCGTCGATGCTGCCGGACCAGGCCAGTCCGCGGGAAACGGAGAATTCCGGTTCCGCTCCGGTGATGATGACAGATTCCGGGAAGATCTCGGCGCACCACTGGCGGATGCCCGGCATCTTGGAAACACCGCCGGTCAGGAATAAAAGTTCCGGGGTCTTGCCGCTGATCGTCTGACGCACGTTGCGCAGGGAATTCAGGAACACTTCCTTAAAAGAGGCGCCGTCAAGTTTCGGGCTTGCACCTTCCTCGAGATGACGGGCGACCAGCTCGTTCATTTCGATCGTCAGCCGGGTCGCCGGGAAGGAATGCCGGATCAGCACCGAATCCTTGCAGGGATGATCGCGGAAATAGTCGACGTCGGAATAGTATTTCTCCTTCAGCCTGCGGCAGGCGAATTCGCAGTAGTTTTTCCAGGCTTCGGATTCCTCGAAGATCCTGCGGATCTTCTGGGGATTGGAAGCGTTGTCCACGGCATAGTTCAAAAGCAGGTCATCCATGACGCCGCCGCCGAGATAGACCTCGCCGCCGGTCTGCATCTCCACTTCCTTGCCGCGGTCGATATAGGCGAAGTCGGTCGTGGAGGAACCGATATCCACCACCAGCATCGGTCTCGACAGAATGTCGTAGCCGATCTGCAGATGTTTGGACTGGCAGGCCGAGATCAGGGCAGCTCTTGATTCCGAGATCACCTTGACCGGCGGATAGCCCGCGCGCTCGAAGATGCCGCGGTAGCGTTCGCGGTCATTGAGATCCCAGCCGGCCGGACAGCCGATATAGAAGCAGGAATCCTCGTCATTGCGCAGAAGATCGCCGGAAGCGTAGAGCGCGCCCAGTACACCGGCTGCAAAGCTCTTGACATCCTGTTCTACAGAGGAGTCCTTTAAAAAGCGGGACTTAAAGCGCAGCTTGCGCTTCTGCGCGCCGCGGGCATAGCAGGCATTCTCCCCGATCAGCAGGGTGCCGTCGGAAAGCGCCGCGTAGGCTGTGATAAAACTCTTCACGCCTTCGATCTCCAGGATCGTCGGCGGTATCTCGCTGTTCTTCTCCAAAAGGGAGATGGCCGATTCGGCATCGCCCAGGTCAAAACCGTAGAATCTGCGCATTACCAGTCACCGGATACGATCCCTTTCTTCAGAAGCTTCCCGTCTTTGACGAGGGCCGGGCGGATCGTTTCCTTTCTTTCTCCCGGGATCACGTCGAACCAGGTGCGGTTCTCCGTGCTGTATTCGAGGGTCTCGATCCCCTGCTGATGCAGATAGAACGTCACTTTGCCGAGCTGGTCGAGGGCATACTCGCCGTCGCCGGCACGGGCGGCTTCCAGAAGATCGCCGTAAAGGGTCAGCGCGGCGTTGTCCTGAGGCTGTTCGTTCGCTTCCGCGCGCTGGCGTTCTTCCAGGCGCTGCGCGGAAAGGGCTTCGCCGAGATTGCGGTCGACGATCAGCAGGATGGAGTGCAGAGCCTGATAGATCTTATTGGCATCGACCTTGTTTTCGGCTTTCAGCTGTTTCTCCGAATAGACCGCATTGTTTTTCTTCTTGAAGAAAAGTCCGGCCAGGAAAAGACACAAAAGACCGCCGGCAAAACAGGCGCCGATCGCCGGCAGCGTCATCACCTGGCGCAGAGCCTCATCGGTGCCGACCATCACGATCACAGCCGCGACCGGTAAAGCGATGCCGATCAGAAGCAGCAGGATCGCGGGCAGGCGGACTTTGCTTTTTTCGCCGGTCAGCAGTTTGCCTCCCTGTTCCCAGATCTTCGTTTCCCCGATGCAGTCTAAAAGCGGGACCGCCATGCGGGCCGTCTGCAGCATCTGGGCGGCGCAGCGGCGCTCGTAGTCGCTGCTGCATTCCTCGTTGTATTGGTAAAGGAGCCGGTCGAATTCCGACTCGATGACCGGGATCGCCCGGTCTGCCGTGCCTGCCTGCTGCAGGCCGGCGAGGAGCCGGTCCCGGTCCTTCTCAAGATATTCCTGTAAACGCATAATGACCCTCCTTTGCGGAAGCTTCGTTCATCCCTATTATAGAAGAAAACGAAGGCCTGAAAAAGTCCTGTCTCCCGAGAGAGTTACTGCCTGCAGTCGGTCATAATGGTATAATGAAGAACGGAGGATCTCGTATATGAAAAAGAGAATTCTGGCTTCCACAGCGCTGATCCCGACTGCCGGCGCGGCAGCCGCAGGACTGGTCTTTTTTCATAAGGTCTTCGACCGTATCGACGGCGTCTGGGGGATCGACAAGGAAGGACGCGCTCCGGAAGATGATCAGTATCTGCCCTTCCGTCCGCAGTACGAGGAAGCCAAACGGTATATCCATACACTTCCCTACGAGGAAGTGACGATCACGTCCTTTGACGGACTGAAACTCTATGCGCGCTATTATCCCAATCCCAATGCCAAGCGGGCGGTGCTCTGCGCTCACGGCTACCGTTCCACCGCGATCGGGGATTTTTACGCATCTTTCAGACATCTCTATGAAGAAGCTTCCCTGCTTCTGATCGACGAGCGCAGCTGCGGCAAGAGCGAAGGCATCTACAGTTCCTTCGGCGCTCTTGAAAAGAAGGACGTGCAGCTCTGGGCGGAATGGCTCGATGAGCGTACGCGTCATAAGCTCCCGCTCTATCTCTACGGCATCTCGATGGGCGCCGCGACGGTCCTTCTGGCAAGCGTGATGAAGCTACCGGAAAACGTAAAGGGCATCCTGGCGGACTGCGGCTTTACCTCGGGAGCGCAGATCCTCAATGACGTCTTTGCGGACTCCTACAAGATCAAACCGCGGCTGATGACGAAACTGCTCGACTTTTATGCCGGCAGCCTGGGACATTTCCATCTGAAAGACTGCGATGCCCGCCGGGCGCTGCTCAACGCGAAACTGCCGGTGCGCTTCATGCATGGGATGGATGACGATTTCGTGCTGCCGTATCATACGCAGCGCAACTATGACGCCTGTTCCCTGGAAGACAAGGATATCCTCTGGGTCGAAGGCGCCGGACATGCCTGCGCAGCGGTCTGCGGCGGCGAGAAATATCTGAAATATATGGACGCTTTCTTTGCGGAAAGGGAAGCAGACGCTCAGTAAATAACACACGGAGGTACAGGTGATGAAGATGCTGAAAGAGACCTATACGCTCAACAACGGTGTAGAGATCCCTAAGATCGGGCTCGGCACCTGGCAGATGCACGACGAAAAGATCCACAATGCGATCTCAGCCGCTTTCGAACTCGGCTACCGCCACATCGACACGGCGGAAGCCTACGGCAACGAAAAGGAAGTCGGGGAAGCGGTCCGCGCTTCCGGTCTTCCCCGGGAGGAGATCTTCGTAACGACCAAGGTGCTGGCCAAAGTCAAAGACTACGAGGAAGCGAAGAAATGCATCGAAGACTCGCTGGCGACCCTCGATATCGGCTATATCGATCTGATGATCATCCACTGCCCGCAGCCCTGGGACGAATACAACCGTTCCGAAAACCGCTATAAGGAAGGCAACGTGGCCGTCTATAAGGCGCTGGAGGAATTCTACAAGGCCGGCAAGATCCGTGCCATCGGCGTCTCCAACTTCAAAGAAGAGGATATCGAGAACATCCTGGAGAACTGCGAGGTCGTCCCCGCAGTCGACCAGATCCTCTGTCACATCTCCAACACCCCGCATTCGCTGATCGGATACTGCCGGAAGAAAGGCATTCAGATCGAAGCCTATTCCCCGATCGCCCACGGCGAGATCCTGCAGAACGAAGCGATCGCAAAGATGGCGGAAAAATACGGCGTCAGCGTCGCACGGCTCTGCGTGCGCTACTGTCTGCAGCTCGGCGCAGTTGCCCTGCCCAAAGCCTCCAGTAAAGCCCATCTGGCGGAGAATGCGGATACCGGCTTCGTGATCTCGGAAGAGGATATGGAACTGCTGAAGAACTTCGAAAAGATCAAGGATTACGGTGAATCCTCCCGCTTCCCTGCCTTCGGCGGCAGCAAGCCGGAATACTGATATCAGGATATCTCAACGACAAATCAGCCGCTGCATGATGCAGCGGCTTTCTTTTAGCGAAGGAAAGGGTGCGGAAAAACAGAGACTGCGGCGTCTCCGCATCGTAATGAGCAGGCATATTCTATTGTTTTCTGCCGCCGGATCTGCCTGTCAGGCGGGCTTTGACTTTACGCGCGTTTTCTACCACTGCGCGGAAAAGAAACCGGTCGGCCATAAACAGCAGTTTTCCCCGTCTGCCTGCTATGTATTCCACCAGATTGATCCTGTAAAGATTTCCGAGCAGGTCCCCTCTTCCTCTCAGTTCGCTGCGGTGAAGCTTCATCTGGTGGATCTGATCGGTGAAAAACTGCTCCTGGCCGTTTTTCCGCAGATCGGAAAGGAGCTTTTCCTTCATGATCTCCGGATCGGCATTTTCGTACATCCGGCTGAACCTGGTCAGTCCTTTCTGCACAAACAGGAAGTGGATCAGATAAAACCGCGAAAGGATCGCGTCGCAATCCCCGCGCTTTTCCATCCACTGTTTGACTGCCAGCGCGTTTTTTCCCATTTTCCCCAGAAAGACCGGTCTTACTGTGCTGCCTTCCCCGACACTGTGGCTGAGAGAATCCTTCCGTATACGATAATAATGAAGCGATTCAGGTATCGACAGGATACGTTTGGCACAGGTACAGAACAGCACGTTGAAATTCATATCCTCCGCACAGAACTCCCGCTCATTTATAAAAGTAAGGCCATTCTCATCGATGACACGTCGGTCATAAAGAACATTCCAAACCTGGCACGGGAGCCGCGACTGCAGAAAAAAGTCAGTCAGGAATTCCATGTGGTCATGATCGGAGAGAAGATCCCAGCTTCGCGAGACGATCAGCCTTTTCTTTTCGCTGCCGTCGGTATACACCTTGTAGTACGAAAAGAACACGGCGTCATATCCGCAGCGGATCTCCCGGACCGTCGTTTCGAGAAGAACAGGAGCGATATAGTCATCGCTGTCTAAAAAATAGATATAGCGGCCCTTTGCACGTGCCAGACCCGCATTCCTTGCAGAGGACAGTCCGCCGTTCTTCTGATGCACGACGCTTATCCGTTTATCTTCCGATGCATAGCGTTCACAGATCGCCGGACAGTTATCCGGGCTCCCGTCATCGACCAAAATCACTTCAAAGTCCGTAAAGGTCTGGGCTAATACGCTGTCGATACATTGTTCAAGATATTCCTCTGTCCGGTAGACTGGGATAATTACACTGACTTCAGGCATGTTTTTGTGTCTTCTTTGTGTTTTGTTCTCGCAAACAAAACGATCGGTCGGAAACTGTGATCCGATATACTCTATTTTATAAAATTTCGAATTCTTTTATTATTTTATTATAGAGAAAGAGGATCCGATCATGAATGAAAACGAAGAGATCATCAGCCTGCTGAGATCGATCAATCAGCATCTTGAGGGGCTGGACGAAGCGATGCAGGATATGAAAGAACAGATTGATTATCTAAGTGATGTTGTATATCAAAAAGAAACGAATGAAAAGTTTGAGTCCGAATACCGTGCGTCACATCCGGAAGAGTTTGAGGAAAAACCGGATCCGGGGATCCAGGCGATCCTCAAAAAACTGAATGTGATCAATCAGAATATCGTCACCGGAGATAGTAATCAGAAGATCCGTCACGAAAATGCAGATAACGCTCTGGATGCGTTGAGAGACGAACTTCAGGATTACTACAGAGGGATCGTAAGAACGATCGAAGCGCTGAGAGAGCGCATGTTCTGATCCGGGACAGCGGAAAGCGGACCCGGTAAAAGGCTCCATATAACAAAAAACGTGCTGCTGCACGTTTTATTTCGCGCGTTCCAGCATCTTGGTCAGAGCAGGAACGATGTCTGTTTTGCGGGAAAGGTTCTTGCGGATCAGCAGACAGTTCTCTCCGTCTTCGCAGGGGAAGGTCTCACGCAGCAGCTCCTCTGCCCCTTCGCCCAGGCTCAGCAGCACAAGACTGTGCGGACGGTCGCCGCTGCGGTCATGGAAGATCGTATACAGCATGTCCTGTCCGCTTTCCGGGAAATACTCCTTCATGGCTTCCGCCATCTGCGGTTTCAGTTCCCCGATCCGCTCTGTCGTGTCGGCACGCACGACGGCGATGCCGAAGCGTTTTCCCCCGGCTTCATATTCCTTATAGTCGGAAAGGAAGATGTCGCGTCCGGTCATGTTGCCATAGTCGGCAAGCGATCTCTCCATCTTCTTGTAGAAAGCATCTGTATCTCCGATCCGCGCCAGCGGGACAAGCGCCGCAAAGGCTTCCCGGTCAGCGCCGGAGACATTACGAATCATGTTGCGGGTATCGGATAAAAGCGCCATCAGCAATACTTTCGCTATATCCTGCGGGATCCCGGTCCCGGTCTCCCTGAACATCAGCCAGACAAGAGTCGCAGTCGCGCCGACGGCAGCCGAACGCACGTAGATCGGCTGGGAAGTCTGGATATCGCCGAAACCGTGATGATCCAGGATACCGAGGACTTTCGCTTTCTTCATTCCTTCGATCGCCTGGGAATAACTGCTGTGATCGACAAGAAAGAACTGTTTTCCTTCCGCCTTGTCGATGACGAGCGGTGAGGTCATGCCGAAGCTCTTCAGAGCCAAACGGGTCTCGTTATTCAGAAGACCGCTGACCGCGGCTTCCGCTTTGATACCGAGCGCATTCAAAAGATACGCGCAGGCGATCGCCGATCCGACGGCGTCGGAATCCGGACTTCGGTGTCCGATCACCCAGGTCGTTTCTTCGCCGTATGGCACATCTGAAAGCAGGCAGCGTGAGGCGCGGGTCTTTTTGTCTCTTCCTTCGTTCTTTGCAACGGGTTCTTTCTTCATGTTTATCCTTCTGTATCTCCTATTATACCGATTTACGGAAAAGCGTGAAATCAAACACCTATAAAGAGTATTTATTCGTTCCAAAGAAAAGATCCGGCTGAAACCGGATCTTTGTCTTCCTAATTCAATAGCACGCTTTATTACTGCTTGCCTTTGTATTCGAAGCACAGCATCGTCAGGTCGTCGAACTGCGGCGCCTGTTTCACGAAGTCGTCCACCGCTCCGCGGACATGACCGAGGATCGATTCCGGGCATTCGTCTTTATATGCATTCAGCGAAGCCCCCAGGCGTTCCATGCCGAAGAGCTCGGACTCCTTGTTGGTGGCTTCCGTTACGCCGTCGGTGTAAACGAAGAGCTTGTCTCCCGGTTCAAGCTGCAGCTCATATTCCTTGTATTTCACGCCTTCCATGCCGCCGATGACGAAACCGTGATTGTCTTTCAGCACTTCAAAGCCGCCGTTCGCCTTCTTGAGGAAGGGATACTCGTGACCGGCATTGGCGGCGGTCAGTTTTCCGGTCGAGATCTCGAGGATGCCCAGCCAGACCGTAACGAACATCTGCTGCTCGTTGTTGGAGCAGATCGCCTCGTTGGTGCGGGTCAGGATGTCGCCGGCGGAATTTCCCAGCATGGCGCAGCTCTGCAGGATGATCTTGGAAGCCATCATGAACAGGGCTGCCGGGATCCCCTTTCCGGAGACGTCCGCCATGACGAGGCAGAGATGGTCGTCGTCGATCAGGAAGAAATCATAGAAATCGCCGCCGACTTCCTTGGCCGGATCCATCGAGGCATAAACATCGAATTCACAGCGGTCCGGGAAAGCCGGGAAGATCCGCGGAAGCATCGCTTCCTGGATCTGGTTGGCTGTCTCCAGTTCGGACTTGGTCGCCGAGAGCTGCTTGGTGCGGTCGGAGAACAGAACACTGTAGATCAAAACCAGCGCCAGCAGGACAGAACCGTACTGTGTCGCATAGGCAAACGCTCTTCCGGTCAGGAAGAAATGCACGATCGGGATCAGGATAAAGGACAGCGCGACGATCTTCTGCCGGCGGGTCGCCGTGGAACGGATGAGAAGGACGGCGGTCAGCGGTGCCACGACCGCCATATAGAGATCGACCGTCCAGAACAGCGGCAGATATTCAAACTGCGCTTCCGCATTGACTGTGATAAAGATCGGGTGGAAGATGTTCAGGATCATCAGCGCGACTGCGATCAGGAGAAAGACATTGATCGCATGATCGAACCAGCGGGCAAGCTTTCCCTCAAAATCCAGCGATTCGCGAACGTAACGGTAGAAACAGTAAGTCAGAAGGAAGTCAATGATCTTTGTCAGACTGGCGGCGGTCTGCAGGCGGGGAATGAATGCCGGGTCGCCGATCGCATACCATTCGCTGGCGTTGAACAGGAAGGAGATCGCGGTCAGGATGATCAGATGCATGAACCAGCGGGTCGAATCCTCCGGCTGCTCCTTGTCCCTGCGGTCGCCCATGCAGCCGTAGAACAGCACCGGACACATGAAAGCGCCGAGAACGTCAACACCGGCATTATACAGTGCGGCGGTCTCGATCTTCGGGTTTACGAAGCAGCGCAGGGCAATGCTGATGATGACGAACGCATTGACTGTCAAAAGTATAAGGACGACGTCCATCAGGAGCCTGTTTTTATTTCGTAACTCTTCCCGGATCATGTTTTATATCTCCTTCCGTTTTACTGTTTTCCAGATTATTATACCCCAGAATAAACCAACGGGTTCCGGCACCCTGCCGAAACCCGTTGATCGATATCGTTATTTTTCTTATTCCTGGAATTTCTGTCCCTGCAGAGACTCCGCATTATTCCGGAGGATGACGGCTTCAAAAGCCTCCGCCAGACGCTGTTTTGCCTTCTTTGTGGAATCCGCCAGGAAGAAGAACAGGTCAAAGGCATGAGTATTTCCCGGGAATACATCTACGCAGGCAGGTACTCCGGATTCCTGAAGTTTTTTCACGTAGTCCAAAGTCTCCCGGTAAAAAGGTTCGCCTTTGCAGACAAATGTGTAGCAGGGAGGCAGACCGCTGAGATCTTCCGCTCTTGACGGCGACGCGTACGCCGGAACATGATCGCTGTGATACAGGCTGCGAAGATATTTCTTCCAGCCCCAGTGGTTCGCCGCGGTATTCCAGATGATCCCGAAATTTCTTCTGGAGGACTCTGTGTCTTCACAGTCCAGCATCGGATAGAGCGGGAGCTGCATAGCAATCTTTATTTTTCCCTTGTCTCTCGCGTAAAGGCATACTGCTGCAGCTAAACCGCCGCCGGCGCTCTCCCCGCCGACAGTGATGCGTTCCCTGTCGATCTTCAGTTCATCGGCATGATCCCACATGTATTCCAGCGCGGCATAGCAGTCATCCAGTGCCGCCGGATACGGGGCTTTCCCGGATAAGCGGTATTCGGGCGAGATCACGACACAACCGAATCTCTCTCCAAGGTCTTCTCCGCGTGAAAAATAGACCATGGAGGCCATTCCCATCGCGTAACCGCCGCCATGGATCCAGAGGATCCCGGGCATCTTTCCCTTTCGTTCTTCCGGTTCCAGAACGATCATCTTCAGCTTCTGACCGGAAACGATGATACTGATATTTCTGCTTTTCATTCTTCTTTCTTCGGGGAAATGATAACATGCACGCTGTCCCCGTCTCCCTTGTTCAGAGCGGTGCGGATACGCTTGAGGATCCCGAGGATATAGCAGACGCTGCCGTCCCCGTTTTTCAGACCCATGTTTACGATACTGCCGTCGTAAGGGAACCCGTCGAAAAGCGCGTGTACGCGGACTCTTCCCTTTCCGAATTCCTTCCGGATATCCCAGGGGAAGATCACATAGGCGCCGCCGCTTTCGGGATCGCTGCGGATCACGGCATCATACTCGTACTTTTCCATTTTTCTTACCGCAGGATCTTTTCCAGCGGCCTTCCTTTGGCCAGTTCATCGACCAGTTTGTCGAGCCAGCGGACTTTCTGCATGAGCGGATCTTCGATCGTTTCGACACGGATCCCGCAGACTGTTCCCGTGATCAGGGAAGCACGCGGATTCATCGCCGGAGCATGATCAAAGAAGTCCTGATAACTGACATCAGGATCCGCCGTCTCCATATCATAACCGGTCAGCCAGCGGATGACTGTATCCAGTTCTTCTTTCGTGCGGCCTTTGCGCTGCACCTTATTCAGCAGCAAAGGATAGACTTTCGAGAATTTCATTTCTCCGACAGGCGTTCTGGGCATCGTCAGTCCTCCTTTTCCGCGACGACCCGGCAGGACAGTCCGCTCATCCCGGTGAAATTCACCGGAAAGGTATAGACGGTGCATTCGCCGGTGATGTCTTTCATGTTGCAGAGATTCTCGATGATGAATACGCCGCGGTCAGCGCAGTGCTGATCCGTTTCCGGGTGCTCCGTTCCCCGGCGCACACCGGGAAAATCGATCCCGATCAGGGAGATCTCTTTTTCCAGAAGTCTTTCGATCAGCTCTCTGCTCAGCTGCGGATGCATCAGGGAATACTCTTTAGTCCCGTACCTTTTCTCTTCGGACCAGTTGCTGCAGAAGCCGATAAACATGTCTTTTTCGACGCTTTTCAGATCGATGTCCTCAGCGGTCTCTGACCGCTGAAACGTCGAAAATGGCCGCTCTGCGGCGGATATACGCCAGCGGGAACTCCTTGTCCATCACATCGAAATGCGTTCCCAGATGTCCGTTCAGGACTCTCTTCTCATTACCCTGCGCATCTCTCGCCATCCCGGGAGTGACCTTCAGGGTCAGATCCTTCAGCATTCCTTCTTCCCTTCTTCGGGATCGCGAAGCAGTTCGATGATCAGTTCCTTCGAACCGTCTTCCAGAGAATTGTGTTCGTCATAGTGGAGATGGCTGCCGGGGCTTTCCTCCGCCAGTGCCTGCAGCTGTCCGGCAAGTGAAAGCAGCCCGGCTTTATTGGCAGAGATCACGATAGCGTCTCCGCCGGCGCGGGCAGAGATCCTGAATCCGTCTTCCCATTCGATCTTCATGGTATACCTCCGGTCCGTTCGGACCGTTCTCTTCAAGACCATTATAGCGTATCGCTGTCTGTTCTTTTCCGAAGACAGAAGAAAAGCCCTCCTCTCGGATAATGCCACTAACTTAAGAAATCATATCTGAAGATCTTTAACCGCAGTTTCATCATTTTTGATGAGAACTGCGGTTTTCTTTTCCCTTCTGATCGTCGAAAAGAAGATGAATATCATCTTTGTGATAAATATGAATGATATGTTCTTATATGTTTGATGATTCTTGATTATAATGAAATTGGTTAATTGAATCTGTAGCCGAAGGATACGAATCCCTGCGGCCGGACATTACGGGAATAATGCCGGCCTTCTCTTACGGGAAGTATCTCCCTGGCTATCAGTTCTTCAAGATCAGGCGGGTCACCGTCTTTTCT
>JAFWII010000004.1 GCA_017533785.1 Erysipelotrichaceae bacterium | reverse complement strand
TATTCGGTTTTGAGAGAACGATCTCTCGATCCGGTGACGATAGCCAAGTGGTCACACCCAGTTCCATCCCGAACCTGGAAGTTAAGCACTTGTACGGCCGATGTAGCATTCGCAAGATACGCAAGTCGCCGGTCAAAGAAAGCTCCTGAAAAGGAGCTTTTTCTTTTGGAAGTAAGATGAGAATCCTTTTCCATAGCGGATATAGAATTGTTCAATAATGATATCATTTATCAATAAAAATACGCCGGCTTGTAAGCGGCGTATTTCTTTTTATTCTTCTTCTTTAACGACGTTCAGTCTTTCCGGGTTGGAGATGATCAGCAAGTCTCCCGGGAAGTAGTTGTAGGTAACTTCGAAGGGCGTATCTCCGGAGTGCCAGTAGATGATCTGTTTCATCAGCGCGATCTTATCTGTACCGAAGTACTTGCTGAGGATCTTGTCCGGCAGACAGGCTCTGGCAGTCGAAGAACCATGTGTCTTACGGATATTCAGTTCATGAATAACATAGTTGTCCAGCGAACCCTCCAGTTTGGTTACATCGATGGCCGGCAGCACCCGCTGAGACAGGAAAGTTTCCGAATAACAGAAGAGGCGGTCGTTACCGTATTTCAGACGGACTATGTCATGGACAAAGTCATTCTCACCGATCTTCAGAAACTCCGTATCCCGCGGGGTGTCTTTCTGTTTACGGATATTGTAGCTGACCAGTTCCGTTCTCGGCACCATTCCCGCGTGCTCGATCATCTGGTTAAGACTCAGCTGTTCGCTGAACTGGCTCGTCAGGGTCTTGTTGTAGTCATCGCAGACAAAACTGCCGATGCCGGGGATCCTTTTTATATACCCGTTTGCAGATAAGCGGGTCGCTGCCTTATTCAGAGTCATGTGAGAGCAGCCAAACTGTTTCAGGATCTCCGGTTCCGGAGGAAGGGGAGTGCCGACCGGAAGCGTGCCGTTCCGGATCTCCTCTTTGTAATAGTCGTAGATCTGCCGATATTTCGATTGTTTTACCATCATTTGAAGTTACCTTCCAATTATTTGAATCTTTACTTAACGAGATTAGTATAGCATAAACATATATTAATTGAACAGTATGGTATTAATATAATAAAAATATATATAAAAATCAGAATGTAAGCGCTTGACAGAGGTACCGATGTCGATATAGTATATATTTGACATTCATTAAATATATATTAATGAATGATTTGCCAAAAGACAAGAGGAGGATTGAAATGATCAAGATCGCAGCAGCTGGCTTTATGTGTATTGATTACTGGCCCCAGTTCGATAACCGGTACTATGTCACCGGTAACGGCGTGGATGTTCTCTTTAATCTTTTGGATATGCGCAATGATATCGCGCCTTCAGTCGTATCTGTCATCGGCGATGACGAGTATGGCAAGAAGGCTGTTGCTGCTTTTGCAGAAAGAAACTTCGATACATCTCATCTGGAGATCGTTCCCGGCGGCGCGACCACGACTTTCGAAATGCTGCTGAAAGGGAATGACCGTTTTCATAATCACTGTGAGCCCGGTGTGCTGGAAGGCTATGAATTCTCAGCCGACGCTATAGAATTTCTCGGCAAGCAGGATTACGTTCATACCGACTTTACCGGGCATCTGGAACGCCGTCTGAGCGAGATCACTGCTTACGGCGCGAAGATCTTCTTCGATTTCTCCAAAGCCCAGGGAGAGGATCCTGAGTTAACAGATTCGATCTTCAAGGATGTCGAAATCGGTATCGCTTCCTTTGAAGAGGATTTCGAAGGCGGAAAAGCTTTCCTGGAAAGAGGTATCCGTCTTGGTGCCCATATACTGATCGCGACCTTCGGCGAGAACGGTTCGCTTGTCTACGACGGCGAGCAGTTCTACAAAGGAGAGATCGTACCGGCTGAAAAAGTTGTAAACACGGTAGGAGCCGGAGATTCGTTCTTTGCAGGGTTCATTCATGCATATCTGGATCATAAGTCCATTCCGGAATGCATCCGTTCCGGTGCTGAAAGATCCTCCAAAGTCATCTCTGTCTGGGATCCGTATTTATAAAGAAGGGAGAACTTCAAATGGTAATTGATGTTCACACACATCCGCTTTTGTTCAATATCATCACAGAATCGGACGAAGTCCTGGAGTACAGGAAAAATCAGATGGGTCTTTACCTTTCCGGAAGGATGGATATCGACTGGGATCTGTATCTGATGAAAGATGCCAAGATCGATAAAACAGTCATTCTGGGTCAGGATTATTCCGCTGATGACGGCAGGATCCTGGTATCGAACGACGAGATCAAAAAGGTCGTCGACTATTCCCCGGAGCATTTCATCGGTTTCGCCAGCGTCGATCCCAGAAACGAGAACGCTGTCGATGAGTTGAACAGAGCTTTCGACGAACTTGGGCTGACCGGACTGCATCTCAATGTATCCCGTCTCCATATCTTCCCGGATGATCCGCGCTTATGGCCGCTGATGGAGATCTGCGAGAAGAGAAACAAACCAGTCATCTTCCATTCCGGTTACAGCTGGAAACCGAATACACCGGCGAAATATGCCCGTCCGATCCTGTTTGAGGATATCGCCTGCGCATTCCCGAATCTGAAGATGTGCCTTTCCCACCTGGGTTTCCCGTGGTGGAACGAAGTCATCATGATGCTGATGAAATACCCGAATGTATACACTGACACAGCCACTATCTACATGGATACGTCAGCCCGCTACTTCGATCAGCTCTTTACAAAAGACATGAATATCAACTGGCTGCAGAACTCTTTCGCAGATAAGGTGATGTTCGGATCGAACAGCCCGCGCTGGCGCCCGGTAAGGGCTCTGGCCGGTATCAAGGAATTGCCGGTACGTGAAGATGTCCTGGAGAAGATCATGGGCGGAAACGCCATGAGATTCCTGGGGATCAAGGAGGACTGAACATGGAAGCGAAAGTATACCAGAAGCGTCTGACCAGCACGAAAGAATTTCAGATGATCGTGATCACTGACGAAGTAAAAAAAGTGGTCGAGGAGAGCGGCATTAAAAACGGCATGTGCCTGGTGGTCACTCACCATACCACTACCGGCATCACTGTCAACGAAGCACTGCCCTGTGTCGAGAAGGACATGGAGATCACGCTGGAAAGACTTGTACCGAAGGATTATCCCTACGTTCATACACACATGCTTCCTACTTACGGCACCTGTTCCCACAACTCGCCGGGACACATGAAGTGTATGCTGGTAGGCAACCACTGCATCTTCCCGGTCATTGACGGGAAACTGGTCATCGGTCATGCCCAGGACATCTATTTTGCGGAATACGACGGCCTGCAGCAGAGAAGATACATGATCGAAGTCATGGGCGAATAGGAGTTGTATAGGAATGTTTGGATTAAACTTTGGATTTCTTAGCAAATACTGGATCTATTATTCCTCCGGTCTCTGGATGACCCTGAAACTGGCGTTCTGGACCCTGATCTTTTCCACCGTCATCGGCGTTGTGCTGGGTATGATCCGGGTCGGAAAGCATAAAGTCGTCAATACAGTGATCGACATGTGGATCAGCTTCATTCGCGGTGTCCCGGTCATGCTGATCGTGTTCATCGTCTACTACGGCATCGCGACCGGACTCCCGTCTTTCTGGGCAGGTATCGTTGCCCTGACGGTTAACAGTTCCGTCTACATCGCCGAACACACCAGAGCCGGCATGCAGGCGGTCAACAAAGGCCAGATGGAAGCCGCAAGATGTATTGGTATGAGCCATCTTGAAGGGAATATGTACATCATCATCCCGCAGGCGATCAAGAACATTCTGCCTTCACTGGCAAACGAGTTCATTCTCCTGATCAAGAACACATCGATCGTTTCGGTCATCGCCATCCAGGAGCTGACGTATAAGTCCAGTATCGTCCGTACGAATACGTTCCGCGCCTTCGAACCGCTGATCGTTTCAGCCTTTATCTACTTCACTGTGACCTGGATCCTCAACCAGGGTGTCCGGTTACTGGAAAGGAGACTGCATAGAAATGACTAAGAGAGTTAATAACGAAGTCGTATTCTCGGTGAAGAATCTGCAGAAGAGTTTCGGCGATCTGCAGGTCCTGAAAGACATCAACCTGGATATTCACCGCGGAGAAGTCGTTGTCGTAATCGGACCTTCCGGTTCCGGTAAGTCTACCTTCCTGCGCTGCCTGAATCTGCTTGAACAGCCGACCGGCGGAGAGATCTGGTTCGACGGCGAGAACATCCTGAAGTACACCAAGGAGATCGATGCCTACCGTCAGAAAGTCGGCATGGTCTTCCAGCTCTTCAATCTCTTCGAAAACCTGAGCGTGCTCGGCAACGTCACGATCGGACCGCTCCGCGTTCAGAAGAGAAATAAGGAAGAAGTCGAAAAAGAAGCAATGGAACTACTGGCCAGAGTCGGCCTGGCAGACCGCGCCAACGAGTATCCTTCCCGCTTATCCGGCGGTCAGAAACAGCGTGTCGCGATCGCCCGCACACTGGCGATGAAACCGGAAGTCATTCTCTTTGACGAAGCGACCAGCGCTCTCGACCCGGAAATGGTCGGTGAAGTTCTGAAAGTCATGCGTGAACTTGCACTGTCCGGCATGACCATGGTCGTCGTTACCCACGAAATGGGCTTTGCCCGCGAAGTAGGGGATCACCTTGTCTTCATGGATGGGGGCTACATCGTCGAAGAAGGCAAGCCGGAAGACGTCATGACGAACCCGCAGCACCAGCGTACCAAAAACTTCCTGAGCAAGATGCTGTAATTAGTTGGTAAACCGGAAGAGAGCTCTAATTCCAGAGTGGGACAACATTCAGCGCTTCCGGTCGATCCATAAATCGTCTTCTTCCCAAGACATTAAACATGGGAGCGAAAGGAGAAAGGTATTTTTATACCGATAGAAGAAAGATGAAAAAATTTCTCGTATTACTGCTGAGCGTAGTGATGGTTGCCTCTTTACTGGCAGGCTGCACATCCTCCTCGAACAACGCTCCTGCACCGCAGGAATCCGCTACAACGGAAATCACCGGCAAAGGCGTTATGGAACTCGACCAGGATAACTTAGGTCCGATCCTCACCAAGATTAAAGAAACAGGCGTTATCAACGCAGGTATCTGGGGCAACAGCCCGACATTCTCCTTCCACCGTGTCGTAGACGGCAAGGATACCTACGCTGGTTTCGAATACCAGATGATCGTTGAACTGGCTAACCGTTTAAGCGTTGACCTGCAGAGAGAAGTCAAAGTCGAATTCTACGAAGCAGAATTCAGCGGTATGATGGCAGCTCTGGAAGCTGATCAGCTGATGTTCATCCCGGAACTGAGCCCGACCGATGAGCGTAAGGAAACATGGTTATTCACCGATGTTTACCACAGATCCAACGAATGCTACGTCGCTTTAAAGAGCAACGCTGACAACCCGAAATTCACCGGCACACTGGAAGGCGTTACTGTCGCTGGTTCCATGGGTGGTATCGACGTCGTCATGACAAGAGCTTGGTATCCGGATGCAGAGATCGTTGAACTCGATTCCGGCACGAACGCGATCATGAACGTTCTGAGCGGCAAGAGCGATCTCGCCTGCATGAATGCTGTTAACGCTGCTATGTTCGCAAAGGCAAACGCTGACCTGGTCGTTGTTGACAAACTGTCCTTCACACCGACCGATGAATACGACAAGGGCTGCGGCTTCTGCATGAAGTACGGCAACGAAGACTTTGCTGCATACTGCAACCAGTACTTCAAAGACATCAAGGCTGAAGGCGTTTGGGATCAGTGGATCAACGAAGCAACCGAACAGCTCGACGCAGACGTTCTGGCTGAATTCACAGTCGAATAATCCAAAAAAAAGAATACAGAAACGATAGGAGGGTATATATTATGGAAAATTTTAACAAAGAAGTTTATCTCGGTATCTGCGATACCATTATGTCCAAAGAGCCGGAATTCGAAGCCGGCGCACAGAAAGCCGTTGACAGAGGTTTTGATAACATCATCATGACCGCTGCAGGCGGTACAATGGCCCGTTTCTTCCCGGTCGTATGGGTCATGAAAAAATACAGCAGCGTTCCGGTCTATCTGGTGAATTCCGCTGATATCGTCGTGGATACGCCGAATTATCTGTCCGAAAAGTCATTGGTACTCTCCGCTTCCAACTCCGGCAACACCAAGGAGATCAACGAAGCCCTGAAGATCGCCCGCGAAAGAGGCGCAATGGTCCTCTCTGTCGGCGATCCGGCAGAATGCCCGCTCAAAGATCTCTCTGACAACTACGTATCGGCTCCTATCAATCTTGGTGAAGATATGTATCTGACATTCTTCATGCTGGGATTATCCGTCCTCTACAAGAAAGGGGACTTCCCGAACTATCCGGTTTGGGTCGAGGAAGTGAAGGATCTGCATAAGAACCTGGTCCCGTTAAAAGAGAAGTTCGATCTGGTCGCTCCGGAGATCGCCAAGAAGATCGCGAAATCCCCGTATGTCATGATGACCAGCTCCGGCATTCTGGAAAAGATCGCTTACTGGTACACACTGTGTGTTCTCGAAGAAGCCCAGTGGATCAGAAGCTATCCGGTCAGCTCCCAGGATTTCTTCCATGGTGCGCTGGAAATGCTGGACGAGGATCAGTTCCTGTTCATCCTCAAGGGCGTCGGCAAGTACCGCGTACTTGATGAAAGAGTCGAGAACTTCGCCAAGAAGATCTCCAACAACGTTGTCGTCCTGGATCTGGCGGATTACGAGATCGCAGGCAGCGAAGAATTCAAGGACCTGCGTTCGGTATTTGTAGCTGCAAGCTTATTATCCGACCGTCTTGAGCACCATATCGAAATGGTCACCGGACACAGCATGGCATTCCGTCGGTACTACCGCAGAATGGAATACTAATCGTTTCTGGTATTATTCAAAAAGAAGGGCTGTCCGCAAACCGGCACAATCTGCCGTGGCTGCTGTACAGCCTTTTTGCTTGTGAAAAAAGTGAAGAAATAGTGGTTTTTTTAACAAAGTCGGTATATAATTGTGAAAGGAATAATAAGTTATGTACAAGATACGAACAAACTCTGAATCCGAAACGATACAGCTTGGGGAATTACTGGGAAAGCATGCCAAAAAGGGCATGGTTTTTGCTTTAAAGGGAGATCTTGCCGGCGGCAAGACCACAATCACCAAAGGCATCGGCAAGGGACTTGGGGTGAAGGGCGTTATCAATTCTCCGACCTTTACGATCCTGAAGATCTATAAGGGTGAAGAATTCGATCTTTATCACATCGATGCCTACCGGCTTGAGAATAACGACTACGACCTCGGTCTTGATGAAAACATGGAAGATGTCCTGATGGTCATCGAATGGCCGGAATACTATTCCGAGCTGCCGGAAGAACGTCTGGAGATCGAATTCACCTATATCGATGACGATACCCGGGAGATCCGCTTCGAAGCGAAAGGGGAAAAGTACGAGAAACTGCTGGAGGAATGCGGTCTATGCTGACACTTTGCGTTGATACCAGTTATAAATACCTTTGCGTCTGCCTGATCAAAGACGACGAGCTCGTCTGTGCGAAAGAATATGAATGCTTCAAGCATCAGTCTGAAGATCTCTTTGTGGTTTTGAACGAACTGGCGCAGCAGCATCCCGAGATCCGAGAGATCGATTCCGTCTGCTTTACGATCGGCCCCGGCTCCTATACCGGCCTGCGTATCGCAATGACGCTGGCAAAGGTGATCGCTTCGATCCGCAGTCTGGATGTCTATTCCATCTCGACTCTCCGCCTATATGCGGATAATCAGAAGAATACGATGGTATTGATGAATGCCAGAGGCAACCGGGCTTACATCGGCATCTATGATCAAGATACGATATTGTTAAATGACTGTGTGAAGGAACTCAAAGACATCTCGGCAGAAGGCTATAACGTCGTCGGTGACGGCAGTCTGCTCGGTCTCGAGGATAAAATGCCTTCCGTCGCGGAAGCGTTTCTGCATACAAAGGCTTATTGGAAAAAGGAAGAAGATGTCGACCATCTTGTTCCGATGTATTTCAAAGAAAGCGAAAACTACCTCGCATGATGGAGGAGATGAAGATCGAAGACCTTCCGGAAGTTCTGAAACTGGAAGAGGAATCCTTCGCCGCTCACTGGTCGGAAAAGGATTTCCGCTTCGAACTGATGGAAAACCCGTATGCGAAGATCTATGTCCTGCGCGACAATGGCAGGATCATCGGCTACTGCGATATCTGGATCATCTTTGAACGTATGGAGATCGCCTCGATCGCGATCGCCAGAGATCATCGCAGGAAAGGTCTGGGTTATAAGATGATGCAGTTCATCGAACAGACCGGAAAAGAAAACGAATGTGAATTTGCGTTCCTGGAAGTGCGTGAAAGCAATCTTCCGGCCCGCGAACTGTATAAGAAATGCGGCTTCATCGAACTGAGAGTCAAAAGCGATTACTATCAGGACAACCATGAAGACGCGATCGAAATGATGAAAGGACTGGCATGAAAGAGAAAACAATCATTCTGGCGATCGAGTCGAGCTGTGACGAAACAGCCTGCGCTCTGATCGATGAAGACCTGAATATCCTGTCCTCGGTCGTGACCTCGCAGATCGACGTACATGCCAGATTCGGCGGCGTCATCCCCGAGGTCGCCAGCCGCATGCATGTGGAACAGATCTCGATCATCGTCAAGGAAGCGATCGAACGCTCCGGTGTGACGATGGACGACGTGGATTATATCGCCTACACGATCGGCCCCGGCCTGATCGGCTCGCTGCACATCGGCTCCGTTGCCGCCAAGACGCTCGCGTTCTTCTACAACAAGCCCCTGATCGGGGTGCACCACCTGAAAGGCCACGTTTTTGTCAATGAACTGCTGCAGCCATTGCAGTTCCCGCTCATGGCGCTGGTCGTCAGCGGCGGGCATACCGAACTCGTTTATATCGAGAACGACCATGATTTCAGGATCATCGGCACCACCCTCGATGACGCGGTCGGCGAAGCCTATGATAAGGTCGCGAGACTTATGGACCTCCAGTATCCCGGCGGTCCCAAGATCGATAAACTCTCGGCTGAGGGAAAGGAACACTACCAGCTTCCGATCCCGAAAGTCAGCGGTTACGATTTCTCCTTCTCCGGTCTGAAGAACGCAGCCATCCAGCTCGTCCGCCGTCTGGAAAGAAACGGCGAGGAGCTGAACAAGGCAGACCTGGCTTACGCATTCCAGGAAACAGCGCTGAAGCAGCTGCTGAACAAGACGAAACTCGCGGTCGAAGACTACGGGGTCAAACAGCTGATCGTCGGTGGCGGAGTCGCTGCCAACAGCCGTCTGCGTGTCCTCATGCAGGAGGAATTCAAAGATATCTCGCTGATTCTTCCGCCGCTCAAATACTGTACCGACAACGCGACCATGATCGGCGTTGCCGCCTTCCACTATCTGAAGAACCAGGACTTTGTCGGGTTCGACGCCATGAGTCAGTCATCGCTTTCGATCGAAAGCTAGAAAGAAGGGTATATATGAAAAACGTTCCCAATGCTACACTGCAGAGGTATCCTGTATATCTGAAAGCGCTCCGCAAGATCGCTTCTTCCGGCAAGCAGAGGATCATGTCCCGCGAACTGTCGGATTACGTCAACATCAAACCGACCACGATCCGCCGCGATTTTTCACTGATCGGTTCGCTCGGGAAGCAGGGTTACGGGTATGATGTGGAATATCTGATCGACATCTTTTCCAATGAACTGGGAATGTATTTCGATGAGAAGATCATTCTGGTCGGCGCCGGCAACCTCGGCCGCGCGATCCTGAACTATAACCACTGGGACAACGTCGTCGGCGAGATCGTCTGCGCCTTCGATAAGGACCCGGAAAGAGTCGGCAAACTCTCTGTCCCGGTCTACGATGTCCGCGACATCAAGAAGCATCTTCCGAAAGGCTGCCGCATCGCGATCGTCTGCGTTTCGACTGACGTCCAGAACACGATTGACCTTCTGGTCGACGCGGGTATAATCGGAATTGTCGACTTTACGCATGAACACTTTACAACGC
This sequence comes from Erysipelotrichaceae bacterium, assembly GCA_017533785.1. Lineage (GTDB taxonomy): Bacteria > Bacillota_I > Bacilli_A > Erysipelotrichales > Erysipelotrichaceae > RGIG5669. The sequence continues at coordinate 135,040 of JAFWII010000004.1, read as the reverse complement.
CGAAGAACATCCATGTCCGTTCGGTCGACGTTGTTTCCTCGATCCAGGAGCTCGTCTTTGAAACGAACTCGATGGCCAAATAACGCAATACACAGGAGAAACACTTATGTTGGAATACAAGACTGCCAGAGAACTGTATGAATTAGCTTATTCGAAGAACCCCATGGAGATCGACCAGCTGGAATATGTCGAGATGGAAGGCTGGGTACGCACCAACCGCGACAACGGCTCGATCGGTTTTATTGAGCTGAACGACGGTTCCTATTTCCGCAATGTCCAGATCGTTTATCACGACGACCTCGGCAATATCGAAGAAGTACGCAAGATCCTCACCGGCGCGTCCCTTTCGGTCACCGGCAAGTTCATCTATACGCCCGACAACAAGCAGCCCTTTGAGCTGGAGGCCAAGGAGATCAAGGTCATCGGCGCCTGCGACGAAAGCTATCCTCTGCAGAAGAAGCGCCACACCATGGAATACCTGCGCGACATCCCGCATCTGCGTCCGCGCACGAATACCTTCCTGGCTGTTTTCCGTCTGCGTTCCGCGCTGGCGATGGCGATCCATGAATTCTTCCAGGATCAGGGCTTCGTCTATGTCCATACCCCGATCATCACTTCCAACGACGGCGAGGGCGCCGGCGAGATGTTCACCGCGACGACCCGCGACGACGGCAAATACGAAAAGGATTTCTTCGGCAAGGAAGCATTCCTGACCGTCAGCGGCCAGCTGCACGTCGAATCCTACTGCATGGCGTTCCGTGATGTTTACACCTTCGGCCCGACGTTCCGCGCCGAGAATTCCAACACCACCAACCACGCGGCCGAATTCTGGATGATCGAACCGGAGATCGCCTTTGCCGACCTCGACGACGATATGGATCTGATCGAGGATCTGCTGAAATACTGTATCGCCTACGCATACGACAACTGTCCGGAAGAGATGAAGTTCTTCAACACCTTCATCGATAAGACTCTGGATGAGCGCCTGCACAAGGTCCTCAATTCCGAGTTCCGCCGGATGCCGTATACCGAAGCGATCGAGCTGCTCCTCAAGGCACCGGTCAAATTCGAAAACAAAGTCGAATGGGGCATCGACCTCAATACCGAACATGAAAGATATCTCTGCGAGAAAGTCGTGAACGGTCCTGTATTCATCACCGACTATCCGAAAGATATCAAGGCTTTCTATATGCGCGTCAACGAAGACGGCAAGACCGTCGCGGCAGCGGACCTCCTGGTCCCGCATGTCGGCGAACTCGTCGGCGGCTCACAGCGTGAAGAGCGTTACGACGTTCTGGTCAACCGCATGAAGGAACTGGGAATGGATCTCGAAAGCTATTCCTGGTATCTGGACCTCCGCCGTTTCGGCGGCTGCCCGCATGCCGGTTTCGGCGTCGGTTTCGAAAGACTGATCATGTACCTCTCCGGTATGGCGAACATCCGCGATGTTCTGCCGTTCCCGCGTACGCCTAAGAACCTGATCTTCTGATGATCGTCACCATATCGAAAGGCTCTCTGTCCTTCGGTACGCATGATATCTTTGAAGATCTCGACTTTGTGATCAATGAAAATGATCGCATGGCGCTGATCGGACGGAACGGATGCGGCAAGACATCGCTCCTGAAAGTCATCACCGGGGAATACGAGCTCAGCAGCGGAGATATTTTCCGGACGAAGGGGAAAGAGATCGCGTATCTCGCGCAGAACGCTTTCCCGGATGAGACCAGGACCGTGCGTCAGGAATTCTATGACGTCTTCGCAGATCTGATCAATGAAGAGCGGCAGCTCAACGAACTGTCGCGCAAACTCAACGACAACTACGATCCCAAAAAGATCGAAGAATATACGGAAGCTCTCGAAAGCTTCCGTTTAAAAGGCGGTTATGACTATGAGACAGAGATCCGGACGATCCTGTTCGGTTTCGGTTTCAGGGAAAGCGACCTCGACAGATTTGTCGGGTCTTTTTCCGGTGGTGAGCGCACCAAGATCGCCTTCGGCAGGCTTCTTTTAAAGAAGCCGGACCTTCTGCTGCTGGACGAACCGACCAACCACCTCGATCTCTCGACGATCGAATGGCTGGAAGACTATCTCCGCCAGTACCGGAAAGCGTTGCTGATCGTTTCCCACGACCGTGTCTTCCTCGACAAGACCGCGACCAAGGTCTATGAGATCGAATACGGGCAGGGGAGACTGTACTCCGGAAACTATTCTTCCTATGTTGAACAGAAGAAGAAGAATCTGGAGATCCAGGAGAATGCCTACAAGCGTCAGCAGAAGGATATCAAGCGTCTGACGGAACTGATCGAGAAGTTCCGCTACAAGAAAAACAAGGCGAGTTTCGCCCAGTCCAAGATCAAGTATCTCGAGCGGATGGAGAAGATCGCTGACCCCAAAAAAGCGGACACCAAGACCTTCCGGGCGAAGTTCCGCTGCCGCTATCCGGGCGGCAAGGACGTCCTGCAGTTAGACAAATACGTCTTCGGCTACGATCAGGATCATCCGCTGGGAGAAGTCAACATGAAGATCCGCCGGGGCGACCGCATCTGCGTCATGGGCGACAACGGCACCGGTAAATCCACGCTGCTGAAAACGATCGTCGGACAGTATCCGCCTTTAGGAGGCTACTCGCTGTTCGGTCATCAGATCCAGTATGCCTACTTCGAGCAGAACCTCAACCGCTTCCATCCGGAAAAGACCGTGCTTCAGGAGATCTGGGACGACTATCCGATGATGGACAAGGAATCGATCCGCTCCGTTCTCGGGGCATTCCTGTTCTCGGCGGATGAGGTATTCAAGGAAGTCGCCGTCCTTTCCGGCGGCGAGAAAGTTCGTCTGGCGCTGGCCAAGCTGATGCTGGAGGAAGCGAATTTCCTGATCCTCGACGAACCGACCAACCACCTGGACATCTACTCCAAAGAAGCGCTGGAAACGGCGCTGGAGGATTACGAGGGGACGGTCCTGTTCGTATCGCACGACCGCTACTTCATCAAAAAGATCGCCAACTCCTGTATCGTCATCACCAAGAACGGGACGGAATACTATCCCGACGGCTATAAGGACTACATCGACCGGAGACCGGAACCGGAAGAGACCAAAACCGAAGCGAAGACGGAGGAACCGGTAAAGAAGGCGGTCAAACAGAAGACCAAGTACAATCTGAAGAAGATCGAAGCCGAGATCCAGGAGCTCGAGGATGAGCTCGAAGCCAAGCGTGAGCTCCGCTTCGATCCCGAATACTACCACAGCGCGCAGAAGATGCAGGAGCTCGATCAGCTGATCGACGACGTCCACAACCGCATCCATCACAAGATGGAGGAATGGGAAGCCGCGCTGGAGGAAGAAGAACTGAAAAAGAAGCAGTAAGTATGCTAGAATATTGAGGAAAGTGAGGAAGATAAAATGTCCAATTGTATCATTGCTCAGTCAGGCGGTCCGACCGCAGTCATCAATGCAACTGTCGCAGGTCTCGTCAAGGCTAACCAGCTGAATCCGTACTATGACCACGTATACGGCGGTCTGCACGGCATCGAAGGCATCCTGCAGGAGAAGTTCGTCGATCTGACCAACATGAGCGAAGAAGAAAACCGCATCCTGAAGCAGACACCGGCCAGCGCGCTCGGTTCCTGCCGTTATAAACTCAAACGCGACAACGTCGCTGATTTCAAGAAACTCATCGAAGTTCTCGACAAGTATGACATCGAGACGATGTTCTACACCGGCGGCAACGACTCCATGGATACCGTCGCAGCCTTAAGCGAATACGCCGTCAAGAACGGCATCACCAACCACCGTTTCGTCGGCTGCCCGAAGACCGTTGACAACGATCTGATGCATACCGATCACTGCCCTGGTTTCGCCAGCGCCGCGAAGTTCATCGCTTCCACCGCACTGCAGACCTGGCTCGACTACAATGTCTACACCAGACAGGAAGTCTTCATTCTCGAAACCATGGGACGTGACGCAGGCTGGCTGGCTGCCAGCGCCTGCTTAAGCGAGCATGTCGACCTGCTCGTTCTTCCGGAAGATGAATTCAACGAGGAAGCTTTCCTGGCTCAGGTCAAGGAGATCGTTGAAAAGACCAACAAGTGCTACATCGTCGTATCCGAAGGCGTCAAGTACGCTGATGGTACTTACCTGGCTGCCAAGAACGCCCAGAACGACGGCTTCGGCCATGCGATCCTCGGCGGTGCCGGCAATGCCTTAAAGGAACTGATCCTCTCCACCAAGACAGCGGAACGCTGCAAGGTCCAGGATCTTTCCACTGCCCAGAGAGCTTTCGCGCTGACTCAGTCTTTAGTTGACGTCGAAGAATCCTACCGTCTCGGCATGTCCGCGCATATGCGCTCCTGCGACGGCAAGTTCACCGGCAAGATGGTCATGGTCACACGCAAGCCGGGTGAATACTATGATGTCGAATTCGGTGCAGTCGATGCATCCGAAGTTGCGAACTATGTCAAATCCTTCCCGAAGGAATGGATCCTCGACAACTACCGCGGTATCAGTGAGGAAGCAAAGAACTATCTGCGTCCGCTGATCGCCGGAACGCCGACCATCCTCATGGAGAACGGTCTGCCGGCTTACGTCAAGCCTTACTACATGCGTTAATGAAGAAGATCATCTTCTGCGATATCGACGGCACGATCGTGGACCATCCCCGCGGGATGCACTATGTCTCCGACAAGGTGCGCTACGCGTTTTCCGAACTGCTGAAGGAACATCTGCTGTTTCTGGCTTCGGGACGGGCATGGGCCCTGCTGCCGCAGGATATCCGTGATCTTCCGGTGAGCGGCTGTCTTCTCTCCAACGGCTCCTATGCCTTTGAAGGGGACAGGGTGCTGTTCGATCATCCGATCGGAAGAGAGCCTCTGCAGGCCGTCATGGATTTCTGCAGGGAAAACGACGCGGTCTACTATTTTGAGACGCACAACAACGTTTATACCAACGGCGAGCATCATCCGCTGCACGCGCGTTTCAACGACAACTGGGATTTCGCCCGAAAGATCTACCGCTACGAACCCTTTGTCTTTCAGGAGCCGATCACGGCGGCGATGATCGCCATGGAGAGCCAGGAACTGGTCGAAAAGGCGACGGAAGAATTCAAGGACTACTTCGATTCCCGCCAGCATCACGGTTTTACCTCACTGGATCTCAATCCGCTCGGCGTCAACAAGGGCAGCGGTATCCGCGAGCTTCTGGAAAAGGTCGGGATCGACAGGGAAGAAGCCTATGCCTTCGGCGACGGGCTCAACGATCTTGAGATGATGACGGCTGTCGGCCATCCGATCGCCATGGGCAATGCCTTCCCGGAGATCAAGGAACTGTGCGAGGAAGTCTGCGAGGACGTGCTCGACGACGGTTTCTACCACGCGCTCGTCCGTCACGGACTGATAAAACCGATTAATAATGTGTAAACCGAAAAAGTGTGTTAGAATAATTCAATAAAGGGGTGTAATTATGGGTATTGGTAAAAAATTAAAAGACTTCATCGCTCCGGTAGAATCTGAAGAAGAACTGGAACTTACTGAAGAAGAATCAAAATCACTCAGCCGTTACGAAAAGCCGCAGGTCGAAGGCGCCAGCAAGATCGCTGCCAACAGCAACATCGTTTTATTTGAACCGCGCAACTTCGACGAAGCAGAAGAGATCGGTTTCCATATCAAACAGAAGAGAGCCTGTGCAGTCAACCTGCACCGTATGCCGAACGAATACAGACAGCGTATCATCGACTTCCTGTCCGGTGTCGTCTTCGGTGTTGACGGCTCCATCAAGAAGATCGGCGAAAACGTCATCTTATGCGCTCCGCGCTCCATGCCGGTAAGCGGTGAGATCTCTTTCAACGACTAAACAGCGATTAATCAACAAAGACTAGGAACGAGACGCGCTGCGCTGACGAACGCGTAGAGAGCCGGTGGTTGGTGCAAACCGGCAGGGAAGCAGCAGCAGACATCACTCGGGAGTCACAGATGCGATGAGTGTCTGTCGTGAACTCACGTTACGAGCAAGAGTAATAAGAAAAGGTGGGACCTCGCGCTTTGCGACCTTTGTTCCACCTTTTTTGAAGGGAGAAGGATCAGTATGGACTATAAAAACACGCTTCATATGCCGAAGACCGACTTTGAGATGAGAGGCAACCTTCCGAAGAAGGAACCTTTGATCCTGGAAAGATGGGAGAAGGACGACCATTATACAAAGATCACCGAGAAGAACCTCGGGAATGAGCCGTTCATCCTCCATGACGGTCCGCCATATGCCAACAATAACCTGCATGCCGGTACGGCGATGAACCGTATCATCAAGGATATCATCGTTCGTTCCAAGGGAATGGAAGGGTACTACTCCCCGTTCTTCCCGGGCTGGGATACACACGGTCTGCCGATCGAAAACGCGATCCAGAAACTCGGCGTTGACCGCAAGAAACTGACACCGGCTGAATTCCGCAAAAAGTGCGAAGAATATGCCCACAAGCAGATCGAGATCCAGATGGCGACTGAAAAGCGTCTGGGACAGGCTGCCGACTTTGCACATCCCTATATCACTTTAAACAAGGAATTCGAAGCCCGTCAGATCCGCAGCTTCGCCAAGATGGCGCTGCGCGGCTTGATCTTCCAGGGTCTGAAACCGATCTACTGGTCTCCGTACAACGAGACCGCGATCGCGGACTCCGAGATCGTATACTACGACAAGAAAGATACTACGCTATACGCGAAGTTCGACGTCGTCGACGGCAAGGGCGTTTTAGATCCGAGCGACGCGTTCGTCATCTGGACGACGACGCCGTGGACCATCCCGAGCGACCAGGCAATCACCCTGGGACCGGATCTCGTCTATGCGGAAGTACAGACAGAGAAGGGCAAGCTCATCTTCCTGGAATCCCTCACCGAAAAACTGCTCGGTGAATTCGGTCTTGAGAATCAGGGCGTTTTACGCACCTTCAAGGGCAGAGAGCTCGAAGGCATCACCGTCAAGCATCCGCTCTATGACCGTACAAGTCTCGTCTGCCTCGCCAATTACGTTGTTGAAGGCGACGGTACCGGGTGTGTCCATACTTCTTCCGGTCATGGTCTCGACGACTTCAACACCTGCCAGCGCTACGGCATCCCGGTCTTCAACTCCGTCGATGAGAAGGGCTGCATGACCGAGGAATGCGGTCCGGAACTCGCCGGCCTGTTCATCGACGACTGCTCCAAGAAGGTCATCGAAATGCTGCGTGACTGCGGTTCCCTGCTGGCGACCGAAGATGTCGTTCACTCCTATCCGCATGACGACCGTTTAAAGAAGCCGGTCTTCTTCCGTGCGACCGTCCAGTGGTTCGCTTCGATCGACAAGATCAAGAGCGAGCTCCTGGAAGCTGTCCATAAAGTCAACTGGCTGAACGAATGGGGCGAAGTCCGTCTGGGCAACATGATCCGCGATCGTGAGGACTGGTGTATCTCCCGTCAGCGTCTGTGGGGCGTCCCGATCCCGATCATCTACTGTGAAGACAAGACCCCGATCATCGAAGCGGAAGTCTTTGAGCATATCGCCGATCTCTTCGGCCAGTACGGTTCCAACGTCTGGTTCGAAAGAGAAGCGAAAGACCTGCTGCCGGAAGGCTACACTAACGAGCATTCCCCGAACGGTCTCTTCACAAAGGAAAAGGATATCATGGACGTCTGGTTCGACTCCGGTTCTTCCTGGAACGAGCTGATCGCCAGAGGCTATGAGTATCCGTGCGACCTTTACTTCGAAGGTTCCGACCAGTACCGCGGCTGGTTCAACTCCTCACTGATCGTTTCCGTTGCCAACAACGGCACCGCTCCGTATAAATCCGTTCTGTCTCACGGCTATGTCTGCGACTCCAAGGGCGAAAAGATGTCCAAGTCCGTCGGCAATATCGTCAACCCGCTCGATGTCATCGCCAAATACGGCGCTGACGTTCTGCGTCTGTGGGCCGGCACGGTCGACTTCAAGGCCGATATGCGTATCGGTGACGTCCTGCTCGGACAGACTTCCGATATGTACCGCAAGGTCCGCAATACCTTCCGTTACATGCTGGGTAATATCGCGGCAGATGACTTCGATCCGAAGAAGGATATGGTCGCTTATGAGGATATGCCGGCGATCGACCGCTACTTCGTCAACAAGCTCAACGAAGTCAACGAGAAGGTCCAGCAGTCCTACAACAACTACGACTTCATCAGCGTCTGCAATACGCTTGCGAACTTCATGAGCGTCGATCTTTCGTCCTATTATCTGGATTTCGCAAAGGATATCCTCTACATCGAAGAAAAGAACTCACAGAGACGCCGCAGCGTTCAGTCTGTCATCTACGCCTGCGTTGACCAGCTGGTCCGTCTGTGGGCGCCGGTCCTTGCATACACGACCGATGAAGTATGGCAGCACTTCAACAACGATGAAGCTGCCTGTGTCCATTACACACACTTCCCGAAGCTGACGAAGAATGCCGATGCGGATGCCCTCAATGAGGAATTTGCCCGTGCAAACGAGATCCGCAGCACGATCTTAAAGGCTCTCGAAGATGCGCGTCAGGAGAAGTTCATCGGCAAGAACCTGGAAGCGGAAGTCGTACTGACCTGCGCGGATGAGGATAAGGCTCTGCTCGAGAAACTCTTCGGCGAGAATATCCACCAGTGGCTGCAGGTATCCGCATTCCGTTTCGGCGGAAGCGGCGAGCTCAAGGCGGAAGTCCTCAAGGCGGAAGGCAAGACCTGCCCGCGCTGCTGGAACGTTACCAGGAGCGACCACGAAGAAGGCCTGTGCACCCGCTGCCAGCGCGTTCTCCGCGTAGAGAATGTCATTCTTCAGTAATCGCTAAACGCAAACATCAACAGACAAGCGTTCTCCGCCGCCGGCCGGCAGGGAACGCTTTTCCTTTATGTGAGCTTTGTGATATTGCTGTAAGGGAAAAGAGTTTGATAAAATCTTGCTGAGAAGGAAAGAAGTCTATGGAAGAGAAACGTTTTTGCATCTTTTGCGGGTCTCCTCTTTCCGACGGTGACAAATGCTGTCCGGCCTGCAGGAAAGAGATCCCGCTCAAAGAAAACCTTTTTAAGGAATATCTGTACAGAAACACAAAGGAATCGCTGAAAGAAAAGGTGGATGACACCTTATTCAATATCATCAAAAACTGGCTGATATCCCATCTTTACGGCATGGTCGTGTCGATCGTGCTGATCGGTCTGGTGGGGATCAATCTCGTCTCTCCGCAGCTTCCGTCTTACATCAGCAAAATGAATTCTTCTTCCCGTCCTGCAGATGTATCAAGTGCTCAGACGGAGCAGACAGCGCAGACAGAGGAGAGAGAATCGCATTCCGGAGATGCTTCCGCGGCCTCGGATCTGGCACATGGATTCACAGATTCCGTATTCTATTACACGATCACGGATAACGGTCGAAAAGATGTCCAGATCTCCAAGTTCAAAGACGGTCCTCCGCCGCCGCCGGAAGCTTTCTATATCCCTAAGACCTATGACAAATATCCTGTCTCATCCTACTATTTCGTCGATGTCAGTTATCATTCTATCGAGACGCACGGATCCGACTGGCTGCAGATGAATGAGCCTACGACGGAACTCGGAAAGACACTGAAGGCAGACGGTTTTACGATCGCCGAGCTCGAAGTGGATAATATATACAGAGACAGCGGAGACAGGGATGCTCCCGCAGTCAGGACCGACCGTTTCCTGTTCGTTCTGGTAAAAATGGACGGCGAATGGTATATAGCGGAAACCAAACCCATTGAGTAGGAGGGCCAACATGAAGTGCAATCACTGCGGTAAAGAAAATCTTTTAAAAGCAAAATACTGTTCCTCCTGCGGATTCGCGTTTTCGGATGAGGAGCGCCAGGCGGCATATGACAGTACGGTGTGGGGAAAGCTGGATAAACTGAAGCAAGCCAAAGGCTATATCACTTTCGAAACCATTACGTCCCATCCTGTATTCAGGGTCCTCTTTTTGGCGGCCCTGATCTTTGTCGGGATCGTTACTGGAACAAACAAAGGCAGTGAAATGCGGCCTTTGGAGAGCGTTGAGTACAAGGTTGGATATAACCAGGAGAGAGATGAGTATTATCTTTTCACCGAGAAGGACAGCGTGAATGTTGCGGTATATCTTCCGGGGAAGCCCGAAGGCATAAAAGTGACTGCCAGAAAGGATGATGAAGAGATCTATACGAAGGATTATGCTGTTGATGAAACACCGGTGCTGGAGAAAGATCCTTCCGTCACCTACAGCGTTTACGGCATCTATCCGGATAAGGAAAAGGAGATCACCATCCTGCTGTATGATCCCTCCGTTCTGGACTGAACCGAAATCAGAGCGGATTCTCACAGCAGACTCCTCCGGGGTCGTTTCCGGAAGAGAATGCTGACAGTTTGTTAAACGGAAATTAAGAAGAGAAATCTTCTTTTTTCTTTTTCGCGGTCTTACAATGAGGGTGTGAAAAAACTACCTATGCTGCTGGCAGCCTATCTGCTGGCGCTGAAACCGAAACTGAGCAGGAAAGAACGCTTTGCCCCGTACAAGAAGCAGTATTTTGCGCACCGCGGACTTTTCAACCGGGAAGACCGTCCTGAGAATTCGATGGCAGCTTACCGGGCTGCCGTGGAAGCCGGTTACGGGATCGAGATGGATGTGCAGCTGACGAGCGACGGGAAAGCCGTTCTTCTGCATGACAAGAATCTGAAACGTATGACCGGTGTCGACCGCGATCTTTATACGTGCACCTATGAGGAACTGAGATCGATGCCGTTAGGCAATTCTACGGAAACGATCCCGCTTTTTGAAGATGTTCTGAAACTCGTGAACGGAAGGGTACCGCTGATCATCGAGATCAAACCGCACGGCTCCGTGCTTGCGACCTGCCGCGAAGCTGCAAGGCTGCTGAAAGACTATCCGGGAGAGTACTGCATCGAATCCTTCCATCCGCTGGCGGTGTTCTGGTACCGTCTGAATCATCCGGAAGTCCTGCGCGGCCAGCTGGCATCGGATTTCTTCCGTGAGGATACGAAAGTCAGTCTGCCGGTGGCCGTCATTTCCAGCAACCTGCTGACGAATCTCATCATAGACCCGGATTTCGTGGCCTATAATCACGAGTATGCCGATCAGTTCTCCTTTAAGGTCTGCCGGGCGCTTTATCATCCGGTCTGTGTTGGTTATACATTCAAAAGCTTCTCCGATCTCCGCCGTGCGGCTGAGACGTTCGATGTGAAGATCTTCGACAGCTTTATCCCTGATGAGGAGGGAAAGATGTTATAATGAGTAGTATGAAAAAACTGCTTAAAGATCCGGAATTCCAGGCAAAAACGGCGCTGTTCGCCATCTCCGGCATGATCATCGTCCTCTTTTACGTGATCCTGACGCATTTTACCCAGATCTTTATCGGCCTGAAGAAATTCATCGATATTCTTTCGCCGTTCATTCTCGGCGTTGCTCTGGCGTACATCATGTCTTTGATCGCCAATCCGGTCGAAAAACTTTTCCCGGAAGCAATGACGAATAAGAATAAACGGGTCTATTCCTCGTTAATCGCGATCCTGCTGTTCGCGGTCATCGTTGCCTTGTTCGTCATCGTTCTGATCCCGCCGATCACCGCTTCCGTAACACAGCTGATCGATCTGGTCAACCGTATCGCGAGCGATATGAGCGGCACTTTCGAACATTTGACCGAAAACCTGAATCTGAATCCGAACATCGAGCAGACATTATACGAATTGTTCCGCAATTCGATCAATACGATCATTACCTTTACCCGTGAACAGATCCCGAATATCATCGCTTCCACGATCACAGGCGTGCGTTCCGTCGTGAACTTTGTCATCGGTATTGTCGTGGCAATCTATGTACTGATCGACCGTGAGATCCTGATCGACCAGATCAAGCGCCTTTCCAAAGCGATCCTTCCGGAAAAACACTTCAACAGCCTGAACAAGGTCATCCATCTTACTGACACCAAGCTCGGCAGCTTCATTTCCGGCAAGGTGATCTCTTCGGCGATCATCGGTCTGATCTGCTTCTTCCTGATGAACTTCCTGCAGATGAATTATTCTGTCCTGATCGCATTTGTGATCGGTATTACCAATATCATCCCGATCTTCGGACCGTGGATCGGCTCGATCCCGTGTCTCTTTATCCTCCTGATCTCCGACCCGATCCAGTCGCTGTATCTTCTGGGTATCATCCTGGTCGTCCAGTTCCTCGACAGCAACGTCATCGGACCGCGTGTCGTCGGCGAATCCGTCGGTCTTTCCAGCCTCTGGATCATGTTTGCGACGATCCTGGGCGGCAGCTTCTTCGGTTTCACCGGCCTGATCCTCGGCGTTCCGTTCTTCGCGGTATTCTACTTCCTGATGAAGGAATTCGTCAGCAACCGCCTGAAACAAAAGGAATCCGGCACAAACAACGCGTAAATAAAACGGACTGGTCAATCCAGTCCGTTTTCTTCTTCCGGTACTTCGAAGGGGGTGAAGGGGTTATCCAGGACAACAGCTTCCACGCCGTCGACTTCGTCCTTGATGTAGGCTTCGATCCCGTCTTTCAGGGTCATGTCCACCATGCCGCAGCCGACGCAGGCGCCCCAGAGTTTGATGTGGACGATCCCGTCTTCAAAACCGATATATTCAAGATCACCGCCGTCATGCTGGATATAAGGTCTGAGCCGTTCCAGACACTGGATGATCTTGATCTCTGTATCACTGTATTCTTTCATATTGCCTCTTTTCACTGCATATAATACAACAGGATCGCGATCAATACACCTAATATGCACCCGCCGAACACTTCACTGCGCTTATGGCCGAGGACTTCCTTGACCTTTTCTTCATAGACCGGGTCATCCATGTCGATGACATCCTTTTCCTGAAGGTCGTGGATCAGCTGCCGGGTGATATAGATATTTCTGCCTGCGTAATAACGCACGTTCATCGCGTCATAACAAACGATCACCGCGAGCGCCAGGGTGACAGCGAAGATCGTCGAATCAAAATGCTCCAGGATCCCGACCGAAAAGCAGAGCGCTGAGACAGAAGATGAATGTGAGCTCGGGAAACCGCCGGATGCAAGAGCGATCTTCCAGGAGAACTTATCACCCTGCATCTTGGCGATGAAGGGTTTCATCAGCTGTGCCAGAACAAGCGCCGTCAGGAAGGACCAGAAGGGATACATTCTGCTAATCATAACATGGTTAGTATACCATAAGAAGCGAAAATAGTTCCTTAATTTGGTGTTATAATCTTCTTATGGACGAAATAAAAACCTATCAGATCGGCATGACAGTTTACGGTCAGGTATCAGGCCTGAAACCCTATGGCGCCTTCGTTCAGTTCGAAGACGGCTACAGCGGCCTGATCCACATCAGTGAGCTGAGCAACGGTTTTGTGAAGAACATCGGCCATTTCATGAACATCGGTGATTTTGTATTATGCAAGATCATCGACATCGATTATGACCACCGTCAGTTACGACTGTCTTATAAAGCCCTGAAACGCAACCGCCGGGACCGCTATGACCGCGTCCCGTTTTTGGGTGTTCCCGAAAACAAGATCGGATTCCGCACATTATCGGAAAAAATGCCGCAGTGGCTGAAGGAAAAATGATTTAAAAAGCCGGATCTACGAAGATCCGGCTTTTGATATCTTGTGTATCGAAAATGTGTATAAGGCCGCATAAATGCAGACCTGAATGAAGAATAGACCGGTCAAGGGTCGATAATGCTGCGCCTGTTAAGGTCTTCGAAAAGCCGTTTGAACAGGTGACGCATAAGTATCGGCCTTCGTGAAGCCATCATGATGACTCTTTTGTTTTCATAGAACACAACGGAAACAACGATCTTCCTAATACCAGCGGGTAGTCGGAATGAAAGAATCCATCTTCATATCCCGCAAAGCTTTCATATGTTCCGCGTCGCATTCTTCATCGCTGGAGGCAACATATTCAAATTCCGGATTTCCGTATTCGCCGAGATCGATATCTTCTTCAAAATCCATCCAATGCACGACATATCTGGCGATATCAGCAATTTTGTCTTTATAGGTGTCCGGTAATTCCGCAAAATGATCGAAAGCATGCCTGCACAGCGCTCTGGCCTGTACTTCGAGTATATCGTTATCCTCATATACGGAGATGACACCATGTCTCACGTTCGGGGTCACGTCGTACATGATATCGATCGCCAGCTTCAGATAATGCAGATCGTTGTCCATTTCCCTTAGTGCTTCCATGACCAGACGATGCATCTTCATGACGCTGGTGTTGTTGAAATAAGCGAGATCGTCATAGTTCCTGGAGGAGAGAATAAAATCCGCCAGAGATTTTTGTGTGATACCCTGTGAATCCTTCAGAAAACGATCCTCTTCCGCGAGTGAGCTTATTTCCTCATTTTGAAGGAATGCGGGAAGATCTTTTCTCTTGCTTTTTCCCAAAGAATAGTGGGAATACAGGGAGATATCGATTTTCTGCGCCATCTCATCTGTACAGTCAGCATAGTAGTATCCGATATAACCGAAGGGGAATAAGCGGGCTGCCATTGTGCAGCGAAGTTCCGTGTCTTTTTCCAGCTTTGCAAGATAAGACGAAGCTTCTTTGCCTCTGTAAACATACATCTGATAGAAAAGGCGGTTCAGAATATGCAGGTGCATACCGTCTTCGCTGAAATAGGAAGCGAGCTGAAGCAGATCTCTTTCCGATCGTGATAAGGTGCTGAATGTGATCTGCATAGTTTCTCTGAGGCTTCTTTCCGCATCAGAGTATTCCGCGTATTTTTCCAGAATCTCCAATCCGCCTTTCAGCCTGTCAAGATAATTCTCAAAAGAGATCCCCTGATAGATGTTAAGAAAGGAAGCCGCCTGGCTAAGGGCCAGCGGGTAATAGGCGAGACGTTCCGCAATGGCGGCAGCGCCTTTTTTGTTTTTGGTCCGGTTTGCGCGGTGCATGATATACTCTACGCTTTCTTCTTCGGAAAAACCGGAAAGAGAGATCACCATCTCCTCGAGGTAAGGTTTCTTATTCCGGGTGGTGAAGATGATCTTTGTGCTGTTTTTCGGCTCGGGCAGGTATTTCTGCAAAGAATGACGTTTTTTCCTGTCGGCATAATCGACGTTGTCAAAAATAAACAAACATTTTTCACTGTCTGCCCAACGTTTTACTTCGGAGATAACTGTATCTTCCTGCATTTCCCGGATATCTTCTTTTAGAGAAAGAAAGCTGATCAGTTCTCTGTAGGAGTTGATGATACCTTCTGCCGTTTCCGCATCCACAAAGAGAACGGTCCATTGCGCGTCCGGCAGCGCGTTTACGTAAGCCAGAGCAAGTTCGCTTTTTCCGCACCCCGGCATCCCGCTGAGGGTCACCATGTCGCTTTTATGCAGAGCATCCCGCATCCGGTGGAGTTCTTCTTTTCTTCCGGTAAAGAAGGGGTTGCGTCCATGCGGGGCATGGATGATCGTGTTTTCGTGCCATGTGTTGTCCTGTATCAGTGCATAGCGAAAGACGCTGCTCAGAAAGCGGGCAACACTTTGCTTCTGAAGTCCTTCACGGACCAGGGAGTGGAACTGCGCTTTGTTTTTCGGAGAGATCGTATGATCGTAGTCGATCAGTTTCAGATAATCCAGAATGAGTGCCGGATACAGATGGCAGGGAACGTATTCCAGCAGATTGTATTCGAAGAAATCCTCCGTATAACTTTCTTCGCACCTCTTTGCCATATCTTTCAGTTTCTTATTGATGTCTCTTTCCGAAGTACGGAATTTGGAAAGGGTGGTGCTGTTGATGCTCAAAGCGTCTTCGATCTCGCTTTCGTTTCCTCTGACCGACGCTAAAAGAACGATCGTTGTCTTATCGACATCGCTGTATTCCACCAGGGCATCGTAAAGATAATCCAGTTCGCTGCTGTAGGAAAAGTATTTCGTAAAGATGGCTTCAAAAGACCCGTAATTAAGCTTCAAAACTGCCTCCAGTTCCTATCATTTTCATGCCAATGGCTGCCAATTGGGTTTCGCATACTATCCGATATGATTAAGCTGCGAGAGCAAGGAAAGCCAGGTAATGAAATCATTATAAGGCCTTGCCGAAGCTCTTTCAATCAAGGAGGAAAAGGGAAGAAATGTGAAACGAATGACAGTAGAGTATGAACCCGAGTATCTCAGTTATGTCTATGACACTGCAGAGCTAGACGGAGCGTTCAAAAGCATCATACGGCAGCTCATGCCGCTCTGGAAGAAAGGAAAAGCTTACGGCTGTCTCTGCCCGGAGAACATCACCCTGATCCAGAAAGACCACCGGCTGTATGCGGAGGTGGATCTGAATACGATGTTTTCCAATCCGGAATACGACTGTCCGGAGAGTGAAAAGACACCTGCCAGCGATATCTTCTCACTCGGACTGTTGATGCACGAGATGCTCAGCGAGATGCTTCCCTTCTGTAAAGGGGAGAAAGACACCGTAAGAGAAGCGCTGCTGGCAGAAGAGAAGGTGGAGGTCAGTGATCTTCTTGATGATGTGCATTTCAACCTGATCTCCGGAATGCTGGAAAAAGAGCCGGAGCAACGGATCACATATCAGGAACTGGCAGCAAGCCTAGAAGCGGGCAAATGCGCCAGGCGGTACAGAAGAGACCGCGACGGCTCCGCCTATGTCAGCGTCCGCCTGCGGAATGAGGAAAACGAGCCGGTCAGCGGCGCAATGATCAGCATCATGCATATCTTCAGAAAAGAGGAGTTCTTTGACGCAGCAAGCGATGCGAACGGGGAAGCGGAGCTGATCATCTCTTCCGGAGAATGCTGGATCAGTATTTTCGCGGATGGGTATCTCCCTATCGACAGACACTTCTTCATCTACGCGGAAGACAGCATGGATTTTGAAGAGATACTGCAGAAAGAAACGAACCAGAAAGAAACTTCTTATATCTGCGAGGAGGATGTTCCGTTTTGAAAATGAAGCACGAAACAGAAAGCAGGATCATGGCAGAGAAACTGTATGAAATGGCCGAGCCTTATATCAGAGAAGGAAAGGAGGTAAGAGTCAGCATGTTCAATCCTGTTCTGACTGTCAGCAAAGAGATCCGGTGGGAAACTGAATGCAGACTGAACGGATTGCTCTTAGAAAAGGAGATCGAGTATTATGCCCGCCTGCGGAAAGGGAAAGAAGGAATCGAGATGACTCTGCGGAAAAAAGACGGCATCTCGGAAAAAATGAGGCGCTATATCAAAGCTCAAGCCATAAAGGAGGAAAAGTAATTATGGGATTATTCACGAAGGTGACGGATTATTTTGACGGTAGAAGAGACAGAGAGATCGCCGATATCGAAAGAAGAATGGAACTGTCCAGATATCAGAGACAGCTGGTGAATCTGTACCGCTATCTGGTCAACGAGAAGAAGAAAGAGCAGTTTGCAGCGGACATTTATGGCGCCGGCAAACGCTTTACAAAACTTAAGGAAGACGTCAGCACTGTTCAGTATCTGATCGACCAGTGTGCCCAGAGCTTCAGCAAAGAAGAATTCATCGAAAACAACAGGGAAGATATTGAGCATATTTTCAGCGAGTATCGGGATCTGCTCTACCCGATGGGGAGATAAGCATGGAAGATCTGCTGAATCAGGCATTCGAACATGCCTCCGAATACGGGAGTTATGTCTCCGATTACGAATAGCACGAACTGATGCGAATAGCGCAGTACGATATTCCGGAGTCGCAGAAGGCAAGAAACGCATTTGCCAACGCGAAATATCGTATTACCAACCAGAACTGGGATCCTTTCAAGAACGTTAGAAGCCGGGATACCGGCAGAGAAGACTTTTACGCCAGTATCGGAACCAACACAATTGACTCAGGAGGCTGCTTTATCACTTCTGCCTGCATGGCGCATATGCAGGAGGTGTTCGATGATGAGTGCTATGAGCTTAAGACTCTGAGGGATTACCGTGACGGCTATCTGAAAGAACATCACCCCAAAGATATCGAAATCTATTACGCCACCGCACCGCAGATCGTTGAGCGCATCGATTCACTGGAGGACTGCGATCAAATCTACAGGAACATCTATGCGAATATGATCCTGCCCTCGGTCAGTGCAATTGAAAGGAGGGATTACGAGGAAGCCTATCGGATCTATGCGGAAGGCTGTATGCGTCTGAAAGAAGTATACGGAGGATAAATGCGTCTATGAACTGTAATCCGGTATTCGATGGCTGAATCCCCATAGAGGGATGCTGATGATAAAAAGCTCTGCCTTATCTGCTATGAGCAAAAGGATCTGGCAGAGCTTTTTATCTAAACCGTGCCGAAAATTCAAACCGGTATCGCCGTTCGTATCATTCACGAATCAATGCTGAAAATCACTGCCGATATGTGTTAAAACGAGTATATTTGCACCACGCAGAGAAATCGATAAAAGTCAAGACTATTCATATAGGAATATACCCAATATAATGAAATTGCCTGATAGGTATGATAAATTCCTACATTTTGAATTCGGGTCTTAATCAAGTCGTGATTTGGTGTTGAAAGCTTGCCTACGAGTGAGACTCCTAAAGAATCAGCGAGATGACCCACCTGGGAGTTGCCAGGAAATTTGCGCCTATTGGGCTTTTGATTTACAAATTCTGCTTGTTTAAGTAGAATAGGTAACAGAGTAAAGGTGGTAACAATTATGAATTGGCAGCAGATGGTATTATATTTGGTTCTCGGCATCCTGATCGGTGCTGTCCTCGGTTTCTTCATCTCCCGTTATGTAACCAAGAGAGAAATGGAAAAGAACCCGCCGGTCACAGAAAAGATGATCCGCGCAATGTTCCTCCAGATGGGCAGAAAACCGTCGGAAGCCCAGATCCGTGCGATCATGAAGACCATGGGTCAGGACACAACCAAGAAAGCAGACAAGAAATAAGTTTCTTTCAGGGTCTTTTGCAGCATCCAGACGATGTTGGCCGGAAGGCCTTTTTTCTTACCTGAAACGCTGTAGAAACCGCGTATTCTAGGCGAAAAACTGTTAAGGTATAAATAGACTACTTCAACTGTAAAAGGGAATAACAATAAGGAGAAAAGAGCGTGGAGCTTTCAGAACTGACGTCCTACGCACAGGAGAAATATCAGATCCAGGAACAGCATAAATGGGCTGATTTCCCGGGTTTTTCCGTGCTCGTTCATCCGGATACGAACAAATGGGTCGCTCTGCTGATGCGCCAGTGGGACGAGGAAAGCGGGGAAGTGATCGAGATCTGCGACCTCAAGTGCGGAAGGCAGAGTCTCGTCGAATTCCCGAAGTCTTATCTGAACGTTCCGGTGCGCATGCACGGAGATAAATGGATCAGCGTTTTCTTCGATGACAATACGGAAAAGGATGTCGTATATAAACTCTTTGATCGTGCTCTCACGTCCGGTGAACAGCGCGGCTATACCATGGTCCTTGAGGAGAAGAAGGTGCGTACCACCACCAGTGTCTATCAGGATATCGCTCTTCCGTTTTCGGGAAGCTCCTACCGTCCGCAGAAAGTGATCGTTCCGGAAAAGATCCGCCAGATGCGGAAGCTCTTTGTATACGGCAGGGAATCTCAGCAGGAAAAAGCGGAAAACTTCGTCCGGCAGGCACGATTCATGCAGGATTATGAAGACAACTATCCCTGGACCGGTTATTTCTCCTGTTATTATCCGACGTATCATGATCTCGGCATCGAACAGCTGCGCGGCTATTTCTCCTGGCGGACAGATCTGCGAAAGGGGAGATGGTCCTCCGTACCGGCTTCCGCTGCCTATATCTATATCTATGAACTCTTGAACGGCATTGGTGTCTCTTCGCCGGAAGAAACGCTTGAAAAGATGGAAGAATTCCGCAGGCTCTGGTTTGAACATGCACCGAATGATCGCTATATGCAGGTCAATCTGCGCCGCTGGATGCTGGAATACGCCGTCCTGAAAGATCTGCCGAAAGAAACGGTCCTTCGCTATGTCGATCCGGAACTCTTAAAAAGTGACGCCGCGATGCGGATCCTGCGTTTTCCCGAAGACGCATCGGACGAAGAACTGTTCGATATGCTGAAGCGGACAGCCGGAAAGACGCTGACAGGTTCGCTGTTCGTGCAAAAACATCCCGAAGAGGCAAAACGCCTGTTCTGCACCGCGTTCCGGAGAGTCTCAAAGGATTATAATCAGGATGGGTATGATTTCTTTACCCTGCTGTTCGGCAGGAAGGCGATCCGTCGCTGGTTCCCTTTATCCAATACCGTTTATCTTCGTAACGAGAAAGAGGAAGACCGGGTATGCGAGATCGACGAATGCCGCTGCTGCCGTCTGGAAGACGGAAACTGGACGATGGAGTCCTATTCCAGGATCAACTTCGATCTGAAGAAGTTGCAGGGTTTCCTGCACGCCTGTGACTGTCAGTTCCGCCATTATCTGAAGACGGGACATTATCTCCGTCTTAAGGAAGACGAACAATGGGCGGTTCCCTATATCGAAGCTGCGATCAGCGAGGATAAGATCGCCGTTAAGAAAGCGGCAAGAAAAGAGATCCGCATCGATCTTTCCGGACTTGACAGGATCCGTCAGGATGCCTGGCAGACCCAGAACAGTCTTCTGATCGACGAGGAGTCGGAGGATACAGTAGTCTTTGAACCGGAGGAAGCTGTTCCGGAAACCGAAATACCGGAGGAAGGGCGTTTCGATCTTCCTTTATCCCCGCTGGAGGTCCGCGTCCTGCGCGAACTCCTTGCAGGGCATCCGGTAAAGGAATTGCTGAAAAACGAACATCTTATGCCGTCGATCGTCGCCGATTCGATCAACGGCGCGTTATTCGATGAGATCGGCGATACGGTCCTGGACTGTAAAGAAGATGATCTGTCACTGGTTGAGGACTATACAGAAGAAGTGAGAGAACTGCTAGGAGGTGACATCGTATGACAAACAAAACAAAAGTGCCGAAGCGGATCGCCCAGACGGTATTGAATTCCCTGAAGGGCGGCGTCGTTCCGCGTATCGGTCTGCCGTATATCACAGTAGGACGGAAAAACGAGATCGAAGCTTTGCTGCACGATGTCGATATCATTTCCGAAGGAGGGGCATCCTTCCGCTTTATCGTTGGACGATATGGCTCAGGAAAGAGCTTTTTGCTGCAGACGATCCGCAATTATGTCATGGACCGCGGTTTTATCGTCGCCGATGCTGACCTTTCCCCAGAACGTAGGCTGCAGGGTACCCGCGGCCAGGGTCTGGCTACCTACCGTGAACTGATCGGAAATCTCTCTACCAAGACAAAACCGGAGGGTGGAGCTCTTACCTTGGTTCTCGATCGATGGATCTCGACGGTACAGAGCGAGACTGCTGCGACGACCGGTCTTCTGCCCGGAGATCCGGGACTTGCGGAAGCGACCGACCGAAAGATCTATGAAGTGACATCCTCCGTCAGCGAACTGGTCCACGGTTTTGAGTTCGCGAAATTACTTTCTGCATATTACCGTGCATATGTCAACGGAGACGACGAGACCAAGGCAAAAGTCGTTCGCTGGTTCCGCGCGGAATACAATCTGAAAAGCGAAGCCAGGGAAGCCCTTGGCGTCAATATGATCATTACCGATGATGACTGGTATGACTATCTGAAACTGTTCGCGACCTTCTTCCGTCTTGCCGGATACTCCGGCATGATGATCATGATCGACGAACTGGTCAATATCTACAAGATCCCGAATTCGATCACCCGTCAGTACAACTATGAAAAGATCCTGACGATGTATAACGATACCCTTCAGGGCAAAGCCCGTTATCTCGGCATCATCATGGGTGCGACCCCGCAGGCGCTGGAAGATAAAAGAAGAGGCATCTACAGTTATGAAGCGCTTCGTTCCCGTCTGGCGGAAGGGCGTTTCTCCCGTCCGGGAGCACGCGATCTGTTGGCACCGGTCATCCGTCTTGAACCGCTGTCAGCGGAAGAGATGCTGGTATTGTGCGAGAAACTGGCGGATATGCATGCCGGGCTTTACGGTTATGAACGCACTCTGAATACCGAAGATCTTGCCGGATTCATCCGTATCGAATACAGCCGTATCGGCGCCGACCAGAATATCACCCCGCGTGAGGTGATCCGTGATTTCATCGAACTCCTGGATCTGCTTTACCAGAACTCGGGAATGAAGATCGAAGAGCTTCTCGAGTCTGAAGAGTTTTCCTATGCCAAATCGGACGCTGTATCTGACGAAGCAGATCCGGGCTATACGGAGTTCACCATATGAATGTCTTTGAACGTTATGCGCCGTTTATCCAGGACTATATCTACCGTTCCGGCTGGCAGAGTCTGCGCAGCGTGCAGAACGCAGCCGGGGACGCGATCTTCAATACCGATGAGAATGTCCTGTTAACAGCTTCGACAGCTTCCGGCAAAACAGAAGCAGCTTTCTTTCCGATCCTGACACTGCTCGAGGAAGATCCCTCTAAGACTGTCGGCGTCCTTTATATCGCGCCATTAAAAGCATTGATCAACGATCAGTTCGGCAGACTGAATGAACTGTGCGAGGAAGCGGATATCCCGGTCAGACGCTGGCATGGAGATGTCGCCCAGAGCCAGAAAAGGAAACTGCTGAAAAAACCCTCCGGGATCCTGCAGATCACCCCGGAGTCTTTGGAATCCTTACTGATCAATAAACATATGGAGATCCCGTCTTTGTTTGGGGACCTCCGTTTCATCGTGATCGATGAGATCCATTCCTTATTGCGTGCAGACCGCGGTCTGCAGACTTTCTGTCTGATCGAACGTCTCTGTAAACTAGCAGGTTGTGATCCGCGCAGGATCGGTTTATCCGCCACGATCGGTGATCCCGAAGCGGCAGGGGAGTTTCTGGCTTCCGGAAGCAAAAGAGGGACGGTGATCCCGCGCTTTGACGGTGGGAAAGAAGTCTGGCGTCTCAGCATGGAACACTTCTACAACAGTGCTCCGCAGGCCGATGAAGGAAAAGATATCGAAGTCGTTACTCCGGTATTGGAACAGGCCACGGATCAGGCGCCCTTTGCGGCAGATCCGGGTCTCGGCTATATCTTTGATCATACCCGCGGCAAGAAATGTCTGATCTTTACCAATTCCCGTGAGGAATGCGAAAGTGTCTGCCAGAGCCTTCGTCAGTACTGCGAAGTCAATCATGAGCCGGAGCGTTTCCTGATCCACCACGGCAATCTTTCTGCTTCCTACAGAGAGAGTGCAGAAGCGGATATGAAGGATGATGATTCTTTAATGTCCGTCTGCGCGACCGCAACACTGGAACTCGGCATCGATATAGGGCGTCTCGAACGCGCTTTCCAGATCGACGCGCCGTTTACCGTTTCGGGATTCCTGCAGCGAATGGGCAGAACAGGCAGAAGGGGAGATCCTTCGGAAATGTGGTTCGTCATGCGCGAGGAGCATCAGGAAGCAAGAGCCATGCTGCCAGACAGCATCCCGTGGTATTTAATCCAGGGAATTGCGTTAGTTCAGTTATATATTGAAGAACGCTTTGTCGAACCGCCGCGAACCGATAGGCTGCCTTACAGTCTGCTGTATCATCAGACGATGAGTACACTGGCATCCTGCGGAGAAATGACACCGGCAGAACTGGCTTCGCGTGTATTATCATTGAGCTGTTTCCACAGGATCACACAGGAAGACTATAAGATCCTTCTTCGACATTTAATAAAAACAGACCATATCAATCGTACCGAAAACGGAGGACTGATCGTTGGTCTGACTGGAGAGAGGATCACCAACAGCTATAAGTTTTATGCGGTATTCCAAGAGAATATCGAATATACCGTTCATTCCGGTTCCGAACAGCTTGGTACGATCGTCAAGCCTCCGCCGGTAGGAGATAAGATCGCGATCGCCGGCAGAGTCTGGGTCGTCGAGGAAGTGGATCATAAACGTCGCGAATTATACTGCACACTAGTTAAGGGCAATATCCCGGCGTATTTTGGTGATGTGGCAGGGGATATCCATACCCGGATCTTGGAACGTATGTATGGTGTTTTATCCGAGGATAAACAGTATCCATATCTGATGCGTCACGCAGTTGCGCGCCTCGCAACAGCAAGAGATACATTCAGGAAATCGCTTATGTCCGAACGTCCGCTCGTTCATCTGGGTGGCAGGATGTGGGCTCTTTTCCCATGGCTGGGAAGTTACGCGTTCCTTGCGCTGGAGCGTTTCCTGAAGCTTCGCTGCGGAGAGAAACTCGGTCTGAAGGGGCTCAGTTCTTCAAGACCTTACTACATGCAGTTTACGATGAATGTGACAGAAGAAAAGTTCTATGAGATCGTGAGCAAAGAAGCTTCCGTTGATTTTGATCCGCTTGAACTCGTTTATCCAAAAGAGAATCCCGTTTTCGAGAAATACGATGAGTATGTTCCGGAAGAACTTGTCCGGAAAGGGTTTGCAAACGGAGCACTTGATATAGAAGGAATGAAGAAACGAGTGAACACCTGGAAAAGGTTTCTCCCTAATCAAGAAACACTCCATTAGTCACTTTCATAAAACAACATTTACAAAACCACATTATTGTGGTTTTTGTTTTGTCCATTAGAATGCCATAGTCACATGTAATAAATTTGGATTCTTGGATTGATCCAACAACTGACTAATAATATTTGTTAACCATTAGTTTGCTTTTATTAAATATACAAAATTAGTTTTGCGAATTGAAAACATTCTTTCCATACTAAATCAATTAATCATAGTATAATAAAATAAGTAATCGGGGAAACACTATGGAAGTATCATACAAGAAGTTATTCAAGCTGCTCATAGACCGAGATCTAAAAAAGGTCGAATTTGCAAAAGAAGTCGGCATCGGAATGAACACTCTTGCGAAAATGGGAAAAGGACGATTTGTATCTATGGAAGTCCTAGTTCGGATTTGCAAGAGTCTAAATTGTACATTTGATGATATTGTCGAGATTGTATCTTGAGACGTTTTTTAATACACGTTTGGCAGATTTTTTGAACGCCTAATAGTTCATTATGACTTTAAACGGAGAATGAATATGAGATTTGAAGATAGATTTGCTTCTATTGAGCAAATGTTTGAATTGGCTATCGATAAT
This sequence comes from Erysipelotrichaceae bacterium, assembly GCA_017533785.1. Taxonomy (GTDB): domain Bacteria; phylum Bacillota_I; class Bacilli_A; order Erysipelotrichales; family Erysipelotrichaceae; genus RGIG5669. The sequence continues at coordinate 109,994 of JAFWII010000004.1, read as the reverse complement.
AAGGATCCTGGCGATACAGTCTTAATATGCAGAAGTGCGCTAGAAAAAACAATCGACTTGATTTTTGATATTCAAGGTATATCAAAACCAACTAGTGCTCAATTATTAGAATTGATAAACCACGAGACAGTTCAAGATTTTTTAGGAAATGATATCCTCGTTGACGCACTTCATTTTGTAAGGATCGTAGGCATTAATGCGTTGCACGGAAAACACATCAAACGAAGCCAAGCAAAAGTCGCTATAGATAACACTGAGTATTTATTGGCTACCGTAAAAAGCAAAATTAGTCCTTCTAAAGGAATCTTTGCCGACGTTTCTGTTCTTTCTGATCAAAAAGTCGAAAGTCTCTCTGTTCCAGCATCGATGACGGAGTTTGAAACACGGAAAGTATACATCGATTTGTATCTAAATGAAGCTGGATGGGAAGTTGTTCCGCCAACACAAAAAACAAAACTGCCAAATGGCAAAGAAGTCGCTAGCGGCAGTATCATGCCGGGTAAAGCCTGTTCTGAAATAATGGTGGATGGATTGCCACACGGAACAGGTATAGGATTCTGCGATTATGTATTGTATGGGCGCAATGGAAAACCTCTTGCAATTGTTGAAGCCAAAAGAACTAGTGAGCAGGCTTTAAAAGGTCAACAGCAGGTTAGGCAATACGGTAACTGCATGAAGACACAATACGGATATGTTCCAGTACTCTATTATACTAACGGCTATGATATCTTCATCATTGATGGAAAATACGCGCCCAGAAAAATAGCTGCTTTCCATACTCTGGATGAACTTGAATACTTGATTCAAAAGAGAAGCACCACTCGTATTATAGATACAACGATAGATACAAATATCGCTGGCCGCCCATATCAAAATATGGCAATTACTGCCATTTGTGATCGATTCAACAACATGTATAGAAGAAGTCTGCTTGTAATGGCTACCGGAACAGGAAAAACAAGAACAGCCATTGCTTTAGTGGAGCTCCTTTTCCGTAATAAATGGATAAAGAATGTTCTGTTTTTGGCTGATCGAACAAGCTTGGTAAAACAGGCGTTCAAGAACTTCAAGAAGCTCTTGCCGGATTATACATACAATGTTGTGTCGGATCAAAGACTGGCAAACGATGCCAATGCCAGAGTCACTTTCTCTACGCATCAAACAATGATTAATTGTATTGATAGCGAGGAGAAGGAGTTCACAGTTGGAAGGTTTGATCTCATCATTATCGATGAAGCGCATAGATCGATCTTCAACAAGTTTGGAGCCATTTTTAGTTATTTTGATTGTCTTCTTGTTGGTTTGACAGCTACTCCAAAAGAAGAAGTGGATGCCAACACTTACGCTTTATTCAATTGCGAAAGTGGGATACCGAATTTCTCTTACTCTTTGGAAGAAGCAGTACGCGATCACTATTTGGTTTCATATAAGCTGATTAATCGTAAAGTAAAGTCTCTAAAAAGCGGAATCTTATATAAAGATCTGTCAGATCGAGATAAGGCCACTCTCGCGTTGCTTACAGATTCGGATTATGACGACGATACCGTTATCAAAACAGAGCTATTTAAGAAGATTTACAACATTGATTCTTGTAGAAAAGTCTTAGATGATTTGATGACGATGGGCTTACGTATCGAACAAGGGCAAGTGATTGGCAAGACTATTATTTTTGCGGTGAATCACTTCCATGCAGAAATGATTGTAAACACTTTCAACGAAATGTATCCCATGTTCCCAGAATACTGTAAGCTGATAGATAACAGAGTGAAAAACAGCGAGGACCTTATTGATGAATTTGAGACAGATCCAAAATTTCGTATAGCTGTATCTGTAGACATGTTAGACACCGGCATTGATATTCCAGAAGTGTTGAATCTTGTATTCTTTAAGAAGATCAACTCGGAAATCAAATTAGTTCAGATGATAGGAAGAGGAACCAGATTGTGTGAAGGCTTGATCGACGGAAAAGATAAGCAGTGCTTTTTTATCTTTGATTATTTTAATAATTTTAAGGAAAAGCCGGATGATTCTATCGCGCCACAAACGACGATCGCGCAGAAACTCTTCACGATTCGTTTAGAAATGTTGTGCTTATTGCAAAAGAGCGAACACCAATTGATTCCTGAACAAAAGCAGTATCACGAAGAGTTGAAGAATCTACTTATTAAATCCGTGAAATACTTGAAAGCAAACGGATCCGGGAGAATCGCTGTTCGGGAAGAAATGGATGCAATTGACAAGTACTGTGACGATCAAAAGTGGGAGTATATTTCTTCCTTAGAAGAAAAAGAACTTACATGTAGGATTGTTCCTATTATCGAGAGTGATATTAGTGAAGAATATCTGTGTCTTTCTTTTGACAATAAAATGTTGAAGATTGAGCTTTCCTTCATAAAAGAGGGAGACTTGTCCAAAATAGGAAACATTATAAAAGCCATTCGAACAATCGCAAGAACATTACTCGATAAGGCGTCAATTATGGAAATAAGCGAAAAGATTACAGAACTTCAAGTTGTTTACTCCGAAGACTTCTGGAAGAATGCAAAACTTGACGATATGGAGCATTATAGGAAAGAGATTCGGCACCTTATGAAGTATTTGCGCGAGGAAAAGGTTGCTGGTGTAATGATTGATCATGAAGATGAAACGATTATTGGCGATCCGATTGAAAGCCCGTTTATAGATATCAGAACTTATAAAGAAAGAGTTCTTGATTACTTGCTGGAAAACTCAAATAATCCAACGATTTTAAAGATCAAGAATCTCGAACCACTTGGAACCGATGACTTCGATTACCTGGAAGACATTCTCTGGGTTCAACTGGGAAGCAAAGAAGATTATTACTCTATTTCCAAGATTGATAACCTAGCAGCATTCATCCGATCAATAGTAGGCATTGAACAAGAGGCTGTAAACAAAGCGTTTAGCGAGTATTTAAGTGAAAACTATCTTAGTCCGGAACAACAGGAGTTCATATACTCCATCATCAACTACGTTCGGGAAAACGGAGATGTGGAGCCACAGGTATTGATTGAAGAATCGCCGTTTGATCACTTTGATATTCTCAGCTTGTTTGGCAATAATATTCCGATAGTTAATAATGTAGTCAGCACTTTGCACAATTGCATAGCATATAGTTAATGGGAGGTATACATGGTTACAGGCGAATTGAAGTCAAAGATTGATAAAATCTGGGACACGATTTGGACCGGCGGTATTTCAAGTCCAATTACAGTACTGGAACAGATCACTTATCTGTTATTCATGAAATTGCTGGATGATGTTGAGATTAAAAAAGAAGGAAATGCTGCTGCGCTTGGTTTTTCATACCAGAGCAAGGTATTCAAGCAGGGGAACTATGTTGTTGATGATGATAATAGTCATTCTGTGCCGTATAGTGAATTGCGCTGGAACAACTTCAAACATAAATCACCAGCTCAAATGTTCGATTTGGTAAGAAACTATGTCTTTCCGTTTATCAAAACTGCTAATGGTGACAGCAAAGAGACCGCTTTCTCTCGTTTCATGGGCGATGCAGTATTTCTAATCCCTACTGCAAAGGTTTTAGGAGTGTGCGTTGATACGCTGAGCGAAATTGATACCAGTGACAAAGATATCATGGGTGATGTATACGAATACTGCCTAGGTAAGATGTCGTCTGCCGGTCAGTTGGGACAGTTTAGGACTCCTCGGCACATTATCAACGTGATGGTTAATCTGGTTGAACCGAATTTGAAGGATACTATTCTGGATCCAGCAATGGGTTCTGCAGGCTTCCTTCTCAGCTCAGCTCAGTATGTGAAAGAAAAATACGCAACTGAATTGCTAAAAAAAGAGAATATGAAGCACTATTCTTCCACGATGTTTACCGGTTTTGATACAGATCCATCAATGCTTAGAATCGGTGCTATGAATATGTTGCTGCATGATGTAGAAGAACCACATATTGCTAGACAGGATTCTCTCTCTGATGATAATACCGTCCGAAGTGCGTATTCTCTGATCATGGCAAATCCACCGTTTGCAGGAAGTGTTTTTCAAGAGGATATCTCCAAGGATTTGCTTGCATTATGTAATACAAAAAAGACGGAGCTTCTTTTTCTTGCATTATTCGCTAAGTCTTTAAAACTGGGTGGTAGATGTGCATGCATCGTTCCGGACGGTGTTTTGTTTGGATCATCAAAGGCACATAAGGCAATTCGCCAGGAGCTGGTGGATAACAATCGTTTGCAAGCTGTGATTTCGATGCCTTCTGGCGTGTTCAAACCATATGCTGGAGTTTCTACGGCCATTTTGCTTTTTACAAAAGATCCTAGCGGTACAGATAAAGTCTGGTTCTATGATATGAAATCCGATGGATTCTCGTTGGACGATAAGCGTTCAGAAGTAGAGACTAATGATATACCTGATATTCTAAGAAGATATCATGATTTGGAAAAGGAAGAAACAAGAACTCGAAAAGACCAATCATTCTTTGTTCCAAAGAAAGAAATAGTCGAGAATGGTTATGATCTTTCGATTAACAAATATAAGCAGACAGAGTATTTACCGGTCAAATATCCAAGCACAGCTGAAATAATGGCTGAGTTGGATAAGATTGAACTGGAAATTGGCACCGAGATGGAAGCTCTTAGAAGCCTCTTAGGGTTATAAATTGAGGTTTGTAGGGATGAGCAAGAGAATACGAGAAATAGTCGAAAAGAGAAAAACAGCCAAAGCATCTGAGGGCTCTTTTCCTTACATTGAGATAGGTGATATTGATACAAACACTAAAGATTATTCTTTAAAAGACAAAGGCTCTGTTCCTGGGGCTGTTTTGGCATATCAAGGTGAAATTCTTGTTTCTACCGTACGACCGACAAGAGGCGCAATAACAACTGTCAAAGAAAAATCTCCTGCTGTGTCTTCTGCGTTCGCTGTGCTGAAGCCAGATGAAAGACTTTGCATGCCAAGATATTTGTTCTATTGTCTTTGCAGTAAGCCGTTTTTACAATATCTCGGAGCAAATTCAAAAGGAGCCACGTACCCTACTTGTTCAAAAGACGATGTTTTGGACTATGAGTTTAAGGTTGCCGAATTAAGTGCACAGGCTGAGATTATAAATAGGCTCGATACTGTCTCGAGTATAATAATAAAACGCCAGCAGGAACTATCTACCCTTGATGAACTTATCAAAGCCCGATTTATCGAGATGTTTGGAGATCCTGTTCGGAACGAAATGGAATGGCAAACAAAAGCATTAGAAGATGCTTGTAAATCCATCGTAGACTGTCCGCATTCTACTCCGAGTTATACCTTAGAGGACACTGGGTTTATGTGCATACGGACCTCTATAGTCAAAAAGAACAGGATTATGTGGGAAGATATAGAGTATATTCCGGAGGAAGAGTATATACAGAGAATTCAGAGGAAAAAGCCAGAGAAAGGTGACGTTATTTATACGCGTGAAGGTGCGATTTTGGGTATAGCTGCTGTACTTGATAGAGATTGTAATGTGGCTCTTGGCCAACGATCCATGTTGCTGTCTCCTGATAGAGCCTTCTGTACGCCGGAATTCATCTCAGTTGCGATGAACTTTGATTCCTTCTTGGACAATGCGCTGAAAGAAATGAGTGGGTCTGCTTCACCCCACATAAATGTTGGGGATATAAAAGCATTTAAGATGATTCTGCCGCCTATCGCACAACAAGAAGCGTTTTCCACTTTTGTAGCCCAAATCGACAAATCAAAAGTTGTCGTACAAAAAGCGCTCGATGAAGCACAGCTGCTATTCGATAGCTTGATGCAGCAATACTTTGGATGAAAAGATTGGCCTAGCCGGTGCAGGATGTTGGTACATCATAAAAAAGGAGTGTATCAACATGGAAGAAAAACTGGTTAGTATCTTAAATGAAATGGCGGAGTATCTGAGCATTGCTCAGATGAAAAAACTGCAAGAGGTGTTACTGAAAAATCTTGTGCCTAATCCTGTCAAGCAGATAGAAACAACTAACGAAGAGTATTTGAAGTTGTTCTTGGATGCAAAAAGGATCGAGGGTTGCTCAGAGCGGACAATTCAGTATTACAGGACTACAGCAGAACATTTGCTGAATCGGGTCAAAACACCGATCCGAAAAATGACGACTGACGAGATACGTACCTACTTGGTAGAGTATCAGCAGAATGGGCGCTGCAGCAAGGTAACGGTGGACAATATCCGCAGGAATATATCCAGTTTCTTCTCTTGGCTTGAAGAAGAGGATTATATTCTGAAAAGCCCTATGAGGCGGATTCACAAGATCAAAACTAAGACCGTTGTGAAGGAAGTGATTTCCGACGAAAGTATGGAGCGTATGCGGGATGCCTGCACGGAGCTTAGGGATCTGGCGATTATAGATCTCCTGTACTCCACCGGTATCAGAGTCGGAGAACTCGTTCAGCTTAACATCTCTGATGTTGATTTGGAACAGCGTGAATGCATTGTCTTCGGAAAAGGCGAAAAGGAACGGCGCGTTTATTTTGACGCGAAGGCAAAGGTCCATCTGTCAGAGTATCTTGAAAGCCGCAGCGATGATAATCCAGCGCTTTTTGTAACATTGGACGCTCCATATGACCGTTTGAAGATCAGCGGCGTAGAGATACGTCTGAGGAAACTGGGCAGGCGGCTTTCAATTGAACGGATTCACCCGCACAAGTTTCGCCGCACAATGGCAACAAGGGCAATTGACAAGGGAATGCCTATAGAACAGGTCCAAAAGATCCTTGGACATTCGCAGATTGATACGACGATGCAATATGCTATCGTAAATCAAAATAACGTTAAAACATCTCATAGGAGGTATATAGCATAGGCCCTACAGATTGAGGTTTGTAGGGATGAGCATAATCAATAGATCCGCAATTACTTTGCATCCGTTGAGTGAATACCTAACGGAATACAAAGAGCTAAATACTGATAACAAGTATCGCCCCGTTGCAGTTGGACGTTATGGAATTCGAACTAGGGAAAGCATTTATTCTAAGGAACTTGCGAAGGACTATTCGAAAAACAAGCTAATCTACAAAGGGACGCTGACGGTGGGGATGGGGTCTGTCCAAATGGACATAGGAATTCTATCTGATGATACGGTATATTCTGTGTCTCCTGCGTACCACACATATAGGATAGCCGGAATTGATTATGACTATCTGCGTTATTGTTTGCATTGTCGCAATATGGACATGTTTGCGCGGTACATGAAACGCGGAAGTCGACAAGGCAAATCCATCGATTTGAGCAGATGGATTGCATATGAGATCCCAGTATATCCTGCTCAGACGCAGGCAGAGATAGTTGTTCGACTGGATACAGTGCAGAGAATCATTGATGCCCGTCGGCAGGAATTGGCCGCTCTTGATGACTTAATCAAAGCCCGATTTGTCGAGATGTTTGGAGATCCAAGAATTAACCCTAACAACTATCCTGTTTGTCAGCTCTCGGAACATATCGCTTTCCTTACATCCGGCTCTCGCGGTTGGGCACAGTATTGTGTGGATGATGGAGTAGAATGGTTTATTACTATAAAGAATGTTAAAGAATGCCGCATTTCGATTGATAATATGCAACCTGTCAATGCTCCCGATAATGCTGAGGCAAAGCGAACGAAAGTGCAAGAAGGTGACTTACTGATTAGTATCACGGCAGATTTGGGGCGAACTGGTGTTGTTACAAGAGAAATCGCAGAACACGGCGCCTACATCAACCAGCACCTAACTTGTATTCGTCTAAATCGAAATACTCTTAACCCGCTGTACGTTGCGTATTTCATGGAAAGTCCTGCGGGAAAAGAACAATTCGAATCAAAAAACCAGAGCGCAGTAAAGGCAGGGTTGAATTTTAATTCCATCAACTCTTTGCGGTTGATGGTGCCGCCTATGGACGAACAAAATGATTTTGTGGAATTCGTCGCCCAGGTCGACAAATCAAAATTGTTCGTGTTATTGCCGATTTGATTTCGAATTTTCATTTATTGATATGCTGGAATTGTTTCGATCATTCGCAAATCGAGTTGACAAAGTAAAATGAGTTGTGTAGAAATCAATTGAAATAGAAGAGTCTTTTTTGTTCTTTAGAGACAGTGTTTTGAATTAGAGGTTTTGGAGGGCTAATATGGCAAAAGGATATATATACATTCTGACAAACCCATCTTTTAAGGAATGGATCAAAATTGGCTATGCAAGCGATGTTGAACGAAGACTGAGCGAGTTGAATAGAAGTGAGAGTCTTCCGTTTGCATTCAGAGTTTATGCAACATACGAAACAAGCAGCGATCTTTCGGATAAAGAAGTTCATAAAATCATTGATAAATTAAATCCGGATCTTCGGTCCATCGAGGAGTTTGACGGTAAAAAGAGAGTTCGTGAGTTTTATGCTATGGATCCAGAAGATGCTTATGCATTGTTGGACAGCATTGCAAAAATAAGCGGAACAGGTAACAATCTTAAGAAGTGGAGAGAAACAAAACACGAAGCCGAGGACCAAAGGGTTGCGACAGAAGCAAAAAAGCATGCAAAGGCGATGAATTTTAAAAGAATTGGCATCCCCGTTGGTGCAATTGTTGAGATGTGGCATAGAGGACAATGCAAAGCAAGATGTGAAGTTGTGGATGACTGGAGAGTAAAGTATAATAACGAGATAACCAGCTTAACCGGTGTTGCTAAGCAAATAACAGGAATTAAGAGCGTTCCGGGACCAGATTATTTCAAATATAACGGTGAATGGATTAATGATATTAGGAGAAGGCTTGGAGATTTTGATAAATAGTTTTGGACTCTTTTATTAGCAATTAAGAACAAGTATTATTGTATTTAAAAAGGCGTCATTAGACGCCTTGACTTTTGAATAGTAAATGGTTATTTCAGGAAACTGACTTTGCTTTCGCGTCCCTGAATGATCCGCTGGATGTTATTGATATGGCGGACGATCACGAGCAGGGTGATCAGCAGGGTGCAGACGAAGACGCTCTTTGGTGCAATCAGGAACATGATCACTGATGCAGCTACCAGTGCGATCATGCTGGAGAGGGATACCATTCTTGAAAGGCCCAAGACCAGGAAGAAGACTAGGACCGGATAGACGAACGCGAAGACCGGATCCTTGATCACGAAGAGTCCGATACCGAGCAGATAGCCGAAGGTGCTGGCAACGCCCTTGCCGCCGCGGAACTGTGCGAAGACCGGGAAACAATGACCGATGATCGCGAAGAAACCTGTATAGATTGCCGCGTCCGGCATGATCTTATTGGCAATCGCCATCGCGACGAATGCTTTTAACGCATCCAGAACGATAACTAAAGCGCCGATCGGCTTGCCTAATACACGCCCGGCATTGGTTCCGCCGAGGTTGTGTGAACCGTACTGGCGGACATCTTTATGGAAGAAGACTTTGCCGATCACCAGAGCCCACGGAACGGAGCCGAACAGATAACCGATAATGCTCCACAATACAATTCCTAAAAAACGTAACATACACAATTACCTCTTGGCTTTATTCTAGCATACTTTGCAAGTCCGCTGTGACTGGAAGTAACATGCTCAAAATGGTATAATAAATAGTTGAGAGAGGTGCTATGACAAACAAATACAACGCTGAATCTATCCAGATTCTGGAAGGTCTGGAAGCCGTAAGAAAAAGACCGGGTATGTACATCGGATCGGTTGACGGTCGCGGTCTTCATCACCTGGTTTGGGAGATCGTCGACAACTCGATCGACGAAGCCCTGAACGGTTACGGCAAACAGATCATCATCGAATTGAATAAAGACGGTTCCTGTACGGTAACCGATTTCGGTCGCGGTATGCCGATCGATAAGCATAAATCCGGAAAATCCGCATTGGAAGTCATCTTCACTGTCCTGCATGCCGGCGGCAAGTTCGGCCAGGGCGGATATAAGAGCTCCGGCGGTCTGCACGGTGTCGGCGCCAGCGTCGTAAACGCGCTGAGCGAATGGGTCGATGTCGAGGTCTGCCGCGATAAGAAAAGATACGCGATGCGCTTTGAGCACGGCAAGAAGAAGGGGGATCTGAAGGAAATCGGAACCAGCACAACGACCGGTTCCAAAGTCACTTTCAAACCGGACCCAAAGATCTTCTCCACGACAAACTTCGTATTCTCAACGATCTGCACCCGCGCCCAGGAGGAAGCGTTCCTTCTGAAGGATGTGGAGTTGGTCGTAAAGGATCATATCCATAATGAAACGCAGTCCTTCAAATACGATGATGGTCTGCGCGCTTTTGTTGAGTTCATCAACGAGGATAAGGATGCTCTGTCACCGATCGTGACCTTCAGCGGTAAATCCAACGGCATCATCGTCGATGTCGCGTTCCAGTATACCGATACCTATCAAGAGAACACCTTCTCCTTTGTCAACCTTGTCCGTACTTCCGACGGCGGCAGCCACGAAGTCGGCTACAAGACTGCTTTTACCAAGACTTTCAACGATTATGCCCGTTCGCATAATCTCCTGAAGGAAAAGGATAAGAACTTTGAAGGAACGGATATCCGTGAGGGTCTGACGACGATCCTGTCACTGACGATCCCGGAAGATATCCTGCAGTTCGAAGGACAGACGAAAGGGCGTCTGGGCACGCCGCAGGCCAAGAATGCTGTCGAGACGATCGTTTCTGAACAGCTGCTTTACTATCTGAACGAGAACCGTGAGAACGCGGACTTCCTCATTAAGAAGATGCAGAAGGCGGCCGTTGCCAGAGAAGCAGCCCGTAAGGCAAAAGATGAAGCCAGAAAAGGGAAGAAAGACAACTTCAAGACGGAGAAGGTCCTCTCCGGTAAACTGGCTCCGGCGCAGACACGCGACTACAAACGCCTTGAACTGTTCTTGGTCGAGGGTGATTCAGCGGGCGGTTCCGCCAAGAAATGCCGTGATTCCAAATTCCAGGCGATCCTGCCGCTGCGAGGCAAGGTTTTGAATACAGAGAAAGCCTATCTGGCTGACATCGAAAAGAACGAAGAACTCAATACCATCGTTCATGCCTTAGGTGCCGGTGTCGGCAAGGATTTCAACGTCGAAGATATCAAATACGATAAGGTCATCATCATGACAGATGCCGATACCGACGGTGCGCATATCCAGATCCTGCTGCTGACGTTCTTCTACCGCTTCATGAAGGAACTGATCGATACAGGACATGTGTATATCGCGATGCCGCCGCTTTATCGTGCTGTACGCGGTAAGGAGATGACATACTGCTACAGCGATGAAGAACTGAATGCGATCCGCGCGAAAGGCGGCAAGATCGATATCCAGCGTTATAAAGGTCTGGGCGAGATGGATGCTGACCAGCTTTGGGATACGACCATGGATCCGGAAAAACGCACGCTGATCCGGGTCACCATTGAAGACGCGGCACTGGCGGAACGCCGTGTTTCCGTTTTGATGGGCAACAAGCCGGATCTGCGCAAGAAGTGGATCGAAGACAATATCGACTTCACATTAGAAGAGGATTTCAAGGTGGAGAGACATGGCTAAAAAGGAAAAAGAGATCATCTACAATCCCCCGGTAGACTGGGAACTTGAAGGCATCATGTCCGACCGTTTCAGCCGGTATTCCAAATACGTAATTCAGGAGCGTGCGCTCCCGGATGCGCGTGACGGTCTGAAACCGGTCCAGCGCCGTATTCTCTACGCCATGGACTATGACGGCAACACCGCCGAGAAACCGCACCGTAAATCAGCGAAGGTCGTCGGTCTTGTTATCGGTACGTTCCATCCTCACGGCGACACCAGCGTCTATGAAGCAATGGTCCGTCTGTCTCAGGACTGGAAGGTCAATGTACCGCTGATCGACTTTCACGGTAACAACGGCTCGATCGACGACGATCCGCCGGCTGCCTACCGTTATACCGAAGTCAGAATGTCGCCGTTCTCTTCGTTATTGTTGAACGATATCGATAAAGACACGGTCAAAATGACCAATAACTACGATGATACCGTACTGGAACCGACGGTTCTGCCGGCTTCTTTCCCGCTGCTTTTGGTCAACGGAGCGACCGGTATCGCCGAAGGCTATGCGACCAAGATCGCACCGCATAACCTGAATGAAGTCATCGACGCGACGATCTACCGTCTGCATCATCCGGGATGTTCGCTGGATGATCTGATGCAGTATATCAAAGGACCGGATTTCCCGACCGGAGGTATCGTGCAGGGCATCGATAAGATCAAGGAAGCCTTCAGCACCGGCAGGGCGAAGGTCGTGTTGCGTTCTCGCACCGAGATCGTAGAGACCAGGACCGGAAAACAGATCGTGATCACAGAGATCCCGTATGAAGTCGTCAAATCCGAACTTGTACGTCAGATCACCGATGTCCGGATCAATAAAGATTTAGATGGCATCACCGATGTCCGCGACGATTCCGGCCGTAACGGTCTGAGGATCGTCATCGATCTGAAGAAAGATGCCAACGAGAAACTTATCCTCAATTATCTCTTCAAAACAACTGACCTGCAGGTGAACTTCTCCTACAACATGATCGCGATCGTCGATCACCGTCCGGTCATGATGTCGTTGGAGAGGGCTTTGGATACCTTTATCGATTTCCGTAAGGAAGTCGTTCTCAACCGTTCGAAATACCTTCTAGACCAGAAAGAGAAGCGGATGCATATCCTCGAAGGTCTGATGAAGGCGATATCGATACTCGATGAAATCATTGCGATCATCCGCCGAAGCAAGGACAAGACAGACTCCAAGAAGAACCTGATCGAAGCTTTCGGATTTACCGAGGAACAGGCAGAAGCCATCGTTACGATGCGCCTTTACCGCTTGTCTTCAACGGACATCACATTGCTGCGTGAGGAATACGGTTCATTGATCAAGGAAACAGGCGAGCTCAAGAGCATTCTTTCGAGCGAAGCTGTACTGAAGAGCGTCATCGTCAAAGAACTGCGCGAGATCAAACAGAAGTACCCGACTCCCAGAAAGACGACGATCGAAGACGAAGTCCAGGAGATCGTCATCACTAAGGAAGACATGATTACCAACGAGAACGTCTATATCTCGCTGACAAGAGACGGTTATCTGCGCCGCTATTCCAAGAAGTCCTACGATTCCAACACGACGCTGCCGGAATTCAAGGACGGCGATATCCTCCTGGGTATCCGCAACTGCGAGACGCTTGACCAGCTGCTCATCTTTACCAATCTCGGTGATTATGCCCAGATTCCGATCTACACGATCGCGGATACGAAGTGGAAGGATCTCGGCACCCACGTCTCCCATTATGTGAAGATGCAGGGCGGCGAGAAGATCGTTTCCGCATTATTGGTTCACAATTTCGAGACCAATGCCTATATCCTGACCGCTTCAAAAAACGGTATGATCAAGAAATCTCCGGTAAAGGAATTCATGCTGCAGAGGACCAACCGTCTGTCTACGGCGATGAAACTGAAGGCAGGGGACGAACTGATCAAAGCCTGCACCGTCTATCCGGGCGAAGAGATCTTCCTCGTTTCGAAAGACGGCTACTACAACCGCTACAGTTCCGATGTCCTGAACCCGATCTCCGTACGCGCCATGGGCGTGGCGGCGATGAACGTCAAGGGCGATGAGCTTGCCGATATCTGCGTACTGCGTGAGAACGCTTCTTCCGTAATGCTGCTGACCGAAGAGACCAACAACAAGCGTATCCGTCTCAGCGACTGTGCGCTGACCTCGAGGGCGACCAAGGGATTCCGTCTCTTCAAACAGCGCAAGAGCTCCCCGTACTGTGTCCGTTATGCGATCGCGGTCAAACCGCTCGACAGTTTCCGTCTCTATGCCAGAGGCCAGGAACTCGTGGTGGACGCTAAGGATGTATCACTGATGGACCGTGAAAGCACCTTCGGTAAACCGCTGCTGACGACTGACGAATACTTCCTGTTAAGAGCGGATCAGAACGATATCGAAGAGGTTCTGATCATCGATCTGCCGCCGGAAGAAAGCACCGTCAGACCGGCAGAACCGCAGGAAGAAACGGAAAACATCGATAAGCTTGTTGAAGAGTTGGATCTCTTCGGAGACCTGTTCGGAGTGGACAAAGAAAAATAAAAGAGTAGAATAGACGTTTGGAGGTAAAAAACGTATGAAGATCGTATATACTGTTCAGGCGAACGGCGTTGATACTTCTCTGAATGAACTCGAAAAAGAGATCAAGTCCGCTTTAACCGAAAAGGGTTTAAAGCAGAAGGATATCAATACACTGCACGTTTATTTCAAGCCGAACGAACAGGAAACTTACGTTGTCGCTGAAAAAGCCGACGGCGAAGTCGAATTCAAGCTTTAATGCTGAAAGGCATAACTCCGGTTATGCCTTTTATTTTGCGGAAGGAAAAAGAAAGGCATGTTATAATAAGGCGTGTCTGTTTTTAAGCCGGATCTGTATCTGAAACGCTTTGCGCTTCTGGATGTGAACGAACTCGTGAAACGGAATATCCGTCTTTTGCTGGTGGATTTCGATAACACGATCGTCCCGCTTGGTTCTCCCTATATCGGAGCGAAGGAGGCCAGTAAGATCCGGGAACTGAAAGAGCAGGGGATCGAAGTCATCATCCTCTCCAACAACAAGCGCTCGCGGGTCGAACCGTTCGCGCGCAAGCTGGGAGTTGAGTTCATCTCCTTTGCCCTGAAACCGTTCTTTCACCAGTATCTCCGTATCTTGACGCAAAAGAAGTGTCCTGTGGAACAGGCGGCTGCACTGGGCGACCAGCTGTTCACGGACATCATCGGTGCGAATGCCCTGGGGATCTATACGATCTACTGCGAACCGATCGGAACGAAAGACCGGATCACGACAAGAGTGCTCCGAAGAATCGAAGAACCATTTTTGAAACATGAACGAAACTAAGATATGCAAAGGCTGCGGCGCGGTGCTGCAGAACGAATTCCCCGGCAAAGCCGGTTATGTGATGAAAGCGGAGCAGGAATTATGCCAGCGCTGTTTTCGTATCCGTCACTACAACGATCTGACGATCAATATGCTTGATGAGATCACCAACGAGGCGATCGAAAAAGAACTGCAGAACTACGCGGACGCGCTGTTTGTCGTCGTTACGGATATCCTTTCCTTCAGCGGCTTCCTGAAAGAGGGGACGCTGAAGAGCTTCCAGGACCGCAAAGTCCTGCTTCTGATAAACAAGATCGACCTGCTGCCGAAGAACGCCAATCTGGATAAGGTCGCCAGGAATATCAGCAAGGAACTCTCTGTCATCAAGGATCTGAAGTTCCGCTATTTCGATATCCTGCTGACCCACGCGAAGGACGACCATTTCCGCGAGCTCTTCGAGGAGTGCGTGCACGGCGTCGCCGACAGGATCGTCTTCGTCGGCAACTTCAATACCGGCAAATCCTCGCTCATCAACAAGCTTCTGGGCGATCAGAGGCTGACGGTCTCTTCCTATCCCTGCACGACGCTCGGATTCCAGGAGATCCCGTACGGGGACTATAAGCTCTATGACGGTCCTGGATCTTTATCGGCGCACAACCTGCTGATGAATATCCCGCAGGAACTGCACCATTCCCTGACCTTTACGACCGCGCTGAAACCGGCGGTCTACCAGATCTACAGTCCGCAGTCCTATTTCGTGGAAGGTCTGGTCCGTCTCGATATCGTGCCGCAGGAGAACTGCAGCGTGATCTTCTATCTCAACAACCGTCTGGATATCCACCGCACCAAGACGGAGAACGCGGAGCGCTACACGGAAAACAACCGGAAGGATTTCCTGTTTAAGGGCGTTCATGACGTCCGCACCTTCGGCAATATCCGCCGGAGCGATGTGGAGATCAACGGATTCGGTTTCATCACTTTAAAGAATGTTAAAAAGGCGACGGTCTTTGTTCCGGAGAACACAGCCGTCACGTTAAGAGGAACGATATTATGATTTTGAGCGGAAAACAAAAAAGATATCTGCGGGCACTGGGTTCAAAGGAAAAGGCGATCATCATGATCGGCAAGGAAAACATCAGCGATACCCTGATCGAATCCGTCCAGCATGCCTTCAACACCCATGAACTGCTGAAAGTCTCGCTGCTGAAGAGCTGTGAGATCACCGTCCACGAAGCCGCGATCGAACTGAGCGCCGCCACCGGCGCCTCGATCGTACAGGAGATCGGTCACACGCTGCTGCTTTATAAACCCTTTAAGGAAAGGGTGATCAAGCTGCCATGACGATCTCCGGTTATTTCGCACCGCTGAAAAATGAAGAGTACGAGTTCATCGCCAGGGCCTGCGCGAACGAAAAGAACGTCACGATCCTGGTTCTGGAGCCGAAAGTCTTTTTTATCAAACTTCTGCAGAAGGAACTGATGGGTCTGCCGGTCAAGCTTGAGACCGGAAAGAAACCGAAAGGGACGCTGCTGTCGGATGCGCCGGCCGCTTCGCTTTTCGACCTCAAGGACACCAGGGAAGCCTCGCTGGCGGCGATCATGAAAAACAACCGGCTGCTGAAGAAGCTGATCCAGCCGATGATGAACGAGAAACGCTACCTGCATTCCCTCAGCGTCGCTGAAACGGCGAAAAAGCTGGCGGAAAGCCACGGCTACGATCCGAAAAGAGCCTATCGTGCCGGTCTTCTGCACGATATCCTGAAGAAGTACAGCGAAGAGGAGAATGATGAACTGCTTCGCAGATACAACGACAGCCACCTGTCCGCGCCGGCGCAGATCAAACACGCCTATACCGCCCCGTATTTCCTAAGAGAAGTCTGTCACTTCGATGACGAAGAGATCCTGAATGCAATCTATCATCACAGTGACGGGGAAAGCGAAGACATCCTGGCGAGGATCCTCTATATCGCCGACAAACGGGAACCGTTAAGAAAGATCGACGACGGGATCCTCGAGACCGCAATGGTCGACCTGGAGAAAGGCTACGCCCTGCTCGAAAAGAATGTAGAAAGGTATTTAATTGAAAAATATGGAGTTACTGGAGTTTATAAAAACAAGAATCGATGAAAAGATCGGCGAGGACATCACGGTCCTGGATTTCCGCAATCAGAATCCCTTTTACGATTACGCGGTGATCTGCAGCGCCCGCAACGAGGCGCATGCTTCTTCGATCATTGACGATCTGGAAGAGAAATGCGCGGCGGAACACGATATCCGTCTCATCGACCGTCATAAGGACTCCGAATGGTATCTCATTCAGATCGACGAGATCCTGGTTCATGTCTTCTGGGGCGCAGCCAGAGATTACTATGCCCTCGAGGAACTCTGGAAGGATCTCCTATGCAGAGAAAACTAGATAACTACAGCCTGCTGGCCAAATACTACGATGAGCTTCTGATCGACCCGGCTCAGTACGCGCTTTGGCTTCCCTATATCGAGGAAGGCAAGCCGCATACGATCCTGGAACTTGCTTCGGGCTCAGGCAATCTTGCCAAACTGCTCAGCGAGAAGGGCTACGAAGTCACTGCCAGCGACCTGTCGGTCCATATGCAGGAGATCGCCCGCGAGAACGGCTTTACCGGCGAGTATCTCAAACTCGACATGAGCCATTTTGATCTCGGAAGGAAATTCGACTGCATCCTGTCCACACTCGACAGCATCAACTATCTCGAAGAGGACGAACTGGACGATTTCTTCGCCAGCTGCTACGCCCATCTCAACGAGGGCGGCCGGCTGGTCTTTGACGTCCATGACCCGGTCCGGATCAGGGAATTCGAGGAAGAGTACATCGAAGAAGGCCTGCTGAGCGATCAGACAGGATATCAATGGACGATATTAAGCGATCCCTATGCATCCACGCTGATGGAGAACTTTGTTTTCTTCACTGAGGAAGGGACGATCATCGAACATCATCAGCAGACGGTCTACCAGCCTGAACTGCTGAAAAAGAAAATGGAAGCCGCCGGCTTCAAAGTCCGGGTCGTAAAGGACTTCATCCCGGAAGAAAAGATCTTGTTTACAGGAGGACGTTAATATGATCGGTATCATTGCAGCCATGGACGAAGAAAGAGATGCGTTCCTTTCCCGCAGCAGCGGCTGGAAAACAGAAAAGCGCAGTGGCGTTCTATTTTACCGCGGACAGATCGGCGGCAAAGACGTCGTCCTGACAAAGTGCGGCATCGGCAAGGCCAACGCGGCGATGACCGCAGCTTTGCTTATCCTGAAATATCATCCGGAACTCGTGATCAATATCGGCTGTGCCGGTTCTTTGAGCAAGGATGTTAACGTTGGCGATATCGTTATCGGTACGGTCGTTGCCGACTGGGACATGGACATTCCGAGCGACAACTGGATAAGAGGCTTCGAGTGCGCGAATCTCAGCTTCCGCTGTGCCGAAGTCAGTGAAGATATCCGCAGGGATATTCCGGCAGAATACAACGTGCATTTCGGACCGATCGTTTCCGGAGATTCCTTTATCTATAAGAAGTCCCAGGTCAATACGATCCTGAAATACTATCCGGGCACCCAGTGCGGTGAGATGGAAGGAAGTTCCATCGGCCGTGTGTGCGCGAACTTCAAAGTTCCATTCAACATCATCCGTTCGATCTCCGATGCGACCCTGGTCCAGGGAGACTACAAAAACTTCGATTTCAATCTGGCGAAAGCCTGCGAGAACGCCGCGGTCCTGACCGAAGTTCTCCTCAGGAGCTGAATATGAAAGAGTGGTACAAAGAGCCGTATTTCAGTCACCGCGACTGGATCCTGACCAATGCCTCCAGTCTTTCGCTCGGCACCGATGAGCTGCTGTTATGCCTCTACATCGATTTTGCCAACGAGAAGGGGATCGTGATCGATCAGAGCATCCTCGCAGAAAAGCTCGGACTGAAGGTCGAAAAGGTCAACCGTGCCCTGAAGAGCCTGGTCCAGAAGAAGAAGCTCGTCATTTCTCTGGTCGACAACCGTCTGCAGTTCGATCTTGAAGGACTTTTCAAAACGGATACCGAAGAATATGAATTCGTGAAGAACGAGGATCTTTTCGGCGCCTTTGAGGAAGTTTTTGCCCGTCCTTTGACCGCGACCGAGCTGACCAAGCTGGCAGACCTTCTCCGTGAATTCAAGGAAGAAGAGATCGTGCAGGCGCTGCGTTTAGCAGACGGCTACCAGAAACGTTCCCTGGCCTATATCGAAACGATCCTGCGGAACCGTCAGAACTATGAACAGTAAAGCAGAAACGATCATGCAGACGCTCGACGCGCTCTATCCGGACGCCGAATGCGAACTGCATTTTAAAAATGTCTTTGAACTTCTGATCGCGGTCACGCTCAGTGCCCAGACAACCGACGTCAATGTGAACCGGGTCACCCCAGAGCTTTTCAGACGCTATCCCGATCCGGCTTCTCTGGCTGCTGCGGATCCGCAGGATGTAATGGACTGCATCCGTTCCCTGGGCCTTTACCGCAACAAAGCCGCCAATATCATCCGTCTTTCCAATGAGCTGGTCAGCCGTTTTAACGGGGAAGTGCCAAGCACCAGGGAAGAACTGACGACCCTGCCGGGCGTTGGACGCAAGACGGCCAATGTCGTCATGGCGGTCGGTTTCCATAAAAACGCGATCGCGGTCGATACCCACGTTGAACGCGTATCCAAACGCCTTTGCATCGCCGAACCCAGTGACGATGTGCTGAAGACAGAAGAAAAGCTGATGGCTTTCTTCCCGGAGAATAAGTGGGGGAAGCTGCACCATCAGCTGCTGTTTTTCGGAAGATATACCTGCAAGGCGCGCAAGCCCGCATGTGAGGGCTGCCCGCTGAAACAGTTCTGCCGGGATTATCTGTGATAGAGACGCTTGGTCTGGTAGACCGGGCTTTCCGTCAGACGGACGCCGAGTTTGGCGAAGGTCCGGCGGTCGACTTCTGAAAGAATGACGGTGGAATGAGCTTCGCAGTTCTCAAGCTGCGGCAGCGCGTCCAGCGCCATGCGGCAGACGTCGGAAGTGATCGATTCGATCGCCAGCGCGATCAGGACTTCATCAGTATGCAGACGCGGATTATGTCCCTTGAGATAATCCGTTTTTAATTTCTGGACCGGTTCGATGATGTTCTGGGAAAGCAGATTGATATCCGGGATGCCGGCGATCTCTTTCAAACAGTTCAGCAGGCAGGCGCTGGAAGCACCCATCAGCTTGGAGGTCTTGCCGGTGATCATCTTGCCGCTGGCAAGTTCAATCGCAACAGCCGGTTCATCGGTCTTCTTGTGGACCTTTTCGGCTTCCTCGACGACATTGCGGTAGTTCTTGTCGATGCCGGCCTTGGCCATGATCATCTCGAGTTTGGCAACGGTCTCCTCATTGCTTTCGTCTTTGCGTAAGGAAGTGAGTTCCTTGTAGTAACGGCGGACGATCTCTTTCTTGGCCGCGTCCTGGCAGACTTTGTCATCGGAGATGCAGAAACCGACCATGTTGACGCCCATGTCCGTCGGGGACTTGTAGATCGTCTTGCCGGTGATCTTGCGCAGCAGGTTGTTCAGGACCGGGAAGGCCTCGACGTCACGGTTGTAGTTGACGGCAATCTCGTTGTAGGCCTCGAGATGGAAGGGGTCGATCATGTTGACGTCATTGAGGTCGGCGGTCGCCGCTTCGTACGCCAGGTTGACCGGATGGTTCAGCGAGATGTTCCAGATCGGGAAGGTCTCGAACTTTGCATAGCCTGCTTTTATGTTGTTGGTGTAGTCGTGATACATCTGAGAGAGACAGGTCGCCATCTTGCCGCTGCCCGGGCCGGGTGCGGTGATCACGACGATCTCCTTGGAGGTCTTGATATATTCGTTCTTTCCGAAACCGTCTTTGGAAAGGATCAGTTCGATATCATTGGGATAGTTCTGGATCGGATAATGATAGGCGACATTGATACCGTTCTTTTCCAGCTGCTTGCGCAGTTTCTGGGCTGCCGGCTGCTTCATGTAGCGGGTGATGACGACGCTGCCGACATATAGGCCGACTTCCTGGAAAGCGTCGATCAGACGGAACATATCCTGGGAATAGGTGATGCCGAGGTCGCCGCGGATCTTGTTCTTTTCGATGTCATCCGCGTTGATGACGATCATCATCTCGACGCGGTCCTTCATGGACAGCAGCATCTTGATCTTGGAGTCCGGTTCGAATCCCGGAAGGACTCTGGAGGCGTGGTAGTCATCAAAGAGCTTGCCGCCGAATTCCACGTACAGTTTGGAAAAGCGTTCGATGCGCTTCTCGATATTCGCCGACTGAAGTTCAATGTATTTCTCGTTATCGAATCCCAATTTGTGTCCCATAAGAAAAAAACCTCCTCTGCCATTATAGCAGAGGAGGTGCTGTTTGCTAGTTATTAATTTTCCGAATTATGCCCATCGGGGTCTGCTCGTGATCCTGACCCAGCGGGTTGTCTTTGAGGATCTTGACGATCGTCGCGTTGTCGATCGAAGGATCGGAGGAACCGAGGATGTTTCCGCCGAGGTCGTTGATGTCGACGACGAAAGCCGGAACACCGATCTTGTCGGAGATCGCCTTGGCGACCTTGTTCGGCTCAGCCGGACCGAGAACGACGTAATGGTTGTAGGGCGGCAGGGTATTGGGAGTCGGACCGTCGATCGAAGAGGCCTTCGGACCGGCTACGATGTAGAACCAGCCTTTTTTGCCGATGAGCTTGCCGATCGCGCCGGCAGCCGCGGCGGCCAGGATCCGGACGGTACCGCATTCCTTGATCGCATAGTGCATCGTTTCCGGGATGCCCAGGCCGATGCCGGCCGGCGTCTTGGTCACGAAGCGGGACAGGAACTTCGCCAGACCGCTCGGTTTGATGCTCTCCATCGGGATCGCGCGTCCCTGGGTGCAGGCGACGCACTTTTCGGAAATGAAGAACATGTCGCCTTCCTGAAGCAGGTCTTTCGTATATCCGTAGATATCGTTGACCAGATCATCGCCTTCCTTGAAGACCTTGGTCTTGATCGGGAGACGCTCGTAGTTTGATCCGTTAACGGAAATGTCTTTTTCTTTAACTTTTGCCATATTTATCACCGTTGCTTATTTTACCACAAAAGAAAAAAGAATAACGCTTTGTGTTAAGATATATCCATGGATTATTACACCGAAATACTCAACGATCTCGAAAAGCTGCTGGCCGATGAACAGTACGACGACGCGCTGTTCATGATCCGCAGCGAACTGCGCATGCCCTATGTGCCGCCGGATTTCAAAGAGAAGCTCGAAGAGATGGAAAGACGGATCCCCAGCAATGATGAGCACACCTTAAAGGTCCCGGACGAAGATAAGATCCGGGAACTGCTGAAAGGGGATGCGGAGAGCCAGATGTATGCCGTGTATTCCCTGACGAACCAGAACCTGCGCAAGCATAAGGTCCTGATCGACGACGTATTCTCTTCCGATGTCCTTCCCCAGGCAAAGGACATCCTGATCTACGCCTTGATCGAGCAGGAGATCTCGGAGGAGTTCACGCTGAACAAAAACGGACTGGAGTATCGTTTCGTGCCCCGCTATTGTCTATTGCCGGAAGAAAGCGACGGCTATCAGGAAGCGGTAAAGCAGCTGAAGGAGATCTATCTCCACGAGCCTTCGCTCTACCAGTTCGCGATCGATCTTCTGCAGGAGAAGTGTTTCTCCCATCTGCCGCTCAGCTACGAGGCGGAGGAGAGCGGCCAGCTCGTCGGAGCGATCACAGGCGAACTCGCGAAAATGTTCGGCACAGAGATTAAATAATGACAGTCAAGAATAAATCTTGTATAATAAATCAGTTAGTAGGAGGACTATATGTCAGAGTATAAAAAGATTGAAAATGCCAAAGCAGAGCTGACGGCAACGGTTGATACAGAAACCTGGAAGGAAGCCCAGAAGAAGGCTTTCCGCAAACTCGCAAGAAAAGTCACTGTCAAAGGATTCCGTAAGGGACAGGCTCCGGAGCATCTGATCCGCAAGCAGATCCCGGAAGGACAGATCCTGATCGAAGCCGCTGAAGACCTCGCTCAGGGTGAACTGGAAGCCGCAGTCGCAGAACACAAGGTCGAACTGATCGACCGTCCGGAACTGCGCATCGACGCGATCGATCCCGAACAGCTGGTCTTAAGCTTCATCTGCCCGGTCAAGCCGGATGTCCAGATCGAAGACTACAAGGATCTCGGCTACAAGGAAGACAGAGTACGCGTTACCGAAAAGGAGATCCAGGCAGAGATCGATAAAGTAAGAGAAAGCAAGGCTGAACTCGAATTCAAGGAAGGCGCAGTCGAGAACGGCGACGTCGCTGTCATCGATTACGAAGGTTCCATCGACGGTGTTCCGTTCGAAGGCGGCAAGGCTGAGAACCATGAACTGGAGATCGGTTCCGGAAGCTTCATCCCGGGCTTCGAAGAACAGCTGATCGGCATGAACCCGGAAGAGGAAAAAGAGATCAACGTCAAATTCCCGGAAGACTACCACGCCGAGGAATTAAAGGGCAAGGACGCGGTCTTCAAGGTCAAGGTCCACGAAGTCAAGCACAAGGTCCTGCCGGAGATCGATGAAACGATCATCGAAGAGCTCAACATCCCGGAAGTCGCGACCGTCGAGGAACTCAAGAAGTACATCAAAAACGGCCTGACCCAGCAGCGCAAGCGCGATGCCGAGATGAAGGCCAGAAATGAACTCCTTGACAAGCTGAACGAAAAGGCTGTCATCGACGTTCCGGAAGTCATGATCAAGCAGGAGCTGGACGGTATGGTAAACGAATATGAGCGTCAGTTTACATACCAGATGAACAGTGCTCCGGGATTCAAATTTGATGAGAAATTCCGTGACATGCTGCGCGGCCAGCTTCATGACGAAGCAGTCAAGCGCGTACGTCAGTCCCTGATCCTCGAAGAGATCGGCCGCCGTGAGAATATCGAAGTCACCGAAGCTGAACTCGATGAGGAATACAAGAGACTCGCGGAGCAGTACAAGATGGACGTCGAAGACGTCAAGCGCATGCTCCCGGCTGAGTTCCTGACAAGCGATCTTCGCGACAAGAAGACGCTGGATGTCCTCAAGGGCACCAAGGCCAAGAAAGCCGAGAAGAAAGAAGAAGAAGAAGAAACAGAATAAAAAAACATAAAAGACGCTCTGCGTCTTTTATCATCGAAGGGAGGTATTTGTTATGGAAAAAAATATCCCATTGCTTTGCACAAGAGGCGCGCTGATCTTTCCCGGACAGGAACTAACGGTCGAAGTCGGCCGTGAGGTCAGCGTCAACGCCGTG
The DNA here is from genome assembly GCA_017533785.1 of Erysipelotrichaceae bacterium. GTDB lineage: Bacteria > Bacillota_I > Bacilli_A > Erysipelotrichales > Erysipelotrichaceae > RGIG5669. The sequence continues at coordinate 85,839 of JAFWII010000004.1, read as the reverse complement.
AATCACGCGATCAGAGAAAACACGAAAGTCTTCGTGGTCAGCCAGATCGACCTGGAAGCGGAATACCCGGAACGCAGCAATATCTATGAATACGGTACGCTGTGCGACATCAAGAGCTACCGCCGCCGCGACAGCCATCTGCGCGTGATCTTCACCGGTCTCGAACGGGCAAAACTGACAGAACTGCAGACGGTCGACGGCGTACAGTTCGCCGATATCGAAGTCCTGCACGATGTGATCTCCGATGAAAAACGCATGTCGGTCTTATTCAACCGTATCCTGAGCGAGATGAACGATCTGGCCCAGTCCTTTATCCGCAGCGGCGTCTCGATGCGGATGGTCGATCATTTCAAAGCCGGTCTGACCGCTTCCGAACTGACTGATGCCTACGCTCAGGTCCATGTCGTGGAACTGGCGGACAAGCAGAAGTTCTTGGCGGAGCCGGATGTCATCAAGCGTCTGGAAATGATGCTCCAGATCATGAACCAGGAGAAGGAAGTCCAGCGCATCGAGGAAGAGATCAACACCAAGGTCAAGACCAATATCGAAGAGAGCCAGAAGGACTACTATCTCCGTGAGAAGCTGAAGGCGATCAAGGAAGAGCTGAACGATGACGGCGGAGCCGGCGATCTCGACGATCTGCGCGAGCTGCTCGCCAACAATCCCTATCCGGAAGCCGTCGTCAAGAAGGCGAACGAGGAATTCCGCCGCTATGAGATGCTGCCCCCGGCCAGCGGGGAAGCCGGCGTCATCCGCGGCTACCTCGAATGGCTGCTCTATATCCCGTGGTATCAGCGTTCCGAAGACAACGACGACCTCGAGAAAGCGGCCGCCATCCTGGACGAAGACCACTACGGTCTGAAGAAAGTCAAGGAGAGGATCCTGGAATACCTGGCTGTCAAGCAGATGACTAACAGCCTGAAGAGCCCGATCATCTGTCTTGTCGGTCCGCCGGGCGTCGGTAAAACGTCGCTCGCGAAATCCGTTGCCAGAGCGCTTGACCGGAAATTCGTCAAGATCTCCCTGGGCGGCGTGCGTGACGAAGCGGAGATCCGCGGTCACCGCCGTACCTATCTCGGCTCCATGCCGGGCCGTATCATCCAGGGCATGAAGAGAGCGGGAACGCTCAACCCGGTCTTCCTGATCGATGAGATCGACAAGATGTCCTCCGACTACAAGGGTGATCCTTCGAGCGCCATGCTGGAAGTCCTCGACCCGGAGCAGAACTTTGCGTTCTCCGATCATTATCTCGAAGAACCCTATGATCTTTCTGATGTCCTGTTCATCGCGACTGCGAACTACATGGACAATATCCCGAACGAACTCAGAGACCGTCTCGAGATCATCGAGCTCAGTTCCTACACCGAGATCGAAAAACTGAATATCGCCAAGAACCATCTGATCAAGAAGCAGCTGGAAGCCAACGGTCTGAAAGCTTCCCAGTTCACGCTTCCGGAAGATGTCCTGACCTATCTGATCCGCCACTACACCCGTGAAGCCGGCGTCCGTCAGCTCGAAAGAGTCATCGGAACGCTGTGCCGCAAGAGCGTCCTGGCGATCCTCAAGGACAGCAAGAAGAACGTCCGCGTCAGCCGCAAGCTGGTCAACGAATGGCTCGGCCACGAGATCTACGACTACGGTTCCAAGGAAAAGAAGAACCAGGTCGGTGTCGTCACCGGTCTTGCCTACACCTCCTTCGGTGGCGACATCCTTCCGATCGAAGTCAACTACTTCAAGGGAAAGGGCAGACTGGTCGTCACCGGTCAGCTCGGCGATGTCATGAAGGAATCGACCGAGATCGCTCTCGACTATATCAAGGCCAACGCATCCAAGTTCAAGATCGATATGAAGTTCTTTGAAGAGAACGATATCCATATCCACGTGCCGGAAGGCGCAGTTCCGAAAGACGGACCTTCCGCAGGCGTTACGATCACGACCGCGCTGGTCTCCGCGATAACCGGCAAAGCAGTCAGAAGCGATATCGCGATGACCGGCGAAGTCACGCTGCGCGGCAATGTGCTGCCGATCGGCGGACTGAAGGAGGAATCTCTGGCAGCCCACCGTTCCGGCATCAGCACGATCTTCATCCCGAAAGGCAACGTCAAGGATCTCGACGATATCCCGCAGGCCGTCAAGGACACCGTCCGCTACGTACCGGCGGAGAAAGTCGATCAGATCATCAAAGAGGCCCTGGTAAACGAATGACACGCTTTCTGACAAGCGCTGTCAGCGCAGCCCAGTGGCCGGAAAGCGAAAAGGAATATCTTCTGGTCGGACGCAGCAACGTCGGCAAATCGACGTTCATCAACTGCCTGTTCGGCCAGAAGGTCGCCTATGTCGGCAAGACCCCGGGCAAGACCCGGATGCTGAATTTCTACCAGGCGGAAGGATTCACGCTGGTCGACGCGCCCGGCTACGGCTATGCCAAACGGACCCAGAAGGAACAGCTGCAGTACCGGCGGATGATGAATGAGTACTTCGAGCGCCGCAAAGCTTTGAAGGAAGTGCTGCTGCTGCTTGATGTGCGCCGCATCCCCAGTGAGGACGACCGGATAATGCTGGACTATGTCCGGCAGACGGGCACACCGTACAGGATCGTTATCACTAAGATGGACAAGCAGTCGAGAAACCAGAACATCCAGGCAGTCAACAAGATCGCTGCTGAACTGGAAGAAGACAAGGCAGACTTCATCCTGACGGATATCCGCCGGAAAGACGTCTACCAGGAGCTTCTGAAGCAGCTTTCCGGAGCAGGGGAAGACTTGTAAAACAAAACGCTATCCCTTATAATTTTTTCATAGCACTGAAAAGAAGGAAGTATTCCGGTGGTGACACCAAGAGATATCCGGGAAGGTGAAACGGATACGCACAGCGGAAGAAAAGTCGTCTTGGAGCTGAAGGACCGAATTCCAGTAAGTCCTTCCGTATTCCGCGTTAAGGAATCAAGGCAGCAATGCGAATTAAGGTGGTACCACGTTCAAAACGTCCTTAGGGACGTTTTTTCAATTTAAGGAGGATCTCGTAAGATGCTGGAGAATAAATACGACCATTTACAGACAGAAAAGGGGAAATACGATATTTGGAAGGAAAAGGGTTATTTCAAGAGCGATAACCAGTCCGGGAAACCGCACTACTGTATCGTGATCCCGCCGCCGAATGTTACCGGAAAACTGCATCTCGGCCATGCGTATGATACCGCGATACAGGATATCATCATTCGATATAAGAGAATGCAAGGCTTTGATGTGCTCTGGCTGCCCGGCATGGACCATGCGGCCATCGCCACCGAGGCGAAAGTCGTCAAGAAGCTGAAAGACCAGGGCATCGACAAGTACAGCTACGGCCGTGAGAACTTCTTAGGTGCCTGCTGGGACTGGACCCATGAATACGCCCATACGATCCGTGATCAGTGGGCGGGACTCGGTCTTTCGGTCGATTATGAAAAGGAACGCTTTACCCTCGATGAAGGCCTCAACAACGCTGTCAAGAGAGTCTTCGTCGATTACTATAACCGCGGTCTGATCTACCGCGGCGAGCGCATCATCAACTGGGACCCGGCTGCCCAGACCGCGCTTTCCAACGAGGAAGTCATCTACAAGGATGTCGAAGGTGCTTTCTATCACCTGAAATACTTCATCGACGGAACAGACCAGTATCTCGATGTTGCGACCACCCGTCCGGAGACGCTGTTCGGCGATACCGCCGTTGCCGTCAATCCGAAAGATGAACGCTACCAGCATCTGATCGGCAAATACGCGGTCCTGCCGGTCCTGGGAAGAAAGATCCCGATCATTGCCGACGAACATGCCGATCCGGAATTCGGCACCGGCGTCGTCAAGATCACCCCGGCCCATGACCCCAACGACTTCGAAGTCGGCAACCGCCACAACCTGGAGCGCGTGGTCGTCATGAACCCGGATGCGACGATGAACGAGAATGCCGGACCGTACGTCGGCATGAGCAGGGAAGCCTGCCGTGAAAAACTGCTGGAAGATCTCGAAAAAGACGGGATTCTGATCCGCATCGAAAAGATCACCCACAACGTCGGCCACAGTGAGCGTACCGGCGTTATGGTCGAGCCCTATCTGTCCAAACAGTGGTTCGTAAAGATGCGTCCGCTCGCGGATGCCGTTCTCGAGAACCAGAAGAATGCCGATACCAAGGTCAACTTCGTTCCGGAAAGATACGAAAAGATCATGAACCACTGGATGGAGATCACCTACGACTGGTGCATCTCCCGTCAGCTCTGGTGGGGTCACCGCATCCCGGCCTGGTACAGAGGTGAAGAAGTCTATGTCGGCATGGAAGCACCGGAGGGAGAAGGCTGGGTCCAGGACGAAGACGTTCTCGACACCTGGTTCTCCAGCGCCTTATGGCCGTTCTCCACGCTGGGCTGGCCGGAAAAAACCGCCGATATGGAAGCTTACTTCCCGAATGACTGTCTGGTTACCGGGTACGATATCATCCCGTTCTGGGTCAACCGTATGACCTTCCAGGCTCTCGAGCTGACCGGCAAGCGTCCGTTCAAAGACTGTGTCATCCACGGTCTGATCCGTGACAAGCTCGGCCGCAAGTTCTCCAAGTCCCTGGGCAACGGCATCGATCCGTTCGACATGGTCGAGAAATACGGTGCTGACTCGCTGCGCTACTATCTGACGACTGACGTCGCGCTGGGCACCGACCTGCGCTTCGACGAGATCAAGATCGCCAGCACCTGGAACTACATCAACAAGATCTGGAACGCTTCCCGCTTCGTTCTGATGAATATCGAAGACCTGAAGGAGATCTCGCTCGAGAACCTCAAGGCGGAAGATATCTGGATCCTCGCGAAATACAACAAAGTCGTCCGCTCCGTCAGCGAACATATGAACAAGTATGAATTCAACCTGGCGAGCACCGAACTCTATGAATTCACCTGGAACTCCTTCTGCGACACCTACATCGAACTGGCCAAAGACTCCCTGCAGGATAAGGCGACTGCCTCCGTCCTCTACACCGTCCTGACCGGCATCCTGAAGATGCTGCACCCGTTCATGCCGTTCGTGACCGAGGAGATCTACCAGAAGATGCCGCTGAAAGACGCGGAGTCGATCATGATCGCGCCGTATCCGCAGGCTGACCCGGCATTCGATATCGAACTGCCGCAGATCCGCGAGAACGCGCTGGCGATCGACAAGCTGATCGAGATCATCAAGGAGACCCGTGTCCTGAAGGCGGAGAACAACCTGAAGCCGTCACTGGCGCTGACCGCAGTCTATGAAGGCCCGCTGGCCTTCAGTGACGCGCTGCGCTCGCTGCTGGAGAAGATGTGCCGTCTGACGCTCTGCGAAAAGATCGAAGGGGAGACCCTGGTCCGTCCGCTGAGCGAAGGCAAACTGATCTTCGACCTCAACAAGATCGTCGACAAGGAAGCCGAGATCCAGAAGATCAACAAGGAACTTGAACGTCTCGCCAAAGAAGTCAAGCGTTCCGAAGGCATCCTTTCCAATGCCGGATTCCTGGCCAAAGCCCCGGCTGCCAAGATCGAGGAAGAGAAGGCGAAGCTGAAGAGCTACCAGGAAGCAGCGGCTACGCTGGAAGCGAAGAAGAAAGAACTGGTGGGCTAAATGAAAAAGAAACTGTTTCTGCTCGCCGGTCTCAGCGCCGCGGCAGCCCATGTGGCCGCCAGCAAGGGCGTTGAAGCCGGTTTCGAGAAATACTTCCGGGCTGATCCGGATCTCGACGAGATGGACATCAACGACGTCCTGACGACCGAAGAACTGCGCAATCTCTATTTCGCGGAAGTCGACAAGCATGTCGACTGGTTCCGTTCCGTAAAGACCGAGAATCAGACGATCACCTCATTTGACGGTCTCAAACTTGACGCGGTGCTGATCCGCGAGAACGAAGGACACCGCTATATCCTCATGGCGCACGGCTACCGCACCGACCGCTATCTGCTGCTGAAACAGGCGTATGAGATGTCCAAGCGCGGCTACAACATCCTTCTGATCGATCAGCGCGGCTACGGCCACTCTGAAGGCGAATACACGACCTTTGGTCTGAAGGAGAGCCTCGACGTCGCCCAGTGGATCAACCACTTGGTCAAGCTCGATCCGGAAGCGGAGATCGGCCTGTACGGCGTCTCCATGGGCGCCGCCTCTGTCCTGATGGCTTTAGGCATGACCCTGCCGGAAAACGTCCGCTTTGCGGTCTCGGATTCCGCATTCACCAATCTTTACGATGAGACCGGCTTTCTGTACGGCAAACAGGCGCCGACCGGCTATCCGGTCTATGCCTTCTATATGAACCGTATCCTGAAGGATAAGCTCGGCTTTAAGATGGAAGACGTCGACTGCCTGCGGGCGGTCAGCCGGAATAAGATCCCGGTCCTGTTCATTCACAGCAACACCGACAAGACGATCCCGTACCAGATGGGCATCGACCTGTTCAACGCCAATGCCGGATACAAGAAATTCTATCCGCTGAAGAACTGCGAACACGTGTTCGGATGTTACCAGGATCCGCATTATTTCGATAATATCGAACAGTTCATCAAAGGAATCGAAGAACAGCAGTAATGTTGTTCTTTTCTTATGCCGAAAGTAAAAGGACTGTGAATCGGGTATAATAGGGGTATGTATCTTTTAGAGATCTACGTCACCAATTCCGCTCTGGCGATCGATCATCCCTTTACCTATCTCTGCGAAGAAGAACCGCAGCGTTTTGAGCGTGTGGAAGTCTCTTTCGCCAACAGCCGCAACGTCGGCCTGATCACCGGCATCGCGGAAACGGAGAGGAGTGAGGAAGAGCTTGAAGCGGAATACGGATATAAGCTTCTATGGATCGAAAGGATCCTTGATGAGCAGCCGGTGCTGACGCAGGATCTTTTTGAACTGGCGGAATGGCTCTCCAAGACGACGATCAGTCCGCTGGTCGCCTGCCTGAACGTCATGCTGCCGAAATACCTGAAGACCGATAAGAACAGCGGAAGGCCGAATGAGGAAACGCTGATCCGTCTGCATAAGCCCGAAGGCGTCAAACTGACGCCAAAGCAGGAAGCACTGTACGATTCGCTGCATGAAGACCAGCCGGTGAGCGAAGCACGCAAGATCTCGGTCTCGATGACTAAAGCCCTGATCGACAAAGGCTATATCGAGCTCTACACCCGGCAGAAGACCTTTGCGAAGACTTTTACAGAGATCCGTGACAGCGCCTTCAAACAGCTGACTTCTTCCCAAGAAGAAGCCTATGAGCAGTTCCTTTCTTCCGAAAAGAAGACCCATTATCTTTTCGGTGTGACCGGCAGCGGCAAGACCGAGCTCTATCTTCATCTGACCAGGGAATACCTGAAACGGAAGAAGCAGGTCCTGATCCTGGTGCCGGAGATCGCGCTTACCCCGCAGATGATCGAACGGGTCAGGGAACGCTTCAACAACGTCGCATTCTACCATTCCGAACTGAATGACCAGCAGAGATACGAGCAGTACCGCAGAGTCGCGGACAGGGAGACTGACATCGTCGTCGGCACCCGTTCCTCCGTCTTTTTACCGTTCTCCGATCTCGGTCTGATCATCATGGACGAGGAACATGATTCTTCCTACGTCCAGGATAACGTGCCTTGCTACGACGCCCGCAAAGCCGCTTTAAAGCGTGCTCTGGACTTCAAGGCGGATCTTCTCTATGCCAGTGCCACGCCGTCCCTGGAGCTCTATACGAGGGCTTTAAAAGGGGAATATCAATTATTGACATTGCCGGACAGAATCAACCATACGCTTCCCGAGATCATTCCGGTCGACCTGAACCGGGAAGTCCGTAGAGGCTATTCGCCGATCCTTTCCTCACTTTTAAAACAGGAGATGCAGAAAGCCCTCGAGCAGAACAAGCAGACGATCATTCTGCTGAACCGCCGGGGCTATGCCCCGATCATCAAGTGCAGCAGCTGCAAGGAGACCTTGATGTGCGAGGACTGCGATACGGCGCTGAACTATCATAACGACGAACGCATTCTGAAATGTCATCAGTGCGGACGCATCTACCCGATGCCCAAAGTCTGCCCGCACTGTGGAAAGAATACTTTAGTCTATTACGGCTTCGGGACCAAGCGGGTCGAAGAAGAGATCCGCTACTGTTTCCCGGCTGCCAGAGTACAGCGCATGGACCGCGACTCGACCTCCAGGAGAGGCGCTCATCAGAGCATCCTCGAGCGTTTCGCCCGCAAGGAGATCGATGTTCTGATCGGCACCCAAATGATCGCCAAGGGACTGGACTATCCGGATGTCACCCTGGTCGGTATCCTGAACGCCGACGCCGGGCTGATGCACCAGGACTACAACTCTTCCAAGACGACCTTCGATCTATTGATGCAGGCTTCCGGGCGCAGCGGCCGAGCGGCAGACAGCGGAAAGGTGATCATCCAGGCGTTCGACGTCGACCACTATGTCATCAAAGCCGTTTTGAACCAGGATTATCCGTCCTTTTACAATACCGAGATGAAATACCGCTATCTCAGCAAATACCCGCCGTATACGCATTTCCTGGCCTTATTCCTGACCGACCGCAGCGATACCCGTCTGGAGCGCTCGCTGGCGCTGCTGGAGGAGAAGATCGCGGGTCTTGATATCAAACACTACCGGCCGCTGGAAGTCGCCAAACGTGCCGGGGAACGCCGTTTCCGTATCCTGTTCACGGATGTCAGCCTGCGCAAGATGCTCGATGCCCTGCAGCCGGTCGTCCGCGGACTGAGCGAAAAGGGGAACTTCTCGCGGATCAAAGTTGAGATCGATCCGCTTTATCTGGAGTAGCCATGAACCAGCGTAAACTCGCTTACGATGTCTTAAAGAAGGTCATCCTTCAGAAACAGTATGCCAATCTGCTGATGCAGAAGGCGCTCAACAGCCTGCCGGCGGACAGGCGTCCTTTCGTCACTGAACTGGTGAACGGCGTCTTGCGCAACTACGCGCTGCTGAAATACCAGTTTCAGAAAAATGCAAAGAATAAAACGAAGGAAAGCGATCTGCTGCTGCTTTCGATGGCGGCCTATGAGCGCTTTTTCATGAATGAGAAAGAATACGCCGTCAACAACGAATACGTGAAGCTTGCAGAGAATGACCGCGGCTTCATCAACGCGATGCTGCGCAGCGTGAAGCAGCTGAAGGTGCCGGAAGGGGAAGACCCGAAAGATCTGGCAGTCCGTTATTCGCTTCCCGAATGGCTCGTCCGGATGTGGAAGAGCCAGTATCCGGAAGATCTGCTGTATCTGATGGAAGACGCCGGGAAACGCTCTCCGGTCGCTTACCGCCTGAATCCGAAGAAGGCGGACAGAAACGCTCCGCTTTTCGATGGCGCGGAATTCTTTGATGAATACGGGTTCACCTCTTCGTACAATCTGCTCGACAGTGACGCTTTCCGCGAAGGCTGGTTCTATGTCCAGGACCGCAATGCCCAGCAGGCGGTGAAATCGCTGGATCTGCAGCCGGATTCCGTATTCCTGGATGCCTGCTCGGCGCCGGGAGGCAAGCTCTTTAACGCCTTGGAGACCGTCAGCGAGGAGAACTGTTACGGCAATGAACTGCATCCTTCCAAGGCGGAACAGCTGAAGGAACGCCTGAAACAGCTCGGCTACGAGGTGAAGATCACTTCCCTCGATGCCCGTAAACTGCCGGAGGTCTATGACTTCAGATTTGACCGGATCATGCTGGATGCTCCCTGTTCGGGACTGGGCGTTTTAAAACGCAAGCCGGACCTGCGCTACAACATTCAGCCGGAAGATCTGGACGATCTGCAGAAGACCCAGGCGGAGATCCTGGAGGCGCTTTACGGCATGCTGAAGGAAGAGGGGATCCTCGTCTATTCGACTTGCACTTTGAATAAAAAAGAAAACGAAAAACAGGTCGCCGCATTCCTCAAACGGCACCCTGATCTCGTTCTGGAATATGAGCATACCTTCCTGCACGAGGAAGGCGACCACTTTTATCTTGCAAAACTGAAAAAAGGACAATAAAGTTGTATAATAACACCATGACCGTTTCCCTGTATGATCTGAGCTACGAAGATTTACAGTCTGCTTTAAAGGAACTGGGCGAAAAGCCGTTCCATGCCAAGCAGATCTTTAAGTGGCTCTATGAAAAGCGGGTCAGCTCGATCGACGAGATGAGTGACCTGTCGCTTGCCCTGCGGGAAACGCTGAAAGAAAAGTATCCGCTGAAGATGCCGGCGGTAAAGACCAAACAGGAGTCTTCCGACGGCACTGTCAAATATCTGTTCGAACTGGAAGACGGCTCTCTGATCGAGAGCGTTTTGATGGTCTTCGACTACGGCTACAGCGCCTGTCTGACGACCCAGGTCGGCTGCAATATGGGCTGTGCCTTCTGCGCCAGCGGCCTTTTGAAGAAACAGAGAGACCTGACGCCGGGCGAGATCATTACCCAGGCGCTCTTTATCCAGAAACAGCTGGACGCAAACGAAGAGCGTCTTTCGAATCTCGTCATCATGGGGACCGGCGAGCCGTTCGACAACTACGAGAACGTGATGAAGGCATTGTCCGTGCTGAACCATCCGTTCGGTCTGGCGATCGGCGCCCGTCATATCTCCGTCTCCACGAGCGGTCTCGTTCCGAAGATCCTGCGTTTTGCCAAGGAAGGGGTCCAGTACAATCTGGCCATCTCCCTGCATGCTTCCAACGACGAGCTGCGTTCGAAACTGATGCCGGTCAACCGCGCCTATCCGCTTGAACAGCTGATGCAGGCGCTGGATGTTTACGCGGAGACCAATAACCGCCGTCTGACATTTGAATATCTGCTTCTTTCCGGGATCAACGACAACGAAAAGAATGCCGATGAACTGAAAGAGCTTTTAAGAGGGCGCAATGCCTATATCAATCTGATCCCTTACAACGAAGTGAAGGAAATGGACTTCCGCAGTTCGTCTCCGGAACGCACGCTGCGTTTTTATGATATGTTGAAAAAGAGAGGAATCGCAGTGACTCTCAGGCAGAAAAAAGGCGATGACATCGACGCTGCCTGCGGCCAGCTGCGCGCGAAGAACGTTCAATGAAGATCGCTGCAATAACAAATATCGGATATGTACGCGCAAAAAACCAGGATGCCTACAGCGTCGTCAAGAACAGCTCCGATGATGTCCTCATCATCGTCTGCGACGGTATCGGCGGCAATAAGGCGGGGGAAGTGGCTTCGGTCGAAACGATCAAGCATTTTGAGCGTGCCTTCCAGCAGCAGAAGTTCAGCCGCAAGGAGCAGGTCCCTGTCTTCCTTTTGAACGAGATCAGCGAAGTCAACAAGTACATCCTGGACCTTGCCGTCACCCATAAGGAATATGAAGGCATGGGCACGACGGTCACCGGGATCCTGTTTACGCATTACGGCGATTATATCTTCAACGTCGGCGACAGCCGCACCTACGGCGTCCTGAACGGGGAAATGAAACAGTTGAGCGAGGATGACTCCCTGGTCGCGGAAATGGTCCGTGCCGGCGAGATCACCTACGAGGAAAGTCTTACCCATCCCAAGCGCCATTACCTGACCAAGGCGATCGGTGTCTGGGACGCTCTGGCCGGTTACGTGAAAGAGATCGGCAAGATGGATTATTATCTATGCTGCAGCGACGGTCTGCACGGGTACGTCGGTGAGGAGGCGATCGCCAAAACCATCCTCAGTGACCAGACCCTTCAGCAGAAGACCGATGCCCTGTGCGGGCTTGCGCTCGCTTCGGGCGGCTATGACAACATAACCATTGTTTTGATTGAGAGATAACAGATATGGCAGATATTATCGGAAAAAGATATCAGATCATCAAACTGATCGGTAAAGGCGGCATGGCGGACGTCTTTCTTGCGCGTGATACGATCCTCGGACGGGATGTCGCGGTCAAGATCATGCACGGAGATCTCTCCGGCGATCCAGTCTCGGTCGAGCGTTTCCGCCGTGAAGCGCATGCGTCGACCAGTCTTTCCCATCCTAATATCGTCGATATCTATGATGTCGGTGAGGATGAGGGACGTTATTACATCGTCATGGAATATGTCCAGGGCTTTACCCTGAAGAAACTCATACAGAAACGCGGTCCGCTGCCGACCCGGGAAGCCGTCTGGCTGATGGGCCAGCTGGCCTCGGCGCTGGCGGAAGCGCACCGCAACGGGATCATCCACCGTGATGTCAAATCCCAGAACGTTCTGATCAAGCCGGACGGCACCGTCAAGCTTTCGGACTTCGGTATCGCGCTGGCGAACGACGCGATGCAGATCACCGGCGAAGATGCTGTCATCGGTTCGGTACATTATCTGGCGCCGGAATGCGTCAAGGGCGGTCAGGCAAGCGTTCAGAGCGATATCTACTCGCTCGGCATCGTTTTCTATGAAGTCCTTACCGGTGATGTACCGTTCAAGGGAGACCAGGCGGTCAAGATCGCCATGAAGCATATCAAGGAAGTGCTTCCTTCCGTACGCGCTTACCGAGACGATGTTCCGCAGTCTGTCGAGAACATCATCATCAAAGCAACTGCCAAGGTCCTCAGCGAACGCTATAAGAATATCTCCGAGATGATCAGCGATCTCAACAGCTGTCTCAAGGAAGAACACAAGAACGATCCGAAAGTCATCGTCCGCGAGCCCGAACTCGAAAAAGAAAAGAAAAAGCAGGAAGAGGAAGGGGACAATGATGAGAAGCAGCCGCTGAACTACACTGTTCTCGTCGGCATCATCTCAGTCGTATCGGTACTGCTCGTCCTGGCGGTACTGTTCCTGTCCGGGATCATCGGCGGCAAGAGCAAGCTCGTCCAGGTGCCGGATATCGCCGGAATGACGGTCATCGAAGCCCAGGACTGCCTGGATGAATTCGGCCTGTCTGTCGATTATTCCAACATCGTCCGTGAAATGACCGAAAGCACCGAAGCGGGACTGATCGTCCGCTTCACTCCGGAAAAGGATACGGAAGTTGAGAAGGGGACCAAGATCGAGATCGTCGTCTCCGAGGGCATCTATGAAACGATGGAGGACCTGACCGGGAAGAATATCGAAGTCGTCCGCGAACAGCTCGCCGGAAAGAACTTCCGCATCGAAGCCAAACCGGTCGAAAGCGATGAACTTCCGGGCACGATCGTCCTGCAGGAAGGCGTCCGCCCGAATGAGAAATACAACCCGAATACGATCAACTATATCACTCTTAGCTACAGTGAGTATCCGACCATCCTGATCCAGTTCGGCACCGTCGGCCGCAGCGTCGACGAGGTCTATAACGAACTGACCGATGCCGGCTTCACCGTTTATACCAATTCCGTCGACAGGAATTCGCTGACGGAGAAAGAGCGCAGCTACGGACCCAACCGGGTCGTCCGCATCAACCCCGACGAAGGCAACTATTTCCGTCAGGAAGGCAATGCCGCGATCTATCTGTATTATTACGAGGGAGAGTAAATATGATCATCGCACCGTCAATCCTCTCACTGGATTACACCCGTTTCAACGAGCAGGTGGAGATCCTCAACAACAGCGTCGAATGGATCCATTTCGATGTCATGGACGGCCATTTCGTTCCGAACCTGACATTCGGACCGGACATCCTCAAGGCATACCGCCGCTCTTCGGATCTCTTTATGGACGTGCACCTGATGGTGACCGATCCCGATTTCTTTGCCGATGTCTTCATGAAGGCAGGGGCGGATCAGATCACGTTCCACTACGAAGCAGTCGAGGAAGAAAAGATCCCGGCTCTGATCGAAAAGATCCATGCCAACGGCTGCAAATGCGGTATCTCCATCAAACCGAAGACCGAAGTCAGCGTCCTGGAGCCGTATCTCGACCAGGTCGATCTCGTGCTTGTCATGTCGGTCGAACCGGGTTTCGGCGGACAGTCCTTCATCGAGCATTCCTATGACAAGATCCGTGAACTCGCGGATCTGCGCAAAGAAAAAGATCTTGCTTACAAGATCGAAGTGGACGGCGGCGTCAATTCCGCCAATGCCGGTAAACTCGTTTCCTGCGGCACCGATGTGCTGGTGGCCGGAAGTTTCGTCTTCAAGGGCGATATGGAAGCGAATATCCGCAGCCTGAAAGAAGCTGAATAAAAAAAGAAAGTCTGTGATTGAACTGCCCCAGTGAAAAAGGACAGTAATCAAAAAAGACGGAACACCTTCTATACAATGAAAAATAGGAGGTGTTTTCTTTATGGCAGGAAAAGCAAACAATAAGTATTCATACGAATTCAAGAAAGAGGCAGTGGAGAAATATCTTAGCGGACGTTATGGAGGATGCGACATTCTGTCAAGGGATTTGGGATTACGATCACCAACACAGTTAAAAAACTGGGTAAAACTGTACAGGCAAGATCCGGAACTTCTGAAACAGGATGGACGTAGACTCGGAAAGAAGGATGGAGTCCATAAAGGCAGACCCAGGAAAGAAAAACTTGATGAACTGTCCAAAGATGAACAAATCGAATATCTGAAGATGGAGAACGCTATACTAAAAAAAGCGAAGGCTCTCCGCAAAAACTACGGAGAGCACTGAGGTATATGATTATCTACGACCTGAAAGAGAATTACAGGATATCTCATCTGTGCCGCTATCTGAAAGTATCAAAGAGCGGCTACTACCGGTGGCTGAAACTTGGGAGACCGATCCGCTATTCATTCGATGAGGTACTGGCGGACATGATCGAAGAGATCTTCTATGAAACATATAAGGGATACAGATTCATAAGAGATGAAATCATACGCCGATATGGAGTGATATATAACGATAAAACAGTATATAAATACATGAAAATACTGGAATTATCCTCCCCGATCCGGAAGAAGCGGTATCAGTGCTGTACAAAGGAAGAGCCTAATGAAAAAGCGAGGACCGTCTGCGAAAACTTCCTCGCCCGTAACTTCACCGCTTCACGTCCTCTGGAAAAGCTCGTGACGGATGTCAGTTACATTTACAGTCAGGAAGGCCGTATGTATCTTAGTGTGATCAAAGACCTTTATGACAATTCCATTATAGCCTATCAGATCTCACAGTTTAATGACCTTAAACTGGTGATGAACAACGTATATAAGGCGATCGGGAACAACTGGGATCCAACCCGGTTCTGTGTGATTCATTCCGATCGGGGATATCAGTATACCAACATTGTCTATATCCGCTATCTGGATGAAAGAGGGATCACTGTCTCCCATTCCCGCAAAGCCAACTGCTATGACAATGCGTGCTGCGAGAACTTTTTCGGGCATCTGAAAAGTGAATACCTGGAATTGTATGACCTTCCGAAGACAAATGATGAACTGATACAAAAGGTTGACCGTTACATTCATTTCTATAACTATGCGAGACCCCAAAGAAAACTAAAAGGCATGACTCCTGTTGACTTCAGGATGTCATACCTTTCCCGGTCTTTTTTATGACTGTCCCATTTTTGTGGGGCAGTTCAGATCACAGACTCTTTTTTATGCCGCTTTCGCAGCCTTCTTTAATGTTCTCAGTGCGCGGGTGGAAATACGAACCTTCTGTGGTTTACCGTCGACCATTAACGTTACCTTCTGAAGATTTACATCCCATTTACGGCGCGTAGCGCGCAGTGAATGTGAACGGTTATTTCCGGACAGAGGTCCTTTACCGGTAATCATGCATACTTTAGACATTCGCCAAACCCCCTTTCAATCGGTCATTTACGCTTAATTACTTTAGCATAATCGATGTGCGAATGCAAGAAAAAGAAGTATAAATGAAAGTGGTTTCTTATAAAAGATTATGTTAAAATTTATATAAGTTTTGGAGAATGGTATGAAGCAAATATACGCAAGTCTGGAATTTTCAGAAAACGAAATCAGATTACTGGTAGGTGAGTACTTCAATACTCGTTTCAATGTGATCAAGCTGGAACGCGTCACATGTGATGGCCTGACCAATTGCCGTATTACCGATCATGACAAAGTCAAAGAAGCGCTGCAGAAGGTTCTCGATAACACTTCCAAGATGCTAGGAGCGAAGGTCGAGCAGGTCATCCTGCTGATCCCTTCGATCAATATGAGACGCTACCCGCTGAAAGTCACGCTGCCGACGAAGCACGGCTACCTGTCCAAAGAGGATATCGCCTATGCGCTCTCCCAGACGATGCGGACTCCGGTCGACAGCGACGTCACGATCATCAATGCCAGCATCATCCGCTATATCGTCAACGGCATCTCCTACCGCAGACTGCCGGAGAAGGAAGTCTGTGATGAATTCGCTGTTGATATCGATCTGCTCTGCGCGGACAAGAAGATCGCCTTCGAATATGCGTCACTGCTGGATGAATGCGAACTGAAGATCATGGATGTCTGTCTCGACTCCTACGCGATCGGCAAGGAAGCGGCGCTGTTCGAGCGCACCCTGAACCGCAATCTGATCCTCTTGAACATCAACGATACATCCACCGTCCTGAGCCTTCTGTCGAAGGGCAAGCTGATCTCCTGCGAGACGGTCTTCGAGGGTCTGAACGGCATGGCCGGCGCGGTCGTCGAGAAATACGGTCTCCCGTATCCGACGGTCAGACGGCTGATCAAATACAACACATCCTACGGTGGCGAATACCGCGACGATGCAGTCTATGTCTGGAACAAGAACGGCAAGGAGAACTATTCGATCAACGAAAAGGATCTCAGCGAGTGCATCGAGCCAAAACTGAACGAATACATCGACAAGATCGCGATGATGTCCGAACCGATCCTCAAGAGCGGTCCGACTTCGATCGTCGTTACCGGAAACGGTGCTTCCATGCAGTCTCTGCTGCAGCAATTACAGAATAAGCTTGAAATCAGTGTAAAACCTTATTTCCCGGATACGATCGGTGTGCGTGATTCCGCACTGACCGCACTCTACGGCGCCTTCTTTGCATACCGCGACACCGCGTTGCTGAAGGGCGAGGAAAAGAGCAGTGTCGATCTCATGGAGCTGGAAAAAGTGATCAGCAGCAAGAGCGACGATGTGGAAGCGGAAACACTGACCAGTAAGATAAGAGGTCTGTTCGAAATGAGCAAAAGGAAAGAGGAGGAGTAATCCATGAGCGAGAAATACGAATTCAGAACTGTCGCCAGAATCAAGGTCTTCGGTATCGGCGGCGCCGGCTGCAACGCAGTCAACCGCATGGTCACTGACGGTGTTAAGGGCGTTGATTTCTATATCTGCAACACCGATGTTCAGAGCCTGAATTCTTCGACATGTAAAAATAAGATCATTCTCGGTAAAACCACAACAAAAGGTTTAGGCGCCGGTGCGGATCCGGAAGTCGGACGCAAGGCTGCCGAAGAATCCGAGGATGAGATCCGCGAGGCGATGAACGATGCGGACATGGTCTTCATCACAGCCGGTATGGGCGGCGGCACAGGTACAGGCGCCGCTCCGATCTTCGCACGTATCGCGAAGGAATCCGGTGCGTTAACGGTCGGTATCGTTACCAAGCCGTTCAGCTTTGAAGGCCGCAAGCGTATGGACCAGGCAAACGTCGGTCTTGAACAGTTAAAGGAATACGTTGACTCTCTGATCATCGTCTCCAACAACCAGCTGTTAAGCGTGATCGGCAAGATCCCGATGCAGGACAGTTTCCGCGAAGCGGACAATGTCCTTCGTCAGGGCGTTCAGACCATCACTGACCTGATCGCTGTTCCGGCATTCATCAACCTGGACTTCGCGGATATCCGCACAGTCATGGCCGGCAAGGGAACCGCATTGATCGGTATCGGTATGGCACAGGGTGAAAACAAGGCGAAGGAAGCTGCCGCCAAAGCGATCCAGTCTCCTCTTCTGGAAGCGCAGATCACCGGTGCAAAATCCGCGATCGTCAACGTTACCGGCGGTCCGAACATCACGATCTACGATTCCTCGATCGCAGTCGATTATATCCGTGAAGCAGCAGGCAACGATATCGATATCATCTACGGTGTCGCCATCAACGACGATATCGGAGAAAACATCATCGTTACCGTCATCGCGACCGGCTTCGATCTCCCGGATCATTCCGCTCCGCAGACTTCTACCGTTGTTTCCAGAAAGCAGCGTGAAGTCGAAGAGAACGACCGCCTGAAACCGGAAGTCATCATCTCCAAAGAGAACGAGGACAACGACATCCCGGATTTCTTCAAGACAAGATAGAATTACGAAAGCTCCCGCAAGGGAGCTTTTTATTTCTTCGTTTTTTGAAGTTATAAGAACTTTTTTTCTAGATAGCATGATATAACCAGTCCTCTTTCTTTGGGTTATGCAAAAGTCTCTTTGCCATGATGAAGGGGATGCCACAAGGCAGATCGAAAGAAACTTTGAGAAAGCCTTTAGGGATATTCAATTGAATCCTGAAAGAGGAATCGATTATGCAAAACTGAATGACCTGGGAGAATTGGGATTACAGTATTCTGTTGGTAAATTATCAAATGGAGATTCGTATGTAATACTCGATAATAAAAGATTGAGAGAAGACGGATCTCAAATGTCTAAAAGGGAAATCTATGATTCGCTAATAGGACAGAAATTCATACTTGATGGCGAAGAAGTCGAGATTGTAAAAGACATTACTAATAAGGATATGATTGATGAGCTGTTCCGAAAATATCCAAAATTTGAAGATCAAGACCTCACTCGTTCACAGAGAGATGAATTGAACAACAACATTAATAACAGCTTTGATGACATTATTAAAGAGAGTAAACTGAAGAATCCGTTTATATCGAATAATGAGCACATTAGATACGGAATAACTGATTTTTCACGAAGAACCATTCCTGTATACGATGGAAATGGAGCAAGATTATTTGATTTCGCTATTGCCAAATTGAATGATGGAAGAAATGTTGCGTATTCAAAAAGCTTCCTGTCTAGTATCGATCAGGAATTAACTGAAAGAATAAGAGAAAACGAAAAGCAGGTTGGACATTCCACTCCTGCTTCTTCTAACTCCACATTATCAAACGATGACCGAAATGTCAATCGGCAGTATTCGCAGGATTAGAATCCGCTGAAGCACAGGATACATTAGAAAACAAAATCTATAATTCCATGTCCATGTCTG
Source organism: Erysipelotrichaceae bacterium (assembly GCA_017533785.1). GTDB lineage: Bacteria > Bacillota_I > Bacilli_A > Erysipelotrichales > Erysipelotrichaceae > RGIG5669. The sequence continues at coordinate 66,823 of JAFWII010000004.1, read as the reverse complement.
AAGCCAGAGGAATGCTTGAAAAGACCTGGAATCAGTACAAAGATTGTCTCCAGAAAGACAATTGGGATACAATGCAGTTAAGTTATCAGATCGCAATAAGGAGTGCATATGGAAAAGATTGAGATCAGAGATCTGCTGAAGCTCTGTTTCATTGAAAACCTGCAGTATTCCCCGGACGGGAAAACACCGGCTTTCGTACTTGCGAAAGCAAACGAGGAAAAGAATGATTATGAAAGGGACGTCTGGCTGCTGAAGGAAGACGGACCCGTTCCCTTTACTTCCGGCGGAAAGAGCCGGCTCCTGGGCTGGGACGATGCGGAAACGCTTTTGATCACCCGCCCCCTTGAAGAGGAGGAAGGACTGAACGGGATCTGGAAGCTTTCATTAAAAGGCGGCGAAGCGCAGCTCTGGCTGAAACTTCCTTTCGCTGCCGGGAAATTTGAGAAAGTCCGAGAAGGTCTTTATGTGACGTCGGCCACGATCGATAAGAACGATCCGGACGCGTATTGCAACAGCGAAGAAGACCGGAAAAAGAAACTGGAAGAAAAGAAAAAGAACGCGGATTATCAGGTCGTCGATGAAGTTCCTTACTGGTTCAACGGCGCCGGTTTTACCAACGGAAACAGAACCGCTCTGTTTACGATCGAGACAGGACCGGAGATGAAGATCACCCGGCTGACCGATCCGTATTTCAATGTCGAAGGCTGGACCGTGGAAGGGGAGAAGATCATCTATGTCGGTGAAGAATTCAGGGAATGCAGCGGCTTATACAACCGCCTCTTTGAATATGATCTCGCTGAATCAAAATCCAAAGTCCTTTTCGGCGAAGACGGCTGGTCTGTGCAGGATCAATTTTTCCTTGGTGGAGAGCTCTATGTGAGAGCTTCCCAGGGCAAGGAATACGGCGTCAATGAAACGGATGCCGTCTACCGTGTAAAAGAGAAAAAACTGGAGTTCATCTTTAAGCCGGAGATCAGTCTGCGCAATTCCGCAGCGACCGATATCATGCTGGGCGGCGGGAAGCAGAGCGTCCATAAAGAAGACGCCTGGTATACGATCGCTACCAGAGAAGATCATTCCGAGCTCTGGAAGTTCGATGCAAACTGGCAGAAGACCGTTTTATATGATCAGCCGGGCATACTCTCTTTCTTCGATGTCGGCGAAAAGATCGCTTTCGTTTCTGTGAAAGCGGATCGTCCGGCAGAGATCTCGGTCATGGAGAAGGACGGCAGCAACGCAGTGCAGAAGACTTCTTTCAATGAAGAACTTTTAAAGGAGAAATACATCGCCCGGCCGCAGAGGATCGATTACGCTTCCGGCGAGTTTTCCCTGCACGGCTGGGTACTGCTTCCGAAAGACTATGACGGATCAAAGAAGTATCCGGCTGTTCTGGATATTCACGGCGGTCCAAGAGCTGTTTACGGAGAAGCATTCTTCCATGAAATGCAGGTCTGGGCTTCGGAAGGCTATTTTGTCTTCTTTACGAATATCAAAGGTTCCGACGGACGCGGTGATGCCTTCGCGGATATCCGCGGGGATTACGGATATACCGATTATCAGAACCTGATGGATTTCACGGATGCTGTTCTTAAAGCATACCCGGCGATCGATCCTAAGCGTGTCTGTGAGACCGGCGGCTCCTACGGCGGATTCATGACCAACTGGATCATCGGACATACTGATCGTTTCTGCTGCGCGGCCAGCCAGCGATCCATCTCCAACTGGGTCTCTTTCTCCTTTATCTCGGATATCGGTCCGCATTTCGGTCCGGATCAGTGCGGTGCCAAAGATCTTTTCAAAGACACGGATATCCTCTGGGAACATTCTCCGCTCAAGTACGCTGACAATGTGAAAACGCCGACGCTCTTTATCCATTCCGATCAGGACTACCGCTGTCCGCTGCCGGAAGGTATGCAGATGATGCAGGCGCTTGCGGTAAGAGGAGTAGATACGCGAATGGTCATCTTCCATGGGGAAAACCACGAACTGTCACGTTCCGGCAAGCCGCAGCACCGTCTCAGAAGACTGCAGGAGATCACTGACTGGTTCAATAAATACACAAAGGAAGCTTAATGCTTCCTTTTTTACTAAATGCTTCCGTTCTTTGGAGAACTGCGGTTTATCAGTCGGTTGTAGCAGCCATGATGACGACGTATCTGTTCATGCGCTTGTCGTATACGCTCCAGCAGGCGGCTCCCCACCATTCATGGCCGTCATCGAAATAATTCGACCAGTCTGTTGACCATTCATTTACTTCAAGCTCATCCGTTCCTTTCGGGAATAAAACGGAGTTGACCTTGCGGAACTCATCCGGTCCGTATCCCGATGTATGCGGAGTCTCCCAGAATGCATACCAGTAGGGTATCTGTTCCCCTTTTAAGTGATCCGGATAGCCGCAGTCGTAGAAGCGCTGGCCGATCCGGTCTGTACGCACTATCACCGGTACATGAAGCAGCTGTTCCGGATCGATCCGATGCGCTTTTGCTTTCCCTATATCCAGATTCCACAGGAACGGTTCGTCCTGGACTTTTCTGGCGTAAAGTACCTCTGATCTTAACTGCTCATCGATGTATCGTTCGATTACCTTGCACATCGCAAACAGCACCGCGTCCTTATGAGAACGGTATCCCTGATGCGGCGTATCGTCTTCGATAAGGCAGTAGTCGATGACGCAGTTTTTGTAATTCCTTATCATTTCATAAAAAGGATCATTCACTAATTCTCGCATATCGGTCTCCTGTAGATGATGATTCAAAAAGAGCGGACAGATGTTTCTGATTTCATTATACAGTTTTGCGTCTTCCGGCAAAACTCATGACCAAAAGAAAAGATCCTGCTTCGGTCTTGAAACAGGATCTGATTATGTATATTTTCTGAAGTTCAGAAGGGGGTTCGCGGCAGTTAATCCTCGGAAGGGGTCGTGCGCTTGATCAGGACCTTCTTGACCCGGCGGTCATCCGCTTCCTGAACGATGATCGTATAGTCATCGTAGGTAAAGCTCTGTCCGTTTTCCGGGAAGCAGTCCAGCGTCTCGATGCACCAGCCGCCGACCGTTTCGCTTTCGATCTCGTCCAGGTCTGCCAGATTCAGTTCCAGGGTATCCCAGAGCTCTTCCAGCAGCATGTCGCCGTCGACTTCAAATTCGTCTTCGCTGCGGGCTACGATCTCGTTCTCGACTTCGTCCGTCTCATCCCAGATATCACCGACAAGTTCTTCCATGATGTCTTCCAGGGAAACAACGCCCATGGTGCCGCCGTATTCATCGGTAACGATCGCCAGGTGCTGCTGTTTGGAACGGAAGGATGTCAGTGCGTCCGGAAGTTTCATCGTCTTGTAGATGAAGATCGGGGGCATCATCAGGGAACGGATATCGACATTCGGATCGTCGAGCGAAGCTTTCAGATAGTGGTTGACGGACAGGACGCCGATGATGTTGTCGATACTGTCTTCATAGACCGGGATACGGGAGAAACCGGAATCCAAAACCGTGCTCATGATCTCGGAAGGATCGTCATCAATATCGATCGCGACGAGATCGACACGGGCCGTCATGACTTCGGAAACAGAGATGTCACCGAAATCGATCGCGGCGTTGATCAGCTCGGATTCATCCTCATCCAGAACGTTCTCATCTTCCGCGGTGTCAATGATCGAATGCAGTTCGTCGACTTTCGCGTCATCGTCTTCCTCTTCGCCTTTCATGGAACGGGTAATGAGATTTACCAGGAAGACAACGAGCGCGGTGACCGGACGCAGGATGAACATCAGGAAACGGGTAAAGGGGGCAAAGCCGATCGCCTTGGAAGTGGCGTTGCGCTTGGCGCTGATCTTCGGGATGGTCTCGCCGAAGATGATGACGAGAATCGTAATGACCAGCGTGGATACCCAGGCGTATTTCTCACCCAGTGTCAGCAGGATGATGATACTGCCGATCGAAGACGCGGCAATATTGACCAGGTTGTTGCCGACCAGGATCGTGGAGAGAGCGTCGTCGAAGTGCTCGGTGATCCAGAAGGCTTTCTTCGCTTTCTCATCACCTTCATCCGCACTGTTTTCCAGACGGATCTTATTGGCAGAGGAGAAGGACATCTCGCTGGCGGAGAAGAAGGCGGAGCCGGCAACACAGACGACGATACCGATCAGAAGGATCGGCAGCATTAATTCATTCTCGTTCATGCCTGTTCTCCTTTCTCTTCCGGAAGGACCGTAAGTTTGACCCGGACGATACGGTTCTGCTGCATCGTCTCGATCTCGATCTCCGTATTCAGATATTTAAAGTGATCGCCTTCCTGCGGGATCTTCGCAAAGTTCTCGTAGCAAAGCTCGCTGATCAGTTTGTTTTCCAGCTCCTCGCCGGTCTCTTCGGAATAGTCGATATCCAGTTCATCGAGCACGCTGATGAACAGTTCATCGGCGCTGATACTGTAGACGTTATCGTCGATCTTGGTAATGTTTTCGACTGCCTTGTCGTCCTCGTCCCAGATCTCGCCGACGAGCTCTTCGAGAATGTCTTCGACGGAAACGACGCCGAGCGTGCCGCCGTAGTTGTCGGTTACGATCGCGACGTTGGTCTTCTTGGCGGACATCATCTTCAAAAGATCGTCGATCTTGGCGGACTGGTGGATGAAGAGCGGCTCATCGAGCAGGGGTGTGATGTCCTGCATATCCTTGCCGGAGAGATACGCCTTCATGTATTTGCGGATATGAAGAATGCCGACGACATGGTCGATCGTGTCCTGATAGACCGGCAGGCGGGAATGGTTGGCTCCCTTGATGACTGTGATGATCTCTTCGGGCGTCATTTCGATATCGATCGCCGCGACGTCGATACGGCTGGTCAGGATGCTCTCAGCCGTTACTTCACGGAACTGCAGCGCCGAAGAGATCAGGTCGCCCTGATCTTCATCGAGTATGCCTTCTTCAGTCAGATCTTCAATGATATCGTAAAGCTCATCCTCGGTAACGGAGAGCTCGCCGTCGTTATTGGAAAGGGAAGCCGCGAAGTTGCCGATCATCGTCAGCAGGGAAGATACCGGCTTTAAAATGATCATCAGCGCCTTGAGCGACCCGGCACAGGCAAGCGAAAAACGCTCGCTGTACTTTCTGGCGATGCTTTTCGGGAGCATTTCGCCAAAGAAAAAAACAGCCAAAGTGGTTATGATGGTCGAAATACTGACTGCCCCGATGCCCCAGAGGCGGGTAACGTTCAGCGTTACCACCGTTGCTGCGGCGATATGAACAATATTGGTTCCGATGAGAATCGTGGTTATTGCCCGATCAAAATTGTCGAGAATATACAGCGCTGTCTCCGCACGCGTATTTCCCTTTTCCGCCAGCGCCTTGATCTTGGACTTGGATACGGAAGCAAATGCCGTTTCCATGACCGCAAGATAGAATGCGCAAAGAATAAGTATAATAACCGGTAATAACCAGGATATTCGACCGCCATCGTCCATAAAGGATCATCACACTCCTAACTGTTTAAAGTCAATAACAATAATAAAAGTTAATCACATCCATGCGCGGATGTCAAGAAACGCCCATTTTATCGGGGAATTCCGGAACTTCGAAACCGTGTTATAGGTTCTGTTTTGCTTTGTAGTGCAGAACTTTCAATTTTCACAAAGGGAGTTTATAATCGTACTATGAAAACATACGCAACACTCGTTCTCGGGTGCAAAGTCAATGACTATGAAGCCGCCTATACCGAGCAGGAGATGAACCGTGACTATCAGAAAGTCTCCTTTAAGGAAAGGGCGGATATCTATATCATCTTCAGCTGCGCAGTCACCAATATCGCGGAGGCCAAGACACGAAAGTTCATCCGCCAGGCCAGAAGGCTGAACCCGGACGCCTTTATCGCGGTCGTCGGATGTTATGTGCAGGCTGATCCGAAAGCCTCTGTCTTTGAAGAAGCCGATCTTCTGATCGGAACGAAGGGGAAGAAGGAGATCAAAAGACTGATCGACGAAAATGTCCGTTCCCGCGAAGTCGGCGATCTTGAAGGACTTGTTTTTGAAGATATGCCTCTCGAAGACTACAGCCGGAAGGACAGAGCCTTCCTGAAGATCCAAGACGGATGCAACCAGTTCTGCGCATACTGCATCATCCCTTATACAAGAGGAAGAGAACGCAGCGCCGCTCATGAAGCCGTCATCGCGCAGGCGAAGCGCTTTGCCGAAAGCACCAACGAGATCGTTCTTACCGGTATCCATACCGGACGCTACTTTGACGGAGAATACCATCTGCTCGATCTGCTGAAAGAACTCGTGAAGATCGAGAAGCTGCAGACGATCCGTCTTTCCTCGATCGAGATCACCGAGATCCCGGACGCAATGATCGATTTTATGGCATCAGAGCCCAAGATCGCACCGCACCTGCACATTCCGCTGCAGGCTGGCAGCAACCATACCTTAAAGGAGATGCACCGTCCTTATACGACAGAGTTCTTTAAGGAAAAAGTCGGTTATATCCGTTCAAAGATCCCGCACATCTCCGTGAGCACCGATCTGATCGTCGGTTTTCCGGGAGAAAGCGATGAAGACTTCGCGGAAACACTTCGTTTCCTGGATGAGATCGACTTCAGCTTTATACATCTTTTCCCGTATGCCCGCAAGCGCGGGACGGCGGCTGACAGCCGGAACGACTTCGTTGACGGCAATATCGTGAAACGACGTATCCATGAAGTCAATGAGCTGGAGGCAAAAAAGACAGAAAACTATCACCGTTCTCTGTTAGGCACCGAGACACGCGTTTTCATTGAAAAGAACGACAAAGGGCAAAGCTACGGGTACTCCCGTGAATATGTCTATACGAATGTGAAGGGAACGTATCCTGTCGGAACGAGTCTTCCCGTTCGCTTTACCGGTCTAACCGAAGAGGGTATGGAGGGCCAGCCGTTATGAAACTGAACAGTTTCTTTAAGAACGCACCGGACATCGAGATTCAGCAGCTTTCCTGCGACAGCCGCATGCCGATGATCGACGCGATCTTTTTCTGCATCCGCGGTGTCCGCTACAACGGACATGATTTCGTAAAAGAAGCGGTCAAAAACGGCGCCAAGGTCGTCATCTACAGCGAAGACATCGATACGAATTATCCCGTCATCTTTATCCGCGTCAACGACACGCTCGATACCCTGAACCACGTTGCGGCGGCTTTCTATAAGAATCCCTCCAAAGACATGGAGAACATCATCGTCGGCGGGAACGATTACCGCGACCTGACTGCCTATACCATGAAAAAGATCATCGACGCCTTTGACCGTCCGTGCGGCTATATCGGCTCGATGGGCATCCTTTATCAGGATACGGAACGTCTCTCCAAAGCGCCGACGCTCACGATCATCGAGAACCAGCGTATTCTGAGTGCCATGAAAAACAGCGGCGTTCTTTCCTGTTGCTATGAATTGAACCTATCCGGCATCGAACTGAAGAAGCTGGCCGGGATCACACCGGAAAGCTTCGTCTATGTCGGTACAGATACCGATGACTGGGAATTCAACGATTCCGAAACGGATTATATGCTGAACTACCAGAGTTATATCGAAAGTCTGCCGGAAAACTGCGACGTCATCCTGAACGGGGATGATCCGGCAGTCAATCCCGGAAACGTGAATCACAGCTGCGTGACCTTCGGCTTCAAAAACAGCAACGACTATCAGGCCAGAGACGTCCGGATCTATCCGGATCACACGAGTTTCCTTCTGCGCTACGGCGAAGAAGAGTTCGAAGTCTCGACGCACCTTCTGGGAAAGAACTGCGTCTATCCGGTACTGGCGATCGTCGCCTGTCTGACCCAGCGCGGCTATCCGCTTGATTTCGTCCTGAAGAACCTGAATGAGCTGAGCTTCCCGCAGGGCTATCTGCAGAACATCAGCCTCGGGCAGAACTACCGGGTCATCGTCGACCGGGCCAAGAATACCGGCGCTCTGCGCGATCTTCTCGAATACGCGAAGGAAACGACGGATTCCTATCACCGCATCATCGCTGTCTACGGCGTCAATCCCAAGAGCGAGAAGAACTTCCGTCAGCAGGCTGCCCAGCTGCTGGGCAAACACTGCGACCTGCTGATCCTGACGGAAAACGACTGCGGCGACCGTGACCCTAACGAACTCAACAAGGCGTTCCTGGCAGGTGTCTCGACGCCGCATGTGCTGATCGAAAACCGTGAGGAAGCGATCCTGTCCGCGCTGATGCTGGCGAACAGCGCTGACTGCGTTCTGCTGCTGGGAAAGGGGAACGAAGAGTATATCACCCGTTCTCTGGGAAACGAATCCTATCCCGGTGACAGCGGTCTGTGCAAAAAGTATCTTCAGCAGTTCATCAAATAATTGATTTCAAAAATAAAAGACTGTATAATAAACAAGTCAGCAAAGGGGGTGTAATTGTGGCGAAGGTAATTGTTAAAGAGAACGAACCGTTAGATGATGCTTTACGTCGTTTTAAGCGTCAGGTCTCCCGTAACGGCACCCTGGTTGAAGCTCGTAAGCGCGAATACTACGTTAAGCCGGGCGTTAAGCGTAAGTTAAAACAGGAAGCTGCACGTAAAGCAAGAAAAGGAAAATAGTAAATTTATTTACTATTTTTTTTACTCCGGACAGATCCTGAGGGAGATGTCTCGCACTGAAAAGAGGAATTGATTTGGCATATAAGGAATTTGAAATCGACCTGAATGACCGTGACGCCAAAGAGCTGATCGGCGCATTCGACAGCAATCTTCAGTATCTGGAAGAGCTTTTCGGATGCAACCTCGTGTTCCGCAACAACATGATCAAATACGAGGGCAGCGATCCGGAAAGCTTTCAGTCTTTCCTGAAGATCCTGACCGACCTGATCGATAAGGGTATCACCATCGACACCGGTCTGATCAAGAAACTGTATAATTCGCATATCCGCGAGGAAGACCTATCCTGGCGCGACCGTCAGGTAGGACTGACTGCAGGCGGCAAGCCGATCTTCTGCAAGACGCATAACCAGCATCTTCTGATCGAAACGATCAAGCAGAATCCGCTGACGTTCTCGATCGGCCCGGCCGGCACCGGCAAGACGTTCCTGTCCGTCATGATGGCGGTCAAAGCGTTCAAGCGCGGTGATGTGGAAAAGATCGTGCTGACCCGTCCGGCGGTGGAAGCAGGGGAGAGCCTCGGGTTTCTGCCGGGCGACTTAAAAGAAAAGATCGATCCCTATCTCATGCCGCTCTACGATTCGCTCGATGCCCTGATGGGCAAGGAGACAGTCGAGAAACTGGTGGAGAAAGGTTCGATCGAAGTTATGCCGCTGGCATATATGCGCGGCCGCACGCTGGATAAGAGCTTCATCATCCTCGATGAGGCGCAGAATACGACCGCCGGTCAGATGCTGATGTTTCTGACGCGTCTGGGCAATTCGGCGAAGATGGTCGTTAACGGCGATATCACCCAGATCGACCTGAATCTTCACCGCGAGGAGTCCGGTCTTGTCCGGGCGCTGAATACGCTGAAGAATGTCGACGGGATCGGCTTTGTGGAATTCGACAGAAGCGACGTTGTCCGTCATCCGCTGGTCGAGAAGATCATCAAGCTCTACTCTAAAGAATGATGTTCAGGTAGCCTGGCACCTTGAGGTTCAGCCAGGCTTTTTTAATGCGCAGCTCGATATGCCTGCTGAAGTAGTTTTCGCCGTCGCTCTGGCAGGAGAGTTCCGTATCGGAATCGATGATGACTTCTTTCGCATGAACGACTTCAAAGCCAGGGAAACCGAGATGTTTTCCCTTCATGTAGCGGGGCAGGAAGGTAATGACCTGATAGACCGGGATCACTTTTAAAAGGCAGAGATCGAAACAACCGTCCTGCAGATCGCTTTCCGGCGCAGGCTGCACGCCGTTGCCGTAATAGCGGCCGTTCATGCAGGCGACGATATAGTAATCCCCCTCGGTAACGCTGCCGTCGATATTGAGACGTACGTGCTTCGGCTTCAGGGTCAGCAGGTTTTTGATGATGCTGATGATGTAGGCGGGACCCTTGGTAATGATCGTCTTGCGGATCAGGTGGGACGCATAATCGTTGATATCCGCATCGATACCGAAAGAGGTCGTGTTGAGAAAACGGATGTTCTGAGTCTCACCGATATCGATCTGTTTTACCGGCGCGTCGATCGTATCGCGGAGAATGGTCTCCGGATCGGATACGTTGCTGCCGATTAGACGGTAGAAATCATTGCCGGAACCGGCTGGGATCAGGCCGAGCGGGATGCCTTCGCCGAGACCGTTGAGAACTTCCCAGAGCGTTCCGTCACCGCCGACGGAATAGATCACATTGCCCGGCTTGGAATACTGCTGAGCGAGCACGGTCGCGTGACCGGAATGTTTGGTGAGTATGACTTCGTAGTCCAGCTGTTTTTCGGCGGCGACTTTATGGATCAGATCGACGATCTTTAGGCCGCTTCCCTTGCCGGAAATGGAATTCACGATAAACACATGTTTCATAGTCTAATTATATAGGATATCGCCTGCCAAAAGTTAAGAACCGACAGCGATTGTGATACAATGGGTTACATGAAGAAAATACTGCTTGCAAGTACAAATAAGAATAAAGTCCGTGAGATCCGGGAAATGCTGAAGGGGAGTTATGAAGTCCTCTCCCTGCAGGATCTCGACTGTGACGTGGATGTAAAAGAAAACGCCTACACCTTTCTCGAGAATGCTTCACTGAAGGCCAGAGCTTACTATGATCTGACCGGGATCCCGGTCATCGCCGACGACAGCGGCCTGAGCATTGCCTATTTCAATGAACTGCCGGGCGTTCACAGCGCCAGATTCTATAAGGATTACGACTACTTCCAGAGAAATACGAAGATCCTGGAGATCATGAAGGATATCAAGGACCGTACCGCGCACTATACCTGCGCGATGGTCTACTATGATGGAAAAGAAGAACAGTGCTTCGTCGGCGAAGTCTACGGCGAGATCGCGCTTGAGATCGCCGGCACCAACGGTTTCGGTTATGATCCGATCTTCTATTATCCGCCGATGAAAAAGACATTTGCCGAGATCAGCGCGGAAGAGAAGCACAAAGTCTCCCACCGCGGGATCGCCTTAAGAAAGCTGGTGGCGCATCTTGAAGCGTAACTGGTTATCGACAGCCGCCTGTCTGCTTCTGATGATGGGCATTTTTCTCACGATCGTCGACTTCTGCTGTTTCGACAGCAGTTTTTACGCGAAGATCTATAAGCAGGAGAATACCGCCGCTTCGATCGGCGTCACTGATGAAACGCTCGTTGATATGACGAATATCCTTCTGGATTATCTGAAAGACAAGCGCGACAACATCGACGGCACCGCTGTCGTAAAGGGCGTGGAGCGCGAGATCTACGACCAGCGCGAGAAGCTGCACATGGTCGATGTCAAGGCTCTCTATAAAAACGCGCTGCTGATAAGAGGAGCCTGCCTGATCGGGGCAGCTGTTCTTTTTGCTGTTGTCTGGTTCCAAAACAAAAAGGAATCTTTTACGCTTTACCGGAAGGGATATGTCCGCGCTTTGTGCGTATTTGCGGGCATTTTCGCTGCGCTTGGTCTTTACGCGGTCATAGACTTCGACCGTTTCTGGACGGATTTCCATTTATTGTTATTCGATAATGATCTCTGGCTGCTGGATCCGGCTACCGAGATCATGATCAACATGGTCCCGTCTGCGTTCTTCTCAGCCCTCGTATACCGTATCCTGATCCTGGTGTTCGTATCACTGCTGTTCCTGTACCTGCTTTTCAGGTTCCTCGAAAGGAAAATTTCATGAACCATATCGTTCTTTACTGTCCCGAGATCCCGCAGAATACCGGCAATATCATGCGCACCTGCATGGCTTTCAATATGAAACTGCATCTGATCGAGCCGCTCGGCTTCTATCTGGATGAGCATCATCTGCGCCGTGCCGGCATGGATTACATCTCGGAGATCGATTACCGTCTGTATCCCGACTGGGAATCCTTCGAAAAGGAGAATGAAGGATTCTTCGTGTTCTTCTCCCGTTACGGACTGAAGTCCTTTGACGAGTGCGTCTTCGATACAGAGGAGGAAGATACCTATCTTGTTTTCGGAAAGGAAAGCACCGGGATCCCGAAAGAGATCCTGCGTGAGCACCTCGATGAAACTTACCGCTTCCCGATGAAGGCGGAAGCACGTTCGCTGAATCTCAGCAACTGTGTTGCCATCGGCGCTTATGAATGCCTGCGTCAGCAGGATTTCGTCGGTCTGTCGAAGACCGAAGTCATCAAAGGAAAGGACTGGCTGCTGCGATGATCCTGAGAGACCGAGATATGCGCAATCGAGCGATCACCGTGATCATTATCATCGCGATCTTTTTGCTGGCGTTTTTCCGGATGAACACGCGTTTCGACCGGCTGTCCCGTTATCCGTACCAGGATGAACGCGCCAGAGAACTGATCAATGAGTATCTGGACGACGATGCGGTCAACTACATCATAGAATACGCGATCGAACCGAACTATTTCATCGACCTGATCGAAGCACCCGGCTTCAATATCTATCACGTTGAATACTACCGCACTCTGGAAAGAGAGATCACCTATCTGACGAAAAACGAGATCGTGGCTTTCGCAGAGGAAACGCTGACCTATGAGAACGGGCAGGAAACCGCAATGTCGCTGCTTTCCGCCTATTCCGCGAACGAGATCCTTTTCTGGATGCGCAACGGCGATCCGTATTATCCGCAGGCGGAACTCGTTGATGTCCCGGACTCTCTGGCAGTTGTTTTGAACGACCAGAACACGATCGCCAACCGTATTCCGCTTGGCCTGGTCGATGTTTCGGAAGCCGGTTTTGAAGAAGGCATACAGGTGCGTACCGAAATGGTCAATGACCTTACGCATATGTGCGATCTGCTCAGCAGTGTCTATGGCGGATCCTGCGGAGGAATGAATATCGAAAGCGGTTATGTTTCCTACAACGACCTTGAAAAGGCGTATCAGGCAGGGGAGACCGCTGTGGCGCCCGGACATAACGAACATCAGACCGGTCTTGCGATCGACGTTTCCTTCAACGATATCGGCAGAAGCTCCGAAGACAAGACTGCATGGCTTTTGGAAAACATCGAACAGTTCGGCTTTATCCGCCGCGTATATGCCAATGAGCCTTATATCCATTTACGATATTGCAGTAAAGCAAATATCGACAGGGTCAAAAAAGGATGAAAACGATCGTCCTTGTATCCGATAACCACGGAAACCGCAGTGTTCTGAAAAAGATCGACGGCATGTATCCCGCTGCCGATCATTATCTTCACTGCGGCGATTCACTGATGGACGCTTCCGATCTGCGTCCCTTTGTATCGGTGAAAGGGAACTGCGACCGTGAAGATTTCGATCTATGCAGGATCCTGGAAGCGGAAGGGCACCGGATCTTTATGTGTCACGGACACAACTTCGGCAATGCCGACCTGCGGACGATGAGCGATACCGCCAGGTTTCAAGGATGTGATCTGGTTTTCTTCGGACATCTGCACCGTTTTGTCGATGAGACCCTTGAAGGTGTGCGTCTGATCAATCCCGGCTCCTGCAGTTTCAACAAGGACTCCAGCAGGCCGTGTTTCGCGCTTGTTGAAGTGACACAAGAAGATGTAAAGGTCAAACGAATTGATTTATAATAAACATATGGAGGTTCGAGCTTATGTTTACTGAAGATGGAAGAATCTGGATAGCGAAAAACGAAAATGAACAGTACCTGGAACTGTCGCGGGCAAACCGTCACGGACTGATCGCAGGTGCGACCGGTACCGGTAAAACGACAACTCTGCGTGTTCTGGCAGAATCCTTCTCCGATGCCGGCGTTCCGGTTTTTGCTGCAGATATCAAGGGAGACCTGACCGGTCTGGCGCAGCCCGGACAGGACAGCGAAGGCAACCGCAAGAGCATCGAAAAACTCGGCATGGACAAGAAGGGTTTCGAATACCGTTCCTATCCGGTCACGTTCTGGGATGTATTCGGTGAAAAAGGCCATCCGGTACGCGCGACCATTTCGGACATGGGTCCGATCCTTTTGTCCAACATCATGAATCTTACCGATGCCCAGGACGGCGTCCTGAACATCGCGTTCCGTATCGCAGACGACAACGGTCTGCTGCTAATCGATATCAAGGACCTGCGTTCCGTTCTTCAGTATGTCGCGGACAACGCGGACGAGATCACCCTGACGTACGGCAATGTTTCCAAGCAGAGCGTCGGCGCACTGGTACGCTCGCTCCTGACTCTTGAAAACGAAGGTGCCAACCACTTCTTCGGCGAACCGGCTCTCGACCTCAATGACTGGCTGAAACTCGACAGCGACGGCCGCGGATATATCAATATCCTGGAATGCGAAAAGCTCTTCCAGAAACCGCGTTTATACTCGACCTTCATGTTATGGATGCTGAGCGAGCTTTATGAACTGCTGCCAGAAGTCGGCGACCTCGACAAGCCGAAGATGGTCTTCTTCTTCGATGAAGCGCATCTGCTGTTCGATAACTGCCCGTCCGCATTACTTGAAAAGATCAATCAGGTCGTCCGTCTGATCCGTTCCAAGGGCGTCGGTGTCTACTTCGTCACCCAGACACCGAACGATCTTCCGGATTCCGTCCTCGGCCAGCTGGGCAACCGCATCCAGCACGGTCTGCGCGCCTACACTCCGGCAGAGATAAAGAAAGTCAACGCGGCTGCTGATACATTCCGCGCCAACCCGAACTTCAAGACCAGCGAAGTCATCCTGGAACTGGGGATCGGTGAAACGCTCGTTTCCTTCATCGACCAGAAGGGTGTTCCGTCGATCGTTGAACGCACTCATATCCTTTACCCGCCGCAGAGCAAGGACGGTGCTTTGCCGGCTTCCATGATCCTGCAGCTCACGGCCTTTGACGAACTGGCGGAAAAATACGATAAGGAACTTGACCGCGAGTCCGCCTTCGAGGTCCTTGCTGCTGAAGAAGAAAAGAGACGCAAGGAAAAGGAAGAGGAAGAGATGAACAAGATCGCTGCCAAGGAAGCGGAGGCAAAGGCCAAAGCGGAAGAAAAGCAGCGTATCGCGGAAGAGAAAGCCCGCCAGAAGGAAGAGGAGAGAGAACGCCGTCAGCGTCAGACCACACTGAACAGCCTGAAGCGCACTGTCTTCAATACCGTCGGACGCGAGCTGACAAGATCCATTCTCGGCGTTCTGAAGAAGAAATAAGAAGATGAGAAACACGGAGTCCGGAAGGACCCGTGTTTTTATACCTGCAGGCCGGATTCCGAACGATCGCAAATTGTACTAATCCGGGCCTCATTGTGCTAGAATAATGAGAGAGCTTTTTGTATTGTGTTGGAGAAACTAAGATGAAAAAAAGAAGCAGCAGTGAAATAAGACAGATGTTCCTGGACTACTTTGTATCAAAGGGACATATGGTAGAACCAAGTGCGAGCCTGATCCCGGTCGATGATCCGAGCCTTTTATGGATCAATGCCGGCGTCGCCGCTTTAAAGAAATATTTTGACGGCCGTGAAAAGCCGAAAAACAGACGCATCACGAATGCCCAGAAATCCATCCGTACCAACGATATCGAGAACGTCGGCAAGACAGCCCGTCACCATACGTTCTTCGAGATGCTGGGCAACTTCTCGATCGGCGATTACTTCAAGAAGGAAGCGATCCCGTTTGCCTGGGAATTCCTGACCTCTGAACAGTGGGTCGGTTTCGATAAAAACAAGCTCTATATCACCGTATATCCGGATGATACAGAGGCTTACGAGATCTGGACTAATGTCTGCCACGTCGATCCTTCCCATATCCTGAAATCCAGCGATAACTTCTGGGAGATCGGTGAAGGCCCGTCCGGTCCGGATACCGAGATTTACTACGACCGCGGTCCGGCTTACGATCCGAAGGGGATCGGCGAACGCCTCTTCTTCGAGGAAATGGAAAATGACCGTTATGTCGAAGTATGGAACGTCGTCTTCTCCCAGTACGATGCAAAACCGGGCACACCCCGCAGCGAATACAAGGAACTTCCGCAGAAGAACATCGATACCGGCATGGGCCTCGAACGTCTCGTCTGCCTGATCCAGGACGGCGAGACCAACTTCGATACTGACCTCTTCCTGCCGATCATCCATAAGACGGAGACGTATACGAAGTGTCCGTACAGCGGAGAATACAAGATGGCATACCGTGTCATCGCGGACCATGTCCGTACCGTTACCTTTGCACTGAGCGACGGAGCCAACTTCTCCAATGAAGGCCGCGGCTATGTTCTGCGCCGTGTCCTGCGCAGAGCGATGCGCTTTGCCCGCAAACTCGGCATTCAGCATGCCTTCCTCTATGAACTCGTTCCGACTGTGACCGAGATCATGAAGGATTACTATCCGTACCTCGCGGACAAGCAGGATTTCGTACAGAAACTGATCAAGAAGGAAGAACTTTCCTTCCTGGAGACACTGAACAACGGCGAGAAGCTGCTCGATGAGGCGATCGCCAAAGCAGAAAACGGCATCCTCGCCGGCGAAGTGATCTTCAAGCTTCACGATACCTACGGCTTCCCGAAAGAGATGACCGTGGAAGTCGCGGAAGACCACGGGCTGAAATGCGACCTCGAAGGCTTCGAGCGCTGCATGGATGTTCAGAAAGCGATGGCTTCTTCCGCCAGAGGCAACACCGATTCGATGCACAACCAGTCCAAGGATCTGCTCGATCTGAATACGCCGTTCTACTTCAGCGGCTATGAGCAGTATGAAGACGAAGGAACTGTCGTTGCGCTGTTCAAGGACAGCATCCGTGTCGATGCTCTTGAAGATGAAGGCGACATCGTTCTCGACAGAAGCTGCTTCTATGCTGAAAGCGGCGGCCAGATCGCCGACATCGGTACATTAACGAATAACGATATCGAAGCGGAAGTCAAGGATGTCCAGAAAGCGCCGAACGGCCAGTATCTGCATCATGTCGTTCTGCATAAGGGAACCGTCAAAGAAGGCGACAAGCTGACTGCGAAGATCGACAAGGCACGCAGAGAGCGGATCAAAGCGAACCACTCCTCCGTCCATCTGCTGCAGGCTGCCCTGAAGGCTGTTCTCGGCGATCATATCGCCCAGGCAGGTTCCTATGTAAGTGAAAACTACAGCCGTTTTGACTTCACCCATTTCGAAAAGATCTCCGAGGAAGACCTGGATAAGGTCGAGGAACTCGTGAACTCCTATATCTTCGCAGGCTACGACGTCCACACCGACGTCCTGGCAGTCGAAGATGCTAAGAAGACCGGCGCAGTCGCTCTGTTCAACGAAAAATACGGCGATACCGTCCGTGTCGTTACCATGGGTCCGTCCAAGGAATTCTGCGGCGGCACGCACGCTTCCAATACTGCCGAACTCGGCTGCTACAAGATCCGTTCCGAGGAATCCATCGGATCCGGTATCCGCCGTATCGAAGCGGAGACGAAGTTCAACGCATACGAAGACAACAAGGGCGAGGAAAAGCAGCTCCGCGAACTGCGTGATCTGCTCGGCCTCAAGAGCGTCAGCCAGATCCGCAACCGTATCGAGATCATGCTGAACGAAGCCAAGGAACTCAAGGATGACAACAAGCGTCTGCAGCGCCAGATCAACGAGATCGAAGCTGACATGCTGACGATGAACCCGAAGGAAAAAGACGGCAGACAGTATCTGCTCGTCCATCTGAAGGATTCCGACCAGTTCCTGAAGGATTACGCGAACACGATCCGTGAAAAACTGAAAGCCGGTCTCGTCGTCGTCCTGAACGAACAGGGCAAAAAGATCGCATATGTTGCGGCAATGTCCCAGGAATGGGTCAAAGCCGGCTACAACGCGGGTAACCTTGTTAAATTCATCTCCGCACAGTGCAATGGCCGCGGCGGCGGACGCCCGGATATGGCACAGGGCGGCGGTGAGAACACCAATCCCAACGAACTTCTCGAAAAGATCGAAAACTATATTTTGAATCAGGAGGTATAGCATGGCAGACAGATCTTCAACAATGTTGTTCTCTTCCAAGGATGTTGAAAGAGAATACACGAAACAGCTCCTCAAATCCGTTCAGCAGGCTCTTGAAGAACGCGGATACAATGCCGTCAATCAGCTCTCCGGATATCTGATCTCCGGAGATCCGGCATATATCTCCAGCCACAAAAATGCCCGCTCGAACATTCAGAAAGTCGAACGCTACGAGATCATTGAGGAACTCGTCCGTTCCTACCTGGAAAGCAAATAACTGTGCGCATACTGGGACTTGATCTCGGCAGCCGCACCTTAGGCATCGCGCTCTCCTCGGCTGACGAAAAGATGGCTCTGATGAAAGAGACTTTTCGTTTTGCGGAAGGGGACTACGATGCCGCTTTTGAAAAGACGCTGGAATACATCGACAAATATGACATCAAGACCGTCGTGCTCGGCTATCCAAAGCATATGAACGGTTCTGTCGGTGAGAAGGCACAGCTTTCCGAAGACTTTAAGGCTGCCCTCGAAGAAGAGAGAAATGTCGAAGTCGTGCTGGAAGACGAGCGTCTTACGACCGTCATGGCTTTGAAGACCATGGCCGGTCTCAATACCGACCGCAAGAAGAGAAAAGCAAACGTGGACCAGATGGCGGCATCCACCATCCTGCAGACTTATCTGGACCGCAAGAAAGGATAACTATGGAAGACGACAAGATCTATATCACGGATGATACCGGCAAGGAATATGCCTTCAAGATCCTGATGTCGTACGATCTCGAAGGCAAGGAATACGTGATCGTGGAAGATCCGGAATTACCGGACCAGGCCTACGTGTTCTGTATCGGGGAGAACGGTACGATCGAAACGGTAGAAGATCCGGAACTGCTGGATATCGCCGAAGAACTGATCGGTACAGTGAACGGAGACGAGTGACATGAAAAAACTGCTGATGACTCTGATCCTTGTGCTGCTGCTGGCGATCGGCGGACTGTCCTTCGTCGTTTACCGCAACACCGTCAAAGGTTCCTTAAGAAGCGGATCCTTCGTGATCGCCGAGAACAGTTATCCGCGCAAGGTCTTCTCCGATCTCGAGGATAAAGGCTATATCAACAGCGGAACGCTGGCGTATTACTATTCCCGCTTTCTGCATCCGTCTTCCTTCAAGGCGGGAAAATATGAGATCCCGGAAGTCGATCTGCCGACGCTGATCGACTATCTGAGCGATTCCTCGAATATCATCCAGGATACAGTCAGCATCACCTTCATTGAAGGCGACTGGCTCAAGGACTTTGCGGCCAAGATCGCCGATGCGACGAATCTCGATGCTTCGGAGCTGATCGCTTACTGGGATGACGAAGACAACGTCCGCAGATGGATCGGCGAATACGAATTCCTGACCGATGAAGTCCTGGGCGAGAATGTCCGTCATCCTCTGGAAGGCTATCTCTTCCCGGATACCTATACTTTCCTGCGCGAGACAGACTGTGAAACCGTCACCAAAAAGATCCTCGGCAATACTGCTGCCGTCTACGAAGATCTGAAGGATCTGTTTGCCGAGAATGGTCTCAGCGTTCACGAGATCTTCACGCTTGCCAGCATCGTTCAGTATGAATCCGCTTCTGCAGAGCAGATGGGTACGATCTCCGGTGTCTTCTACAACCGTATGGAGATCGATATGCCGCTGCAGAGCTCCGTAACCGTCTGTTACGCTATTGATCTTGAAAACGATGAGAACTGGACGGAATGCGAATACAATTCCACCTACGATGATCCGTACAATACCTATCTCTATCCCGGACTTCCTCCGGGACCGATCGTCAGCCCGGGCAGAGACGCTCTGATCGCGGCTGTCAGACCGACAGACAGAGATAAAGGCTACTTCTACTTTATCGCTGACGTCTGCCATGAAGGCGGCACTGTGCATTTTGCCAGAGACTTCGCAGAACATCAGCGCAACGTCGAGGAGTATCTGACATGTTATTAGACGATAAAGACACCATCCTGATCGGCATCGCCGGCGGTTCGGCTAGCGGCAAGACCAGCATCTCCCGCCGCGTGAAGGAATTCTTCAAGGAAGTCGGGGAAGTCACGATCATCAAAGAAGACGACTACTACAAAGACCAGTCATTTCTTCCGTTCGAAGAACGACTGAAGACGAACTACGACCATCCGGATGCATTCGACCACGATCTGCTGCTCCGTCACCTGGACATGCTGAAAAACGGGGAAGAGATCGAAAAGCCGACCTACGACTTCGTTACGCATAACCGTTCGAATGTAACAGAGATCGTTAAGCCGACGAAGGTCATGATCCTCGAAGGTCTGTTCGTGCTTGAAGGCAAAAGCATCCGCGACCGTCTTGATATCAAGGTCTTTGTCGATACACCGGCGGATATCCGCTTTATCCGGCGTCTGCAGAGAGATATGAACGAACGCGGACGTTCGATGGATTCCGTTATCAACCAGTACTGCAATACCGTCCGGGTCATGCACGATGAGTTCGTTGAACCGACCAAGAAATACGCTGACATCATCATCCCGTCCGGCGGATGGAACGTTGTCGCGGTCGATCTCCTGGAGACGAAAATTGATAGTATTCTAAAGAATAAAGTGATAAAATAACTCGGAGGTATACGAAGATGGATGAGAATAAAGAGAAGAATTATATTACTGAAGAAGGTCTTCAAAATTTAAAGAATGAATTAAACGAGCTGGTCCATGTGATCCGCCCGGAAGTTATCGAAGAACTGAAGGCAGCCCGTGCACAGGGCGACCTTTCCGAAAACGCTGACTATGACGCAGCCAGAGACCGTCAGGCTCAGGTAGAATCCAGGATCAAGGAACTCGAGCACATGATCCGCAATGCGGAAGTCATCTCGAGCGGACGCTCCACCAAGTTTGTCCGTCTTGGCTCCACCGTCGAGATCAAGGAACTTGATACAGGGAACGTGCTGACTTATACGATCGTCGGCACCGTTGAAGCAGATCCGCTGAGCGGCCGTCTGTCCAACGTGACACCTCTTGCGGAAGCGATCCTCAACAAAAAAGTCGGCGAGACAGTTACCGTAAAGGTCGATGAACCTTACGAAGTACTGATTGTTTCTGTTCACTA
Organism: Erysipelotrichaceae bacterium; assembly: GCA_017533785.1. Taxonomy (GTDB): domain Bacteria; phylum Bacillota_I; class Bacilli_A; order Erysipelotrichales; family Erysipelotrichaceae; genus RGIG5669. The sequence continues at coordinate 45,773 of JAFWII010000004.1, read as the reverse complement.
AGAATCAGTCAAAAAAACACGATACAGAGAGGCAGAGAGCTGCCTTTTTGTTTTAGGCAGTTCTATGGCTCGTGGTATAATAAATTGATGATTTATCTGATACACGGCGACGATTACTATCTCGTTGAAGACAAGCTCAGTGAGTTTACGAAAAAGTATCCTAAATACGCGATCTATTCGTTTGACGGCAGCAACGCCGATACGCCGGTTGCGCTGATCACAGAGGCTGCCCGTTCCCAGAGCCTTTTTGGAGAGGCTTCTTTAATTATTGTCCGTCATCCGTCCTTCTTCTACAAAAAGATGGCAGATAGTGAAAAAAAGGAACTGGAAGATTACGTTGCGGATCCTTCCTTTAACTGCGATCTGATCTTCTGCGAATCCGGCGAGTCGCTTCCGACAAAGAGCGTTGCTTATAATACGATACTCAAAAATGCCCGCGTATTCCATTTTCAGAAACTAAAAGGCCGCGATTTCTATGACTATGCAAGAGGTTATGTTTCTTCTTTACCGGTAAAGATGTCGAAAGAAGCCGTCAGACTGCTGATCGACCGCAGCCGGATGGATACCGGCCGCCTGCATCAGAACTGCGAGAAGCTCGTTCTTTACGGGGATTTCTGTTCGGAGAAAGTCGTAGACAAGCTTTGTCCAGCTGAGATCGATGACGATATCTTCAAACTGATCAACGCGATCACCGAAAAGAACGCATCGCTTGCTTTCTATTATCTGCAGGTCTATGAGCAGAAGAATCAGAACTATTCCTATTTGATCTCAACGCTGGCGAGCCAGTACCGTTATCTGTACACCGTTGCGTTTATGAGCGCTAACGGCGCTTCGACCAGAGAGATCTCGAAAACATTCAATGCCAAAAATGATTATCGCGTCAACAAAGCCTATGAGACGCTTCGCACGCTCAGCATGCCAGATATCTTAGCGATCCTGAATAAGCTGCATCTGGTAGATAAAGCCCTGAAATCCGGCGATCAGATCGCCGACCGTCAGCACATCGCCCGGTTCATCATGGAAACGGCAGGTATCGCATGAAAGCGATCAAAGACATCTACCGGATCGGTTACGGTCCCTCCAGTTCGCATACGATCGCCCCGCAGCGCGCGGCGTTCTTCTATAAAGATCAGTATCCAGACTGCACCCGTTATGAGGTGACGCTTTGCGGTTCCCTGGCTCTGACCGGGAAAGGCCACCGTACCGATGAGATCATCAAGGAAACGCTTCTGCCTGCTGAGACAGAAGTTGCTTTTGATTATGAAGATCCGGAAATGAAACTGCTCATCCGCGGAATGACGCCGGAAAAAGAATACCCGCAGTGGTCGGTGATCTCTTTAGGCGGCGGCAGCATCCGCATCGACAAATTTGATTCCGGCGACGAAAAAGACATCTATCCGGATGATTCTTTCGCAGATATCAAAAAGCGTCTGAAACATAACGGATGGACTCTGCCGCAGTATCTGCTGCATTACGAATCGGGTCTCTACGATGACCTGAAGCGTTCGCTTGAAAACATGCTGGACTGCGTAGACCGCGGGCTTTCTTCCTCCGGTCTGCTGAATAAAGAACTGAATTACCGTCGTTCTGCTTCCGAACTCTATAAACAGGCGGAAGACGATCTTGGCCGCTGTATCGCTTATGCGTACGCAGTAGGGGAGGAGAATGCGGCAGGACATAAGATCACGACTGCACCGACTCTGGGATCCGCCGGGATCGTCGCTTCGATCGCCTATTACTACATCAAAGACAAAGGCTATCCGGAAGAAAGAGTTTTGGAAGCCATGGCTGTCGGCGGTGTGTTCGGCGATCTGATCAAACAGAATGCCACTATTGCCGGTTCCATGGGCGGCTGTCAGGCGGAAGTCGGCACAGCTTGTGCCATGGGTGCTGCCATGATCGCCTGGCTGGAAGGACAGCCGTTAGATACAGTCGAGCGTGCAGCTGAGATCGGGATCGAGCATCATCTCGGACTGACCTGCGATCCGGTAAAAGGTTACGTCATCATTCCCTGTATCGAACGCAACGGCATAGCCGTACTGCGTGCTTTTGATGCGGTCAAGCTTGCCAGATCACTGGCAGCTGTGCATAAGCATTCCCTGGTCAGTTTTGACATGGTCGTCGATTCGATGAATTACACCGGAAAGAAACTGGCGGTCGAACTGAGAGAAACGAGCCTTGGAGGCTTGGCACTGGAGTTTAAGAATGAAAAGAATTGAATTGCTTGCCCCTGCGGGAAACTTTGAAGCTTTAAAGGCTGCTGTATGCAACGGCGCGGATGCCGTCTATCTCGGCGGAAAGAATTTCGGCGCCCGTGCTTTCGCCGGAAACTTCGATCACGAAGAGCTGGCAGAAGCCGTGAAATACGCACATTACAACGGTGTAAAAGTCTACATGACGATGAATACGCTGCTGAATGAATATGAACTCAATAACGCGAAAGCAGAAGTAAAATACGCCTATGAGACCGGTGTAGATGCCTTGCTGGTGCAGGACCTCGGTCTGTATGCCTATGTGAAAGAAAACTATCCGGACTTCCCGCTGCACGCTTCCACCCAGCTGCATGTTCATAACTGTGCCGGTGTCGAGACGGCGAAGCTGCTCGGCTTTGAGAGAGCCGTCGTTGCCAGAGAATCCTCACTGGATCTGATCCGCAAGTTCTGCAAGCAGGGGATCGAGATCGAAGTTTTCATTCACGGCGCGCTCTGCGTATCCTACAGCGGTCAATGTTTGATGTCTTCTTCGATGTTCAAGCGCAGCGGCAATAAGGGCACCTGCGCCCAGTGCTGCCGCATGCAGTATGCAGATGAGAGCAAAGAAAAATCCTATTATCTGAGCACGCACGATCTTAATGGCCTCAATGCGCTTCCGGACCTGATCGAGGCCGGCGTCAGCTGTCTGAAGATCGAAGGCCGTATGAAAAAACCGGCGTATGTCGCCTGTATCACCCATGTTTACCGTGAAGCGATCGATGCCTATTACGAAGGCAGAGAATACAAGCCGGATGAGAAGACCCTTAAGAATATGATGGTCCTTTTCAACCGCGGCTATACCGATGCCTACTTTTACGATAAAGGCGCCGATGCGCTTTATGAGAGCTCGCAGCCCAATCACCGCGGCATTCCGCTTGGAAAAGTAAGCGGAAGAAAGAAGAACTTCGTTTACGTAAAACTCGAGGAAGATCTTTCGCAGTTCGACGGTATCCGTTTCGTGAATCAGAAAGACGGTTTCATCGTCAATAAGCTGTACGATCTTAACCGCCGGCTGATCAATCATGCCAATAAAGGCGACACGATCCTGCTGGATTACGACAAGCATGTGAAGAACGGCGAACTCTGTGTAAAGACCACCGATTATCTGCTGGAAAAGGAGCTTTCCGATCTGAAACAGTTCAAACGCTATCCTTTAGGCATGCGCTGCCGGCTGGTCAAGGGTGAAAAATGCGAGATGACCGTTAAGGCAGCCGGATATGAGGCGACTGTTGTTTCTGATCAGATCGTGGAGGAATCAAGAAAAGCGCCGATGACGGAAGAATCCGTACGCAAAGCCGTCGATCATCTGCGCGACACTCCGTATTATCTGGCAGAGCTTGAGTGCGAGATGGATGACAATATCTTCGTGCCGGTCTCTGCCCTGAAGGATCTGCGCCGCCGCGCGCTGAATGAACTCGATGAACAGCGTGTCCATGCGCACCGGCAGGAGTATCCGGTCAGCATTCAGAGAAGAACGGCTGAGTATCTGAAAAAGGATCTTCTGGAGGCAGACAGAAGGGGAGACGAACAGACTGTGACCCTGTCCGAGAAAAAGGGTATAGCAGACTATTTATTATTCCCGGTCATCAATCCGAACTCCGAATACGAACAGTTCGAGAATGTCACAGTCAGCGAGATCGGCGGGCTGCTCGTTCCGGCGAAACATAAGATCGCTTACTATACGCTTCACTGCACGAATTCCTCCGCTTATGAACTACTGCGCTCGCTCGGCTTCGAAGCCGTCATTCTTTCCAGCGAGCTCGCACCAAATGAGATCGAAATGATCGAGGCGGCAAAAGGAGAGCTGCACTATTTCCGTTCCGGCAGAAGGGACCTGATGAACCTGCGTTATCATCCCTGCATGTCCGGAGAGAAGCTGTTCCAGAACGGTGAAGAATTCCATATCCTGAAACGTAAGAACCGTTATGTGATCCTGGAAAACAAAGAGCACGGGATCGAATCCGCTGTGGGATTTGCATTTATCAGAAAGACCGAAAGAGAATGAACCTCGGTATCTGTTATAATAATTTGATGGGAGGTTTGTATGTTCCTGAAAAGAATTGAAATGTACGGCTTCAAGTCCTTTGCCGAACGTATTACGATCAACTTCGACAGTAATATGACCGGCATCGTCGGACCGAATGGCTGTGGTAAATCAAATATATCCGACGCGATCCGCTGGGTCCTCGGAGAACAGAGCATAAAATCGCTCCGCGGTGAAAAAATGACCGACGTGATCTTCGCCGGCGCTGAGAACCGCAGAGCTTTAAATATGGCGGAAGTTACGCTTGTTTTCGACAACTCCTCTCACGCGCTGAACAGCGATCTGGAAGAGATCGAAGTCACCCGCCGCATCTACAATACCGATCAGGATGCCGAATACCTGATCAATCACAAGAACGTCCGCCTGCGCGATGTCATCGACCTGATCCTGGACTCCGGTCTCGGTAAAGACTCTCTGTCCATGATCTCCCAGGGCAACATCTCATCCTTTGCGGAAGCGCGTCCTTATGACCGCCGTGCGATCTTTGAGGAAGCGGCCGGCGTTGCCAAATACAAGAAGAAAAAGAACGAATCCATCAACAAGCTCGAAAGGACAAAGGAAAACCTTGACCAGGTCTCCTATATCATGGCTGAACTTGAGAAACAGGTATCTCCGTTAAAGCGCGCCGCTGCCAAAGCGGAGATCTACCGTGAAAAGAAGAAACGTTTGGAAGAGATCGAGATCGCTGTCCTGGTCAACAACATCACCAGTCTGAACAGTGACCGCGAAGAGATCCGCAAGAGCAAGTTCGATCTTGAAACGGATATCTCGATGCAGCAGACTGCCATTTCAGTCAATGAAAACAACAGCTTTGAAATGAAGAGCAAGCAGCGTCAGTATGACATGCAGATCAACGCCCTTCAGGAACAGCTGATGAAGACCATCAACGATATCCAGCGTCTGGAGAACCGGAAAGTCGAGATCGACCAGAAGCGCAAATACGCCCTGGAGACCGGCAATACGGAAGAAAAAGCCAAACACCTGCGTGAACTCGTTACCGAGGCAAAACTCGAATATGAGGACCGCCAGAACCGTTATGAGAAGCTGAATGCCGAGATCGATCTGCTGAACGCGAATCTCGATGAGACCGTATCCAAAATGCTGGATGCAAATTTCAAGCGCGAAGAAACGACCAGTCATACGATCAATCTGCGCAACCGTGCCAACGTTCTCGAAAACCTTTTGAAGGATCCTTTCTCCTCCAGAGCCCAGCAGGGCGTCAAGACGATCATGGATAACCGTGCTTCCTTCCCGGGAGTGCTTGGTGTCGTCGGTCAGGAGATGCATCCGGAAAAGGACTACGAAGAAGCGATCTCCGCCGCCCTGGCCGGATCGATCTATCACATCGTGACCAGAGACGAAGCGGCCGCCAGAAACGCGATCGGCTTCCTTCGCCGCAACAGTTCCGGCCGTGCGACTTTCCTGCCGATGACCGTATTAAGAGAACGTTATCTGACATATGACCAGGAAACGATCTGCAACAACGCTCAGGGCTTCCTGGGTACTGCGGATCAGTTTGTCCGCTGTGACCGCATCTACGATAAAGTCCGCACTTCCTTGCTGGGAAGCACGCTTGTATGCGACGAACTCGAAAACGCCAACGAACTGGCGAGAATGCTGAACCATGCCTTTAATATCGTGACTCTTGACGGTGATGTCGTTCACCGCGGCGGTACGATGACCGGCGGACGCACGAAGAACGCAACCTCGATCATCTCTGCTCAGAATGAACTGGAACGCATCCGCCAGCAGCTGGTTTCTGCCACTGCCGCCAATGAACTTGCGATCAAGAACTACAATGCGCTGGTCGTGGACAAGGAACAGCTTGAGAGCCAGATCACCGATAAACGTATCGCGCTGGCGCATCTTGAGCCGCTGCTCGAGACCAAACGTGCCAAATACGAAAAACTGCAGAGCGATCTGGATGTTTTAAAGCCGGATGCCGAAAAGGAAGAACAGAGCTATTTCGATTCGATTATCACCGACCTGAACAAGGCTTACGCAGATAAGGATGATCTGACGATGACGCTGAAATCCGGCAGGGAAGAGCGCATGAAGCTCTGCAACGACATCGACCGAAAGGATCAGCAGATCCGTTCTGCCAGAAGACAGCTCGATACCGCAAACGAATCGCTCAAGGGCATCATCTCCAAGGAAGCGGCTGTCTCTGTCAAACTGGAAGAGAATATCAACCGTCTGGCTTCCGAATACCGGATGACCTATGAATACGCTCTGGCGAACGTCAGCAGTACGATCGACGACAGCAGCCAGGAAGAAGTCATCTCCCTGCGCGAAGAGATCAAAAATCTCGGCAATATCAATATGTCCGCACCGGAAGAATACGAACAGGTTAATGAGCGTTATGAAACGATCAAAAAGAATTATGACGACCTGCTCGCTTCCCGGGATAAGATCTTAGAAGCGATCGCCGAGATGGACGAGACGATGAAGTCCCAGTTCATGGAGACTTTCAATGAGATCAACAAAGAACTGCCGACGACTTTCAGCGCACTGTTCGGCGGCGGAAGGGCAAAGCTCATCCTTGAAGATCCGGAAGATGTTCTGAACAGCGGCATCGATATCGATGTTCAGCCTCCGGGGAAAGCCGTCAAATCCATCCGCCTGTTCTCCGGTGGTGAAAAGACACTGATCGCGATCTGCGTTCTGTTCACTATCCTGAAAACGCGCCATGTCCCGCTCATCGTATTCGATGAAGTCGAAGCTGCGCTGGATGAGGCGAACGTCGAGCGTTTCGCAAAATACGTTAAGAATATCTCTGACGAAAGTCAGTTCATCATCATCACGCACCGTCCGGGAACGATGGAACAGTGCGATGTCCTCTATGGTGTCACCATGCAGAACCGCGGCGTATCCCAGATGATGAAAGTCAGACTGGTCGACGCTGTCGGTATGGCGGAGAAAGGAGAAGCTTAATGGGATTTCTGGATTCGATCAAAAAAGCCTTCAGCGGCAACAAAGACAGTGAGGAATACCTGAACGGTTTTTCCAAGACCAACGCTAATCTCGGAAGACGTCTGCGTTACATCTCTTCCGAAGGCAAAGTCGACGCAAACGAGTTTATCGATGAACTGATGGTCGCCCTGATCGACAGCGATATCGGTTTCCACACAGCTGAAAAGATCTGCAATGATTTCCTCAACCGCGCGGACTACTACTGGCGCGTCCGGTCAAAGGATATGATGATGGATCTGCTGACGGAAGCGATGCGCAGCGTTTACGGGGAAGACAATAAGGAAACAGTCTATGCCGAAGAAGGTCCGACTGTGATCCTGATGATCGGTGTAAACGGTTCAGGCAAAACGACGACCTGTGCCAAACTGGCGCGCCGTTATCAGAACGAAGGCAAAAAGGTCGCTATGGCAGCGGCGGATACTTTCCGTGCCGGCGCGATCGATCAGCTGAAACAATGGGGCGAAAGACTGGATGTACCGGTCGTTGCCGGAAAAGACAACGAAGATCCCAGCTCTGTTCTGGTCGAGGCATGCCGCTATGCGAAAGCTAATGATATCGATATCCTGATCTGCGATACTGCCGGCAGGCTGCAGACCAAGAAGAACCTGATGGCGGAACTTGAAAAAATGTACCGCGTAGTCGGGAAAGAGATCCCCGGCGCTCCGCATAACGTATGGCTCGTTATCGACGCAAATACAGGCCAGAATGGCATTTCACAGGCAGAACTGTTCAATGATACCGCCAAGATCGACGGCATCATCCTGACCAAGATGGACGGCACTGCGAAAGGCGGCATCGTGCTCGCGATCAAGAGCGAACTGGGTCTGCCGGTCAAATACATCGGATTCGGCGAGAAACTCGATGACCTGAAGGAATTCGATGTAGATCTTTATCTTTACAGCATTATCGAGGATTTCCAGAATGAGCATTGATTTCCTGTACGGAAACGAATTGTTCAGCTATTACGGCGTCTTGCTGACGCCGCACCAGCGGGAGATTCTCTGTGACTATTACGAAAACGACTACTCCATGCAGGAGATCGCCGAGAACTTCGGTATATCCAAAGCCGCTGTCTCAGACCTGATCTCACGCTGCAGCAAACAGATGTTGGATTATGAAAAGAAACTCGGTCTGATCGAAAAAGACAGGAAACGCGGGAAGATCCTGCAGGAAATGTCTGAATGCGATGACCCGGTAACAAAAAAGTATGCATTCCTGTTAAATCAGATTGAGGAGGAGAAAACAGATGTCTAAAATTATTTCCATTAACTCCGGCAGTTCATCTCTGAAATTCCAGTTATTCCAGATGCCGGAAGAGATCGTGCTTACTTCCGGCAACGCCGAAAGGATCGGTCTTGAAGAGGGGATCTTTACCATCAAGATCGGCAACGAAAAGCATTCCACCAAGCTCCCGCTCCCGGATCATCAGGCAGCGGTCGATATCCTGCTCGATGCCTTAGTCAAATACGGTATCGTCAAGGATCTTAAAGAGATCAAGGGTGCCGGCCACCGTATCGTCCAGGGCGGCGCGTATTTCGATCAGTCCGTCAAAGTCGACGACGATGTCGTTGCCAAGGTCGACGAGCTCTGTGAGCTTGCTCCGCTGCACAACCACGCCCATCTCGTTTGCTACTACGCGTTCAAGAAGGCGCTTCCGGATATTGAACATGTATTCGTCTTCGATACCGCATTCCATCAGACGATGGGTCCGGAGAGCTTCCTGTTCCCGGTTCCGTATTCCTGGTATAAGGATTACAAGATCCGCCGTTACGGCGCTCACGGCACCAGTCATAAGTATGTTGCCAACCGTGCCGCTGAACTGATGAAGAAGGACGTCAAGGATCTCAACATCATTACCTGTCATTTAGGCAATGGTGCGTCCATTACGGCTGTCAAGGGCGGAAAGTGCATCAATACCTCCATGGGTCTGACACCTTTAGGCGGTATCATGATGGGCACGAGATCCGGCGATATCGACCCGACCGTCGTCTTCTATATGATGAAGAAACTCGGCTGCACACCGGATGATATGGATACTTATCTCAACAAGAAATCCGGTATGCTGGGTGTTTCCGGTATCTCCTCCGATGCCAGAGACGTTGCGGAAGCAGCGAAAAACGGCAACGAGCAGGCCAAGATCACCCAGGCTCTTTATGTCAACCGTGTCATCAACGTTGTCGGCGGCTACGCGATGCAGCTTGGCCATGTCGATGCGATCGTCTTTACTGCAGGTCTGGGCGAAAACGACACCTATATCCGTCAGGAGATCTTAAAGCATCTGGAAGAAGGTTTATCCCTGAAGATCGACTACGATCTCAACAATGTCACCAGATCCGCCGAAAAGAAGATCTCTCTGCCTGACAGCAAGGTCGAAGTCTTTGTTATTCCGACAAACGAAGAGCTGATGATCGCAAGAGATACTGTCCGTATCCTGGGACTCTAATATGAAATATCTGCCGATCAGACAAGCCATCGAAGAAGCAGATAAGATCACCTTATTCCGTCATACTCATCCGGACGGCGATGCCGCCGGTTCCCAGCTCGGTCTGAAAGAATGGATCCTCTGCAATTATCCGCAGAAAGACGTCCGCGCCCTCGGTTTCGAGCATTTCAGCACTTATCCGTATACGGATGAAGCGGACGATGAATTTGTCGCTTCCTCACTGGCGATCATTACCGATACATCAAACAGCGCACGCGTTGACGACAGACGTTTCCGTACAGCAAAAAGAGTGATCCGTATCGATCATCATCCGATCGTCGAAAAGTTCGAGGAACTGCTCTATTGTGAACCGCAGCGCGGTTCTGTATGTGAGTATATCGCCGAGATCCTCATGGGAGAGGATTTTAAAGGCACTGTCATGCCGAGAAAAGCCGCGGAATACTTATACAGCGGGATCCTTACGGATACGCTGAATTTCCGTACTTCGGACTGTGACGCCAGCACGCTCAAAAACGCCGCAAAACTCGTCGACTGCGGGCTGGATATGAATGAGCTGAGTGTCCGTATGTTTGACGTCTCACAGCAGGAATTTGCCTTGCGTACAAAGATCCGCAACTATTTCGACTATCAGGACGGATTATGCTTCGTAAAACTGAATAAGGAAGCAATAGGGGAGATCGGTATCGATTCCGATACTGCCAAGATCATGATCGACGAATTCGGAAAAGTCATCGATTACAAGATCTGGGCTGTTCTTGCGTACAACAGCAAGACAGAATTGTATGACGGATCGCTTCGTTCGAAGAATGGTTATATTGTGAACGAAATCGCAAGCAGATACAATGGGGGAGGTCACGACTGCGCGGCAGGGATAAAGGGCCTGACCGAGGAAGACGTTGAAAACTGTCGTAAAGACCTGCTTGCGGAGATTGTAGAAAAAGACAAAAAATCCGCATAAATACTGTAGATTTTCACATTATAGTGATTGAACCGGATAGGTAAAATGGCTATAATAGAAAAGACGCACGTTAAATTATGAGGAGGAAAAAACATGTCAAAAGATTTAAATAAAAAGGCATTAGCCGATGCTGTTGCCGAAAAAACAGGCATCACAAAGAAAGCAGCAAATGAGTTAGTTGATGTTACATTCAAGACCATCATCGAAACTCTGATCGATGGCGGTGCAGTTGATATCTTCGGTTTCGGCAAGTTCGAAGTCAAGGAAAGAAACGCACGCAACGGAATCAATCCGATCACCAAGGAAAAGATCGAGATCGCAGCTTCCAAGTCTCCGGCTTTCAAAGCTTCCAGACTGTTAAAAGACGCGATCAAGAACAACTAATTCTTAAATAAAAAGGCAATCCTCCGGGATTGCTTCTTTTATACCCTATATTTCGCATAATGTATATTATACAAATATTACATTTTGATTTTTGGGCAAATAAAAACAGGGTTATCCCCTGTTTCTTTATATAAGTGATTATTAAAGAGACAGATATAAAAGAACTGTTCTCTTAAGACTTCTTTTCCTGCTGCTCTTTTGCTTTTTCAGTTTCAACGATCTTGGCATCGTGCAGACAGTAGCGAAGGCGTTTGATCTCGGCGCTGTAAGCTTCCAGCCCTTTTCTGGTGATCTGGTAGGTCCTCTTCCGGCCGGGCTGATCTTTGTCGATCTCTTCAAGGTACTCCACTTCCAGGAACTTGCCAAGAACGGTATAGAGTGTTGCCGGACCGATCTTGATTCTGCCTTCTGTCTGTTTTTCAACCAGACCGGCGATCTCAATACCGCATTTCGGACCGCTGCGGAAAGCCATCAGTACATAGAACATTGGTTCAGTTAAGGATTCTAATGATTTCTTCGGCATAACTCTACCCTACCTCTTTAAAATATCGATTACTAATATCGTACAATGATATATTAAGATCATTTCTCTTTTTTGTCAATAGCTGAGTTTGCTAATGGGAAGAATTGATTATATGCAGATTTTAAATGGGAATTCGCTACATGGGTATAAATCTCGGTCGTGGATATATCGCTGTGTCCAAGCAGTTCCTGGATGACGCGGAGATCGGCTCCCCCTTCCAGCAGATGCGTTGCGTAGGAATGACGAAGCTTATGCGGAGAGAGATGTTTTTTGATCCCGGCGGCATTCGCGTGCTCGTTGAGCGTATTCTCCACGTAGACCGGATAGATGTTCCTTCCGAATTTATTAATGAAGAAATGTCGATTATTTCGTTTCTGAAACAGCGGTCGAACTCTGGTAAAGTATTCGCGCATATAATAAGCGGTCTTATCCGGGATCGGGATGATCCTTTCCTTATTCCCCTTTCCAAGAATCTTTACGAACCGGTCATCAAGATTCACCTGGTTAAGGAGCAGTCCGCAACATTCGCTTACCCGCAGACCTAGTCCGTAGATCGTTTCGAGGACAGTATGACCGAGCAGATCTTCGGGTTCCTCATCATTGAAGGTCCCCATCAATGCTTCGATTTCGGCAGAGGTTGCATAGACAGGAAGACGCTTCTCCCCTTTCGCAACATGAAGATTCACGGTAGGGTCCTTCATATCGTAACGGAAATTGAGGAAACGATGAAAATTCCGGATCGTGACTTTCGTTCGGTTCAGGCTGTTGGATGCGTATTCGTCTTCGAGGGAATAAATAAAATCTTCGACCGTCTGAGTGTCGACTTTATCGATCTCCTCGATTCCTTTATCTTTCAAAAAGTCGCAGTACTTCATCAGATCATTCAGATAACTTTTAACCGTCTGCGGAGATTTTCCATCGATGATCTCGATCTGTATGTTATACTCGCGCACCGCGTCTTCGATCTTCATGCTGTTTTCTTCTTCTGTGCTGTATCCAGCAATTCTTCTGCGGCTTTCAAAGATGCCTCGCTGACGGAAGAAGACGTGATCCTTGCCAGTTCCCGGATCCTCTGGGTTCGGTCAAGTTCATCCACGTGAGTATGTGTGCTCACGGAATCATCTTCTTTATAGATGTAGAAATGATCATCTCCGTAGGCAGCGACCTGTGCAAGATGCGTGATCGCGATGACCTGAAGCTGATCGGCTATCTGGGCGATCTTATATCCTACCGCATCGGCGGTAATACCGCTGATTCCCGTATCTATCTCATCCAGCACAAGTAAGTTTACCGGACTGAGACGGATAAAGATCTTCTTCAGTCCGATCATCAGGCGTGATAATTCGCCGCCGCTGGCGACTTTTACGAGAGGCTTCAGCTGTTCGCCTTTGTTCAGTGAGATCAGGAACTCTACTTCATCTTTGCCATTAGCATCAAGGTCTGTTTTGTCCTGGAAATCGACTTTAAAACTCACGTTCGGCAGCATCAGATCGCCGACTTCCTTCTCGATCGTTCTTTCCAGAGCCAGTGCGGAGATCTTTCTCTGGCTGCTGATGCTTTCAGCCATACCCATGGCTTTCTTGCGCTTTTCAGACAGTTTCTTTTCGAACTGAGCGACAAATTCCTCTTTGTTTTCGTATGCCCGGATCTTTTCTTCGAGTTCGCTGATATGAGCGATCAGCCCTTCTTCGTCCAGACTGTATTTCCGTTTAAGACGCTGCAGATGATAGATCCGTTCCTGAACAGCATCTATGTCGATCTCGTCACGGTCCATATGAGAATAGATCTGTTTGAGATGTTCGATCTGATCCTGAAGCGAGTAGTAAAGGTCATTCAGATTCTGGCTGATCTCCCGCAACTCTTCGTCTTCGTTTCCAAGCAGATGAGCAAGTTCGTAGAATTTTTCATCGATGCCTTCGCTCTGATCATACAGATCGATCGCTTTCGTAAGGTTTGCCGAGATCTTCTCGAAATCCTTATAGCGTTTTTCCTTTTTCTTCAGTTCTTCTTCTTCGCCCGGCTGAAGATTTGCCTTCGTCAGCTCGTCTAAAGAGAACTTAAGGAAATCAAGTTCCCGTTCGTCATATTGACTGTTGAGCAGCTGGTGGTATTCCTCTTCAGTCTTGCGCAGATCACGGTAGATTTCTCGGTATTTCCCCTTCTCTTCCGCAAGCCCGGCATAATTGTCCAGCAGTTCGAGATGATGCTGCTTTTTCAGAAGATACTGATTATCGTGCTGAGAATGAATATCGATCTCTCCGCTGAACAGTTCCTGCAGGAAACCGAGAGTCACATTTCTCTCGTTGACACGGATCGAAGAACGGTTCTCGGCAGAGATGACCCGGCGTACGATCAGCTCGTCTTCATAATCGATATCCGCTTCCTCAAGACAGGAGCGCATGTGCTCAGACACAGAAAACACACCTTCGATGATGCATTTATCTTTTCCCCTGGCAACGATCGAACTGTCTGCCCTTCCGCCGCACAGATAGCTCAAAGCGCCGATGATGATCGATTTTCCGGCGCCGGTCTCACCTGTAAACACTTCAAAACGGTCGTTGAAATCCAGCGACAGATTTTCGATGATGGCGTAATTCTTAATCGTCAGGTTTTTGATCATTTCTTATCTTCTTCGATCTTTCGGAAGAATGCAGGCAGATCCAGCGACAGCTGTTCTCTAAGCTGCGATGTGGATCCCTGTTCGACGTATTGGTCCGGAATGCCGGTTGTGACGATCTTTTTGCAGATCCCTATGCTGTTTGCGTAATCGAGGATATTGACTCCGAATCCTCCCTTATGCATATCACATTCATAGATATAAACAGGCGCTTCCCCTTCTAATACTTCGTTCAGGATCTTCTCATCAAACGGTTTCAGGAAGCGGCAGTTGACGACAGAATAATTCAGATTGTTATCTTTAACGGTCTGGGAGATCTTTTTAACGTCAAAACCATAGGAAAGGATAACGGCGTCCGGGTTCTCGCATTTCACGAGATACTCCCAGTCGGTCGATGTGATCTTTCTGTTTTCATCCGGTTCGATCGCGACTGTCTGGCGGGCAAAGCGGAGAGCAAAAGGATGCTTTTGCGTAAATGCATATTCCAGTAGCGCGCGCATTTCCGGTGCATCTTTACCCTGCGCGATGATGATGTTCGGCAGCGGCTCCATCAGTCCAACGTCAAATACGCCGTGATGTGTTTCCCCATCGGCTCCAACCAGACCTGCACGGTCGATCCCCAGTACAAGCGGAAGATCCATACGGCAGATATCGTGGTTGAGCTGATCGTAGGCTCTCTGCATGAAAGTCGAGTAGATCGCCAGGAAAGGATGTTTGCCATTGAGCGCCAGACCGGCTGCAAAAGTCATTGCATGTTCTTCTGCAATGCCGCAGTCAAAACTTCTTTCCGGGTAATGGGCAAAAACATGTTCGAGCGCAGAACCCTGTTTCATTGCCGGCGTGATCGCGACAATATCCTCGTTTGCGATCATCATCTCTTCGATCTTTCTGGCAACGATCTCCGAGCCGCTGGCATAACCCTGCGGAGTTGAGCTGAGCATCCTGCCATCGTTTTTATTGAAAGGTCCTACGCCGTGCCACTTACCGGTGACATCGTTTTCTGCGAACTGGTATCCCTTTCCTTTTGTTGTAACCATATGGATCACACAGGGCCCGTCTTCTTTTTTCGCAGTCTCCAGTACGCGGATCATCTCGGCGATGTTGTGTCCGTCGATCGGACCGTAGTATTCTAGGTTGAATTCCTTGAAGATGCCGGAATCGATCACCTGATGCTTGATTCCATCCTTAAAGTTATGAATACCGGCAATCAGTGCTTCACCGTATTTCTGACTGCGCAGATAGTTTTTGACGTCGCCCTTCAGGTTGGTATAGCCTTTAGAGCTGCGTAAACGCCCAAAACTCTTCGAAAGAGCACCGACATTACCGCTGATAGACATTTTATTATCGTTGAAAATAATGATCATTCTGCGCTTCTCATAGCCGATCTGATTTAATGCCTCAAAAGACATACCGGATAAAAGTGCACCGTCTCCGATCACGGGAACGATCTCATAATCCTTGTAATCAAGGTCACGTGCGACTGCCATACCCAGCGCGGCGGAAAGTGATGTAGACGAGTGTCCCGCCTCGAAACAGTCGTAATCGCTCTCTTTTCGTTTCTGGAAACCGGAAATGCCTTTGTATTTGCGCAAAGTCGAAAACTCGGAAGCCCTACCGGTAAGTATCTTATGTGTATAACACTGATGGCCGACATCAAAAAAGATCTTGTCTTCCGGCGCGTTGAAAACATAATGAAGCGCGATGGTCAGTTCCACGACGCCAAGGTTGCTGGAGAGATGTCCGCCGGTATGAGAAACGTTTTCGATAATGAACTGGCGGATTTCCTTTGCGAGCTGATTAAGCTCGGAAGTCTTCATTCCCTTAAGAAATGAAGGATCTTTGATTTCCCGTAGATCCATATTACCTGTCCCTCATGTTTTCGATGATCTTGCGAAGTTCATTGGTGTTGAATTTGGCATAGTCAAGCTGTTCGAACATTTCTTTGAACAGATTGGCGATGCGTTCTTCCAATTCCTCTTTGGTATAGACGGAAAGTGCGGAAGCTTTGTCGTTATCCACATCGGAAGCGTTCTTTCCTAACTCTTCCTCGGTCTTGGTGATCTCAAAGAGGTCATCCTGCAGCTGGAAGACACGGCCGATCTTCAGGGCCATTGATGCATAGAACGCGAGATTCTCCTCATCGTTACCCAGCAGCATACCAAAGACCAGAGCACATTCAAAAAGGCCGCCTGTCTTATAGTCTTCGATCTCATCAAGAATCGCCTCATTGATATCCTTGCCGGTATAGAACATGTCCAGATACTGTCCGTGGACCATACCGCCGAGTCCGGCGAGATTTGATAGTTCCTGGATCATGCGGACTTTTGTATGATCGTCATAATCCGCTTCGCTGATGACGTTAAAGGCATGTGTAAGCAGAGCGTCCCCGGCCAATACAGCGATATCTTCCCCAAAGGCTTTATGGACAGTCGGCTTCCCGCGGCGGAGATCATCGTTGTCCATGCACGGAAGATCATCATGAATCAGAGAATAGGAATGCACCATTTCAAGCGCAAGAGCGGCGGGATATGCCTCTTCCCTTTCAATGTTGAAACCGTCTGTGACCGCAAAGATCAGGGCCGGACGAAAATGCTTGCCTCCGAGAAGCGCGTATTTCATTGCTTCCGTCAGCTTGTTGTCACGCATATTGCTGAAAGCCTGTTCCAAGTATTCCTCGAATGTCATTCGGTCTCCTCTTTCTTCTGCAGTGAGTCTATCTTCTCTTCAAAAACAGTCAGCTGCTTATGCAGAGCCTGTGTAAGTTTCAGTCCTTCTTCATAGAGGGCGATTCCTTCATCAAGATCTGTCGTATCGTCTTCAAGCAGACGAACGATCTCTTCGAGCCGTTTCATCTGTTTTTCAAAGCTGCCTTTAGTCATGGAGTACCTCCTCTATCTTTGCGTCAAGGGTGCCGTCTTTCATACGAACCCGGATATTCTGTTTTGGATCTACGTCTTCAATACTTTTAATGAGCTTTTCCTGTTGAAAGACCAGCGCATATCCCTTCTCGAGGATATTCTCTGAAGAATACGCTTTCAGCAGGACTTCAAGCCTTTTTAAACGTACTCTCTCGTTTTTGAATTTCTGGTTTGTCAGCGAAGAGAGCGTATAAATATAATTATCAAGTTTCGTACTGTTTTCACGAATACGGTACATCAGCGCTTTCTGCATGCGCAGTTTACGGCTGTCGATATCCTGCTGAAGCAGACTGTACCGCTTATTAGTATTATATAACTTTGTTTCTAAAAACTCTAACCGCCTCAGAGACCGCTCTGTCAGCTTTCCGGGCTCACGGAAATACGGTGATCCTTCAAGATCCTTCAATCGTTTGGCGGCATCGTTGATCTTTGCGCG
This sequence comes from Erysipelotrichaceae bacterium, assembly GCA_017533785.1. Classification (GTDB taxonomy): domain Bacteria; phylum Bacillota_I; class Bacilli_A; order Erysipelotrichales; family Erysipelotrichaceae; genus RGIG5669. The sequence goes on along the minus strand of JAFWII010000004.1, from coordinate 28,225 downwards.
AAGGCCGCTTTCGGCATGCATGTTCAGGTCGGCGATCCTCGCGAATACATCAATGATCTGAGGAGTCAGTAATTCGACTGCAGCAGTCGGTGTCGGAGCTCGCAGATCGGCTGCAAAATCAGAAAGCGTATAATCCTGCTCGTGACCAATGCCGGTGATGATAAAAGTATTCAGATGGTAGATCGTTTTTACCAGCGCTTCATCGTTGAATGCAAACAGATCTTCAAAGGAACCGCCGCCTCTTGCCAGGATCACGGCATCGTAACCCATCTGATCGACTTTAAGCAGCATACTTACGATATCGGCTGCAGCATCTTTTCCCTGTACGAGAACGGGGTAATAGTCTACATCCGCGACCGGCCAGCGTCTGGCAAAGCAGGTCTTGATATCCGACATGGCTGCGGATTTATCACCGACAAGGACCGCAATACGGAAAGGAAACTCCGTTCGCTCCTTTTTATGTGATTCATCAAAAAAGCCAGCGGCTGCCAGTTTTCTCTTTAACTCTTCGTACTGAAGATAAAGGTCACCGAGTCCGTTCGGCTTCATCTGTTTAACATATAACTGTAGTTGGCCGCTCGCTTCATAGACTGAGACGTCACCTTTAACAAGCACCTGATCTCCGTCTTTGGGGGCAAACCGGAGAGCGTAAGCATCACGTGGGAACATCATGCAGCTGATCGCAGCCTTATTGTCTTTGAGGGTAAAATAAATATATCCGCTTTGATAATGGCGGAAATTCGAAATCTCCCCTTCTACGAGGATGTTCTGAAGGTAACGGTCAGAATCCAGACGGTTCTTAAGATATCTGACCAGTGTACTTACAGTGAGATTCATATTTTATCCAGAACACCGTTGATATAACGATAACTGTCTTCGTCACAGAATTTTTTGGCGATCTCGACGGCTTCATTAAGAACGACCGCCTTGTCTGTTTTCTGTAGCTTCAATTCGGAAACGGCAGCAAGCAGAAGCGCCTGTTCCACATAGTTTTCTCTTTCGAAACTCCAGTTCGGAAGATAATTGCTGATCTCCTCGATATAAGAGCCTTCGTTTTCGCTGATATCTCTCAGGATCTCAGCGGCATATTCTTTCTCTTCGCTTTCCTCTTCATCGAACTCTTCGATCTCGGCAAAAAGATCCCGGTTCAGGAGCAAATGACGGTATAAAGCAAAGACGATCTTTTCTCTCATTTCATGTCTTGTCATGACATTATTCTAGCATATTCCAAAGAATTGAAGTGCTATAATAATGAATATGTCTAAGACGATCCATAACTTTTTCGGTCATTTAAAAACGATCAATAAGCATAAGATGCTGGTGATGAAATACTGCTTCCGCTGCGGTATGATCCGTCAGGGCTTATTACATGATCTTTCCAAGTATTCACCGACGGAATTCTTTGCCGGCGTGAAATACTATCAGGAAGGAAAACGCTCGCCGATCGGACCGGAAAAGATGGATAAAGGCTTTTCTGAAGCCTGGCTTCACCATAAGGCACATAACAAGCATCACTGGCTGTACTGGGTCGATCAGGGCCTGCCGGGCAAAGGCATTGTCGTATACAAGATGCCGGAGAACTATTTTCTGGAATCGGTACTCGACCGTATTTCCGCATCCAAGAATTATTCCGGAGATTCTTATACAGAGTCTTCCCCCTATGAATTCTTCCAGAAAAGCGAAGAACGTTTTCTCATGAATCCGGAGGATTCAGCACGTACTTCTGAACTGCTCAAGTATCTTGCGGATAACGGCGAAGAAAAAACTCTGCAATTGATCGCAAAGCTTTACAGAGAGTTTAAGAAGAAATAATTATTCGATATTCACGCTGACTTTTGTCAAGTAAGGCAGCTGTTCCAGTTCAACACCGGCAGACTGCAGCATCCGTTTGGAAGCCTTGAAAGCATCGACGCCGGCATACTTATCATCTTCATAGATGATTTTTTTAATTCCGCTCTGAATGATCGCTTTCGCGCATTCATTGCACGGGAATAAGGAAACATACAGAATGCAGCCCTCGACCGAACGGGGTGAATTCAGGATCGCATTGAGCTCGGCATGCACGACATAAGGATACTTCGTATTGAGCGTTTCCCCTTCTCTTTCCCATGGGTAAACATTATCATCGCAGCCGCGTGGAAAACCGTTATAACCGATAGATACAACGCGCTTATTCTGGTCGACGATGCAGGCGCCGACTTTCGTATTCGGGTCTTTCGAACGTAAAGCAGATAGATGCGCAAGTCCCATGAAGTATTGGTCCCAGGTCAGTGCAGCAGAGATTCTCTTAGTCATAATCGATCCTTCCGTACGCTTCGTAGATGCGTTTTTCCAATGATTTACTATATGATTTTAATCCCAAGTCTTCCAGTGTTTCAAGGACCTGAAGATCCGTTCCGCCATAGATCGGTCTCGGATCATTGCGGATAAAACTGAAGCCGAGGAACAGCGTAAAACACACCAGCAGAGCAATAACACCCTTATTAAATCGTTTATCGATAAAGATGAAGTAGTAGCAGAGACCGGTGATAAAACCGCCCAAATGGGCTAGATAGCCAACACCCGGCATGAAGTTGATCAGCAGGTTCAGACCGAGCATCTGATAGAAAGATGGAGTCGCGTGCCGGTAGATCAGGACATATGCAGTGCGCATCGCCAGGAAAGCATAGAGTCCGCCGGACATGCCGACGAGCAGACCGTTTCCATTGAACATCCAGTGCGTAAGAGACGCGATGACCGTTGAACTGATCAGAATGAGCAGGAACTTCGCTTTTCCGAGCTTTTCCTCATAATAACTGCCGAAGAGATATAAGGCACTCATGTTCATCAGCAAATGGACCCAGCTGCCGTGTGTGAACATGACGGTGACAAGACGCCAGTACTGATGTAGTGACTGGGTGAAGAAACGGTAATCCGCTCCCAGAATGATATCGATCGCTGTCTGCGGATATTTCCGGCCAAGGAAAAACTGTAAGGCATATACGATGACCGAGATCACGATCAGTGCGATCGTTACAGCATTCGGTTTTCTTCTGAGTGCTTTCTGCTGGCGGATCTTCTCGGTATAGTTGCGGTTGATCTCGTTGATGATGCCCTGAAGTTCAGCGTTGGGATCTTTTACATCATGAACGACATGTCTGATTCCGGGATATGCGGAAGACACGTCAAGGCCGTCATAGTAATCCGTTTCAAGCGAGACGGTATCGTATACTTCTTCCTCATATACTTCTTCGCGGGTCACGTGCATATCCAGAAAACTGATCTTTTCAATTCTGGCAGCACGCGAAAAGTTTGCGATATTTTGGTCGATCCTGGTCTTTTCGAATTCGACAGTCTCAAGTGAAGATGCTGTAAGGCGGATCAGCTGATAGGCATTGCTGGAGGGATTTGCGATCCACAGTTCCTGCTTTGTCTGCCGTTCGCCGAAATTGACGAGCTGGTAGGAAAATTTCGCATTAAAGAAGCTGAAGAGCTGATAGAGCTTATAAAGATTGTTATCCATTCCCTGCCCTCTTGTTTTCGATCATAGTCTTAAAATAGTCCGGAAGCTCGGTAGTGAATGTCATGCGCTCCTGCGTCTTCGGATGCAGAAAACTCAGCTTATAAGCATGCAGATACTGGCCGCTGTCATCAAGAAGCTTGCGGCGGCCGTATTTCGGGTCATTTACGACCGGGAAACCGATGTAACTCATATGAACACGGATCTGGTGCGTACGGCCTGTTTTGAGTTCGCATTCTACGAGTGTGGAGTCAGCAAAACGCTCAAGCACTTTAAACAGCGTTAATGATTCCTTGCCTCCGGCAGAGACAGCCATTTTCTGGCGGTCTTTCTTGTCGCGCGCGATCGGCGCGTTGATCTCGCCCTCATCATGCGGAATGATGCCTTCAACTAAAGCGTAATAGGAACGGTAACAGCGTTTGTCAGACAGCTGTTCGCTGAGAAACAGATGAGCTTCATCGTTTTTAGCGCATACCAGCAAGCCGGATGTATCTTTGTCCAGACGGTGTACGATGCCCGGACGGAACATACCGTTAATACCGCTGAGGGTTTTGCTGTGGTAGAGAAGCCCGTTGACAAGTGTATGGTCACGGTGACCGACAGCCGGATGGACGACCATTCCTTTCGGCTTATTGATCACGATCAGATCATCATCTTCATAAACGATATCGAGATCCATCTGCTGCGGCAGGATCTGCATCGGAGGAACTTCCTCGTAGGTAAGAAGGATCTCTTCCGACCCTTTTATACGGAAATTCGCTTTAACGCGTTCGCCATTGACTAAGATGCGGTCTTCATCAATGAGTTTCTGAATACGCGTACGCGAAAAATCGCTGATCCCGCTTAAATAGGAATCAACCCGTTCACCGGCGTCTTCTTCGGATGTGATAAAGCGTAATTCAGGCATGTTTCGTCTCCAATAGCGTAAGCAGCAGATAAAGGCCTACACCGACAGTGATGAAGATATCTGCGACATTGAAAACAGGGAAATCATATCCAAAGATAATGAAATCCAAAAAATCAACTACGGAACCGTACAGGACTCTGTCGATAAAGTTTCCGATCGTTCCGGAGATCAGAAGCAGATAAGCAAAACGCTCCAGCTTGTGTCCCGGATCGGATTTTACATACAGATAGATAAAAAGCGGAAGCGCGATAAACGTCAGAATGATGAAGACCCATCTCTGACCCTGCAGGATTGAAAAACCGGCACCGGTATTGCGGACATAAGTCAGATAAAAGAAACCGTCAATGACCTTCTGGCGGGCACCCTGAATAAAGTTATGCGCTACATAGTATTTGGTGATCTGGTCAAGAAGGATCCCGAACAGAACGATCAAAACTGCCTTAATGTGTTTCATGTATACTATTCTACCATAGCGGCCGGTGCAGTACTTGTCAGCGACTCGCGTATCTTATCTTCTTCGAACTGGTTTGTGTACAGACGGTAATAATAGCCTTTCAGTTTCATCAGCTCGCGATGAGTTCCATCCTCGACGATCTGACCCTTCTTAATGACGAGGATGCGGTCAGCATTCACGATGGTCGAAAGACGATGCGCAACTACGAAACTTGTGCGCTCAGACATGATCGTTTCGATCGCGTTCTGAATAATATGTTCTGTTTCGGTATCGATCGAAGCAGTCGCTTCATCCAGAACAAAGATCGCGGGATCAGCGAGGATCGCTCTTGCAAAAGAGATCAGCTGTTTCTGACCGGTGGACAAACGGGATCCGCTTTCGCCGACGTCTGTCTGATATCCGTCTTTGAACTGCATGATGAACTCATGGGCATGAACGAGTTTCGCGGCATTTTCGATCTCTTCGTCAGTCGCATCCAGTTTGCCAAAACGGATATTGTCTTTGATCGTGCCGCTGAAAAGATGCGGCGCCTGAAGAACATAACCCAGCTTGGAGTGCAGCCAGCCGATCGAGCGTTCACGATAATCAATGCCGTCGATCAGAAGCTGTCCTTTGACCGGCTCATAGAAACGGCAGAGCAGATTGACGATCGTGCTCTTGCCGGAGCCCGTCTCCCCTACTAGCGCGATCGTCTGACCGGCATTCACTTTAAGATTGAAATCGGTAAGGACAGGTTCTTCTTCGATATAAGAGAAATCAACGTTGCGGAATTCAACGTCACCTTTAATGTCTTCATATTCAGACGGTTTAGGATCAAGGATCGTTCCGTAACGGGCAACGACTTCATCACTGTCTTTCAGCTTGATCTCAGAATTCATCAGCGAAATGATTCTTTCGCCGCTGGCCTGCGCCATCTGGATCTCCTGCATGATCATGGCGATCGAATGAAGCGGTTCAAAGAAACGCTGCGCGTATTCGGTGAACATCATGAGCACACCGAAACCGATCACTTTGCCAAACACCAGATTGCCGCCGATCCAGATGATCAAAGCAAGCGTGAAGGAAGAAATAAACATGATCAGAGGACGGTAGATCGAGACAAGTTTCGCAGCTTTGACGCTTGATTCGCGCATTTTGGCTGTATCGTCTTTAAACTCTTTGAAGTTCGTATCTTCCAGAACAAGAGTCTTCGTTGTTTTGGCGCCGTTGATCCCTTCGTTGAAATCGTTGGTGATGACAGAGTTGAATTTACGCACCTTACGGTAGCTGCGCAGAACACGTTTCTGGAAATAGAAAGTGACAAACGCCAATACCGGAACGACGATCAGCACCATCAGCGCAAGCTGAAGGTTCGTACGCAGCATGACGATCGTTGAGAATAAGATCAGTGGAATGCCCCAGGCAAATTCACTTAAAGACCATGCCAGGATCTCGGCGAGTCTGGAAATATCGCTTGTTAGACGGGATAAAAGCCAGCCAGTTGGAGTTACGTCATAATAGGAAAACGGAAGATTCTGAAGCTTTTCAAAGCATCTCTGACGCAAATCATAGGCAAAGCCCATTTCCGCAGAGCCTGCAATACGGAAGAAGATCAGATGCATGAATGCCGTCACCAGTATCAGCAGGAAATACAGGACGATGAATCGAATCAGTTCCTCGTTTGTTCCTGAACCGACAGCAAAGTGGTCCATCGCCTGACGATTCATAAGTGGGAAGATGACATCCGATAAAGCGATGAGAATATTCAGCAGAGCCAAAAAAGCAACATGCTTATAATATGGGCGGAAAAGAGCGAAAAGCTTTTTCCACATCGAACTGTCGAACTCTTCAGAGAATTCTTTTTCTTCGAATTTATTGCTCATTGTCTTCTCCTTTCTTCTGCCCCTGGATATCGGCGATACGTTTATAAAGACCATCTTCCTTCAGAAGCTGTTCATGTGTACCCATCTGTGTTATTTCACCATTCTCCAAAACAAGGATCATATCCGCATCTTTGGCAGAAAGGATCCTCTGGGTAATGATGATCGTGGTCGCTTCTTTATCAAAAGAATGGAGCGCTTTACGGATCTCCGCGTCAGTTTCTGTATCAACTGCTGATAAAGAATCATCAAAGATCAGGATTGGCAGCTTATTGACGATCGTTCTGGCGATCGCAATCCTCTGTTTTTGACCGCCTGAAAGAGTCACGCCCTTCTCGCCGACGATCGTGTCGTAACCTTTATCGAAGCTTTTGATAACTTCATGGATCGAAGCAATCTGGCTTGCATGATAGATCGTCTGTTCATCAAGACTTGGATTAGAGATCTTCAGGTTTTCATAGATGCTTTTGGAGAACAGGAATGGTTCCTGGAGAACGATGCCGATGTTTTTGCGCAGATGGCCTTTGGCAATCTCATTGATATCGGTGCCGTTGATCAGGATATGTCCGGAGCTTACATCATACAGGCGGGATAAAAGATGTACCATTGAAGATTTTCCGGAACCGGTCGGACCGATGACTGCGACTGTCTTACCTTCCTGGATCGTAAAACTCAGATGCCTGAGGATTTCGCAGTCCGGATCGTCATCATAATGGAAAGAGACATCGTCAAAAACAATATCCCCTTCAAGAGACGGCGTAAGTCCTTCTTCTAGGTTCTCTGGAATCTCTTTTTTGATCTCCAGCAATCGGTCAAGAGAAACGCTGACTTTACCAAAATCCGAAAGGATTCGTCCTAACTGACGAATCTGATAGAGGATCGATCCCTGATAGGTAATAAAAACAAGATAATTGCCTACGGAGAGTTCTCCGGCGCGTACATAGAAGACGCCGGTCGCTACGACAGAAAGAATGCCGATCGTGCAGAGGAAATAGGATAAACCCCAGTAAACGCCTAGGTTCGTCAGCATTCCGTAGGTCGTGTCTTTATAGTTTTTGTTGTAGCCGAGGAAACGGTCAAGTTCATATCTTTCCCGGTTGAATGCCTTGATCACGCGTACACCGCTAAGGGATTCCTGGATAAAGGAAGTCATTTCCGCTTCCTTCTCATCCGAAGCAAGGAATAACTTGCGGATCTTTTTGAAGAAAATAAATGAGTAAAGGAATATGATCGGGAAAGAGATACCGGCAAATAATGAGAGTTTCAGATTCAGTGAGACCATGATCGAAACTGCGATCACGACAGAAAAGACGATCGCGAAGATCTCTTCGATTTGTCCCGAGAAGAAACGGCGGATCGTATCGACATCACTAGTGCAGCGCTGGATAAGATCACCGGTCTTGATGCGTACATGATAAGAATATGGAAGATGCTGGATATGGTCGTATAGATCGTTACGGATGTTTTCACAGAACCCTTCAGCAACTTCCGCCTGGCTCTTAAAACGATAATGCAGAAGCAGAGACCTGACAGCGTAACAGCAGATCAGAAAGATGGCTACGATATACAGAGCGGAACGGATCTTTTCCATACCGCCGAGCAGCTCGGTCAATGCTTCCAGCCAGCGGAAACGCATCGGTTTTCCGTCGATTACGTTATCAACGACATAGGAAAACATATAAGTCTGGAACAGACCTAAAAAGGAACTGATCAGGGTTGCGAGGATCACCAGTACCAGCTTCAGCCGGTATCCGCGCATATGTTCTGAGATGAATCCGCTTTTTTTCATGCAAGAGATATTATAGACTTTATTATGATTTTAAGCAATTACAGTAACCTTACAGGTTCTATCGTTTGAAATAGCTTATTGGCAAGAGTAAAATAGTTTAGTAAGAGGTAAAACAATGAAAAAAGTACGTACCAGATTTGCACCCAGCCCGACTGGTTATATGCATATCGGAAATCTTAGAACAGCACTATATGCTTATCTGATCGCCAAGAAAGACGACGGCGATTTTCTTTTAAGAATCGAAGACACCGATCAGGAAAGACAGGTAGAAGGAGCGACAGATATCATCTACAATACCCTCGCTGCCTGCAATCTGAATCACGACGAAGGACCGGACATCGGCGGTGAATACGGACCTTATGTTCAGTCCGAGAGAATGAAACAGGGAATCTACGCAAAGTATGCGGGCATGCTAGTCAACATGGGCAAGGCTCACGTATGCTTCTGCAAGGAAGAAGATATCCAGGCGCAGAAAGAAGCTGCGGGTGATAAAGAGGATTCCTTCTATTATCACGATCCGTGTAAGCATCTTTCCCACGAGGAAGTCCAGCGCAGAATGGACAGCGGTGAACCGTTTGTAATCCGTCAGAATGTTGATCCTGAAGGCCAGACTTCGTTCGACGATGAAGTCTATGGCACGATCACCGTAGATAACAGTACCCTGGATGAAATGATCCTTCTGAAATCTGATGGATATCCGACATACAACTTCGCCAACGTTATCGATGACCATCTCATGGATATCACAGACGTCGTCCGCGGCAATGAGTATCTCAGCTCCACCCCGAAATACAATCTGATTTACGAAGCATTCGGCTGGGAGAAACCGCGTTATATCCACTGCCCGCCGGTCATGAAGGATGAACAGCACAAGCTTTCAAAACGTAACGGAGACGCATCCTTCCAGGATCTGGTCGCAAAAGGCTATCTTCCGGAAGCGATCCTGAACTATATCGCCCTTCTCGGCTGGTCCCCGGCTGAAGAAAGAGAGATCTATTCGCTTGAAGAACTGACAAAAGCATTCGATGTCAAGCGTATCAACACTTCCGGCGCGATCTTCGATGTCGAAAAACTGAAGTGGATGAACGGCGAATATCTCAGAAGAATGGATGACGAGGAATACTGCAAGCTTGTCACTCCGTATATCGATCAGGCAGTCAAAAAGCCTTACAGCCGTCAAGCGATCGCGGTCGGACTTAAAGACAGAGCGATGTTATTAAACGATATACCGCCGATGCTCGATTTCGTCGATGAGCTTCCGGACTATGATATCGATCTCTACTTCAATAAGAAGATGAAGACCAATCCGGAGATCTCGCTTGAATCGCTGAAAGAAGCCCTCCCGGTACTGGAATCCCTGGAAGTCTGGGACCGTGATTCGATCCACGATGCCCTGATCGGTCTGGCACAGAGCACTGGAAGAAAGAACGGTGTCATCATGTATCCGGTCCGTGTTGCCCTGAGCGGTAAAGCTTCCACTCCTGGCGGAGCGATCGAACTTGCGCTTGTGTTCGGTAAGGAAGAGAGCCTCGATCGTATCCGCAAAGGCATCTCCAAACTCGAAAACTGGGAGTAAAAACAGACATAAAAGAAAAGATCGTCCAAGCAAGGACGATCTTTTTTGATTCTGGCGTTTTTAAACTAGTGGATCTTTACCTGATCGAAATACAGGAATTTCGGACCTTTCACAGACATGGAATTCTTCGGACAGACAACGTCTGTTTCTTTCGAGAAACGAACTGTGTTGATAGCTTCATAGATATTTCCGCTGATAGAGAAACCGGTCAGAGGCGTGACCTCATCCCCTATTTTCAATAATCCAAGTCTTACTTCACCGCCGAAGTATCCGCTGGCTGTATCCAGCTGCGGAGACGAAAAGTTCATGATGATAAGCTGCGGGCGCTTGCTGTCTTCTTCGCTGATAACCGGGTAATTCGAGATAACAGCGACCGGATAGTTTCCGGTGATCTCTTTTTCCTTCAGATAATAACCGAAACGCTGATTGCCCCAGTAGGCAGCAGCGACACCCTGGTCGATCACTTTCGTTTCCCTCAGAATAATACCGTTTCCATCAACCGGTGAAGAATTCGAAACACCTTCTTCTTCTCCTTTGAGGAACATATCGAACGGAACTTCACTAATACGGTCACCGATGGAGAAATGACTCATCTTATAGTACTGACGGTTGTAATTCAGTTCAGAAGCGAAGTTCGTAAGCACGTCATTCAGCATATCTTTCTGAACGGCGATCAGTGTATTCTCGGGAATGCTGACATCTGCCGGTTTTACTGCGTTATATCTGTATTTTACGTTGGCTAAAGCAGTGCGGATATCTGATGAATACTTTTCCTGGTCGGGAGCGCCGTTATACTGATTGAAATAGAGTTCAACGTCTTCCTTTTCACCGTTGTAACTGGGGATCGTTTCGTAGAACATGGCATATTCGTCATAGACATGTTCAACACCGTTGCTGTTTAGGAAGTGGATGCAGTCATGATCTGCAAATACTTCAGTAGCATTCAGCTGACTGTTTTCCTGTCCTTCTCCGGCAAAAATGGCATCGGCAGCGATCTTGGCGTTGAGAGCAAGGTTCTGTTTATTCTCGCTGATCTTTGTCAGATTCTCGGTCTTGCTCACCAGCGGATAATACGGATTCTTGGCTTTTTTGGCTTTTTCAATTGCTTCATCGATCTTCTTTGCAACGGTTTCAAGATCATCTGCAGATGTGACTGTCACGGAAGAAGATCCGCGGAATTCATCAAAATCAACATAGATCTCGGCTATCAGTTCTTCAACATTTACGCTTCTGTTTGTTTCAAGATTGCGCATTACGTAAAAGAGCTGGAAAGACTCGTTTACACGGTCCTTGATTTCGTATGCGCTTACCGAACTGTTCTTTTCAAGAAGTTCCTTAAATTCATTTACAGAAATCATCCTAATTTCGCCCTCGCTTTCATATGCGGACCACCGTCTGAGACGAAGACCCATTCTTTATACCCTTTGCCGCACATTCCGGAGCCGATCACTTTGAACTGATCTGAAACCATTGAAACAGAATTCAGCAGATCAAGCACAAAACCGGAAATAACAACAGGAGCAACGATCTTTCCGGTAAACTGTCCATCTTTGATTTCAAGACCATATTCAGCCGTACACTGGATCTGCCAGTTTTTCGGATCTTCCATACCGTTGTCCGTGTTGAAAAGAAAATAACCATGTTTGACAGACGCGATCATGTCTTCCAGCTTGTCGTTTCCCGGAGAGAAGAAAGTGTTGGTCATGCGAGTGTAGGATTTCCGCTTATAGGATTCACGGCGGCCGTTCCCGCTTGGTTTCTGACCGAGTTCAAGAGCAGATAAAGCGTCGCTGATGCCTCTTCTCAGAATGCCGTTTTCAATGATGTGGGTATCCTGGGCGAGGATGCCGTCATCATCAAAGAAATAGGAAGCCGCAGACAGAGCAGCCGCTGCACCGTCATGCATATTCAGAAGCGTGCTTCCGACCTGCTTGTTGACATATTCCGCAGACTTGGCACGATGCTTCACGACCATATCCTGTTCAACTCCGTGTCCAAATGCTTCATGGCAGATCAGACCACTGATCGTCGGATCAGTAATGATCTCATATTCACCCGGTTCGATCGGACCGGCATGCAGAAGACGAAGTACGAGATCGACTGCCTCTTCTTTGCGTCCGGAAAGTTCTTCGATCGCAAGAACGGAATCTGCTTCGTTTTCACTTATGTAATGATGCTTGATCGTTTCCCCTTCTCTGGCGACGAGCATCAACATGGCGTTGATCCATTCGTAGTTCTGATCCAGCGTCTTCTTCGGAGATACGAAGATCTTTGAAACATGACGCTTGTTGTATACAACGTTCGCGTTGATGATCCTCTCATCTGCTTTTTCACAGAAAGAGCGGATCTCTTCGAGTCTTTTCAGGACATCCTGGTCATCAAGCGGGTTTGCATCAACGCGCTCAAAAGACCTTACCATCTCTTCTTCGTTTAAGGAACCCGCTTTGACGAAATCCTGTTTCAGTTCGGGCAGAGAAACCGCATCGATAACCGTCTGCGGATCAAGTCCGCGAATTTCGTTCGTAGAGTATTCGCTGTAATGTGTGCCGTCGAACATCCTGATAACAAAACCGCACTCTCCTTCGGATTCATCCACAGATGTCATTCTGGTAGATGAAAGGATCCGTTTTGTTCGCATATAAGAACCAAGTACCGAAACGTATTCATACTTTTTTCCGAGCAGGTCAACAAGTGTTTTTGCATCATCGATCCGCTCTTTTAAAAACTTTTCTAAAGCCATACGCTTACCTCCGCTGCTAATTATAACAGTTAAACAGCAGCTTCGTAAAAACACTATACAGGCAATCAAAAAGACCCTTTCGGGTCGCATTGGTGTGATTAAGATCTTTCTATTTTTCAAATACATAATCTGAGAAGTCGTAAGCCAGTGATTCCTGAAGAGTTGCTTCATCGATATAACCGTTATCAAACATCTTCTTAAGAATCTTCTCTTCCCTGGCTTTTGCTTTATCAAATCCTGTAGATAACTGAAAGATTGCTGGTGCATTTGGTATACCGGCCAGCATAGCTGCTTCGGGGATCGTCAGATCGTTCGTATCCTTATCAAAATATCCGCCTGCAGCCTCCTTAAGACCCCAATAGCCGTCACCGTAATAGTTCATCGAGGCGTATAAGGCAAATACGTCTTCTTTTGAATACTCATTCTCTATCGCATTCATTAGGAAAACTTCGGCGATCTTTTCGAGAAGTCCACGTTCTTCGCCATAAAAGTAAAGGTTTTTTGCCACTTGTTCGCCGATGGTTGACCCCCCTTCGACAAACCCTTTCGCGCGGTAATTGTTGATAATGGCGCGGAATAGCGCGATCCAGTCGTAGCCGTCTCTGGTAAAGAATCTTTTATCTTCTATCGAAACGACAGCATTTACAAAATCCGGATCGATCTCATCAAAGGCGGAGTATCTTGAAGACGTGATATACGGTTCTACAGCAGCCTGCAGCGGCGTGGACTCGATCTTTTCGCGGTAAAGGCGGAAACCAAAGGTAAAAACAATACCGGCGAGTACAGAAAGCGTAAGAAACAGAACAATAACGATTCTCTTTAGTTTCTTTAACATCGAACTTATTATATCAAAACACGATTACCGAATATTGCTGATACACTTAATTTCTCATTAAGAGTGCATTGGATGAAATAAAAAGCCCGAGACTTTTTGAGCTCGGGCTTGTTCATATCATGGTGACCAGTACGGGATTCGAACCCGTGAATGTCGCCTTGAGAGGGCGATGTGTTAACCGTTTCACCAACTGGCCATAAGGGGCATTCGCCTCTTATTTGTTTAATGCGTTCTGCGCTGTTTCGCAGATCGTCTTGAATGCTTCCGGATCGTGGATAGCGATTTCGCTGAGCATCTTACGGTTCATTTCAACGTTTGCAAGTTTCAGACCATGCATCAGGTTGGAATAGCTTAAACCGTGAACACGAGCACCAGCATTGATACGGCTGATCCATAACTTACGCATTTCTCCTTTGAGCTTTCTACGGTCAATGAAGGAGTAACGTAAGGAATGCATTACCTGTTCGTTTGCTGTACGATACAGTAAGTGCTTGGAACCGAAGTAGCCTTTCGCAAGCTTTAAGACTTTTTTACGACGATTGCGGGTCGGAGTAGATCCTTTGATTCTCATTCTCTAATACCTCCTATCCCTGTAAGAGAGGTCTAACTCTCTTTTCATCACTCTTAGTGAGAATGGCGCTCTTGCGGAGCTGGACTTTCTGTTTGTGTGTTTTGTTTGCGGCGAAGTGAGATGTATAAGAGTGATGTCTCTTTAACTTTCCGCTGCCCGTAACTTTGATTCTTTTCGCAAAGGTACGTTTCGTTTTCATCTTTGGCATTTTAACTTCCTCCTATTTCTTCTTCGGTGCAATTACACAAGACATGATGCGACCTTCAAGTGCCGGCTTCTTTTCGACGTTACCGACTTCTTTCAAGGCATCGATAAATTCTTCCATAATCTTCATTCCAACTTCCTGGCGTGTAATAAGACGTCCGCGGAATCGCATATCGATCTTAACTTTTTTCTGTGTCTCAAGCCATTTGGTCGCCTGCTTCAGTTTGGTATCAAAATCATGGGTATCGATAACCGGAGACAAACGCAGAGGCTTGACCTCGGTTACTTTCTGATTCTTTTTCGCTTCTTTCGCCTTTTTCTGAGCTTCGAAACGATGTTTCTCATAATCCATGATCTTGCAGACCGGCGGCTGAGCATTTGGAGCAACGCAATACAGGTCAAGATCAAGATCATACGCTTTTTCAAGCGCTTCACGACGGAGCATTACACCTAATTGTTCGCCCTGAGGGCCGATGACCAGTACTTCTTTGAAATGAATGTTGTCATTTACCAGATCATCATTTTTTCGTCTTGTGATAAGAACACCTCCATTAAAATAAAAAGCGAGTCAAAGCCCACTTGTGTCCTTGTAACAGTAGCACATACCCAACTCCTTTGGAGATCAGGTGAGAAGTGGCCTTCTTCTTTCTACTAACTTTTTATTGCATAAATATTATGCATTGTCAGAAACTTTATGTCAAGGAGATTCTTTGAATTCTGAACGATAATTTGTTTTTATTCCGCATGTTTAGAGAAAAGACATCTCCCCTACTGCTTATTCTGTTCTTTTTCGCAATTAACGATCTCGGCATAGAGTCTTTCGTAATCTTTCTGCGGAATAGCGCCAATAGGTCCAAAGAAAAACTTATATGTTTTTCCTTCCGAATCAAAACGAAGTTTACGCATCTGGAAGTATCCGAGAGATTGTTCGGGTCTGGTCATTTTCATTGACTCGATATTGTTGTGCAGAAAGGTCCAGTTATCAACAGTAAGGTTCCTGTTGCGGGTCTTGATCTCTATCGGTATCTTACGGGTCCGAAGGAAGAACTGGATCATCAGAAAGGCGACTGTGATCATGATCACATCTGCAGCAATCAAAGCAAACAGAAAAGAACCGCCGAATTTATCTCTGTTCAGCTGTACAAGTAAACCCAGGATGGCAGAAAGGATCGCAAGCAAAAGAAGCGATCTGTTGGACTTTCTGATAATGTATGCTCTATTCAATGTGTATTGAAAACGGTTGCTTTCGGAATTGTTTTTAGCCATTTAGATATATCCCCTTATCTTTTAATATATTACCATCTTTGATAAAGACAGGATAAGCAATTCTGGTGCTGTCTTTGTGTCCACGTCTAAACTTCAGCAATACACGGATGGCGGAAGACTTATTGCTGTCATAAACCGGCTGCAGCATAGATACAGAAAAATCATTCTGACTGGCAGCTTCGATATAACTGTTCAGGCGGTCAGCCGGATAGATCGAATAGATGGATCCGTTATCTTTTAATATACTTCTGCATTTACTGAACAATTCGTCAGACGGCATATTGCTTGAATTCATAGCCAGGTTTTCCGATACTGAATCTCGTTCTTTATCCGGATAGAAAGGAGGATTGACAACGACGGCATCGAGTTCGAAAATGGCAAAATCCTTAAAATCTTGATGAAACAGACTGAATTTTGCACCGCATTGTTTCAGATTAATGTCGGCATATTCCAGCGCTTCCTTGTTCAGATCAAGCCCGTAAAGTATGCTTGCGTTCTTCTTAGCTGCATAGCAGAGTAATGCGCCGCAATTTGTTCCGATATCAAGTATTCTACGATTATTTAAATCAGGCAGAAAGAGCCCGAGCAAAACTGTATCGGTATTGAAATGGTAAGCATCTTCTGGCTGCTTATAAGGCATATCGATATAGGGCAAATAATCAAAGTTCATCATCATAATCCTTGCTTAATTCAAAATAGAACAAAGACCCTTCGCCAAGCTTTGATTCAACTCCGTATTTCGCATGATGAGCTTCAAGAATCGCTTTAACGATCGCCAGTCCTAAACCGCTTGACTCAAGCGACCTGTGGAATCCTTTATCGATCTTGTAGTAACGATTCCAAATATACGGTAAGTCTTTCTCGGAAATGCCTGTTCCATAGTCTTTAACTTCAAAACGAACATCATCTTCTGAATCGATTATATTGATCTCGATCCGGGTTCCTTCCGGAGAGTGCTTAATGGCGTTAAGAACAAAATTATAGATTACCTGCGATATCTTTAACTGATCTGCATAAACGACTACGTTCACAAGATTCGGAACTATTTCGATCTTTTTGTCCCTGATAATACGGTCAAGCAACGATAAAACACTCTCGGTTTCATCCTTGAGATCGAAATTGCTCCTGTTCAGTTCGATATAACCGGCTTCCATCTTCGAAAGCTCCTGCATATCTGTTACAAGCTTGTTTAAATAGTCGCTTTCTTTCAAGATGACATCTATATGTTCTTCCCGCTTTTCTTTGTCATCGCCTGAAATATCCCGAATCATTTCCGCGTACGCCTTGATCATGGTTAACGGAGTTTTAATATCGTGCGAAACATTAGCCACAAGATCTTTTCTGAGTTCGTTGACTGTGCTTAGTTTTTTCGCTGCGTCATCCAAACTGGTTGCTAATTCGCTGATCTCGGTAAAAGATTTATCAGGCAATTCAAGATCGTAATTCTGGTCTGCGAGTTTGATTGCCTCTTTCCGCATTCTGACGATCGGTGAAGAAATGCGTCTCGCTAAAACGAAAGAAACGACGAATGCAATAGCGATAACTATCAATGCAATATAAAAGAATTGCGAGAAGATGAACTGGACTACAGATTCCATTGGTTCGAGGTTAGAGTTTATGAAAAGATAATAATTTACAAGATCACGGCTTATGACTCTTCCGTAGAGAAGCATTTCTGTTCCGGTTACCGGAGAAACAAATGACTGCTGAAGACTTCCGTTTGTTTTCAATAACTGAATTGCGCCTAACGGGTCGTTTTTTACCTGGATCGTATCCTGATCTATTGCGATGCTTTCTGAAAACATGCAGTTTTCGCCCAGTGAGTCGCCACTATAAAGTACATTCCCATCATCGTTATAGATGATTGCGCAAACGTTAGAATTTACCACAAGCGTATATAGTTCATCGATTTCGCTCTGACTGGGGTTGTCATGAAGAAGATTGCTGCGAAAAAGGCCGGATAAAGTATCCAGCTTAGTCATCTGATCATCACGATAATATGGACGTATCAAAAAGTTCAGCAACACGCCGAACAGAACTAGCATTGCAATAGCAAAACCGGAGAAATACAGCCAGATATTAAAGCTTATCCCCTTTGAATCAAACTTCAAACTTATACCCCATACCTCGGACAGTCACAATCAGATCACGGTACTTCCCAAGATTTTTACGAAGCATCTTGATATGTGTATCAACGGTTCTGTCTTCACCGAAGTAATCATAATCCCAGACTGCATTAAGCAGTTTCTCTCTGCCGAGGGCAATGTTGCGGTTCTTTACAAGGAAAATCAGAAGATCCATTTCCTTCGGTGTCAGCATTACTTTTTTGCCGTCAATCAAGAGAGATCGGCCTGTTATATCGAGTACGAGATCTTCATACACAAATTTATCGCCGGTCTTGGTCTTATTGCGTTCAGCCACGACTTTAATCCTGGCCATAAGTTCTTTCGGTGAAAAAGGTTTTGTGACGTAATCGTCAACACCAAGATCAAAACTGAAAAGCTTATCGTATTCTTCCTGTCGTGCAGAAAGCATAATGACAGGGATGTTTTTGATCTCCTTTATTCGTTTAAGCGCAGTAAAACCGTCCAGCTCCGGCATCATGATATCCAGAACGATACAGTCATAGTCATTCTTGATGACCATTTCGATCGCTTCAAGACCATCGGACGCCTGGTCACACTCAAAACCAGAGACTTTAGCATACTCTGAAACTACTTCACGAATTCTGACTTCATCATCCACAACAAGTATTTTCATATTACTATTCTAACACGCTTAATTCCCGTACCAAACAGGAACCATCCTTATCACTTTTCCCGCTGAAGGAAATATACTTTTCTTTCGCAAGCTCTGTTTCGTGCTGACGGTAAAGATTGGGCATTATGGCAAGTGAATAATCCGCTGTTCCGTCGCTGATATCGGCGAAGGCCATCCATTCGCCGTTCTTCGTCTTGTGCTCTTTGATCCTGTCAATATGACCAAATCCTTTTACATAGCCTTTGATATTCTGCAGTTCAAGAAGAGTCGGGCAATCAATACCCAGATCCTTTTTGTGCTGAATGATCGGATTGACACTGAAGTAGAAGCCGAATACTTCTTTTTCTCTTTCTGCAACATGCTGAGTCTTATCGGAATATGTGATCAGCTGCGGAGTTGGGTCGAAATCGGAATTGAATAAACTGTAATCAGCGATTTTGGATGCGAACTCTGCCACATTGTCGTAGTTTCTGATCATTGTTTCTCGTGTTAATCCGAAACAATCAAATGCGCCGGCGGCTATCAGATTCTGGATGACATTCTTACCGATGCTGATTCTATTCAGCCTTCTGAGTGCATCCTCATAACTCTTATACGGACCGTTATCATCTCTTTCTTTTACGATCGAGGAAGCTGAAGAATTACCGACTTCTTTGATAACTGCAAAAGGCATCCGTAAACAACCGTTTTCAATTCTATAGAAAAGCGAAGAACGGTTAAGATCCGGAGCAAGAATTTTAATCGAGTTCTTTTGGATCTCGCCGATATACTGATATGTTTTTAATTCTGAACTGATAACGCCGTTTAAAAGAGCTTTATAGAAATACAGCGGATAATTCGCTTTCAGATACGCCATTTGATACGCAATCAGCGCATACACGACGCTGTGTGATTTGTTGAAACCGTAATCAGCAAACTTAAGGATCAAAGCATAGATTTCTTCTGCAGTTTCCTTACTGTAACGATTCTTTAAGCATCCGTTTATAAAGTCATCATGAAGAGCGATCAGTTCTTTTTCTTTTTTCTTGCTCATTGCACGCCGTAAAACATCGGCTTTGCCATAAGTGAATCCGGCAATCTTTCTGGCAATCGAAAGGATCTGCTCTTGATAAACAATGATTCCGTAAGTCTCTTTCAGTATCGGCCTAAGGTCTTCGTGAAGATATGTAACGCTTTCCGGATGTTCGTGGTTCTCAAGAAACTTCGGAATATTCTCCATCGGTCCCGGACGGAACAGAGCGATCGCCATGGCTATTTCTTCAAATATTGAGGGTTTCAGTTTTCTGACAAGATTTGTCATGCCGGCCGATTCGAGCTGAAAGACGCCTAATGTATCACCACGCCCAATGATTGAAAAGGTCTTTGGATCGCTTAACGAGATTGAATTCAAATTGAACTCCTCGGTGGTTCGAATATCATCAACGATCTCAGAAATAATAGAGAGATTTCGCAATCCGAGAAAATCGATTTTGATCAATCCCATCTCTTCCAGATGTTCCATTGTATATTGAACGGAGCAGAGATCTTCTTCGATTGAAATCATCGGAACAACATCGGTAAGTTTTTCTTTCGATAACACGATTCCTGAGGCATGAGTAGACTCGTGTCTCGGGAACCCTTCGATTCTTAGACATACATTAAGAAGATTGCGATATCTGTCTTCACTTTCAATGCGCCGCTTAAAAGCTTTCGAAGCGTTCAGCGCGTCGGTCATCGTAACAATATGCGGATCATTAGGGATCAGTTTTGTAAGTGAGTCGATGTCACGGTTTGAAAATTGGTAAACTCTTCCGATATCGCGTAATGCTTGTTTTGGTTTTAAAGTGCCATACGTAATAATGTGCGCGACATGATCGCTTCCGTATTTTTCTTTTACATATGCGATCACTTCATCGCGACGGTTATCTGGGAAATCTATATCGAAATCAGGCATCGTGATTCTTTCCGGATTCAGGAAGCGCTCGAAAATCAAACCGTAACGGATCGGATCAACATTGGTTATCCCCAGACAATAGGCAGCCAAAGAAGCGACGCCGGAGCCACGTCCGGGGCCGACAAGGATTCCCTTTTTCTTTGCATGAAGAACAAAATCATAAACGATCAAAAAATAATTGGTAAAATTCATATCATTAATGATTTTGAGTTCATAGCGAAGGCGATCGGTATAGAGCTGATTATTGTGCCCTTTTAACCTTCTCCGGAGCCCTTCTCTGCAAAGCGCTGTTAAATAGTCTTTCGGCGATACTCCTGGAGGTGTTTGATAAACCGGAAGATCAGTAGAAAGATTGAGATTCACACCACATAAAGAGAACAGTTTTTCGGTCGCATAGATTTCAGAGCGATCATATAAATATTCAATTTCATTAGGAGACAGATAATGGCGGTTTTGATCTATAACAAGTGAATTATCATCAATGGTCTTCTTTTCTTTTACGGCTTTGAGCGCCATATAAGCATCTAAATCGCCCTTTTCAGGATAAAAACAATGATGATAGGCAATGGTATGAAGATTATGTTCCCTGGCGAAAGAACGAATAACGCGGCTCCGTCCGGCATTGGCTGCTTTGTCATGGTCATTCAATGCGATTATCGAATCAGGAAATATTGACTCTTGCACGCGAAGACCTTCAGAGATATCTAATCCTTTATCGATATATGATGTTAAAGGCATATTATCGCTCATGAGGATCAGGAAACAGTCATTGCGATATTGATTAATGATTTCAGGGTTAATTGTGATGCTTTCGGCATTAATTAAACTTGATATCTGAATCAGGTTTCTAAAGCCATTATCATTCTTTGCCAGGAGCACAACCTGATAACGATCGTCTTGTGTTTCTACTTCGAATTCCAAGCCGATTACCAGCTGTATACCCTCTTGATCGCATAGCTTTTTGAAGGTCTTGACACCCGAAAGCACATTAAAATCGACAAGAGCGATACTCCTGTACCCGAATTCCTTAACTTTTTCCAGGACTTTGCGCGGTGAGCAAAGACTGGACAAAAGACTATAGTAACTACGAATAAAAATCGGTGGATTCATACTATTATTATATATTATTTTGCAGAATGAATTTCGAGACAGAACGGTTATACACGCTTCAGCTTGGCGACGATTTCAATCAATGGAGTGTTAGAGAACATATCAACCGCCGCTATTTCAGTTAGCTGATAATGCTTAAGAGACCTTAAGTTCTTTGCAAAACTGATATGACTGCAGGATATGTATATGATTTCCGGTATTCTCGATTTTTCTATGGCAGCGATCATATTCTCATCCATGCCTGACCTCGGAGGATCAACTATAAGCAGATCACAATCATTGTTTTTTGCCAGCATTGCACCGGCATCCGAGCACACAAAACGGATGTTAGTGATGAAGTTTTTCGCAGCGATCCGCTTAGCGTTTTTGACAGTGTCTTCATTGATTTCAAATGCCGTGATCTTCTCTGCCTTTTTGCTTGCCATCAATGAGATAACACCTATACCGCAATAAGCCTCCATAATATGCCGTTTTTTCTCGCTGATCATTGATACCGCTTTTTCATATAGCTTGAAACTCTGCTCTGTATTCAGCTGAAAGAAAGCTCTGGGAGAAAGCCTGAGACTATAACCATGCCAGTCAAATATCAGTTCTTTCTGTTTTGTGAAATACCTCATATTATTTCCAAATAATTCACGGCTTTTCGGATCGGTGTTTGTGGAAGATGCAAATACCTGCAGACCTTCCAACTCCAGCATTTCGCTAATGAGATTTGAAGGCAATTCTTCATTCCCTTTAATCAGACAACACTGCCACTGATCATTGAATACTCTTAAAAAGAGATATCTTAATCCTTCTTTTGACTTTTTGTTATACGGCTTGAGATGATACTTATTAAGTACTGAGAGAACGGATTTGATTCGGATGTTTAGATCTTTTTCCTGAATAACACAGTTTTGAATCGGAACCAGTTCATTAGACCTCGATCTATACATTCCGATTATCATTTTCCCCTTTTCAAGTCCAAAAGGAACCTTGCAACTGTTGCGATATCCGAACGGAGCTGAATTCTCTATAATAGTCAGATCCCGGAGTTCGATACCGGCATATTTACGGATGCTTTCGAATACAAGGTTTTTCTTCTCTTTGATTTGATCCTTGTAGCTGAGAATCATTAAGGGACATCCGTCGCATATATTGAAATACCTGCATTCCGGATCGATCCTTGAAGGACTTTTCTTCAGTATTCTCTTCACTTCAGCGAATTTATAGTTTCCATGGTCTTCCGTGATCACGGCATCCACCGTTTCCCCGGGAAGACAGCCAGACAAAAAAACTGGGATCTTCCGATCATAAGCAATGCCTTCCCCATTTATGCCCAGTTTTTTAATATCCAATATCATTTTTCCCTCAAATCAGACTGAAGTTCTTTAGAAGCATTCAGAATCGAATCAAGAAACTCCAAATATAGGGTTTTCATCGGTTCCTGGAGATCTGAACTGAGGCGGTCTTTCATCGCGCGTTCACGCTCCGGATCGTAAATGGCGATTCCATTTGCTTTTTTGTAGGCAGAAACATCACCGATTACTTCCATTCTTCTAAGGAATAATTCTTTTAGCCGATTGTCTATTTCGTTCAATTCTAAACGGCACATTTCCAAGGTTTTCATAAAAATATCATAGCATAAGCTTATAATTAAAATATGAACAGAATCGAAGACTTACAAAAAATGATCGATGAAAGCAATAATATTGTTTTCTTCACAGGCGCAGGA
Source organism: Erysipelotrichaceae bacterium (assembly GCA_017533785.1). GTDB lineage: Bacteria > Bacillota_I > Bacilli_A > Erysipelotrichales > Erysipelotrichaceae > RGIG5669. The sequence goes on along the minus strand of JAFWII010000004.1, from coordinate 5,008 downwards.
ATTTCAACTGAAAGCGGAATACCGGATTTCCGCTCGAAGGACGGGCTGTATAACGTTAACAAGAATGCCGAGGAGATACTTTCGCACCATTATTTCGTCGATAATACAGCAGATTTTTACGATTTCTATCGTACCCAGCTTCAATTGATGGATGTCGAACCGAATGCCGCTCACCGTTATATAGCAGATTTGGAAAAGAGAAAAAACGTGACGGTTGTAACGCAGAACATTGATGGACTGCATCAGAAAGCCGGAAGCACAGAGGTTATCGAAGTTCATGGAAGCATTTCTTCATACCACTGCCTCAAATGCGGAAAGAAAAGCTCGTATAAAGAATTAAAAGAAATGCTCTTTAGCGAAAAGATTCCGCATTGTGAATGCGGAGGTCTTATAAAACCGGACGTTGTTCTTTATGAAGAGGCATTGAATTCAGAAGATATCGAAAATGCCATCAACTGCATAGAAGAAGCAGACACGCTAATCGTTTGCGGCACTTCTCTGGTTGTATATCCAGCAGCCGGATTCATTCAGTATTATCGAGGGAAAAACCTTGTGATCATTAATCGTGATCCCACACCATATGATTATCGTGCAAGATTATGCATCAAAGCATCGCTTGCCGAACTATTCAAACAACTTCGTTAATCGTTCGATTATGTGTCTTTCTCCTTCTGCCTCAATAACTACACCGGTTTCGTTACGTTCAATTTCTGAAATCGAACAAACTTCATAGAAAGGCTGAAGCTGGTTAAGATTGCTATAGGGAACGCTCAGTTCGCACTTCGTTTCAAATGGATACAGAGTGCAGACTATATCGTTCATCAGTTTATCAATCGATTCTTTTATATAGATCGAAGAAGAGTGTTCATGTTCTTCTCCGTCGTCTATTGTCAGGTCGCATTTATGATAGAGATCCATTCGCTGAATCTGATCTGCGTGGATCTCTTTTAACGTGTTTTCTGTTACTTCCTTTTGCAACCGATAATTTGCATTTGAAACATCGATTACATGTATGAGCAGATCCGCCTCGTTGATCACATCGAGAGTTGAACGAAAAGATTGAATAAGAGTATGCGGCAGATCGCTCACAAAACCAACACTATCGGATAGAATAAATCCGTAATGCCGATAAGAAATATATCTCGTTCCCGTGTCAAGCGTTGCAAACAATCGGTTTTCTGCGAGTACTTTCTTTTCTTCACGTTCAACCATGGCGTTCAAAAGAGATGATTTACCTACATTGGTATAGCCAACGAGTGCAACTTTTTTGATAAGAGAATCCCTTCGTTTGCGATAATTGATTTCTTTGCGTTTCTTGAGTTCCGACAGTTCTTTTTCAAGAAGTTCGATCTTTCTTCGATTTCTTTTGCGGTACAAGCTTGAATAGCTCTCTCCGCTGCCTCGGTTATGAAGCGTTCCGCCTTGCTGGTCATCGCTAGCGTGTGCTTCATCTCTGTAGCCACTCATATAACGTAGAGAAGCAATCTCGATCTGAAGCTTTGCTTCTTTTGAAGATGCATGAAGCTGAAAGATATTTAAAATCAACTGAAAACGGTCAATCACTTCAATTCCGAATTCATTTGAAAGGTTCTGTAACACGTCGTAATGAAGATAATTGTTAATAACGACTGCTTCCGCTTCGGTTTCATCAATCAAGATTTTAATTGTTTCGATTTTTCCTTTTCCGAACGCAAACCTTGGATATGGTTTTTTTAAGCTTTGAGACGTCGAGACGATTATTTCATAACCAGCCTGTTCACATAGACTTCGGCATTCTTCATCGTAAAAACTATTTTCTTCGTTCTGCGGATCAACAATAGAAGCCAATATGGTTTTCTTCATAGTTTAATGTAATCAAGATTCTTTGATTTTCGCAAGTCAGTTAAGATATGATATCTCTATGAGCGAAATACCGTTATTCATAAAAATCCAAAATGCAATCCGGAAACTGAAGAGCTTTTCATCATTTACCTTATCTGCCGCTGGAGATGTTTCTACTCTTAAGGGTGTTTTGAAAGTTCCGCTTACCGGGAGAATAATTATCCTAAGGGAACAGAGCGAGGTCGATTTAAACGGAGAAATATCGTTGATGAATTATTCTTTTAAAGGCTTTTACAGCAACAAAGACGGGATTGTCTCGGCTGGCCTTAACGGAAAAGAAGAATCGTTTACAGGCAACGCAATTGACGTTGAATCAATAATAGAAGGTGTTCAGGAGTTTTTAGGATCGCATTATAATGATCTCTCAGAGGATGAAAACGGCGTAATTGTATTATCCTTGAAAGATGATGCGACTTACGACTTAATGAAACAAATCGGGTTTAATGTTTCTCTGATTGATAAATACTTAAAAGAGATCGTTGTTCACAATCTCCGTTTTGAATTAAATGAAACTGCGTTCGAACATGTCGTACTAACTGCAGACGCAAAGCTTGAAGGCATCCCGGTCGACGCGACAATAAAGGTTTGTTTGACAGATATTAACGACAGTCAGCCAGTTCTCTAATAAAGACGATCCGCCAGACGGATGTCTTTTTTTCTAATATAAAGCGTTAACGCAGCGGACATCAGTAAGTAGATCGAAATAATAATAGAATAATACAATAAGTAATCGTGTATCTTCAGCAAATACAGAGCGGCCATTATGCAGAAATTAATGATCGCAAAAAGAATAACATAGAAAATACTAAAATTGTTTTTGACTACTTCGTATTCATTTTGCCAATGCAGTTTTGGCTTCATTAAGTCGATTACCAGGAAAAGCAAACCGTGAATATAAGAATACAAGATGCCAGCAATTATAGACATCAGAATGTACTTTGCAGGAACTCTGATAAAGATAAGGATGATCACGATCATAACAGCGTATCCGAAGAACGTGAACAGAGAATCTGGGACTGCCTTATAAATCAGTTGCTTGTAAAAAGGTATGGGGATCTGCTTCATGAATAATGCATCCTCGCCATCTCTTGAAATGCCAGTTATTGAGATGTAAACATACATCGAAGTGAAAAACAATAATCCGAAAAGGATCATCACAACGAATATAGAAGCTTCATCCGAAAACAACCAACGCTCAACGATTCGCAGAACAATACTGATATCATCCGCATTATTCCGAAGCGAGAATCCAAAAGCAAAAAGGATAATGAACGGAACCAGCAGAGCCGGCAGAATTAACTGCGTTAAATACACGCTGTTTCTTAAAAGGTTTTTGAATTCTTTAGAGATATAAGATAAAGCAATCCCTTTGCTCCTGAACGATTTTTCATTAACAGACTTCTTAACTATCGTCGTAGTGCCGTACAGAGAATTAAGAAGACCTTTCATAAAGAGCTTGTCAGATACAAACAAATACAATACGAAAACCAATACAGAAATAAGCACAAGAACAGTGAAACTCGTAAGCGAAGTGATGAGATCTGAGCATTTAAGCGCATCGATTGCAAAAGATATTGTTGGCAAAAACCCTTTGTAAAGTTCAAGAAGGTCCCCTCCTCTATTGAGAAGATCCATCATTGCAGAGGATTGATCTCCACTGTTAACAAACAGCGAAATCCCTAAAGAAAAAGATATCGCAAAAAGAATACTGATCACATGAAAGATGGATTTGTATCGAGTCAAATTAATTAAGGAGAACAGAAGAATAATAAGGAATGAGGAAATGCATATTGGAAAGATCGGCAGAATTAAAAGAACCGGAATGACCAACAGATAAAAATAGAGCGGTTGCGAAGTAAAGTATCCATAACAGAAAAGAGGAACCAGCCCAATGAATAGCTCTGTAAAATAGATATAGATCAAAGATACTGCGGTTTTGGCAGCGAGTATTTCTTTCGATTTCAGCGGGAGCGGCAGCAGGAACTCGTTTTCTTTAGCAAAATAGAAGAAACTGGCACAGGAAAGAATCGACTGTACGAATACGAAAGCGACAGTTGAAGAAAGAATGAAGCCGATAAATATCTTCTCTTGTTTCAACGGGATCAGAACGCTTAAAAGCCAATAGGAACCATATGCAGCCAAACCAAATAAATACGCAAAGAGAATCACATATAGAATCTTGATTCCAAGTTTTCCTCTATTCTTGCCGAATGGCGATAGGTTATTTTTTATCAGTGCAGCTGTTAGACTAAATACATTACTGTTCATTTCCGGTAATCTCCAGGAAGAGCTGTTCGAGGGAATTGTTTTCGTGAACGGTTTCTTTTAACTCATCGATCGTTCCGACAAAATAGAGTTTTCCTTTATTAATGATTCCAACCCGGTCACATATTCTTTCAGCAACTTCCAGTACATGTGTTGAAAAGAATACGCATTTCCCCTGGTCGGCATAATTGCGCATAGTTTCTTTAAGATCAAACGAAGATTTCGGATCCAGCCCGGTCATTGGTTCGTCTAATATCAGATTATGCGGTTCATGTAGAAGCGCTCCGCACAGAATAACCTTCTGTCGCATTCCGTGCGAATAGCTATTAAGTGCGTTATTTAATACATCATTGATCTCAAAACGTTTTGTCAATCTTTCGATTTTTGCAAAACGGTCCTCAACTCTATAGATGTCAGCCATGAAATTCAAGTATTCAATGCCTTTTAGATTCAAAAACTGATCAGGATTGTCAGAAACAAAGCCAATCTGTTCTTTGGCTTTGATACCCTCTTTTTCGATATCGTACCCGTCAATCTCAATAGTGCCGTTATCAGGTCTGAGGATTCCATTAATCAGTCGCAGGGTAGTAGTTTTTCCGGCTCCATTCGGGCCAAGAAATCCGAAGATTTCACCGTCTAGAACTTCCAGGTCAAGATCATCAACTGCCTTTTTATCTTTCGTGAAGCTTTTGGTGACGTTTTTGATTGAAATCATAATAGAACCTTGTATGATAATTACGTACCTTGTCTGCGCGTAAGTATCAATCCTTTCTAGCCTTTGATTAGAATGTAGATGAAACCATTGTTTACTCATATGTCATTTGTAGTTCATCTACTTTCGGGAGGTTGAGACTGCGGTTTC
>JAFWII010000033.1 GCA_017533785.1 Erysipelotrichaceae bacterium | reverse complement strand
TAGGGAACTATATGTTCTGCCCTATGATGGGTGATGACACACCCATACCTTGCGCTGCGGTCTGACGGAAACGGACAGACCAGCCGTTCTTATACGGCAGGCAGCAAGAATCCCCTGCCTTCAGGCATGGGGAGTGTCAATAACTTGATTATTCGTAAACCGACTTCCATTCGCCGTTGTCCATATAATAGCGCAGCTCACTGATCTGATCGTTTTCGATCACCTCCATGATCTCCATGAGATCATAGGAGAGCTCGTATTTTTCAAGATCCGCCCGTTTGATCCAGAAGACCTTCCCTTCCGTCGAATCCTTCAGTTCGCCCTCGAATTCGTCGGCGACATAGAAGAAAACGAAATAGCGGTCTTCCTCCTCGGTCTTGAATTCCTCGATCCCCACCAGACGGGGGTGCCTGATCGTCAGACCAGTCTCCTCGTAAACTTCCCGGATCACCGCCTGACTCAGACCTTCGCCCTTTTCGGCATGACCGCCCGGCAAAGTGATGCCCGGCCAGTCTTTCTTGGTGCGCAGCTGCACGAGGATCTCGTCGCCCCTGCGGACCAGACACATGTTCGTCAGGATACATCGTTCCATTCGTTTCATTTCTTCAGTTCCTCCAGGATCTCCTCTTTGGAGCGGGTGTACTCTTTCTTGCGGATCTCTTTCAGAAGGCTGCCCAGTTCCTTCCCGGGCGTATAGCCCAGTTTGAACAGGTCCTCCCCGGTGATATGTTCCTGCTGCAGGAAGATCTGCCACTCATCCCCGAGTTTCCGGTATTCTTTTTCCTTCTCCGGGTATAGAGCACAGAGAACGAGCACATAGTCTTCCGGACATGTCAGCTGATCCAGTTTTTCAAACAGCGCGGTCTTATCCGGCAGGTCTTCGTATGTCCAGTTTTTCAGTTCCTTCAGTTCATATTTCTTCGTCAGAAAACGGTGCAGGAAGGTATTCCGCTGTTTTCCTGCGATCCCGGAACAGAGGATGCCAAGCATATACAGCACCGGCTCCTTCGCTTCTTCTCGCAGGGCCAGGGCCTTTTCGCTGAAGAAGGGTCCGTTTCCGAGCTCGGCATAGTAATCTTTCAGCTGCTCCATCTTCCGCAGTTCTTCGAAGTAGCGGTCCGGTTCCGCGCTCAGCAGCGCTTTTTCCGTCTCCCCTTCGACCCGTTCCCGGGAGAGCGAAGTCAGGTCGATCTTTCGGCACAGTTCCCTTGTTTCCTCCGCAACCTCAAACCCCAGCTGCGCCGCAAAGCGGGCTGCCCGAAGGACGCGCAGTGGATCTTCGGAAAAACTTGCGTCATTCACATGGCGCAGAACGCCCTTCCCGAGGTCTTTGAGACCGTTGTGATAGTCATGGATCTCTCCGCTCAGAACATCTTCCATCAATGCGTTGACGGTAAAATCTCTCCGCGACGAGGCGGTCTCCGGCGGCAGATACGGATCTGCCGAAGTCAGGAAGGCGCGGTGTCCCTCGCCGGTCTTCTCTTCCGTGCGGGGCAGCGCGATATCCAGGGAACTGTGTTCCAGCTTGAAGATGCCGAAGCTCTTGCCGACGGTCAATACGTTTCCGAAGGCAGACAAAAGCGTCTCCAGCGCATCCGCCGGAATGCCGTACACTTCGATATCCAGATCCTTGCAGGGGCGCTTTAGCAGTTTGTCGCGCACACAGCCGCCGACATAATAGGCGCGTCCGCCTGCTTCCGCGATCTTCGCGGCGATCGCTTCCGCCGTCTTCCGGTCATCCATACCATGATTTTATCATTTATCACCACGGACTGTCGTACGGCTTTCGTTACGTCCCGGAGGGAAACGTCTTACAGAGTCAGGTCTTTGCAGATTGCGTCCGAAAATGGCAGTTGCTATAATTTAATGGTCAGCATATGGGGGAGGGCGCTTTTATGATCGAAGAGAAATCCTGCGGTGCAGTCATCCTGCGTAAGAACGAAGACCGTTTCGACTACGATGTCCTGCTGGTCAAGCATACCCTTGGCCACTGGGGATTCCCGAAAGGACATGCAGAAGCCGGCGAGACAGAAAGAGAAACAGCTCTGCGCGAAGCAAAGGAAGAGACCGGTTACACGGTCGCTTTGGAAAATGATTACCGCGGCATCTCTTCCTATCTTCCGAAACCCGGCACCCACAAGACCGTCGTCTATTTTGCCGGCATCGTCGTTGACGGCGAACCGGACTGCTCCGAAGACGAAGGCATCGAACAGATGGAATGGTTCCCGTACACGGAAGCCCTGGCGTATCTCGCCTACCCCAGCGATGTCGTTGTCCTGCGGGATGTCCGCAAGTATATGGCCCGCTTCGAGGAAGATCTCTGATCTTCTGACGGGGGAGCGTTTATCACTGCCGCTGCAACAAAAAAAGACCTGATCAAAGAGACGCTCAGGATGGCGTGGCCCGCTGTTCTTGAAAGCGTCTTTATTTCATTGGCCGGCATGATCGATACCCTGATGGTGTCGGAACTGGGACCCTACGCGGTCGCTGCAGTCGGTCTTACCACCCAGCCGAAATTCATCGGCATCGCTTTTTTTCTGACCGCCAATATCGCTGTCTCCGCGCTGGTCGCCCGCCGGCGCGGCCAGAACAGGCAGAGAGAAGCCAACGAGATCTTCGTGACGGCTCTCGCATATACGCTGGTCATGTGCGTGTTCGTCAGTGTCATCAGTGTCGTCTTCGCGGAAGACATGATGCGCCTCTGCGGCAGCAATCCCGATACCCACGAAGCCGCCTCCCTGTATTTCAAGATCATCATGGGCGGCACCTTCTTCAATGTCCTTTCGATGGTCATCAACGCTGCCCAGCGGGGCAGCGGCAATACCCGGGTCGCCATGGTGACCAACGTGACGTCGTCTGTCGTGAATGTCATATTCAACTACCTGCTGATCACCGGCAAACACGGTTTTCCGGCGCTGGGGATCATCGGCGCCGCCGGTGCGACCGTCTTTGGCACGGTCATCGCCAGCATCCTTTCCGTCATCTCGCTGTTCCGGAAGACCAGTTATCTGCGGGTCCGGTATATCCTGGAGGAAAAGATCCTTCCGACCTGGTTCAGCTTTACGCAGATGATACGGCTGACCCTGAATTTCCTGCTCGAGAATCTGCTCATGCGGATCGGTTTCCTGACGACTGCTCTTTACGCGGCGAAGCTGGGAACGGACCCCTTTGCCGCCCATCAGGTCGGAATGAACGTGCTCAATCTCGGTTTCTCCTTCGGGGACGGCATGCAGGTCACTGCTGTTGCCCTGATCGGCCGCTCGCTCGGCGAGGGACAGAAGGAAAAAGCCAGGATCTACGGCAGTCTCTGCCAGAATATCGGTTTCCTCATCTCGCTGTGCCTGTCGGCGGTCCTCTTCTTCGGGGGCAGGCAGATCTATTCCCTTTTCTTCAGGGAAACGCATATTATAGATATGGGCGTCACGATCTGCGCCTGGATGATCGTCATCCTGATCTTCCAGGTCTCCCAGATCATCTATTCCGGCTGTCTGCGCGGTGCCGGCGATGCACGCTATGTGCTCTTCGTCGCTTTGATCTCGGTCTCGATCATCCGCACCGCCGTGACCTGGATCGGTTTTGACGTTTTGCATCTCGGGCTGAACGGGGTCTGGGCAGGCGTGCTCGGCGACCAGCTTTCCCGTTTCGTTCTCAACAGTATACGTTTTATCAGAGGAAGGTGGACAGAAATACGCATATGAAAACGATCTATCTTGCAGGCGGCTGCTTCTGGGGCGTCGAAAAATACTTTGAACAGTTTGACGGTGTTCTGAACACCGAGGTCGGTTATGCCAACGGCAATAAGGAAGACCCGACCTATCAGGAAGTGCGCACCCAGACGACCGGCTTTACCGAAACGCTGAAGCTCGATTACGATCCGGAAGTCCTTCCCCTGCGGAAGGTGCTGGAACTCTACTACGACATCATCGAACCGACGGTCAGAGACCGCCAGGGCCATGACGTCGGCAACAACTACCGGACCGGGATCTACTATACCGATGAAGCAGACCTGCCGCTGATCGAGGAGATCACGGCGGAAGAACAGAAGAAGTACAGCGAACCGATCGTGACCGAACGGATGCCGCTGAAGAACTTCTATAAAGCAGAGGAATACCACCAGAAATACCTGGACAAGAATCCCGGCGGCTACTGTCACATCCCGCGGGAAAAGCTTTCGCTGAAACGCTAGATTTTTATTCGGAAAAGAAAAGGAAATGCTAAAATAAGAATAATCAAAGAGGTAAGCAGCTATGAGAGTCATTAAAAAGATCCTGAACTGGTTAGGCCTGATCTGTCTGCTCGGCGGACTCGGACTGATCGTATTCGCATATTTCTCCAACCGCTCATTCCTGAACTACATCAGCAATCTTCTGGCGGACGCCAAATTCGGCGTGACTCTGCGGCAGATGCTGTTCGGCGTGCTGCTGATCATCATCTCGCTCGTTCTCTTCAGCCTTGCCCTGAAAGCCGGCGGCGTCGCCAAGCGCCACGAAAGAGAAAAGGAAGAAGCTCTCCGCGTCCAGCGCGAGGAAGAGGAAGCCCGCACCCGCAAGCTGCAGCAGGAAGCCGAGCAGGCCAAAGCGGAAGCGGAACGCGTGAAAGCGGAGGCACAGCAGATCATCGACAACCGCGACAACGTAGTCGCCGCGACCAAAGAGACGACTCCTCCGGAAGTCTGATCCGCATAACGTACCCGATCATAATGACCGGACAGCGCAAGTTGCCCGGTCTTTCTTTTTCTGCGGACCGGCAGGTTTTGTTAGAATGGATATATGATCTTAAATACCGGACAAAGAACAGATATACCCGCCTTCTACAGTGAATGGTTTTTTAACCGTGTCAAAGAGGGTTTTGTCTGGGTCCGCAATCCTTATGATCCGCAAAGAGTGACGGAATACCGTCTTGATCCGGAAGTCATCGATGTGCTCGCTTTCTGCACGAAAGATCCCGGACCGATGCTGGAGCGGATGAAGGAGATCAGGGATTTCCGGCAGTTCTGGTTCGTCACGATCACTCCTTATGGCAAAGAGATCGAGGCAAATGTACCGGAGAAGAGCCTGATCCTAGAGCGTTTCCACCAACTTTCAACGATCGTCGGCAAAAAGGCCGTCAGCTGGCGCTACGACCCGATCCTGATCAATGAATGCTACACTCCTGAAAGGCATCTCAATTGTTTTGAAAAGATGTGCGAAGCTCTGCAGGGTTATACCGAGAGCGTCGTCATCAGCTTTATTGACTTATATGCCAAAACAAAACGCAACTTCCCTGAAGCTCGGGAAGTAACAGAAGAAGAGCGCGCAGTCTTAGGCAAGGGGATCGCGGCGATCGCTGCCGGGCACGGTATGAAGGTCTATGCCTGTCACGAAGGCAGCGACATGAAGAAGTACGGGATCGACACCAACGGCTGCATGACCCGGACAGTGCTTGAGCATGCGCTTTCGATCACCCTTGACGGTCTTCCCAAAACAAAGCTCAGGGAAAACTGCAGCTGCCTGATCGGGAACGACATCGGCGCTTACAACACCTGTCTGCACGGCTGCCGCTACTGCTACGCGAATTATGATCAGGAGACAGTCCGGCACAATGCCGCTTTACACGATCCGAGAAGCCCGCTTTTGATCGGACACCTGCAAAAAGAGGACCGTCTTGTCAAAGCGGTCCAGCATTCCAATCTTTCCGACATGCTCGGACTGGGACTGTAAGGTCCCTTTTCTTTATAATTTAGTTGTTATTCTCTTTACATATTTCATAACATTTTATCTATATGCGAATGTATAAGGGAAACGCTTGAGTTTTCCTTCTTCTTTTTCTATACTTTCAAAGTTGTATTTTCAAGGAGGTAGTGAATTGGACAATCAAAGCGGTTCCCATTCTCCACTCTCTGCCGGTCTGTTGTCTTTTGCCGGTGGAATGCTGGATGCCTATACCTATGTACACAGAGGCGGCGTCTTCGCCAATGCCCAGACCGGCAACACGGTCAAGCTGGGGATCTATCTTGCTCAGGGGAAAACAGAAGACTGCCTGCTGCTGCTCATCCCGATCCTGTCCTTTATCTTCGGTTCGATCGTTGCAGTCCTTCTGGGCGAGTTCAGTGACGCCCACGGGCTGAAGATCCGCCACCGCGGTGTGCTGGTCATGGAAATGATCACGATCTTCATCGTTTCCCTGCTTCCTTATACCGAAGCTGCCGATATGGTGACCAACAGTCTGATCCCCTTTGTCTGTGCCATGCAGACTGAGACCTTCGCCAAGTTTGCTGGCCAGGCTGTTTCGACCACACTGTCGACCGGCAATCTCTGCAAGGCGGCCGGAGCCCTCTGCCGCGGGATCATTGAAAAGAACAGAAAAGAACTTCGCAGCGGCTTGTTCTATTATGCGCTGGTATCACTGTTCATTGTGGGCGGTTTCACCGAGACCTTCCTGTCGGGAATGTTCGGCAATGCTGCTGTTCTCTTCGCCCTGCTGCCGCTGGTATTGACATTTGCCTATATCACCGTCATCCGCATCCGGATCGACAGCCAGACCGCATAGCGGTCTTTTTTCATGCATACTTCTTGAGACCTTCCTGCTTTTCTTCTAAACTTGAAGTATGAACATTCTTGAAGAACTGAACAAAATGGATGATGCCTCCTTCCGCAGACTGGAGGACGCGCCGAGCCGTTCCAAGGACATCCGCATCCTGAAAGCCTGCATGTCCATGTTGTGGGCTGGGTATTATCTTTTTGAAGGAAAGAGCCAGGAAGAGTGCCTGGCCTATATCTGCGACGAACTGGGAGCCGAGATCGGCAAAGCCTTCCGCTTTGCCGGGATCGCGATGCAGCAGAGCGAAGAGATGTATGTAAAGGAATTCATCCAGGCCTTGCCCGGCATCAAGCGTATCCTGCTGAAAGACCTGAAAGCGATCTACGAAGGCGACCCGGCTGCCGTCGACCAGGCGGAAGTCCTGATCACTTACCCCGGATTCCGAACGATCACCATTTACCGTATCGCCCACCAGCTGTGGCTGGAAGGCGTGCCGATGATCCCGCGTATCCTGACCGAGTATGCGCACAGCCGCACCGGCATCGATATCCATCCCGGCGCTACGATCGGAGAAGCCTTCTGCATTGACCACGGGACCGGTATCGTCATCGGCGAGACCGCGACCCTCGGCCACCATGTCAAGCTCTATCAGGGCGTGACGATCGGCGCCAAGAGCTTTGAGCTCGACGAAAACGGAAATCCCGTCAAAGGCGGAAAACGTCATCCGGACATCGGCAACCATGTCGTCATCTACGCCAACGCCACGATCCTGGGCGGCAATACCGTAGTCGGCGATCACTGCACGATCGGCGGCAGCGTCTGGCTGACTCACTCTCTGCCGGAAGGAACGACGATCACCTATAATCCCGATAAGATCTGAACAGGAAGCCAAAATGCCGGCTTCGGCAGATAGACCGCCTAACCGAAACAAACCGGTTCATTGAGCAGAGATCTATATCAGAGAAACAGATGAAGAAGAAGCCCGCCGTCTTGATCCCTTGAGACAGCAGGAAATACGCTTCATCTTTTATTTTTCTGGCAGCGTAATGAAGTGACAGCAATTCTTCTGCACTACAGTAAAACAGCATTCGCGGTGGCAAAAAAATCGGGCACCTTATCAGGTGCCCATAGAAAGGGGATCGATGATGTCTGTTTACTGTTTCATTGCTCTCTTCGATCTTGCTTTCCGGTTTAGTAAGAATACCGCCATCAGCAATGACAGAATGCAGATACCGAAAGAAGCGAGATATGTGACCCGGTAGCCGGTCGCCAGATCGACTGCGCGGTCGATGACACCGCCGAATACCGAGGATGAAAAGAGAATACCGAAGTCCATCATGAAGTAGAAGGTCGCGTTCGCGATACTGCTTCTGTCCGCGGGAGAGTCGACGACGGCGATCGAGTTCATCGCCGGCTGGCAGCAGGCTGAACCGATCCCGTACATGCCGCCGCATAAAAGGAACAGCGGATAGGTAGCGCCGCCGGGCTTGTTGCAGAAGAACGCCAGGACGATCAGGGCGATCATGATCGCCAGATGACCGGGAATGATCACGATCAGCTCGCCGTATTTATCCGCCAGCTTTCCGGCGAACAGTCTGACAACTAACATAGTTGCTGCCGCAACGGTATAAAAGAGACTGATCTGCGTGGCCGGCAGTTTCAGCATCTCCTGAGCGTAGACGGTGATGAAGACCAGGATGCAGGCAAAGGAAGCAAAGAAGATTGTATAGTTGACAGCCGGCAAAAGGGCTTTCTTTTCGATCAGTTTCCATATCCCCTTATACTCCCTGGTCACGGTCTCTTCTTTCTGTTCTCTCTGCTTCGGTTTGTAATTGATCCCGAGCGCGAATGCAGCACCGAAAGAAACGATGATAGCGCAGCCGATGAACATGCGGGAATAATTGTTGTCCGGCCCTATCAGGTTCAGACCGAGCATCGGGCCGAACGCCATCGCCAGGGTCGCACCCAGACCGAAGATGCCCATGCCCTGATTCATCTGTTCATCCGGGGTAACGTCCGCTACGACAGAAGCACAGGCGACCATGATGACGCCCTTCGCGACACCCTGGAGGACTCTGGCTGCCAGAGAAGCGGATTCCGTCGGCATGAAGACGAATAAGAGAGTCGAAACGCCGTATAAAAGGCTGAAGAGGATAATGCTGGCCTTCTTGCCGATCTTTTCGACCAGCGGTCCGGAAAAGAAGGCCATCACGATCGAACCGATATTGAAGAAGGAAGTCAGCAGACCGCCCATCGTCTTGGAGTTCCACATGTAGGAAGCAAAAGGCGATAAGGTGGTATTCATCATCTGGGTAGCTACGTTCTGGCACAGCATTGACAGCGTGACCAGAATGAAGGCTACACTCAGGAAACTCTTTTGTTTTGTGGACATATGCACCTCAAAGGGAAAGCGGGGAAGCCTTCCGGCTTCCCCGGACTTGTTTTAACGGACGATGTAGTCGCCGACCTGATACTTCGGCGGGATGACCGGGATAAGCAGATAGGAATCATACTTACCGCCAGTGTAGATCACATGATTGCCCTTGTTGTCCGTTTCCCAGGAGAGCGGTTCAAACCATTCGTTACGAACGTAGCGTCCGGCGATCTGAACACGGATCTTTTCTCCCTTATGCCAGAAACGGCTGTGCGGATTGATCTCGATATCGACCGGAACGATCTCGCCAGGTGAAAGCTTCTGGATCTCGTCGTGAGACTGGATCGGCTGGAATTCCGTGGACTGTTTCTCATCGAGCTTGCGGTGAGAGACACGCATCTTGCCCCAGGCACCCGGATGGGCATTCTCGCCGAGGATATAGACTGGGACTTCATTGCCGTCCTTGTCGGCTTTCTTGACTGCGATGAAGAGATCCATGTCGTCATGACCTTCCGCTTCGACCCACAGACGCAGTTTGAGGTAGCCGGTCAGTTCCGTATCTTCCTGGAACTGATAGTCGAATTCGACCTGTCCGGTATTGCCGTCATAGGAAGTCTTCGCCTCTTCGGTCTTTTCATCGAAGGACATGGAGAGATCTTTCGCATCAAGGAAGAGCTTTTTGTAAACGGTTCTTTCGAGCGGGAAGGATGTCTCCGGACGGTTCGTCTGGATCGGGAAGTTGTAGGCATCCATGACTTCGATACGGACACGCGGAGTCATTTCCCAGCCGTTGTGCAGTCCCTTCAGGTAGCGGTCATAGAACAGTTCAAGTTCTTTGATACCTTCCGTGCAGTATGTATCCGGCCATTCGAATTCCTGATGGCAGCGG